>JAFVPD010000023.1 GCA_017505535.1 Muribaculaceae bacterium
ATATTAGCCGTATTGAAGTGAATTAATATCGTGTCGGCTTTATCTTTAGAAACATTCCAGGCTTTATCTATAAATGTATTGATTTCGTTTTCGCGCTGAATGTGAGCACAAGCCATTGCGATGCTCATATATGTGGAAGAGGCAAATATGGTATTAGGATTATTGGAAATCAGTGATTGATATATGTCATATACCTGGGCATATTTTTTTGTCGCAGAATATAGGGTAATCATATATTTGTTGCCAGTCTCAATCATTTCGTAGTCACATGAGTCGGTTGCTTCGGTGATGAGTTGTTGCAAAATATCATAAGCTTTGGGATACTCCAAGTTGTTAATATAAGCAGATGCAACCTCACTCAGTGCGTAAAGTTTGTGGTAGTGTTTTTGTGCTAATTCGTAATACTTTGCCGCTAACAAGTTGTACTCGATTGTTTTTTCAAAATCATAATAGTTGTTATAGTTGTACCCTAAATGAGAGTATATCAAGCCAACTGCTAAGTAGTCATTGGTTTGACCGGAATATTGTTGGGCTTTGGTGCATTCAATAATTGCTTTGTGAATTTTCCCGGAGTTTTCAAATACTCGACCACGATAGTAGTGGGCGAGCATTGCGTAGCGTGGCTCATTGCCTTCAGAGAAATAGTCAACGGCAATGGAGATGAGAGAGTCGTTGGTGAGGTCGATATAGTTTTTGTCGTAGGCTTGTGAGAGCAACAAGGCGTGGAGGGCCACGTCGGCTTCAGATGACAGGTCGGAGGCGTTGACGTTGCGAAGCAGGGCCAATGCCGAATCGGGGCGATGCTGCATGATGGAGTCGGCAAGCAACAGACGGCTGTCATAAGCCGACTGAGAGTGACAAGCCGTTATTATCATTGTGAGAGTTATAACTAGGGAATTTACAATTTTATTCATGGTGAAAAGCATTTGAAATCGGGGCTACTTGACGGAGAACCATAGTCGCCCGCATCTTATTTCTTTGTTATTGCCTTGCAAAACTATACATGATTTTCGTTTTGACCAAAAAATTTAGTTCGCTTTTAGTTCGCTTTTTACAACTTACTGACGCACAGATAATTACAAAGAGCAGATTAACTCATCAAAATTGCGTGCAGACCCTTCTTCGCCTGTTATTTTTTTATAGATGCGTTTTTTAGATGAGCTTACAGAGCTTTTTGCACGGTGTGTTATAATTGAAATTTTTGTTGGTGACAATCCTATTTTGCTCATCAAACAAAATTTAACATCACTATCGGTCAGTGTTGATGATAATAATGTGATTTTAAATTTAGGATATTGTGACATTACAAGTTTGTTCAGTTCGTCCCAATCATCTTCGGTGATTGATCCTGTCAAGTCGCTTGATATATTTTCAAATTTACTTGTAATGTTTGCACTCTTTACAATATTGTCGGCGTACTTTCGGGCTTGACCGCCAAATTGCGAAACTTCTTTGAGCAAATCGAGTTCTAACTGTAATCGATTTTGTTCATCTTGGTCTTTTTTTTGTGAAGTTTCTTTGGTGTCGAGTTTTATCTTAAGTTCATTTATATTCTGATTATATTTAGCGAGTTGCTGTTGAAAAAAGATGTTCAAGCGCGTGGCATCTTTCTTTCGCTTGTAAATCACACAGATACACATTACAATGAATAGTATTAAGATTGTTGCTATAATGTATAGGATATAAACTCGCTGTTCAGTCTGCTTTATTTTTGCATTAAACTGAGATGTTTGGGCATTGCGCTGAGCCGCTGCAATTGCTATTTTAGTAGAATCGGTATATTGCTTATTCCTAAAATTAGCTATTTTATATTGATGCTTGTAATATTCCACACTGTCTTTGCTTACACGAGCCAATTGTCGCCAAGCATATTCAATGCTTAGCGAATCATTTAGCGTTGAAGCTAAATCACAACTCTTGGTTAAACACATTCCGGCTTTTGCAACATCACCACATTTGGCATAAATGTAGCTGAAACTGCTATATTCAAATGATGTTTTCGGCTGTGCACTGGCATATAACGAATCAACAATACTCAATGCGTCGTCATATTTTTTTGCTTGCCCTAATATGACTGTATATAAACTTAATGCATCACTAAGGAATACAGAATCTTGGGATTGGTGAGCAATTTTAATAACGTCATAAAACAGTTCAAGACTCTTTGAACATTGTGAATTATTATGATAAGAAACTGCCAAATCTTTAAGAGCCCACCTGGAATATAGTTCTTTGCCCGACGCTTTAAAATGCGTATAAGACTTCTGGGCATAGGACAATGCCTCTGAAAAGTTATAGGTGGCGTTGTGAACAAACAGTAGATGTCGATATATCATTCCGAGATAAAAATCATCACTTATTTGTTTGGCTGACAACTCAGCTTTCATGCAAGCCAACACACAATCGCTATATTTCTGAGCATTGAATAGGACGCAAGCATGATAGTAGTGGGAGAGCATTGCGTAGCGTGGCTCATTGCCTTCAGAGAAATAGTCAACGGCAATGGAGATGAGTGAGTCGTTGGTGAGGTCGATATAGTTTTTGTCGTAGGCTTGTGAGAGCAACAAGGCATGGAGGGCCACGTCGGCTTCAGATGACAGGTCGGAGGCGTTAACGTTGCGAAGCAGGGCCAATGCCGAATCGGGGCGATGCTGCATGATGGAGTCGGCAAGCAACAGACGGCTGTCATAAGCCGACTGAGAGTGACAAGCCGTTATTGCCACACACATCACAAATAATATGTAAGCCAAGATTGATTTCACACTACAAAGATAGTACTTTTGTAGATTAAAAATAGTAGCGAGCGTAAAATTTACGCTCGCTACACATTTTTTTACAATCTTATATAATTGCTGATAATTACATTGCGTTGGTAAGTTCCAACAAAGAGCTATAGAAACAGCTTACAATACCCAATAGAATGATACCGGCAACACAAATCCACAATCCCAATCGTTCAGAAACCGACGATTTGAATGTAGCGATTGGTGTTTCATTCTCATTTATGAACATTGCTTTTACTACAAGCAAATAGTAGTAGAGTGAAGGTATTGTATTAATCAATGCGATGAGAACTAACACATATATCGCAATTGAACCTTGCTCGATAGCTGATGTAAAGATGAAGAATTTAGAGAAAAATCCTGCAAATGGAGGAATACCGGCAAGTGAGAACATTGCAAGCATCATGGCAAACGACAAACGAGGATTGGTTTTGTACAATCCGTTATAGTCGTCCATTGATACTTTTCCGGTAGCATTCTCAATAGCCGCAACAACGCCAAAGGCTGCAAGATTGGAGAAGATGTACACTAAAATATAGTACATCAACGATCCCAATCCACCGGTAGTGTTTGCGATAACGCCAAGCATTATGTATCCGGCTTGTGAAATAGATGAGAACGCAAGGAATCGCTTCATGTTGCGTTGACGCAAAGCGAACAAGTTACCTATGGTGATTGTCAACACGATGAGAGCATATAACATCCACTCCCACACTTGACTATATACGGCGCCAAATACTTGTGCCATCACAACGAAGAACGCAAATGCAGCAGCACCTTTTGAAATTACCGACAAATAGGCTGTAACTGAAGTTGGAGCACCTTGATAAACATCGGCAGTCCACAAGTGGAAAGGAACAAGCGATAGTTTGAATCCGATACCTGCAATTACAAAGATGAGAGCAATAATGAGCATTACACTTTTAGAGCCTTCAATTGCAACAGCAAAGGCGAGTTGGTCGAAATAAAGTGTTCCGGCAAGGCCATAAACAAATGACAATCCCATCAAGAAAATAGCTGATGAGAAAACAGCTGTCAAGATGTACTTAACTGCGGCTTCATGACTTTCATATTGTTTTTTGTCAAATGCCACCATTGCAGCCAAAGGAAGTGATGCTGCTTCGAGACCGATGACAAACAACAAGAAGTGACGAGCCGAAATCATGAGATACATGCCGAAAAGTGTCACAAGCAACAGCTCGTAAAATTCGCCACGACGCATGATTTGAGACTCACTATTGGCCCATTTTATTGATTGAATGAGCACGATGAGCACTCCCACGTTAAGAATATTCTTTATTGCAACAATAACCGCTGAGGTTTCATACATGCCACTGAATGCATTTGCATCGTAAGAAAGACATGGACAGAATCCGGCAAGTGTAAACAATCCAAAGAAGATACAGGTAATTGCCGAAAGACTATTTTGAGCTTTCTTGGGCATGAATGTGTCATAGAGGAAGACTAATAGAAATACGACTAACAATCCTATTTCTTGCTTCATTGCTAAAAACTGTGAGTAATCCATTTCTTATTAATCTTATTAATTCATACCTAATACTTTGAAAATATTTTCGCTGAAAGTGAATTTGATCAATTCGGCGAAGAAATTGGGGAAGCAACCGATTGCAGCCACGCTCACAATAAGTGTGATGGTTGAAAGGCGTTCCCACCATGTTGCATCGGTGAGTTCCAAATGGTGTTTATCTTGAACAGGGCCGAGCAATAGTTTTCCGACTACTCTCAAGATGTAAACAGCAGTGATCACGATTGAGCAACAAGCCACGATAGTGAATACACGGTGGAACATATCGGTGTGTTGGAATGAACCAACAAAGATTGTCATTTCAGCAACGAAACCACTCAAGCCCGGGAGACCAAGAGATGCCATACCGGCAATGACGTAGCAAACAGCTAAGAATGGCATGATCTTCATCAAACCACCCATCATGCGAATGTCACGAGTGTGAGTACGTCCATAAATCATACCAATGAGAGCAAAGAAGAGAGCTGTCATGAGACCATGAGAAAGCATCTGCATGATTGCACCTGTCATTGCAGTGGTGTTGAGCATAAGGATTGCAAAGAGCACAAGACCACAGTGGCTCACTGATGAATAGGCATTGATGTACTTAAGGTCGGTTTGAACACATGCGCTAAATGCACCATATACAACCGAAATACCGGTAAGAATCAAGAATATCCAAGCCAATTCGTTTGCAGCCTCAGGCATAAGGTAAATTGCAACACGGAAACAGCCATAACCTCCCAATTTCATCAATACACCTGCGTGAAGCATTGACACCGCAGTGGGAGCCGAAGCGTGACCGTCGGGACTCCAAGTGTGGAATGGGAACATTGCACCAAGAACACCGAAGCCAACAAATGTCATTGGGAATAGGAAGTATTGCCAATTGCGATCGATGGCATTGTTTTGAGCAATTTCAAGGAGGTTCCATGTAAGAGGTTGACCTTCGGGAGCTGAATGATAGTGAATACCAATGAGTCCGAGCATGAGGAATGCCGAGCCACCCATCAACATAAGAGTCAATTTCATGGCCGAATAGTTCTTGTTGCCACTACCCCACACTCCAATGAGAAGATACATCGGAATGAGAGCAACCTCATAGAACATAAACATTGTGAACAAGTCAATGGTGATAAAGAATCCAAATACACCGATTGAAAGCAATATCAACCAAAGGAAAAATTCCTTGGGTAGCGGATCAATTTTCCATGAAGCGAACGAACCGGTGAGCAAAATTATAGCTGACAAGATGAGCATTGCCACAGAAATACCGTCAACACCCACAGCGAGGTTGATGTTTAATGGGGCAAACCATGTCCAAGAGTCAACATATAACATCTCAGCAGTAGCACCGGCAGCGCGTTGCTCGAGATAACCAAGCAACAGTGCTATCGATAGCCCAACCAAAGCCAGCGAACCGACAACGGCTACAGCGCGAATCTGCTTTATATTTTTGCAGAGGGCAAGTCCTCCGAGCATGAGCACGGGGATTACCACAAAATAGATTAATATATTCTCAAACATAAGTTACTATATTTTATCGATTAGCACTATTGTTATAATATTACCACACACACTACGGTAACAACTCCAATGAGCAATGCACCCATGAGATAGATGAGCACATAGGATTGAATGTTACCCGATTGCAAACCTTTTATTGCTCCGGAAGCTTTGTGGGCAAGTGTAGCAAACATATCCATCGAACCATCGATAATGTGGCGGTCAAACCAAGCAATAGGACGGCTCACGAGATTGAAAATAATCTTGTGGGTAATGAACAGATACAACTCGTCAAAATAGAAACGATTGTAGGCTGCAGTCCACAAACCTTTAACGCTATTGGCCACTTTATCGGGGAGTGAATTTTCTTTACGATACATCACTGTAGCAAGAGCAATTGCACACACAGCAACAATTACACTTGTAGCAGCAACAGGAATGTTCAAATGAATGTGATAGGCTTCTCTATTCCATGAAACGAGTTCTCCAAAAGGAATAAATCCGGCCACACATGATACTGCCGCAAGAATGATGAGAGGCAATGTCATTGTCCAAGGAGCATCATGGGGTACATGACCGTGATGTTCATAGTCGGGTTCGTTCCACCAGAAAATGCGATAGTAAAGACGGAACATATAGAATGCAGTGAGACCTGCAACAGCTGTCATCCAAATACCCCACAATGGGCTGTTTTCAAATGCAGCAACAAGAATTTCGTCTTTAGAGAAGAATCCCGCAAATGGAGGAATACCTGCAATGGCAAGACAGCCAATGAGGAATGTGATGTGAGTAATGGGCATATATTTGCGCAAGCCACCCATAGATGTATAGTCGTTTGAGTGTACGGCATGAATCAATGCACCGGCACCCAAGAACAACAATGCTTTAAACATTGCGTGAGTGAAAAGGTGGAACATTGAAGCCATATAACCAACGCCTTCGTGGATTGTATCACGAGCCACACCGAGAGCCACCATCATGAATGCAATTTGCGAAATTGTAGAGAACGCAAGCACACGTTTGATGTCAACTTGAGTACATGCTACAATTGCTGCATACAAAGCAGTTAATGCACCCACCCATGTTACTATCTCAAGGGCAGTAACCTCCATGAGATAAACAGGGAACATGCGAGCTACCAAAAATACACCGGCCACAACCATTGTAGCAGCGTGAATGAGCGCTGAAACAGGTGTCGGGCCTTCCATTGCATCGGGCAACCAAATGTGAAGAGGCATCATAGCTGATTTACCCATACCTCCCATGAAGATGAGAACAAGCGCCCAAGTCAATACTGAGCCACCCATAAACATTGCTCCACCTGTACTTGCAAGCACATTTTGAGGATTGCTTGTCATTGACACGAAGTCAAATGTATTGGTGTAGAACGAGAGAATGAGGATACCAACCAAAAAACCGAGGTCGGCAAAGCGAGTAACGATAAATGCTTTCTTAGATGCTGATACAGCACTTGGTTTTGTATAGTAGAAACCAATGAGCAAATAAGATGACGCACCAACAAGTTCCCAGAAAATATACATTTGGAAGATATTGGTAGCAACAACCAATCCGAGCATTGAGAAACTAAACAACGACAAGAACGCATAGTAACGTTGGAATCCGGTTTCACCATGCATATAACCCAAGCTATACAAATGTACCATGAACGAAATAGTGGTAATAACCACAAGCATCATGGCTGAGATTGGGTCAAGAAGGAAACCAAGTTTAATCACAAGATTATCGGTAAATGCGAGCCAAGTGTGGTCAAAGACAACTGATTGCAAGCGATTACCGGCTGCATCAATGAATAATTCACTTCCACTGAAGAAATAGGTAAACGCTGTAGAATAGGCAAGGATTAGAGTCACACCCATGCCTAATGTACCGAGAATACCTGCCATTTTATGGCTCATCTTGTTGCCAAAGACACCAAGGAGCAAGAACATGCACAACGGCAATGCCAAAATTAAAACTGATGTAATCTGGTCCATAGCGTTTAGAATTTCATTTTATTGAGGTCGCGAATATCGATGTTCTTAGTCACGCGGAAAATGTTGATGATAATCGCAATGGCCAAAGCAGTTTCGGCAGCTGCAATAGCAATAGCAAATAGAGTAAAGAACATACCCTCTAATTCACCGGGGAACAAGAAACGATTGAACACGACAAAGTTAATATCTACAGCGTTGAGCATTAGCTCAAGAGAGATTAATATCGCAATCATATTTTTGCGGGTAATGAACCCGTAAACACCGCAGCAAAACATTATTAGGCTGGGGATTAAATAAAACATCAAATTAATGTCCATAATCATTTACCTTTTACGAGCAACTACGATGCCACCGATTATACACGCGAGTAATAACACACTGATCGCCTCAAAAGGCAAGAGCATTCCACCCTCACCCGAGCTAAGCAATTCGGCCCCGATGCGTTTCATACCAACTTCTTCCATTTCAGGCATTTTGGCAAAGAATCCACAACGGCTCAACAAAGCATAACCCGACACACACAGCATGGCAAAAGCAGCCAACAAACCAAGTGCGCGTTTTTTAGAGGCAAGTTTCTCGGCTTTGTCACCAGGCTTGCTTGTCAACAATATCGAGAAGACAACAAGCACTACGATACCTCCCGCATACACAGCTATTTGCACAGCACCCAAGAACTGATAGTCCATTAGGAAATAAACTGCGGCTGTGGCAAATAATGTAAAGAGCAGGTAGGTTGCCGAACGCAAAATTTTGCGAGTGGTGACAGTCAGTACCGAGAATAGGATAATCGCAATAGCGACCACCCAATACATAATGATACTTCCTACTGATTCCATATGTGATTAATTTTCTTTATTTTCAGGAGTAACTTGAGTTGCATCTCCGGCGGCAGCGGCAGCAGCTTTCTTAGCGGCAGCAGCGGCTTTAGCGGCAGCAATCTTAGCTTCTTTTTCAGCAGCCATTCTTGCCAACTCTTCAGGAGATGGAGCGGGATCTTCTTTTTCAGGAAGATAATTCAGTTGTTTCACAAGTTTTTCACGAGTGAAAACTGCTTGCTCAAAATCATTAGAAAAATCAAGAGCATCTTGCGGACATGTTGTTACACACAATTGGCAGAAAGTACAACTTCCTAAGTCATAGATATACTTATCAAGTTTACGTTTTTTCTTGCCATCGGGGGTATCAACCATTTTAGAAGTGATTGTAATTGTTCCATTGGGGCAATTACGTTGACAGATACCGCACGCGATACATTTGTGACGACCTTCGTCGTCATACTTGAGAGTGAGAATTGCACGGAAACGCTCCGGCACTTTCACAGTCTCACGATTTTCAGGATATTTTTCTGTAATCTTAGGGGTAATAAATTCTTTACCGGTTATCTGCATACCTTTTAATAGGCTTGCAATACCCGACCCTAATGATGAAAAATAATCTTTTACACTACCCATAGATATGTATAAATCTTAGTTTATGATTTTAGTACTTAATTCTTTATCTGTCCTCCAACGATATCAAGGAGTTCGGTTGTAATACTTTGTTGACGCAACTTGTTATATTCCAAGCGCAATTGTTCAAGCAGTTTTTTAGCATTATCATTAGCACTTTGCATTGCCATCACGCGAGCTGCTTGTTCCGAAGCTCGGTTTTCGGTAAACACCTCTTGCATTACCGATAGGATATATAGAGGCAAAACAGTCGTAAAGATGCTATTTACGTCAGGTTCAAACAAATAAGGACGTGCACTTGCAACTTTACCCACTTTGTCAAACGTATTTTGTTCGACGGGTAACAATTGCTCATGAGTCAAAACTTGACGGCTAACACTCTTGAAACTCATGTACAAGAAGTCAACACGATCTATTTCGTTATTGATAAATCTTTGCTGCAACATGGCAACAAATTGCTTAACTTCATCGGCCGAGGCTTTTGAATCGACATCTTCATCAACAACTTTAATTGTGTTTGATGCTATTTTCTTTACTGCTTTTAAGATTTTAGAACCAACAGGATAAACATCAATTTCTATCTGCTGACCCCATTTGGCTCTATAATCAGCTATTTTAGCTACAAGTTGCTTGAATATGTTAACATTATAAGCTCCGCAAAGTCCATCGTCTGACCCCAAAACAACAATAGCGACATGATTTACATCGCGCGACTGAAGCAGTGGTGAAGAAAATTGAGCATCGGCCGATAATAGATTCCCTATTATTGTTTCTACTTGTTGCCTAAATGGGAGCAAACGACGCAAAGCCTGTTCAGCCTTATGCATTTTGGCCGAAGATATCATCTTCATTGCACCTGTTATCTTCTCTGATGAAGCAACAGAGCCTATGCGACCTTTCAATTCTCGTAGCGTAGCCATTCTTTATCAATTAATTAATAGCGACTTGTGATTTCTTGTGCTGCTAACGCCAATTTTTCAGTAACCTCGTCGGTGAGTTGACCGCTCTTTATAACATCAAGCACGTCTTTCTGATATTTGGCATGCAATAGTTGAATAAATAATTTTTCAAACTCTGCAATTTTGTCCATTGGAACTTTTTCAAGCAAACCTTTGGTACCGCAATATATCACAGCAACTTCTTCTTCAACAGCAACGGGTTGATATTGAGGTTGAATGAGCAATCTTTCATTTTTACGACCTTTGTCTATCACACGAGCTGTGACAGGGTCAATATCGCCACCGAATTTGGTAAATGCTTCAAGTTCGCAGAATTGAGCTTGGTCAATTTTGAGAGTACCCGCAACCTTTTTCATTGACTTGATTTGAGCGTTACCACCTACACGAGACACCGAGATACCCACATTGATAGCCGGGCGAATACCACGATTAAACAATGCGGTTTCAAGGAATATCTGTCCGTCAGTAATTGAAATTACATTGGTAGGGATATATGCCGAAACGTCACCTGCTTGAGTCTCAATGATAGGAAGCGCAGTGAGTGAACCACCGCCTTTTACCAATGGTTTCAAGACTTCGGGCAAATCATTCATCTTTGAAGCCACTTCTTGATTATCAATAATCTTTGCAGCACGTTCGAGAAGACGTGAATGCAAATAGAAGATATCACCGGGATATGCTTCACGACCTGAAGGACGTTTCAAAATCAATGAAATTTCACGATAGGCAACTGCTTGCTTTGATAAATCGTCATAAACAATAAGAGCGTCACGTCCTGTATCGCGGATATATTCACCAATTGCAACACCGGCAAATGGAGCATAATAACGCATCGCAGCCGAATCGGCAGCTGTTGCAGCAACAACAACCGTATAATCGAGTGCTCCATGTTGGCGCAAAGTCTCAACAATAGCAGCTACTGAAGATGCTTTTTGACCAATTGCTACATATATGCAATAAACAGGCTTACCTTCATCAAAGTTTTTACGTTGATTTATGATAGTGTCGATGGCAATGGCAGTTTTACCAATTTGGCGGTCACCGATAATCAACTCACGCTGTCCACGACCAATGGGCACCATTGAGTCAACGGCTTTGATACCGGTTTGCAATGGTTGTTTTACCGGTTGGCGGAATATAACACCGGGAGCCTTGCGCTCAAGTGGCATCAAAAGACACTCTCCTGCAATGGGTCCACGACCGTCAATGGGCTCACCCAAGACATTGATAACGCGACCCATGAGACCTTCGCCAACTGGTATTGAAGCGATTTCGCCGGTTCGACGCACAGTCATGTTCTCTGTAACCTTGTCAACATTGTTAAGCAAAATAACACCAACGTTACTTTCCTCCAAGTTTAAGGCAACACCTTTTACACCATTTTCAAACTCTACGAGCTCGTTGGCGCACACTTTATCAAGTCCATAAACGTGGGCAACACCATCACCTACTTCAAGGACTGTACCAACTTCTTCAAACGAAACTTTTGTATTTACGTTTTCAAGTTGTTGTTTTAAAACTTCCGAAATCTCGCTTGGGTTTATCATTCTTTAGTTACTTAAAAGTTTCAAACGCAATTGTTTTAATTCATTACTGATAGAGGCATCTAATCGTTCAGAGCCGATATTGACAATAAAACCGCCTATTAACGTTGGGTCGATTCTATGACTATATTCCATTTCACCTCCGTTAAGATGTGTACGTATCAACGATTTCATACGCGATTCATCTTGAGAAGAAAGCTCTGACGCAGTTACAACCTCAACCTGATAAATATTATTGGCCTTTCGGTATATCTCCTGATATGCCATTGCTATTGAGCGCACCATGTCGATGCGTTTATTGGTCGATAACAACGTTAGGAAATCGGCATAAACAACATCTTCAGCAGTGGCCCCGGCTGCCGTAGTCAAAAGTTTGACCTTATCGGCCGATGAAGCAAATGGATTGCTCACAATCGTTTGAAGCGATTGTGCTTGAGCAAAATTAAACTCCAGATTTTGCATCAAGCCATAAATCTGAGTTGCGACCGATTTTTCTGTCGCATACTCAAATAATGCTTTTGCATATCTTCGTGGAATAAGACCTTCATTCATTGCGTTTAATTTTTATTCTCCATTTCATCAAGCAGAGTGTTCACCAACTTGGTTTGCGCAGTTTCATCGGCCAATTGGTTTCTTACAACTTTCGTTGCAATGTCCAAAGCAAAAGCGCTCACTTCTTTGCGGAAACTTTGTTCCGCTTCTTTGCGTGATTGCTCTATTGAAACTTTAGCGGCATCCATAACTTTTTGAGCTTCATGTTGAGCTGCAGCCTTAGCCTCTTCAATAATTTGAGTTTTCATACGATCGGCCTCACGCAACATTTCAGCTTGTTGACGACGAGCTTCTGCAATATATTTATCCGCCTCTTCGCGGGCATGGTCAAGTTGCTCCTTTGCGTTCTGAGCGTACTCCACACCTTTATCGATGAGGTCGGCACGGCTTTCAATTCCTTTAATTATCACAGGCCATGCAAACTTCCATAGTACAATGAAAAGCACGGCAAATGACAAGAACATCCAGAATATCAAGCCGAAATCAGGCGTGAATAGTTCCATACCGGGAGATTGTTATTATACAAACAAAGCAAGAATACAAACGATAACAGCAAATAGTGCCACACCTTCAACCAATGCTGCGATAACAATCATATTACTACGAATGTCACCTGCCGACTCGGGTTGACGTGCAATTGCTTCCATTGCGGCTGCACCAATCTTACCGATACCGATACCTGCACCAATTGCTGCGATTGCAGCTCCAATACTTGCGCCAAGACCTAACAAAGGTTCAACGGCTGCTAAAATCATTGCTAACATAATAAATCGTTTTTAATGTTATTTTTATTGTTATTAATTATTTCAATTTTACTTTTCTATGACTTGTGTCGTTTCACTCTCTTCTTCATGGTGAGGATTTTCTTGTGCCAATGATATGAAAATTGTTGACAACATCGTAAACACGTAGGCTTGAATGAAACTCACCAAAACATCGATCAACAACATAAATATCGAGAAAATTACCGATACCACAGTTGTTGCGCCTGTTACACCTGCTCCCATTGGGGCAAATATGAAGATGAGCATTGTCAACACTATCACAATCATGTGTCCACCCATCATATTGGCAAATAGACGCACTGTCAATGCCGCCGGCTTAGTGAACATACCGAATATTTCAATAACCGGCATGATGGGCAACGGGAATTTAAGCCACAATGGCACATCGGGCCAAAATATATCTTTCCAATAGTGTTTTGTGCCAAATATATTGGTCACGAGGAATGTCATGATTGCAAGCACAAGTGTCACCGCAATGTTTCCGGTCAAGTTGGCTCCACCGGGGAATATAACCATCAAGCCCAACAGATTCATTCCAAAGATGAAAAAGAACACCGTGAGCAGATATGGAGCAAAACGACGAGCTTGGTCTTTCAACGTTGACTTTATTACACCATCGTAAACAAATACTATCAGTGACTCGATTGCTCCGACACCTTTATGAGGAGCTTTATGCCCATTTCTACGATGCCAATTTGCAACACTTAGCACACATGCAATTACGACAAAAACAGAAATAAACAATGCCAACACATTTTTTGTTATTGACAAATCAATCGGTCGATATTCGTTTCCGTTTGCGTCAACACTCACAACTTTCCCGTTATAGGCACCACCATGAGCAATATAAAATCCTTCATATGTACCACCATCGGTTACACGTGAAGATGAGAAGCAATGCCATTGTCCAGAACAATCTCTGACAATTATAGGCAATGGAATGCGATGATGATGTGAAAATGGTACTTCCCAACCATATCCATCGCATAGGTGATGGAATATTGTTTCTTTAATTTGCAATTCACCACCTTCTGATGTTGATGCGTTAGCACTCTGCGATACAAGTATCGTAGATAACACAACCATCAATATGAGAAATACTTTTTTCATATTTAATACAAACACACCGACACTACATTATTATCGACATCAACCAATCCTCCGGTTGTCTCAACTTCACTACGCTTGCCACCTTCGTCATATATAATTTTACCGGGTAGCAGTGTTGAAATTAACGACGCATGATTATTGAGCACCGTAAATGCTCCTTTTTCACCGGGGAGAGTCACCAAATCCACTTCCCCGCTAAAAACAACGTCTTCTGCCGATATAATTTTCAGTATCATAGTTAATAATCTTTTACTTAGCTTCTTCAAGAAGTTTCTTACCTTTCGCAATAGCCTCGTCAATAGTTCCGACATTGAGGAACGCTTGTTCAGGATATTCGTCCATTTCTCCGCTAAGAATCATCTTAAATCCACGTATTGTCTCACTAAGCGGAACCATCACACCGGGAAGACCGGTAAATTGTTCGGCAACGAAGAAAGGTTGCGACAAGAAACGTTGAGCACGACGTGCGCGTGCCACAACAAGTTTATCTTCATCAGAAAGTTCATCAACACCAAGAATTGCAATAATATCTTGAAGTTCATTATATTTCTGAAGCAATTGTTTTACTGCTTGAGCTGTGTTATAGTGGTCTTCACCAATGATATTTGGATCAAGAATGCGAGATGTTGATTCAAGAGGATCAACAGCAGGATAAATACCCAACTCGGCAATCTTACGGCTAAGCACTGTTGTTGCGTCCAAGAAATTAAATGTAGTAGCAGGAGCAGGGTCGGTCAAGTCATCGGCAGGTACATAAATCGCTTGCACCGATGTGATTGAACCATTCTTAGTTGATGTGATACGTTCCTGCAATTTACCCATTTCAGAAGCCAATGTAGGTTGATAACCTACGGCTGAAGGCATACGGCCAAGAAGAGCCGAAACCTCAGAACCGGCCTGAGTGAAACGGAATATATTGTCAATAAACAACAAAATCTCTTTACCTCCACCATCTTGATCACGGAATTGCTCTGCAACAGTCAAACCCGACAAAGCAACACGCAAACGTGCTCCCGGTGGTTCATTCATTTGTCCGAAAACGAGCGTAGCTTGCGATTCTTTTACCTTATCCATGTCAACATCGGCAAGATTCCACTCACCTTTTTCCATGCCTTCGGCAAATTTATCGCCATACTTCATTACACCACTTTCAATCATTTCACGCAACAAGTCGTTACCTTCACGAGTACGCTCTCCTACTCCTGTAAATACAGAGAACCCGTTGTGTCCTTTTGCGATGTTATTGATAAGCTCCATAATGAGCACTGTTTTACCCACACCGGCGCCACCAAACAAACCAATCTTTCCACCTTTGCTATAAGGTTCAAGAAGGTCAATTACTTTAATACCGGTATAAAGTATTTCAGTACCAATCGTTAAATCATCAAAGTCGGGAGCCGGCTGATGTATGGGACGCATATTTTCACTTTTCAACTCGGGCAAGTGGTCAATAGCCTCTCCAATAACATTCAACAGACGGCCTTTAACTTGCTCGCCGGTAGGAACTGCAATTGGGCGTTCAAGATTTTCCACTTTCATGCCACGTTGCAATCCGTCGGTACTATCCATTGCAACACATCGAACTGTGTTTTCGCCAATGTGTTGTTCAACTTCAAGCATGAGCACCGATCCATCTTGACGAGTTACAGTCAATGCACTATATATCGGAGGAACTGTATTTCCTTCACCTTCAAACGTGACATCGACTACTGGTCCGATAACCTGGGCAATTTTTCCGAATTTGTCGCTCATATTCACGAAATATCAAGGTTATTTAATTTGTTATCTATTAAAAGTGTAACTGATAAACAATTACAATCACCATTAAAACAAGGTTAAACAAGTTTATTGGAAGCAAATATTTCCATTCGAGGTTGAGCAATTGGTCGATACGTAAACGTGGGAATGTCCACTTGAACCAAATGATGATAAATGACAATGCGATAGCCTTACCAACAAACCAAACTGTTGGAGGAATATAAGCCATTACATTATTAAAGCTCTCCCAACCGGGAATGTGAAGTGGTTGCCAACCGCCAAAGAACAATAGCGCTGCAACACCTGACACAATGAACAAGTTCAAATATTCAGCCAAATAGAAGTATCCGAAGTGAAGACCTGAATACTCCGTATGATAACCTGCGGTCAACTCACTTTCAGCTTCAGGAAGGTCAAACGGACCACGATTTGTTTCGGCAGTTCCTGCAATGAGATAAATCACAAATGCAATAACTGCAGGAATGTGTCCCGAGAAGATAAACCACATATTGGCTTGAGCTTCAACGATTCCTGTAACCGACATTGTACCGGCAAATGCAACCATAGTCAACACAGACAAACCGATAGACAACTCATAGCTGACCATCTGTGCACCTGAACGCAACGCTCCGATGAGGGTGAATTTGTTGTTACTTGACCATCCTGCGAGCAAAATACCAAGCACACCGATTGATGAAACGGCGATCAAGAAGAATATACCGATGTTGAAATCAATGATTTGCATTCCTTCTCCCCATGGCAACACTGCAAAAGAAAGCATTGATGCAAGAATCACCAAATAAGGAGCCAATGCAAAGAGGAAACGGTCGGTATTTTTTAGACGTATAATCTCTTTGATGAGCATTTTGAACATATCGGCAAATGATTGCAACAAGCCAAAAGGACCTACGCGATTCGGGCCAAGACGGCATTGGAAAGCCGCACACACCTTACGTTCAAAATATATATAGAAAAGCGCCAATAAGGCATATACAGTCAGAAGAATGAGGCCGATTGCTACACACTCTATTGTTACCGCAAGCCATTCGGGCATGATCGTGAGCAATAGCTCATGAATCCAACTGGTTACTTGTGAAAAGTCATACATAATATACTATATTTACTATTTGTCAATTTTTATCGGTCAATATCAGGTACAATGTAGTCAAGCGAACCACTAATGGTGATAAGGTCGGCGATTTTGCTTCCTTGAGTCAAGTGGTCAACAACATTTGCCAAAGGCAAACATGGAGGAGCCAATTTCAAACGCACTGGAGATGTTCCGCCGTCGCTTTCAATATATACGCCAAATGCACCACGGCAACCTTCAACCATTTGGAACCAATGTCCTGCAGGAAGTTTAATTACTTTAGGCACTTTCACACAATATTCTCCTTCGGGGATATTATCGATGAGTTGTTCAATGATTTTTGCTGATTGTTCTATTTCAGCAATACGCAATTTAGTGCGTGCCATTGAATCGCCCTCGGTATATACAACTTCTTCAAAGTCAAGCTCATTATAAATGCTATATGGGTGAGTTTTGCGCACGTCACAAGCCCAACCTGAAGCACGTCCTGAAGGACCTGTTACGCCATAGGCAATTGCGTCTTCTTTAGTGAGGTTACCCACTTGTTCCAAACGACCTTTGGCAATAACATTTCCAATAAACAACTCGTTATATTCTTTAATGTTTTTGGGAATAACAGCGAGAAGTTCTTTCACGTCTTTGACAAAATCTTCGTGGAGGTCTTGCATCACACCACCTATGCAGCCATAGTTAAATGTCATGCGAGCACCGCAAGTACGTTCCATGATGTCAAGAATTTGCTCACGAACGCGCAAAGTATAGAACAACATTGTTGTAGCACCCAAGTCCATACAATATGTACCCAAGAAGAGACAGTGTGATGCGATGCGAGCCAACTCGTCCATCAACACGCGTATTACTTGTGCACGACGAGAAACCTCAATGCCCAATGCCTTTTCATAGGCAAGGCACAATGCATGGTGATATTGGTGCCCTGAGAAATAGTCCATACGGTCCATGAAATGAAGTGTTTGAGGATAAGTCAATCCTTCACACAACTTTTCAATTCCACGATGAATATAACCTGAATAGAAATCTATCTTTTTAATTGTTTCGCCATTAACTGCTGTGCGGAAACGCAATACACCGTGTGTTGCAGGGTGTTGCGGACCGATGTTAACGACGAAATCATTTGGCTCGAATATAGTTACAGTCTTTTTCTCTACATTACCCTTTTCATCTTTAACATAGGTATATGTAACATCTTCTTGACGCTCATTTTCACGAGGAACCGGATTGTTTTCGGGGCTCATGTCATAATCTTTGCGCAATGGATATCCTTTCCAATCGATGCTCAAGAAAAGACGACGCATGTCGGGGTTATTCAAGAATATGATACCAAAAAAGTCATATACTTCACGTTCCAATGTTGTGGCAATTGTCCACACGTCATGAACACTCTGAAGCA
This sequence comes from Muribaculaceae bacterium, assembly GCA_017505535.1. Taxonomy (GTDB): domain Bacteria; phylum Bacteroidota; class Bacteroidia; order Bacteroidales; family Muribaculaceae; genus RGIG4079. The sequence continues at coordinate 18,463 of JAFVPD010000023.1, forward strand.
TTGGTTGTTCGCGGTCTTCGGTAGTAACTTTCACCGACAATAATTCATTTGAGGTTGATGAGCTGAGATAGTAAACGCAACCAAATTTATCAACCCAGTCCATGCCAACAATTGTCAATAGATGATCAAAGTGCAAGGTCTCATCGCCTTTTAAAAATTGGGCGAGGTCGTGCCATTTATCATCGGGAATATTTACCAATAGTATTTCACCCTCTTCAAATGTTGCTTCGGGAAATTGCTTGGCTATTTTTTCCTGGATATTTGCCATATCTGTTTTTCTTTATTCTTTAATTATTATCTACCGAATCTCACGCATTCAATTCCTCTTCGGGGTGTGCTGCAAGAAATTCTTCTATTTTTTCTTGTCGATTTACTCCGCCAAAGAATTTTTCAACTCTCATTTTACGCGACAATTGCATTATAGAGTAAATCATTGCCTCGGGGCGTGGAGGGCAACCGGGCAAAAACACGTCAACAGGAACGATTTCTTCAATTCCTTTTACCACGTGATATGAATTGCGGAACGGACCTCCTGAGATAGCGCAGCTACCGCATGCTATCACATATTTAGGTTCAGCCAACTGATCATACAAACGACGCATTACAGGAGCCATGCGATGCACGATTGTTCCGGCAACCATCATAAAGTCGGCTTGACGTGGAGATGAACGAGCTACTTCCCAGCCAAAGCGAGCCATATCATAACGTGCTGCTCCTAACGACACAAATTCAATACCACAACAACTTGTAGCAAAGGTCAAAGGCCATATTGAATTGGAGCGGCCCCAATTTATCAACTTATCAAATGAGCCTACTATCACGTTTGTGCCATTGGCTTTCAATTCTTCTACGAGTTGTTCGATATATTCATTATCTTTCCACTCGTCGTAGCGCATGCTTTTAGTTGTTACTTCCATGCTAATGCTCCTTTCCGCCAGGCATATACCAAGCCCAACACTAAAATGGTGAAAAATACTGCGATTGCGGTCAAACCATCAGCTCCCAAATCCCTAACTTTCACAGCCCAAGGGAATAGGAACACGGTTTCAACATCAAACATTAAGAATAAAATCGCATAGAGATAGTAGCCTACCTTAAACTGTGACATACTTACGCCTCGAGTGGGAATACCACACTCATAAGCTTCTCCCTTCTGCGGATTAAACGAGCGGGGCGAAATCAACCTCGCGATCCATAAGCCGGCTGCAACAAGTGCCACACCTGTCAATGCTGCTGTAACGGCCAACGTTGAAGTCTGAATTGCTAATGATACCATATTTTGTTATTTCAATTTTTCTTTTCGCAAATCTTTTAGGAACAGTTTCCATGGATATTAAACTGATTTCCACAAACATAGAGCATAAACGCGACTATCAGCCTCGTCTCTGCCCGCTTTTTCACGTGCAAAGATAGTCAAAATATTGCAGTTTTCACAACATTATTTCGGTCTTTTTTTCTACATCAATAGTCCTTCAGGTCAAATTCCCAATTGCTTTAAAAAAAACAATAACGACGACACATCTATCGTGACATGCCGTCGTTACATCGCTATCGTAATTCTACTTGAATTTCTTTTTATCAATATTCGGGCTCTTCTTCAGGGAGGAAAGTCAAGTTTGCTTGAACATAGTATTGATTAACCTCCTCAGCTCCTTCGGTCGTTGTAGTTTTCTTTTCGCAATTGAACGTCATGTTCAATCCACCCGAAAACGTTCCGTGTCCCAACAAGTTTGTGACATTATATTCCATAGAGGGCTTACCTCCCACTTCAGTCGCAACACTTGTGCCAGATAATGCATATCCGATGCCTGAATTAATTTGCACTTGAGCATCTTTAAGCACCAAATCTTCCGGAGTCATCAACTTTTCAAATTCCGCATCATAGATTGTCACATCGGCCGTCAAGTCATCTTTGATTCTCACGCGATAGTAAGGCGAAGAAGTTTTGTATGTCTCACCAGATTCTGTCACATTGGTGTTTCCGAAATAGATCACCGACTTTTGCACTGCAGTAACAGCATATCGGTCATTGATTGTAAAATAGATATTAACAATTGGTTCAAAAACCGCACCTACATAACGTTCAAGGACCTCTATTTTTAGTTGGTTAATCATATAAGCTGGCATCGGCTGTCCATTCACCTCAGGGACCACATCGGTTGCGTTTATAACCTTCCAACCGCCACTGCTGATTGACCATCTCAAGTCTTTTATTTTCAAATTTACCTGGGGCATATTCTCTGCAAAACGAGCATTTTTCAGCTCCAAATCGGCCTTTGCCTTACCATAATTCCACTCAATTGTATAATGTGGCGATGCAAACACTCCGGCTTCACCTTCCGACAAGTCATACACATAGTGGAAACAATTGGAATAGTTCTGCGTCGAACGGCTTTCAAATTCGCTGCTTGAGGTACAAGAACTTAGCGCCACCGACACGGCAAGAAAAATCAGTAAACTTAATCGAGTCATCATTTTAATCATTCTTAGTATTGGTCTAAATTTCGTGCAATATTAGTAACGATTATTGAGATACACAAATTTTTTCCAATTCTTTAGCACTATATTGATCACCATTTTTGTTCGGGCACATACAAGTTGGCCGACACTTCATAGGCAACGCCTCTTATTGTGCAAACAAATTTCAGTACCATGTTACCTTCAAAGTCCGATGTTCCGCTGAGGTTGGTGATAGGATATCCCTCATAGGGAACATCATCTATCTCAGGTATTAGCGATTCCGATGTAAGAGTGTAGCCATCAAGCGTCGCTTCAAACGACACATCTTTAAATTCCATATCCATTGCCGGCATACGTTCTGCAAATTTTGCACCATAAATCTTCAAATCGGCCTGTTTTGTTTTGGGATCGAGCGACACATGATACTCTGTATTAGCATTATCAAATGAGGTTCCGGCAGCTTCACATTTCACATTTGTATCTCCGGTATATCCGTTTTCTTTGAGCAACATACGCACTTTTATCATATCGTTCACCGTATAGGCACATTTTATTGCCGGAGGACAATTATACCCCATTATATTCATCACCACTTTAAATTCCAAGTCATCGACTTCATAATTATCCATTGCCTTTTCGCCAACCATTGGTGTGAGATTTTCTCCGTTGATGAGATATTCATAGGGATAAGTCGGAGTGTTAATCAAGTCTTCGAGCTTAAATGTGATTGCCGGCATTTGCTCTGCAAAACGTGCATTTTCTATTATTATAGTAGCATCTTTCACCCTTGTAGTTGCCACTATAACGCCTACGTTGTCATACAAGTTTGTCTGTCCGCTCGCTTCGTTATATACGTAGCTGAACATTTCTTCCGGTTCCACGCCAAAAACCAGTAATCCGCCATCAATAATCTCTTTGTCATCATCGCCACATGACACTAACGACATCGACATTGCAGCGGCCATTAAAATTGCTCCAATTTTTTTCATAATAATTCTCTATTTAATTTAACATTACATTTCAAAGTTCAATCTCAGCGTCACGCCCATTCGCGCAGGCTTGCCTTGCTGATAAAATCCATGACCGATCGACACAAAATAAAAGTTCTTATACGATGTATCGGTAAGGTTTTCGCCCCACAAGTCCACCGAATAGCATTCATCTTCCAGCCTCAACGAAGCGCCCAATGTGGCATAGAAAGGCTGTTTCACGCTATTATCTTCGTTCCAATAAATACTTCCTACGCCTCTGCAATTCACATTCAGTGTCAATCTATCGGCCCAACCCCATTGCAACGGTTGGCTGTAACTTGCACCGGCAAACATCGTGTTTCGCGGTGCGTATGGTATGCGGTATCCGCTATAATCGGTTTTTCCGTTATCAAATTCCACAAATCGGGCATCGGTCAACCCATAGCTGGCATTCATCATCAATCGCTCGCTGAATTTATACATCGCCGACATTTCAAAGCCATAACTGCGTGTTTTCCCGGCATTTGCCATTATGCGACCGGTGGTCGTTCCATCGGGAAACATTGTCAACTGCTGGTCTCTACAATCGATATAAAACACTGCCGCATCAACATTCAACCTATTATCCACAGCCGCTATGTGCGCTCCAATCTCATAGTTGATACTTTTCTCAGGGTCGTAACCCACCACATCATCGACATCATAGCGCATCGACAACCCCATCAGCCCCATGATGCGCTGTTGAAGCACGTCTGAGAACATTTGCGTATTAAATCCGCCCGACTTGTACCCTTTTGCGATTGAGGCATACACATTTGAGGGATTTTGCGTGGGCAACTTATATGTAACCGACAATTTCGGCAACAATTCCACAAACGAGCGATCGATGCTACCACGATCATCTATATCTACGCGATGATTCTTATATGGCTCCAATTCTCCGGTCGGGAGCAACTCGTGCGTCGTATAGCTCGTGTTGCAATGACTACGATAGTCCAAGCGTGCCCATTCACAGTCAAGGCGTAGCCCGGCCGTAATGGTCCATCTGCCCAACTCCAGCTCGCTCTGATGATACAACGCCACACCCCATGTGGGCATCTTAAAATTACTGCCCAACACAAACGTTTCGTCGTCCCATTCCACCGGATAGGTCGGATTCATTTCATTGCGTTTTGCCTCTATCAGCTGATCGATGCCATACTCCTTGAATGTTACAGGAGCGTCCATATCCATTTTTTTATAGAAGCCAAACAGCCCGCCGAGCCAGCTATAATTCCCCACCTTGCCTCTTGCCACCACATCTTGCGTCACAGCCCACTCTTTGCGCTTCTGAGTCAATGTAAAATATTCCAACGGCAAAAAGTCTTGGTCGAGCGTCATATTGTCATCGATATACTGAAAACTGCTTATGCTCGACAAGGTAAAATCATCTTGAACCCACTTCACCGTCAGCCCATCGGTCACTCCGGTGCGGCGATAAAAACAGGTGTCGTTATAGTTAATCTCATCGGTATCTATCGAGCGATAGGGATAACCCTCCTGACGCGAAACCTGAACTCCGGCTACATTCTCCACATTCACATTTTCTGCGGCACGCCACTGTGTTTTCCAGCGCAATGTTCCCATTTGCTCCGTATCACAATCGGCTCCGTTATACTCATTATTGAAAAAGCCATCGGTTTGGGTATAATATCCACTCACCGACATTGCCAATCGCTCACTGAGCTTGTCATAGTACGACACAGCAGCCTTCATCGTGTTTCCGCTGCCATATTCACCCAACACTCTCAGACCTTGATATTTCATGGGCGACAACGTATAGATGTTTATCAATCCGCCCATCGTATTGCGACCAAACAATGTGCTTTGCGGGCCGCGCAACACTTCGATGCGCTCTATATCCACCACATCAAAGTCGTAGTTGTCTTTATTGAGAAATGGCACATTATCGACATTCAACCCCACGACCGGCTGATCGATTCGTGCTCCTATTCCTCTCACATAAACCGACGAGGTCATTCGCGAACCATACTCCGGCATATACACATTTGGGGCCACCTCGCTCACATTCTTTGCCGACACCATTTTCAGCCGTTCAATCTCCGTCCCGGCTATCACTGTCGAAGCTGTGGGCAAGCTCTTTACGCGCGACGATTGCTTGATGGCCGTCACTGCCACCTCTTGCAACGACAATAAGGTATCGGCCTCTTCAATCGACATCTCATCGACGGCAAAGGCCACATTAGGCATCATCGCCACCATGCTCAACAATATTAAGTTTCTAACTATTTCCATTGATTCCAATCTACGGTGCAAAGTTAGCTCCATTTCTGCTCTTGCGCAATCACTATTTGTAGTGATTTTTTGCAACGAGCTCCAACATATTATCTCTACACATTATTATAATAATATACTTTACGGTTTATATCGCTCATATAATAATTACTTTAGATACGCCAAGAATATTAACTATTTTTAACTACCGGCTATCCCATATAAAAGCAAATAAATATTAACTTTGCCACCGAAGATATAACAATTTTTACAACCCAACTAAAAATCTCAGATACCGTGAGCATTTACCGTATCTTAAAATCATACATTGTTTTGGCAGTGCTACTCGTTGGCACCGTGCCTTTTTTGCATGCCCAAGACAACTCTTCCGACTCTTTGGAGGTATTCTTCCGCCAAGGATACTCCAACTGGGACCCCAACCTGAAAAACAACGAGCAACGAGTTAAAGAATTCGTTGAGCGATTTGAAATTTTGCGCCAAGACCCTATCATGGAGCGCATTGCCTCTATACAAATCATTTCAGGTGCTTCGCCCGAAGGACCTTGGGCTCTCAACCAACGACTTTCTATCAATCGTGCCAAATGCGTACGCAATGTTTTGGCTCAATACATCGACCTCCCCGACTCAGTAGTCGTTGTTGACTCTCGCGGTGTTAACTGGCAAGGACTTGAAGCAATGGTAGCAGCTTCCGACATGCAATATCGCGACGAAGTGCTCGACATCATTCGCAACACACCCGAGCTCGACCAAAGCCGTGGTTATAACTACGAACTCCGCAAGAAAACCCTTGAACGACTCCATGGAGGACGTCCCTACGCCTATATGTATCGCAATTTCTTCCCCCCTTTGCGTAGTTTCTTCCTCAAAATTGCTGTCGATTGGAAAAAATATGAGCAAATCAAGCAAGAAGTACAAATCTTGCCCACCGACATCACGCTCAAAGTCGATCCTATGCCTCGACCCGAAATGCCTCCGATGCCCTATGTGCTCACTCCTCCCAAAGAACTTCCGCCATTCTACATGGCCATCAAAACCAATATGCTCTACGACCTCGCCATCACTCCTAACATTGGCGTTGAGTTCTACCTCGGCAACAACTATGCCATCACAGGTAACTGGATGTATGCATGGTGGAAAAACCACCACGCACATTGGTGGCACCGCATCTATGGTGGCGACCTTGAAGTGCGCCGTTACTTTGGTGCTCTGGCCGAAGAAAAACCCCTGCAAGGCTGGCACGTCGGCATCTATGGTGGCATCGTAACCTACGACTTCGAATGGGGTAAACGTGGTTACCTCGGCGACCGTTGGAGCTACGGCGGTGGTGTTTCGCTCGGTTACTCTATGCCGTTCAAACGCCGTTTCAACATCGATTTCACTCTCGGCATCGGTTATCTCGGTGGCGAGTATAAAGAATACCTTCCTTTCGACGATTGCTACGTGTGGCAAGCCACTAAGCAACGCAACTGGATTGGTCCCACTAAACTCGAAGTCTCACTCGTGTGGCTCATTGGCCGCGGAAACTATAATAAAGGCAAATGAAACTCCTCACCAAGACATATAACCACTTCAGACGGTCGCTCGCCGCTTTGACATTCGCTAAAATTTGCCTCGTGGCGGTTTTGGTTTTGTCTCTCTCTTCATGCGAGCACAAAGACCTCTGCTACCATCACCCTCACACCGTCAAAATCTATGTCGAATTTGACTGGCGCAACGCCCCCGATGCCAATCCGCTCGGAATGTGTGTGTTCTTCTACCCCTCTGATGGTGGCGAACCCATTCGTGCCGACTTCAGTAGCCGCTCGGCCAATCGTGGCGTTATCGGTGGCGAAGTAAACCTCGCCGAAGGTAACTACCGCGTGATTGCCTACAACAACGACACCGACGGCGTTCTTTTCCAAGATCGCAACAAATACTCAACCCACACCGCAACCACTCGCGAAGGTGATATCCTTGAAAACATCTACGGTACAGGCTATCGAAGCAGCTCGCGCACCCCGCGTGCTCGTGGCGCCGAAGATGAGCCGGTACACATCACCCCCGACATGATGTGGGCTGCTAACCTTTATAACGTAAACGTACAAAAATCGGGTACAAGCTACGTGTGTATCCCCGAACAAGACAAAGACGATTATCAATTCGTGCAAAGCGAAGACCAAGTCATAGTGCTTTATCCACGACAAATCGTGTGCCACTACAGCTACGAAATACGCAATGTCACCAACCTCAAGCACGTTGCGCTCATGTGTGGCTCGCTTAGCGGTATGTCGGGCAAGCACACTTTTGCAAGCGAAGAACTCGGCAAAGAATGTATTACTCTACCGGTTCCCGCTTCGTTCGACCGCGACAAAGGGCTCATCACCGGTGAATTCTACACATTTGGTCATCACCTCGAAAACAGCGAACCCCACCGCATGTTGCTCTATGTCATCATGGACGACGACTCTAAATACTACTTCGGTAGCGAGGACGACAAATTTGATGTCACCGAGCAAATTCATGCCGCGCCAAACCGTCTGCGTGTTCACTACATCATTGATGGACTCGACCTCCCGCAAGCGATCGAAAATGGTCACGGTTTCCGTCCGTCGGTCGATGATTGGGAAACAATCTACGAAGACATCATAATGTAAACCCATCATTAATAAAATCTCTAATTTTAAATGACAACTAAATTTGACATCAAAACAAAACTAAAAATCAACCTCAAATCAACACCTTGAAAAAAGTTTTAAACTTTAAAATAAACAAATAAACCCAAATACAATTACTAACCTAAATCAAAAACATTTATGAAAAAAAGTTTGTTTTTGGTGGCTATCGCAGCCACAGCACTTGCATCATGTACAAGTGATGAATTAGTGCAAGTAAACAACGGTAATGAGATCAAGTTTGCGATTGCTGCCGACAATGACTCTCGTGCCGCTACAGTTTTCTGTAATGCAAATTTAATGCCTGGTTTCCAAGTGTATGCCGGCTATCAAAACGAAGGTGCTTGGTCAACTTTCATCGAAGAAGACCTCATCACTGTATTGTCTGATGGCAAATGTACACAATCTGAAACTCGTTACTGGCCTGAAAAAGGTACTCTTGACTTCTATGGTCTTGTGAACCTTAATGGTGATGGCTACACTCTTGAGTCGGCTTCTAACCTTGACGACCAAATCACTTGGGGTGTTGAAACTCCCGTTGTAAACGACTTCACTCCTAACGCAGACGTTACTAAACAAACTGACCTTCTTTACGCAGTTGCTACTGGTAAATCAAGCTCAAGTGCGCCTGTTATGATGAACTTCCGTCACGCGCTTTCTCAAATCGAATTCCGCGCTAAAAACGACAACCCTGCTCTTCAAGTTTTCGTAAGCGCTGTTCGTATCGGTCAAACTTATGCTAAGGGTTCTTATACTCTTCCTAAACTTTCTACCGAAGAAAATCTTGTTGACCACACTGTTGACAAAGACGACGACTACGCTGCAGCTCACGAAAATGCTAATCGTGGTACTTGGGCGGTTAACACAAATGAAAAAGCCGACTACTATGTTCCTTTCAATGAAGTTTCTGTAGCTTACGGTACTACTCAAGACCTCACCATCTCAACCGACGGTGCTCAAACCAACAACAATAGCCTCCTTCTTATCCCTGCAATGGAAGCTGGTAGCGCTACTACAGCTTGGGATCCCGCATCTGACAACAACACTGCTTACAACGGTACTTACATCGCTGTTTACTGCAAAATCTTGAACGTTGCAGGCGACTCTTACGATGCTAATACTGACGTTGCTGTGCTCCACGAAGGTTGGGCTGTAATTCCTGCTTCTTTCAAATGGAAACAAGGTAAGAAATACATCTACACTATCAACTTCACTAAGGGTGGCAATGGTGGTTACGAAGAAACTCCTGTTGATCCTTCTAAACCCGAAGTTCCCGGTACTCCAACAGACACTCCTGTCCTCACTGGTATCGAATTCCAAGTTACTGTTGATGACTTCCTCTATGGCGACAAGTATGAAAACGACATGGACACCAACTCAACTGAAACTGTTGCTATTAACTCAGCTAACTTCCTATCTAAAATTGCTCAAGGTGGTTCTTTCATCCTCGACGAAGATGTAAATCTTGGTGACAATTCTGCAGTCTTTACAAAAGATAGCAAACTCAACCTTAACGGTCACACTGTAAAAGGTGGCAAAGCTTACGTTGCTGGCCAAACAACAGGTGCCGACATCTCTGCTTTGGTTGTTGACAATGGTGCTACTCTCACTATCACAGGCGAAGGTGCTGTAGAAGGTAATACTTATGGCGTATACGCTAAAAAAGGTACTCTCAACATCGAAGGTGGTAAATACTCTGCTGAAACAAGTGCTGTTCAAGTAGCTGAAGCTACTGTAAACATCTCTGGTGGTGAATTCTCTAACACTGCTTCTGACAAAAGATACACTATCAACTGTATTGACGCTAACTGGAAGAACGGTACTGCTAAAGTGAACATCACTGGCGGTAAATATACCGACTTCAACCCTGCTAACAACGCGGCTGAAGGTGCTGGTACTAACTTCGTAGCTGATGGTTACCAAGCTGCTGAAACTGCTGCCGGTGTTTGGGAAGTTGTTCCTGAAGGCAAAGAATATGTTGCTAACAACGAAGAATTGAAAGCTGCATTGACTCAAGACGAAGAATTCATCATCGTTGAACTTAGCAATGACGTAACTTACGACGTTGCTGCTTGGGCTAACGACGCTATGGGTGGTGCTTCAACAAAAACTATCACCATCAATGCAAACGATAATACTATCACTTTCAACAATACAAACAGCGACTGGAACAATATCGTAACAGCCAACAACGCAAAATTGATCATCAACAATGCGAAAATTACAAACGCTGGTTACAACGATGGTCCTTGGAATCGTCACGACTTGAACTTTGCTTGCGAAGTTGAAATGAACAATGTTGTTTCTGACAAAGCTATGGCTTTCAAAGCTGGTGCTACTTTGAACAACGTTACAATCAACGACCCCAACACTTCTGACACTTACGCTATTTGGGTTCAACCTAAAGGTCAAACAGTTACTCTCAACAACTGTACAATTGACATGGCTGCTTGCTCTGACGGACGTGGCCTCAAGATCGACAACCAATACTTAGCTGCTGCCGAAGAAGGTAAAGTTACTTTGAACGTTGCCGGTACTAAATTCATCACTGAAGAAAAATCAGCTGTTCTTGTAAAATCAACTGTTGGTGCAATAGTTAATTGGGGTGCCGGAAACGACATCGCTGAAGTTGCTGCCGACAATGTTAACGCTGTTTGGGTTGACGAAGCTGCTGCTGCTTATGCTGACCTCGTTACCGTAACTGGCGCTACTAAAATTGTTGAACCATAAAAAATTAATTCAAACCTAAAATAAATCCCCTCACCTCCCCACCCGGGGAGGTGTAGCGGATTAAAAAAAGAACATTGAAATTAGACAACCGTTCCCGTTTTTAAAGACAGAAGAACGTTTTTAGAGACAGAAGAACAGAAGAACATAAAATTTAGGCTCTTATGTCTGAAACAAAAAGAAATATGTCTTTATGTTCTTATGTCTAAAACAAAAAAGATTATGTCTTTATGTTCTTATGTCTGAAACTAAAAAGAATATGTCATTTTGTTCTTATGTCTAAAACAAAAAAGAATATGTCTTTATGTTCTTATGTCTAAAACAAAAAAGATCATGTCTTTGTGTTCTTATGTCTGAAACAAACAAGATTATGTCATTTTGTTCTTATGTCCAAAACAAAAAAGATTATGTCATTTTGTTCTTATGTCTAAAACAAAAAAGATCATGTCTTTGTGTTCTTATGTCCAAAACAAAAAAGATTATGTCATTTTGTTCTTATGTCTAAAACAAAAAAGATCATGTCTTTGTGTTCTTATGTCTGAAACAAAAAAGATTATGTCTTTATGTCGAAAACTAAACGTATTGTCTAACAAAAATCATAACCATAAAAAACAAAACTATTATGAAAAAGTATTTATTTTTAGCTCTTGGTGTTGCTGCTTTGACATCTTGCTCAAGCGACGAAGTAACCGAACTTAACCAAGGTAACGAAATCAAATTCTCTGTTGTCGCTGATAACGACTCTCGCGCTGCTGACGTTTACTGTAACAACAACCCAATGACTTCATTTAAAGTTTATGCAAGTGCAAACGAAAGCGAAACATTTATTAATGGAGACGAATATGTTGGCACAGAAATTAATACTGCTTGGACAAATAATGAGGGAACTGATCGTTTTTGGCCAGAAACTGCATCATTGGACTTCTACGCAGTTGTAAACGCTGAAGCATCTATTCCTAGCAATTGGACAAGCCAAGCAACCCCTACAGTTGCGTTCACAACAAATACAACGGTTGGATCTCAACTTGACTTCCTCTATGCTGTTTCTGATAATAAAACTAAAACTAATAATGCATCAGCGCCAGTACTACTTAACTTCCGTCATGCTCTTTCTCAAATTGAATTCATGGCGAAAAACGACAACCCCAACCTACGTGTTGTTGTAGAAGGTGTAAAAGTAGGTAAATATTACCAAGTTGGTACATATACTCTCCCATATGCTAATACTGAAACTAACTTTGTATCTCATGATCAAACTGACACTCATACTCATGCTGTAGGTTCTTGGGCCATTACAGAAACCACTCTAAAAGACTACATCGTTGAAGGTCTTAATGTTGAAGTAAATAATAGCGAAACAAAAGGTCTTACACTTTCATTAAAATCTGAAACAGATGCAGATGCTGTTTACACTAATAGCATGTTGCTTCTTCCTTCTGAAAATAATGCTGGAAAAACCACAGCTTGGACTCCTAATGCAGATGAAACTGATTATGATGGTACATATCTTGGTGTTAAATGTAAAATCTATAACGTAGTTGAAACAGGTGTTGTTAGTGAAACTGCTCTTCTTCATGATGGTTGGGCTATTATCCCTGTGTCATTTGAGTGGGAACAAGGTAAGAAATATATCTATACATTCAACTTTACAAATGGTGGAAATGGTGGATATGAAGATGACCCAGAAAAACCAGAGCCTGTACTCGTTCCTATCCAACTACAATTAACTGTTGATGACTTCCAAAAAGGTGAAAACTACACTAACACCATGACTACTCAAACACAACAAACAGTTAATCCCTAATATCTAAACGTCACGTATAGATAACAATTAAAAAAGACGGTTGGAGCTTGCGCTCCAACCATCTTTTCAAAAACCCGTCGCTAATGCGACATTCTTAGGCCGCTGCGAGGTTGAATGTCCTCCCCCGGTCACTATTAAGGTAAAGAGTTACCCCCAACAAATTAACGTATTGGTTTAAAGACAACGTTTTTTGACAAAAGAACGTGAGTGTTTTTTGACAAAAGAACATAAGAACAGGTTTTAAGAACAAAATTATGTCTTTTTGTCCTTATGTCAAGATTTAAAGACAGAAGAACATAAGAACATAAGATTTAGGCTGTTATGTCTAAAACAACAAGAAATATGTCTTTATGTTCTTATGTCTAAAACTAAAAAGATTATGTCTTTATGTTCTTATGACTAAAACAAAAAAGAATTATGTCTTTTTGTTCTTATGTCTGAAACAAACAAGATTATGTCTTTATGTTCTTATGTC
>JAFVPD010000024.1 GCA_017505535.1 Muribaculaceae bacterium
AAAACTTAAAAAGAATGAAGAATAGAAACTTTCTCAGAATGCTGCTCATGGCATTCCTCGCCGTGGCAGGATTGACTGCCTGTAGCGATGATGATGAGCCAAAAGATTCAGTCAAAGAAATCAGGATGCTGGTGTCGGCAGAAACAGGCGTGACGTATGCGTGGGGCGATGACATGAAGGAGTACCCCATAGAGTGCATGCTCGTCAAGACGGAAGGTGATTCCGAAGAATGGCAAAACCTTGGATTTGAACAGATAAAAGGCTTTTCCTATGAACGCGGACACGAATATTATCTTTCGGTAAAGCGCACAATCCTCGCCAATCCACCTGCGGATGCTTCCGACCGCACATATGAACTTATCCGTATTCTTGAAGACAGACTTGTAGTAGACCCTGAAATCCCGATTGACAAAGAGATAAAAACGGAAGCAGACATAGAATACTATGACTTATGTCCTTTTGAGAAGTATGCTATCAGCAAAGAGTTTATTGTCGATAAGGATAGGAAAATACTCTATGGCGATGGTTCCCCACTGCCTTCATACGAGTATGCCCGTATTTGGCTGGAAAATGTTCTCGATATGGAAGACCCTAATTGGGTGAAATTTCAGACTGTGCCTTATCAGGCGACTTATTCGTATGCCTTTTCACCGTTTTCTGATGAAATTCGTTTGGTGCACAACGAGTCTTCCGGTCCGATGTTCAAGAATGTTGTTCCTGAAGATGACTTTACACGCATTACTCAATCCATGAACTCCGGCGAGGAAGTCTACTATACGCTTATCCTTGCAAATGTCTATAAAAAAGGTCTTCAAAAGGTGAAATTTACTATAAAAAAACAATAAAATGAAACAAAATTATTTCACAATACTATTGGTAGCTATTCTTACTATGGCAGGGCTGACAGCGTGTGGTGACGATAAAGAGCCTGAAATACCTGCATTTGTTGAGAATGCAAGGATATTGGAAAATGGGGAAACCCTTTCTCCCGGAACAATCGTTCATCTGGAAGGTCAAGGTTTCCTTGAAACCGATGATGTAACTTTGAATTTCTTTTGGGAAACTGGCGACAAACTCATTCCGGAAGGGTATATCAAAGGGTATTATGCAAAAGTCATATCTAAATCATCCAATGGAATAACAATCCAAATGCCGTATAGGAAACCAGCTTCTCGCGTTGAGGTAAATCTCATACGTGGTGGCAAAATTATGAATGTCGGCAATGTAAATCTTACCGATGGTCTTACTCCAACAGAACTTAATTTGTATGGCGTGTATAACGCTACTAAAATCGAAACCTCCCTCGAAAAACAAATAACGAGGTTGGTTGCCGAAGGCAACGACATCAGCGATTTGGAATCATGGACTTTGGATATACACCCCGATTTTCATTCAGCCGTAGGTGTATATCGAGCATACGGTATTTGTGGATTGTCAAAAGAAAATAATAATCAGTACCCGTTTTTCTTTGATTTATGTACACAAGAATGGAGCAAACTTAGTGATATGAATACGATTGCATTGTTCAGCAATGGCAATGTAATTGGAGCGATACAGAGCGGTGATGGTAAATTGTATGGGGCTAACGCTATTTCGAATAATTTGGAGCGTTCGGAAAATTATGCAATTTCAAGGGAATCGTCACCACAACCTACTTCGAGATTCACATTGCCTGATGGAATAAATGCCGAACAATTCGGCGAGTATCCCGGTGCATTCACATCACAGTATGTACTACTGTCAGCGAATAAAGGAAATGGAAAATGGATTCCTGTATTATTCCATTCTAATTATGGTTTTGCCACATTAGATGAAATTGATGCTGACAGACTTATACCATTTTCTGTGCATACTACTACAAAAGATGAAAAAGAGAATTCCCAATGGATATCCGGTTTCATCGTTGTACGAGGGGAAGGTGAAAATGGCTGTATGAGTTTATTCTATGCGATAGATGGTAACCTTGCTCTTACGAAAGAGCCTGTTGCTTCATATCCTAATATGGCTTTATCTGCTACTGCAAATTATGACAGACCCGGAACACTAACTGTTCATTTTAAAGCAAACCGAAGTGGTAATATCACCTCTGAATACTCATTTGAAAAGAAAGAATGGACTCCAATCAATGTATTTGGATCGTTTGATGAAATTATATGGATTAATTGATATGGAATTATCATAATGAGCGACCTTGTTCTCTCAGAATTTTCCAATCATATTTACCTTCTGCAACATCGCCAACCTCATTGAGTGTGTGGCGATGTTTTATTTCATCAAAGGGCTGTCGGTGTTCCGCATAGTCACAGAGCCAACACTCGACAAATCCTCCCATTTTCAGCAAAGTTTATTGAGTCGGTCGTTTATTTCCGTTATCGGATGCAAAGGTAGCCAAACATCATATGAATAAGAAAAGCTCAAGCGGTGAACCGTTTGGAGCAGTTTCTTCCTCCGTTGGAGAGTAAACAGCTCCAAAACCTTTTCCTATTCATCGGCTTGGCTTGAAACAGCATCCGGCAACGGAGATAAACGACTGACGAAATCGTAGAAATAAAGAACTGCATAATAATAGGTCTTTACTTGGTAATCTATCATTCAAGATGTCCTCAAATCTTTTAGTGGCTTATTATTTTAGACAGAGAGAAATTTGGCAAGCGGCAGATTTCACTCCCTCCAAAATAATAGATTGATAAGAGTGTGCTTTTGCTGTTCTTGGAAATTGTCGTACCTTTGTGCCGAAATCGTGGAATGATGGAAACATCAAACTGCAAATAGCACTGAAAAGAGAAGAAACATCCTTTATTGATACGCTTTGAGCGTTAAGAAACAATAAAAACGTTAAATCTTCACCTTTTAGAATGCGCCCTTAAAGGTTATGACCATATTTCTGACTTATTACTCGCAAAATATTGAGTAATAACTGGTTGTAAATACAGGAACTGTCAATCATTAGAGACAATCACATTGGGCTCCGAAATTGACAATATTTCAGAAAATGCATTTTACGGTTGCGATGCACTTAAAACAATCTTTGTACCAGCCAAACAAACCGATTACTATAAAAAGCTTCTGCCTAAAAACCTCCACTCTTTTATCGTAGAACTTGCTCCTAAAAAGTAGTAAAGGAGCTACAATAATTGAGATGACCCACAAAAAATGATTTTTTGCATAAAAATTTGCATATTTCAAAAATGTGTCATACCTTTGTCTCAGAATCGGAATAGATTCAATCATACCAGACAATAATCACATCCCTGTATACACTTTACAACATGTAAGCAGAGAGCTATGTCGTGAGACATGGCTCTCTTTTTTATTGTCAGCGTCCAAATACTTCTGAGCTAATAAAAAAGCCGGAAACATTTCTGTTTCCGGCCTGCTATATCGCTAAAACTATTATTCTTTACTTAGGCAAGCTTTGCGAGAGCTTCTTTGATGCGACGCATTGCCTCGCGTATGTTGTCATCGCTGGTTGCATAGGACAAACGTATATATCCGGGCAAGCAGAATGCTTCTCCGTCAACAGTTGCCACATGTCCCTCTTCAAGAAGATACATTGCAAGGTCGCCGGAATTAGCAATCACTCTATCACCAAATTTCTTTCCAATATAGCTTGACACCTCGGGGAAAAGGTAGAATGCCCCTTGAGGCTCATTAACCTTAATTCCGGGAATTTCACGAGCGAGAGAAACAACCAAGTCACGACGGCGTTGGAATGCCACGCGCATTTGTTCAACACATTCTTGGCTGCCCACATAGGCTGCTTCAGCTGCTTTTTGGGCAATTGATGAAGCGCCCGAAGTGTATTGACTTTGCAACTTATTGGTCGCTTTTGCCACCCACAATGGAGCCGCAATAAAGCCAATGCGCCATCCGGTCATTGCATAAGCCTTTGATACACCATTAACAATGATTGTGCGATCGGCGATTTCAGGGAACGATGCGAGTGAAGTGAATTCACCTGTGAAATTGATGTGTTCATAAATTTCATCGGCAAGGACAAGCACATCGGGATATTTTGCGAGCACTTCTACAAGCGCTTTTAGTTCGTCTTTGGTATAGACACTTCCTGTGGGATTTGAAGGAGAGCAAATGAGCACCATGCGAGTTTTGGGAGTAATCGCAGCTTCAAGTTGAGCCGGAGTTACTTTAAAGTCTTGTTCAATGGTAGCCGGAACAAGCACATTTGTGCCCTCGGCAAGTTTCACCATCTCAACATAGCTCACCCATGCAGGAGTGGGGATTACAACTTCATCACCGGGGTTAATCACGCTCAAGATCACGTTACACAATGATTGTTTTGCACCACCCGATACCACAATTTGCTCTGGTGCATATTCAAGACCATTCTCATTTTTGAGTTTTGCCGCAATAGCTTTTCTCAACGACAAATAACCCGGAACCGGTGTGTAGAACGTAAAGTTGTCATCAATAGCCTGTTTGGCTGCTTGTTTGATGTGATCAGGGGTAGCAAAGTCGGGCTCTCCTACCGATAAATTTATTACGTCAACACCTTGAGCTTTTAACTCATTGCTTTTTTGAGACATCGCCAAAGTTTGCGATGGAGAGAGCGATTGAACGCGATTTGAGATGTGAGTTGTCATTTTTATAGTTTATATTAGGCTATATTATTTATCAAAATATCGTGGCAAAGATAGTTATTTTTAGCACATTTCACACTATAATCCTACTTATATTTTCATATTGAAAGGTTGCAACGGCAATCCTGACGTCGTAAAACGGAAAATGTATTGAATTGCATCGACAAACAATCAAATGTCAGCAATCGATTGGTGAGTAATTGTCCTATTCCGGTTATATACTTTATTGCCTCGGTTGCCTGAATCGTTCCAAGAATTCCGGGCACCACTCCAAGCGGGCCTATTACGTCTCCCTTCTCGGGCATTGAGTCAAAAAGGCATCGATAACAAGCCGACCCGGGGACTATGGTCATCGTTTGCCCTTGATATTGATAAATTGCACCATGGTTATAGGGCTTACGGAGTGCGACACATGTGTCATTGATGAGAAATTTTGCGTCAAAAGAGTCGGTTGCATCTATCACAAAATCATACTGAGAAATCACCTCCGAGGCATTCTCTTGTGTTAGAAACATTGCATGAGTCACTACATTCAGATTGGGATTTAATGCCAACATGCGTTCCCGGGCCGACTCCACCTTGGGCCGAGAGATATCGGAGGTCATGTGAATGACTTGTCGTTGGAGATTTGTTCTATCTACCACATCTCCATCTATCACACCAATTGTACCTACTCCCGCTGCCGCAAGATATAGCAACACAGGAGAGCCAAGCCCGCCGGCTCCAATAACCAATATTTTTGAATTCAACAGTTTCAACTGCCCCTCAGGTCCAAAATCGGGCAATATCACCTGACGGCGATATCGCTCCATCTCCTCCTCGGTCAATCTATTTTGGCTCTTCATCTTTCGCCACCTCTTTGGGATATGAAATGCGAGAATGATAAATCGTACGCAATCGAGAGATAAACACCTCTTTGATTTCCTTCACGTCCTTGAACGACAATAACGAATCGTTGTGCAATCCATCGACTATTTGCGAATCAATTATGCGATTCACCAAATTGGCTATCTCATCGGCCGAATGGTCTTTCAATGAACGTGACGCAGCCTCAACCGAGTCAGCCATCATGAGTATTGAAGTCTCTCTTGATTGGGGATTAGGGCCGGGATAGGTAAATGGTTGCGGATCAACATCCTCATCGGGGTGTTCATTGCAATAGGTCATATAAAAATATTTTGCTTTCCCCTGTCCATGATGTTGAGATATAAAATCGCGTATAACATGAGGGAGTTTAGCTTTTTCGGCACGTTTTAGGCCATCATTCACATGCCCTATCACAATGCGAGCGCTCTGCTGCGGACTGAGTGCATCATGTGGATTGACGCCATGTTGATTTTCTGTGAAAAATGCAGGATTGTTCATTTTTCCAATATCATGATACAATGCTCCGGCTCTCACCAGTTGGGCATTGGCTCCTATGCGCAACGCCGCATCAAAAGCCAAATTACTCACTGAGATGGAATGTTGGAATGTTCCGGGACATTTCTCGGCCAATTCGCGCAACGTTTCGTTATTTATATCGGCCAACTCCACAAGTGTCACCTTAGAAGTAAACCCAAATATTTTCTCCACAACGAAAATCAACACATAGGCAAACGAGATGAGCACCGCATTGATTGCAAAGGCGCCAAACATGTGCACATCAATAGTATCGATCGACCCTGATCGTATCACGTCTATCGCCACATAGGAGCAACAATATGACAAATACACCAAAATAGCGGTTCTCACCAATTGGGAACGATTGGTTAATTCCTTTAATGAATAAATCGCTGTTACCCCGGCAATAAATTGCACAAAGATAAATTCAAATGCATTATCGGCAATTCCCGAACATATCATTGCCTCGATCATGAGACAGAACAGAGCTGTGCGGGAGTCAAAAAACACAAGCAACATTATGGGCATTATGGTAAACGGCACCATGTGCATTCCCAAACTGAAGGTGTGCTTCATCGCAAAAGCAAATACGGCAAACACCACCGTCATAAACATGATGAACGCCATTGCTCGCATGTTTTCAAACAATTCGCGTCTGAAATAGAACAGATAGCAATACAACGCAGCAAGCAAAATCATTATAAACAACGACTGTCCGGCCACCGAATATACTTCATGGGTTGACAATCCATTCTTTCGATTGTGCGACATCTCCTCATAGGTTTTCAATATCACATACAACTGAGGTGTCACCTTTTCGCCTCTGTCAATTATGCGCTCGCCCTCTTGCACTATTCCAATCGGAGCCATTGCTTTCTGCATTACCTCACGATAAAGGCGCGATGATTCCACAGAGTCATACACCACATTTGGAACAAGATACATTGACATATTCATGGCCTTAATAGCCCTACTATACACCTCGCCGGGCAATAGACTATCTATGGCTGTATATGCTTCTCGTGCCGAGCGGAATGATGTAGTGGGCTCACTGACAGCCCTATGGCCTTGAATAAACCTCACACGAGGCATATCTCCTGAATCTATGCTCTTTTGCGTCTCCAAACTCACAATTCCGTCGGCATAAATGCTTCGCAACGTGTTGACCATGCGATTACGCTGCGTTGGAGGCACCAACAGCCGATTGAGCGTGTCGGCAAATGCTTTCACCGCCGATTGTTCAATCATAGCATCTCGCTTATATACCGGTTGAAATGTACTGTTTATGCTATCTCTCACATGCTCGGCACTCACCGAATCAAGATTAATGGGGATATCATACGGCGCGGTGAGTAGCGAATAGGCCCAAGGTCTATTAAGCTCGTAAATATAACTTCGCTGCGACTTCCTCGGCAATGAATATAAAATAATCAACGCCGACACCATGAACAAAATCGTGCGAATGACTGTATTGCGTGATGGAGTTTTCATACTTCTATAACAATTATCTGATGCGATTGGCGCGCTTCACACCATTGATTTTTTTCACTTTGCTACATAAATCGGCAACTACTTTTTTATCCTCTACTCTCACAACGAGGTCACATTCAAACACTTCATTGTGTGCTTCAATATTGAGCCGTCTTATGTCTATGAGCATATTTGTAGAAATCATTTGTATCAACTCTTGAAGAATCCCAAATCGGTCAATGCCCTCAATTTGTATTTTTGCCAAGAATTTTCCGGCAGTGGTTTCCCATTTAGTAGCCACAATGTTGGGGCCATAACTTGCTTTATACACTTGTGCTCGAGGACAATCAAGCGCATGAATGATTACATTGTTTTCATCATCAACAAATCCCAAAACTTCATCTCCGGGAATGGGGCGACAACAATCATCGGTGAGGAAATTTGCGCCATTCTCATCATAGCGCAACACATAGGTTTCCTTGCGGTTGACCTTTGGCTTGGGCTTTGATTCGGTAGATTCGGCTTTTTCGTCCTTATCCTTCCCTCCTCCGATGTGGAAAATCTTTGATAGAATTGAAGGCGTTGATTTTTTGAAACTCTTAATGAGATTCTCATCGAGTGACACCTCATTATTGCCCAACTGCAAATATAGCTCATCACGATTGGCCAAATGCAACATGCCTAAAACTTTTGTTGCCACTTCATTATTGTCGGGAACTCCATGCTGTTTCAAAAAGGCTTCATATATAGCCTTTCCCTCTTCAATCTTTGGCTGTTGAATCTTGCGCAAGGCCGAGCGCAAACGTGTTTTAGCCTTTGCCGTTGCAAGAAAATTCATCCACTCCGACTGTGGTTGTTGCGATTGTGACGTGAGTACCTCTACTTGGTCGCCACTCTTGAGTTTTTGAGACAGTGGCACAAGTTTGTGATTGACCTTACCTGCGATACAATGCAAACCCATCTGAGAGTGCAACTCAAATGCCACATCAAGCACCGTTGCTCCCGAGGGCAACGTCAATAACTCACCTTTAGGAGTAAAAACGATGATTTCGGTAGAAAAAAGATTTAGCTTTAGAGTATCAAGGAAGTCTATTGCATTGGGATTGGGTTCATCAAGAATGTCACGTATGGTTTCGAGCCACACATTAAGTTCCGACTCTTCATCGCCCTCTCCTATCTTATATTTCCAGTGAGCCGCAAATCCTTTTTCAGCTATATCGTCCATGCGTCGGCTGCGTATTTGCACCTCAATCCAATTTCCATCGGGACCCATAACTGTCAAATGTAACGCCTGATAGCCATTTGCTTTGGGGATAGAAACCCAGTCACGAGTACGGTCGGGGTGCAAGCGATATAAATCGGTTATTGCCGAATAAATGTTCCAACAAATGGCTTTTTCCTTTGCCGGATCTTCACATTCAAAGATGATGCGCACCGCATATAAATCATACACCTCCTCAAAAGGAATGTGCTTGGCTTCCATCTTGTTCCATATCGAGAACACCGACTTCATGCGTGCCTTGGCCTCATAGTCAAGACCCATTTCATTCAAGCGATCTTTTATGGGCGCCGAGAAATCGTTATACACCTCCGAGCGACGTGCTTCCGAGGCCTTTATTTGCTGGCTGATGCGTTCATAGGCGGCAGGGTGCTCATATTTGAAACTGAGATCTTCAAGTTCGGTTTTAATGGCAAACAAGCCTAAGCGATGGGCCAACGGGGCATAGATATACAACGTTTCACCCGCAATTTTATACTGCTTGTTGGGAGCCATCGACCCAAGTGTGCGCATATTGTGAAGACGGTCGGCCATCTTAATCAACACAACTCTGATGTCCTCCGACATGGTAAGCAACAATTTGCGGAAATTTTCGGCCTGAGCCGAAGCTTTATCGCCAAATATTCCGCCCGAAATTTTGGTCAAGCCGGCCACTATTTGCGCAATTTTTTTCCCGAAATGTTGCTCTATATCTTCAACGGTGTAATCAGTATCCTCAACAACATCGTGAAGCAATGCAGCACAAATAGACGTTGAGCCAAGACCTATTTCTTGACTCGCTATCTTAGCAACTGCAATAGGGTGTAAAATATATGGTTCACCTGAACGGCGTTTGACGCCTTTATGAGCTTCCTTTGCAAATCGGTAGGCGCGCTCTATGATTTCAACCTTCTTGCGATGATTGCTATTGAGATATCCGTTGAGCACATCTTGAAATGCATCATCAATCATGCGCTCTTCCTCTTCGGGGGTGTATTTTCGTTGCTCCATAGTGGTCGATTCATTAATGAATTGGTTGTCTTTTTTAATATAATCTCAAATTTAGACACATTAGAAAATACAAACATAAGAAAAAACCATGAAACAATCGCAAAAAATGTATTACTTTTGTAGAAAATTTTATTGATGCCCATGTAACACCCATGTTTATGTCGGGCTATTGTCAACCTTAAACACGATTTTGTAGTTATAGATTTTATCCAAAGATGAGTAAATATAATTTTGACCAACTGATTGACCGCGCAGGAAGTCGCTCGGTTAAAATTGATGCGCTTGAAGAACGATTTGGCCGCACCGATTTAACTTCAATGTGGATTGCCGATATGGACTTTGCTGTGTGCCCCGAAATCATCAATGCATTGAAAGAACGCATTGAGCATCCAATTTACGGATATTCTTGTCCCTCACCTCAATATTGGGAATCAATCATTAACTGGTTGGGCTATCGCTACAACTTCAAGGTAGATTTTGAGGAATTGACCTACATTCCCGGAGTTGTAAAAGGAATTGCCTTAGCTGTTAACTACTTCACACAACGCGGCGATAAAATCATCATTCAACCGCCGGTATATCACCCGTTTAAAATGGTTACAGAGGGCAACGGTCGCATCGTGCTCAACAACCCTCTCATCAAAACCGAGGATAGCTATGAGATGGATTTTGAGCATCTTGAACGCATCATCAAAGAGCACCAACCTCGCATGATGATTCTTTGCAATCCCCACAATCCGGCCGGCATACTTTGGGAAGTTGAGACCCTGCAACGTCTCGCATCTATCTGTCGCAAAAACAACATATTGGTCATTTCCGATGAAATTCATGGCGACTTAACTCTCTATGGCAAACCTCATCACCCCTTTGCAACTGTTAGCGATGATGCTCAAGCAATCGCCATCACATTGGGAGCTCCATCTAAAACATTTAATATTCCTGGACTTGTAAGCTCTTGGGTGGTCATAAAAAACCCTGAGTTAAGAATCCCATTCTATCAATGGCTTGAGTCAAACGAGTTCAATGCCTCTACCTTTGTGGCAACTATTGCTACTGAAGTAGCCTACACTCATGGAGCTCAATGGCTTACCGAAGCAACAAAATATATAGAAGAAAACATCGCCACAGTTATCGAGTACTGCGACAAGCATTTACCCATGCTCAAACCCATGCGTCCACAAGCTTCATTCCTCATGTGGCTTGATTGCCGACAATTGGGATTGCCTCAAAACGAGTTAGTTGACCTTTTTGTCAACAAAGCCCGCTTAGCTCTAAACGATGGAACAATGTTTGGCGACGAAGGAGAGGGATTCATGCGATTGAATGTTGCGTGTCCACGCTCTGTTCTCATCAAAGCTCTTGAACAACTTGCCAACGCCATCGATTGCCAATAAATTTCAGCCCAATCATGAACCTACGCATATTTCCCCCTGAAGAGATGCTTGACGCAAATGTGAAGCTCCCTCTTTCCAAAAGCATCAGCAACAGAGCTCTTATAATCAATGCTCTATCAGGCCGATCCCAAAGCATCGGCCCTGTTGCAAAATGCGATGATACCGACGTAATGGTTACAGCACTCACATCTGATTCCGACTGTGTTAACATTGGAGCCGCCGGGACTGCAATGAGATTTCTCACGGCATTCTTTGCCTCACAAGAACACCGCACAGTAACCATTGACGGCACCGAGCGCATGCGACATCGACCGATAAAAGCATTGGTTGACGCACTACGTAATTGTGGCGCCGACATAGAATATGCCAATGAGGAAGGGTTCCCTCCTCTTCACATTAACGGACGTCGTTTACAGGGTGGAAAAATTTCACTATCGGCATCTATCAGTTCTCAATACATTTCGGCCATTCTCATGATTGCCCCTATGATGGAACAAGGTATCGAACTCACTCTTGAAGGAGATATCATTTCACGACCTTATATTGAAATGACTCTATCGCTCATGAAACAATGGGGCGTAGAGAGCACTTTCAGCAACAACGTGATTACGATAAAGCCTCAACGATACAATGCCATCGACTTCACAGTAGAGGCCGATTGGAGTGCGGCATCTTATTGGTATGAAATCGCCGCATTGTCATCGGGATTTGTTTCATTGAATGGACTATATAATAATAGCGACCAAGGCGATAGCAATATCGCGACCTTCATGGAATGCCTCGGAGTTATAACCGAGTTTGAAGATGACGTTGTAAACCTCCAACCATCGCCCGAGATATCACCTCGTCTCAACCTTGACCTCAGCGACCAACCCGACTTGGCTCAAACCATCGTTGTGACAAGTTGCATGCTCGGCATTCCGTTCCATCTCACCGGTCTGTCAACATTAAAAATCAAAGAAACCGACCGACTCGAAGCCTTGCGCACCGAAATGCGAAAAATGGGATTTGTTCTTGAGATAGAGCGTGACAGCCAATTAATCTGGGAAGGGGTGAGAGTTCCCATCTCTCAAATGCCTGTTTTTGAAACCTACGAAGACCATCGCATGGCCATGGCTTTGGCTCCGATTGCATTGATGCTCCCCGGCATCGTGATTAACAATGCCGAAGTTGTATCCAAGTCCTACCCTGAATATTGGCAACATTTACAAGAGGCCGGATTCAGATTTGCCGACGCCGATGCTCCCATAACCACCGATGAACAGGACCCATCATGACCGCAGCCATCATAATTCTTAATGCGCTCATTATTGTTGGAGCTATTCTTTACTTGTTGCACTTGCGGGAGCAACGACAAAATCCTTCGCAATCAAACGAAGAAGACCAACCCGCCGAAGCAACTGAGCAAGAATGTTGCGGAATGCACATTACATGCGAAAAAGATTCATTACTCGCATCGCTCAGCGATGAAATAATATACTACGATGATGAGGAACTCGATCGTTTTGCCGGACGAGGTGAAGACCAATATTCCGACAAAGAGATTGAAGAATTTCGCGACGTGCTACTCACTCTGCTGCCCCATGATATCGCCGGCTGGGGACGTAGCATTCAATTGCGAGGCATCACTCTCCCATCGGTCGTCAGAGACGAACTTCTAATGATTGTTGCTGAAGCTCGCCGCCAAGCATCTAACAACTAATCGGTAATTTGCTCATGTCATATATTTTTGAATACACATTTTTCCAAAACGCAATCATCGGAATTATAATCATCAGCATTGCAGCTGCAATGATTGGTACTTATATTATCACCCGACGACTTGTGGCAATCACCGGAGGTATCACCCATGCTTGCTTTGGTGGACTCGGACTGGGATATTTTCTCGGAGTCAATCCTGTGGTGATGGCTTCAATCTTCGCAATAGCATCATCGGTGGGTGTCGAATGGCTTTCGACTCATCATCGTATCAGAGAAGACTCGGCAATCGCAGTCGTGTGGTCATTGGGTATGGCAATAGGTGTGTTATTTGTATTTCTGACACCGGGCTATGTCCCCGAGTTAAATACATTCCTGTTTGGCAACATTCTCACAATTACAACCGGCGACCTTTGGGCATTTGCGATATATACCATTGTGCTCATTGCGTTTTTCGCATTGTTTTATCGCAAAATAGTGGCTTGTGCTTTCGACCGAGACTTTGCCCGCGTGATAGGGCTTCCGGTCCGATTCATCAACTACGCAATGACTGTTTTGATTGCCGTGGGCATAGTGCTCACAATAAGACTCGTCGGACTCATGTTGCTCATGTCAATGTTCTCTCTGCCTCAAATGATAGCCGAAATCTACTGCCATCGATTCAAGTCAATGATGTTTGCTTCGATTGGAATATCTCTGGTATGTAGCACAACCGGTTTGCTCCTTACCACCGTCATTGATGTCCCATGCTCGGCTATTATCGTGCTCATCATGGTGGGAACTTATTTATTTGCACGACTTGGGAAAGTTATATCACAACGCCTGACCATGCAATAAAGAGCCTCCAAAAACGTTATATTTAGATAAATAGCATATCCCCAATTTTGAGAAACTTTGTCAACATAGCCCTAATTGTAATCTCGGTGCTCGCATTTTCTTCGTGTAGCACCAAGAAAAACACGGCCGCATCTCGTTTCTACCAAGCTTTCACAACTCGCTACAACGTATATTTCAATGGCGACGAGCACTACAAAGAAACCATTAAGGCCATGGAAAAGAACTATGAAGATGATTATAGCTCAATGGTGTATGTGCATCCGGCCGAAGCCTACAATCACCCCAAAGCTCCACAACCTCAGGGCAACTTTGACCGTTCAATCGAAAAGGCCCAAAAAGCCATTCAACTTCACTCGATAAAAAAACGTCCTAAAAAACAATCGGGAAAATCTCGCGACAAAAAATACCAAGAATGGATGAAACGTGAAGAGTATAATCCATTCCTGCACAATGCCTGGCTCATGATGGGCCGCAGCCAATATTTAAATGGCGATTTTCTCGGAGCGGCATCAACATTCTACTACATCTCCAAACATTTCAAATGGTTGCCCGACGTTGTAACCGAAGCCGAATTGTGGCAAGCACGTAGCTATTGCACCCTCGGGTGGCAATTTGAGGCCGAAAACATCTTGGTGCGCACTAAGCCCGATGTGCTGACCAACAACACGCTAAAAGGTCTTTATAATCTCGTATATTCCGACTACTATATCAAAGGAAACAACTACGAAAAAGCTATTCCTCACCTCATAGAGTCGATTAAATATGCCAAAGGATCGCAAAAAACACGTCTGCGCTTCTTGCTGGGACAAGT
Source organism: Muribaculaceae bacterium (assembly GCA_017505535.1). Classification (GTDB taxonomy): domain Bacteria; phylum Bacteroidota; class Bacteroidia; order Bacteroidales; family Muribaculaceae; genus RGIG4079. The sequence goes on from JAFVPD010000024.1 coordinate 14,461, forward strand.
ATATGCCCTCACAGGCAAAAAAGAGGAAGCCTACAATGCATTCAAAGAAGCCGGCAGCTCGGCAAGTGCTCCTTATCGCACAAAGTTCAATGCACGCATAAAACAAAGTGAGGTGTATAATGGCGCCGACATCGAGAAAGAAGTAAAGGCATTGCGTCGCATGACTCGATATGACCGCAACAAGGAATATCTCGACCAAATTTACTACGCAATAGGTAATCTATACCTCTCTCGCCAAGACACTCTCAATGCCATCGAAAACTATAAATTGGCAGCCGAAAAGAGTACTCGCAACGGCATAGACAAAGCGATAAACCAAATTACTCTGGGAAATCTCTATTTCCTTCAGCACAAATATGATTTGGCTCAACCATGCTACTCCGAAGCTGTTCCTCAACTACCGGAGACTTATCCCAACTACTCACTACTCAAAAAACGCAGCGATGTGCTTGATGAGCTGGCAGTGTATTCTCAAAACGTGACTCTGCAAGACTCGTTATTGCGACTATCTCAAAAATCGCCCGAAGAACAAAAAGCAATCATCGACGAGATCATACGGGAGTTGAAAAAGAAAGAAAAAGAGGAAGAAGAAAATGCCAAACGTGAAGCATATCTTGCCGACCAAGCGGCTCAAGGCACAGGATTGACAAACAATAATGCCCCGAAAACATTCACGCTTAACACCGACGACTCTTGGTATTTCTACAATACAGCAACAAAAAATGCCGGTAAAACCGAGTTCCAAAAACGATGGGGCAGTCGCAAACTTGAAGACGACTGGCGACGTCGCAACAAGTCATCGTTTGACATGTCGGAATTTGAAAGCGACAATGAAGACGAGGACTCTGAAATGCCCGATTCAACCATGCTCAACGAAAACGGTGAGCCTAAATCAGAAAAAGAACTGAACGAGGAGCGTGAACGCCAAAAACGGGAAGAAGACCCTCACTATCCCGAATATTATCTGAAACAGATACCAAAAACCGATGAGGAAAAACAAATTGCCCACGAAGTAATCCAGGAAGGATTGTTCAACATGGGGGTTATCCTCAAAGATAAACTTGAGGACTTCAATGCTGCAGCCTCGGAATTTGACCGACTACTTGTCTCCTATCCCGACAATATCTATCGTCTTGACGTTTACTACAACCTCTACCTCATGTTTATGCGACAAGGCAAAACCGCTTTGGCTGAGCGATATCGCATGATGATTGTTCAAGAATTCCCCGAGTCGGGATATGGTGTAGCCATGCGTGACCGCAACTATTTTGACAATCTCAAAGAGATGAACAATCGCCAAGAATCACTATATGCCGATGCCTATGAAGCATACCTCAACAACGACAATGCCTCGGTACATGAAGCCTACGAGAAGATGATGCGAGACTTCCCTCTCAGCAAAATCATGCCTAAATTCATGTTTATACATGCTCTCGCCTATGTCACCGAGAAAAATCCCGAAAAATTCAACGCTACTCTCAAAGAGTTACTTGAACGATATCCCGAAACCGACATCACTCCGTTGGCGTCGAGCTACCTCAAACAAATGGCTCAAGGACGACAACTTGAGAGCGGCGCAACAAACATGCGTGGAATGCTTTGGGACATCAGACTCTCCAACGACTCTACATCAAACGGAGGCAATGACACTCCCGCTGAATTCAGTTTGGAGACCAACGAACCTCAGTTGCTTGTTCTCACATATCCCACCGACACAGTTTCGGCCAATATGCTTTTGTATCAAGTGGCTCGTCACAATTTCACGTCATTTGTTGTAAAAGACTTTGACCTGGAACAAATGAACTTTGGTCAACTCGGATTGTTATTGATTAAAGGGTTTGAAAACATTGATGAACTCGCCCACTATCGCAAAGTCATGGCTGCCAGCACTCAATTAAATCTACCACCTCAGGTGCGTCCAATCATTATTAGTGTAAGCAACTTTGACATTTTGCTCAAACAAGGTCGCTCGTTTGAAGAATATATCTCGTTTATGAACGAGCGCTCTATTCAAGTTACCGAAGAGCGGGTTATTCCTCAAGCACAATCATCGACTCCCGAAGAAGAAACCTCTGATGAAAATCAAGAACCAGAAACGGAAAATGTTCCTGTCGAAAATGTCGAGAATGTTGATGTTCCCACCGAACAAGAAACTCAGCCTACCGTTGAGAACAGCGATTCTACCATTATAGCTCCATCGGAGCCAAACATTCCCACAAAACAATTGCCCGACAGCACCGAGGTTAAGCCCAATGTTCAATCTCAAGAAAAGGACATTAAGCCAACCCCTGCACCTAAAGCAACTCAAAAAACTGAAGAGAACAAAACTCAAAATACCCAACCGACAAAACCGTCAACAAAACCCAACAAAAAGCCGATCACTCTGCCTCAATTCCCTGCCGGATCAGAGGGCGATGATCCGTTATTAGACACTCCTTAAAAATCGACGATCAGCTATGGCAACAAACTCTCACACAATACTTTGGGCCGACGACGAAATAGATCTTCTCAAACCCCACATAATGTTTCTGCGCAACAAAGGTTACGACGTAGAAACAGTCAACAATGGACGTGACGCTCTCGAAATGGTCGAGAACGGACATTTTGACTTGATTATCCTTGATGAAAACATGCCGGGACTTACAGGCTTAGAAACTCTTTCTCGCATCAAACAAGTCAAGCCTCACATTCCGGTAATAATGATCACCAAGAGCGAAGAAGAAAACATTATGGACCAAGCAGTTGGCAACAAAATTGCCGACTACCTCATAAAACCGGTCAATCCCAACCAAATTCTTCTATCAATCAAGAAAAATCTGCACTCCGAGAAACTTGTTTCGGAGCAAGCGCAATCTGATTACAGACAAGAATTTGGAAAAATTTCCTCGCTCATCAACGACTCCTATTCGATTGATGACTGGTTTGAACTTTATCGCAAACTCGTTTTCTGGGAATTGGAACTTGCGTCGGCCGATACAAACATGGGTGAACTGCTTGAAATGCAAAAACTTGAAGCCAACGCAGCCTTCACCAAGTTTGTAAAAAAGAATTATGAGAAATGGGTAACCTCCGATGAACACCCACTCATGAGTCCTCACATCTTCAAAAATCATGTGTTTCCCCACCTCGACAAAAACGAGAAGGTGTTCTTCATTCTCATAGACAACTTCCGACTCGACCAGTGGAACACAATTAAGCCTCTTCTCAGCGACTACTTCACCTTTGAAGAATCGCTATATTGCACTATCCTCCCCACAGCCACTCAATATGCCCGCAACGCAATTTTCTCGGGACTCATGCCCGACAAAATATCAAAAATGTTTCCCGACTTGTGGGTTGATGAAGATGAGGACGAAGGGAAAAATCTCAATGAATCGCCACTCATTGCTACGCAATTTGACCGTTATCGACGTCATTGCAAATTCTCCTACAATAAAATCAACGACTCAGTAGCCGGAGAAAAACTCATTAGAGAGTTTTCCAATCTTGAACAAAACGACCTCAACGTGATTGTTCTCAACTTCATCGATATGCTTTCGCATGCTCGCACCGAGTCAAAGATGATTCGGGAACTTGCTTCAACAAATGCCGCTTATCGCTCTTTGACCGAATCTTGGTTCAAACACTCTTCGGCTCTTGAACTTTTCCGCAAGATTGCAGAAAAAGGCTATCGCATTATCCTCACAACCGATCATGGAACCATCAGAGTCGATAATCCCGTTAAAGTCATTGGCGACAAAAACACTAATACAAACTTGCGGTACAAAGTGGGCAAAAACCTAAGCTATAACCCCAAACAGGTATATGAAATCAAGAAGCCCGAAAAATTTGGGCTACCAACTCCAAATGTGTCTTCTACCTACATCTTTGCTTGTGGACGCGACTTCTGTGCCTACCCAAACAACTATAACTACTACGTTCAATACTACACCGACACGTTCCAACATGGAGGCATTTCTATGGAAGAAATGCTCGTGCCGTTAATCACTCTCACAGCTAAATAACCCCCTTTATTATGACAACAATTAAAATAACTTCTCTCGAAAACATCGAACAAGCCGCTCGTGAATTTGCTCAACACATGGGCGACGAAACTGTATATGCGTTCTACGGCGAAATGGGTGCCGGAAAAACAACATTTATCAATGCTCTATGCCGTGTTCTCGGCGTGGAAGAAGACATCACCAATTCTCCTTCGTTCTCAATTGTCAACGAATATCGTTCCGATACTACGGCCGAATTGATTTATCATTTTGACCTATATCGCCTCGAAAACATTGAGGAAGCTTTTGAAATTGGTGTTGAGGACTATTTTGACTCAGGGGCATTGTGTTTACTTGAATGGCCCGAGCGCATTGAAGACATGCTTCCTTTCGACACCGTTAAAGTCAACATTGTAGTAAACGACGACGAAACCCGTGACATCTCTTTCGCTTGATGATTATTGCCCCTAAATATATTTGGCTCGATAAAACCAACTCGACCAACTCGGCTCTTGCGGCAATAGCCAATGAGTGTGAGCATGGAACCGTCATTGCCACTCACAACCAAACGGCCGGGCGCGGACAAAGAGGCAACACCTGGGAAGCTCAACCGGGAGAAAATCTCACGTTCTCTATTCTTTTGAGACCGCTCCACATTTCCCCTCGCGACCAATTTGCCATTTCTGAAATCGTCTCGGTTGCCATTGTCAACGTCCTACGCAACTACATTACCACCCAGCCAATTGCAATAAAATGGCCCAATGACATCTATGTCAACGACCTGAAGATTTGTGGAATTCTCATTGAAAATGCTCTTTCAGCATCAAGCATCACTCATTCCATAGCCGGAATTGGCATTAACGTCAACCAACAACATTTTCTCTCCGATGCACCCAATCCGGTTTCAATCGTCAACATCACTCATTCAGCAACCAATCTCGAGACTTTGCTCGACCAAGTATGTTGCGAAATATTGCGACTTTCGGCATGGGCAATCACTCCCGAAACGTTACAACAACTGCACGCTCAATACTGCTCAATGCTTTGGCGTCGCTCGGGATTTCATAGTTACTTTGACTGCATTGCCAACCAACCCATTCAAGCCCAATTGGACAACGTGGCCACCAATGGCATTCTTTCTCTACGACTGCAAGATGGGCAAGTGCGATCCTATGCATTCAAAGAAATAAAAGCGATTCTCTGATGTGGCTAAGTTCTTAGTAAATCATTTTAAAGTGTGTCAACGGTTATTAAAAATGAATTATTCCACAGCCTCTTACAAAATTAATTGGTTAAATTTGTATCCCAATAAGTTCAACGAATCATTTAAACCCTACACAAAACAATATTTATGAAAACAATCATTACACATCTATGCATTCTCGTTTCACTCATCGCGTTCACTGCATCGGCAGCTCCACGCGACAAAAAAATAAAACCCGAGAAACCCGATATGGAGGCTATAAAGGCTTCTGTAACCGACCCTAACTCTAAATTTTATTACCCCCGACTAATGGCCGAATATGAGAAAAACGATACAGCACTACAACTTGAAGCATATCGTCATCTTTACTACGGCTACATTTTTCAAGAAGACTACGACCCCTATCGCAAAACTGCATACTCGCAGAAAGTCTCAGAGCTATATGAACGCAACAAACACACCCGTGCCGAGTGCGACACCATAATCAAATATGCCGAACTTTCGCTCAAAGACAATCCATTTGACTTGCAGCAAATTAACTATCTCATTTATGCATTGCGAGAAAAAAAGAAAATACACCTTGCAAACATTTGGCAATACAAGCTCAATCACATTCTACAAGCAATCGTATCGTCAGGTACAGGCATCAACCCCGAAAATGCTTGGTATGTAGTAATACCGTCAAACGAATACCACATCATCAATTTCATGGGCTATCAAGTTACTCGACAAGAATTTGAAAAGCCCTATTTTGACCACATCTTTGTGACCAAAACCGACTCAAGCAAAAAAACCGACAAAGACCCCGAAGCATTTTATTTCAACATTGAAGATATTCTCAGAGAATACAACCGCAAAAACCCGGAATAATCACAATATTTGCGGCAAGCATCGTTGGGCATGACATTTTTGCACAATAATCATTTTTATGTGCAAATGTGACGTTTTTTAAGGCAATTTGTTACACTCCTTTGTGAATAAATTTCTATTTTTGTGGCAAATTGTAATTAAAAAACTATCAACGATGGACCACATTATGCAAGTTGCCCGACGCTTAAAGGGCCTTAGAGATGCATTAGACCTCTCAGTTGAAGAAATTTCAGCTCAGTGTGAGATTGATAGCGCACTTTTTAGTGCCTACGAAAATGGAGAAAAAGATATTCCTGTGAGCTTTCTCCATCGCATCGCTGCAAAATATGGAGTAGAACTCACTGCACTCCTTTTTGGCGAAGAGCCAAAAATGGACGCCTATTTTATTACTCGCGCAGGAAAAGGCGTAAAGGTTGAACGCACTAAAGCCTACAGCTATCAAGATATTGCAGCAGGCTTTGCTCATCGAAACATGGCTCCATTCATTGTTACTGTCGAACCCGACCCAAACAAACCTATGACCCACAACACCCACCAAGGACAAGAATTTAACTATATCCTTGAAGGGCAAATGGAAATTACAGTTGGAAATAGCACGGCCATTCTCAACCCTGGCGACAGCATCATGTTTGATGCTCAACGTCAACACGGCATGAGAGCCATTGGCGACAAACCGGTGAAATTTATTGCCATCATTTCCTAATTATCATTTTCTCGTTTAATCTTCACTTATAATCATAATGTTAGAAAAATTTCTCGAAAAGACACAATTTGAGTCTTACGAAGATTTCATGGCCAATTTCAAGGTCAACATTCCCGAAAATTTCAACTTTGGATATGACGTTGTTGACGCTTGGGCCGAAAAAGAGCCAAACAAAAAAGCACTCCTATGGACCAATGACAAAGGAGAAGTCATACAATTCACTTTTGCCGACATCAAACGCGAAAGCGATAAAACCGCAGCACTATTTGCTGCTCAAGGTATTGGCCGTGGCGACATGGTGATGCTCATTCTCAAACGCCATTATCAATTTTGGTTTTCTATCGTAGCACTACACAAACTCGGAGCTACGGTTATCCCTGCAACACATCTGCTCACCGAAAAAGACATTATTTATCGTTGTGAACGCGCCGGCATTAAAATGATTGTGGCAACAGGCGACGAAATTGTCATAAAGCACATTCAAAACGCCCTTCCTAAATGCCCGTCAGTTAAAAGTCTCATTTCAACCGGGCCCATTACTCCCGAAGGTTGGATTAATTTCAACGAAGCAATTGAAAAAGCCGAGCCCTATGTCAAACCTCAATTGGCCAACACCAATGACGACATTTCGCTCATGTACTTCACTTCGGGCACAACCGGAGAGCCCAAAATGGTAGCTCACGACTTTACCTACCCATTGGGGCACATCATCACCGGGTCATTCTGGCACAATGTCAACGAGGAAAGCCTCCACTTGACACTCGCCGACACCGGTTGGGGTAAAGCCGTTTGGGGCAAACTTTATGGGCAATGGATTGCCGGTGCAAATGTCTTTGTCTATGACTTTGAAAAATTTGAGCCGGTTGATGTTCTTCACAAAATTCAAGAATTTGGCATTACATCGTTCTGTGCTCCGCCAACCGTGTTCCGTTTCCTAATACGCGAAGACCTTTCAAAATTTGACATATCAACCCTTAAATATTGTACAATTGCCGGAGAGGCTTTAAATCCTAAAGTATTTGAAGAGTGGTATAAACTCACCGGTATCAAACTCATGGAGGGATTTGGACAAACCGAGACAACCCTCACAATCGCAACATACCCATGGATAGAACCTAAACCGGGATCTATGGGGAAAAAAGGGCCGGTATATGATATTGACTTGATTACTTCCGACGGCCGACCGGCTGAAGATGGCGAACAAGGCGAAATCATCGTGCGCACCCATGGCCGCAAAACTCTCGGACTTTTCAAAGAGTATCTTCATGATCCTCAACTCACTTATGAGGCCTACCACGACGACATCTATCACACAGGCGACGTAGCTTGGAGAGATGAAGACGGATACTTCTGGTTTGTCGGACGCACCGACGACGTTATTAAATCATCGGGCTACCGCATTGGCCCGTTTGAAGTTGAGAGTGCGTTGATGACCCACCCCGCCGTAGTAGAATGTGCCATTACAGGCGTTCCCGATGATATACGCGGACAAGTTGTAAAAGCAACCATCGTCTTAGCCAACGACTATAAAGACAAGGCATCGGAGGAGCTAATCAAAGAAATCCAAAACCACGTGAAACGTGTCACTGCGCCTTATAAATATCCTCGCATTGTAGAATTTGTTGACGAATTGCCCAAAACAATCAGTGGCAAAATTCGCCGAGTAGAAATACGCAACAAAGAGAATTAAAACCCATTGCATCAAAACGATTTAACACTCATGAACACTTTACGTTACCGACGCATCGCTGTTAAAATTGGCAGCAACGTGCTCACTCGACCCGATGGAACTCTCGACATCACACGCATGAGCGCTATTGTCGATCAAGTTGCCTCGCTTCACCATCAAGGTGTTCAAGTCATCATGATTTCATCAGGTGCAGTAGCTTCAGGACGTAGCGAACTCAGCGAAAACAAGCGACTTGACGCAGTATCGGCTCGACAGCTTTATAGCGCTGTGGGACAAGCCAAACTCATCAATCGTTATTACGAACTTTTCCGTGAGCATCGCATTGCCTGTGGACAAGTGCTCACGACAAAAGAAAATTTCTCCACTCGTCGTCACTACCTCAACCAAAAACATTGCATGGAAGTGATGCTCGCCAACAATGTAATACCCATCGTTAACGAAAACGACACTGTTTCGGTAACCGAACTCATGTTTACCGACAACGATGAATTGTCGGGACTCATTGCAACAATGATGGACATGCAGGCATTGGTGATTTTGAGCAATATCGATGGTGTATATGATGGCGACCCCAAAAATCCCGAGTCAAAGGTAATTACCGACATCACTTATGATACCGATGCCAGCGAATTTATTCAACAAGGCAAATCATCATTAGGCCGAGGAGGAATGACTACAAAATATCGCATCGCGCGCAAAGTGGCCAATGAGGGCATTGCCGTGATTATCGCTAACGGAAAACGCGACAATATCCTTCAAGACCTATTATCGCCTGAGCGCTCTATCCCTTACACTCTTTTTCACCCCGCAGCGCAAACAACCTCGGGCGTAAAAAAATGGATTGCCCATAGCGAGGGCTTTGCCAAGGGAGAAGTACACATCAACCAAGGGGCTGCCGATGCTCTATTATCGGCACGTGGTGCAAGTCTCCTGGCTATTGGTGTCACCCACATCGATGGTGACTTTGAAAAAGATGACATTGTCAAGGTCATCGATCCTGAAAAAAACATCATTGCACTTGGACGCATTGCCTATGACGCCAACGATGCTCGTGCTGTTATTGGCGACCGTGGAGCACGCCCCATTATTCACAGTGATTATCTTTATATCGACTAATTTAAGGGTACTTATATAAATTAATTTGTGATGATTTGTGAATGAGCATAGCGAGCTATGTGATTGATACAAAAGCTAAAAGGCTCTAAATAAAAGCACAAAGCGCACAAAAGAAAGGTCCCGACAACTATTATTTAACTAATTCGTGGAATTTATAGAAATTCCCTAAATTGTACATTATGCTTCAAGAAACATTTAACGCTGCCCGACAAGCCGCTCGATCACTTAACCGTCGCTCAGCTCACGAAATAAACGCCCTACTGCTTTCGCTTGCCGATGCGGTGGAACAAGCAATACCTCAAATTTTGGAGGCCAATGAGCGCGACCTCGCTCGCATGGATCAAGCCAATCCCAAATATGACCGACTTCAGCTCACCGATTCACGTCTGCATGACATTGCTTCCGACATGCGTGCTGTTGCTTCGCTCCCCTCGCCGTTAGGAATCGAGCTTAGCAAAGCCACTCGCCCCAACGGAATGACCATCTCAAAAGTTTCAGTGCCGTTTGGCGTGATTGGCGTCATTTATGAAGCTCGTCCCAATGTAACTTTTGACGTGTTCTCTCTATGCATCAAAGCAGGGAGTGCTTGTTTGTTAAAAGGGGGTAGTGATGCTCGTGACACAAATGAATGTTCGGTAGCACTCATCAAACGCGTACTTCAAGAGAACGCTTGGGACCCCTCAACCGTTACACTCCTGCCGGTTTCGCACGATGCAACAGCTCAAATGCTGAATGCGGTGGGACAAGTTGACCTCATCATTCCCCGTGGTAGCAAAGGCTTGATTGACTATGTGCGCGACAATTCACGCGTGCCGGTCATTGAAACCGGAGCCGGCGTGTGTCACACCTATCTACATTCATCAGGGCTCACAAGCTATGCCCAAGAAATTGTCTTGAACGCAAAAACTCGACGAGTGAGTGTGTGCAATGCTCTTGACACTTTGGTAATTGACCGTAGCCGTCTTAACGACCTGGCTGAGATATGCCTACCGCTTGAGGCCAAAAACGTTACAATCTATGCCGATGAAGAAGCGTTCTCAGCCCTCAATGGTAACTACTCGTTACTTGAAAAAGCCTCTGACGACGACTTTGGCCGTGAATGGCTCGACTATAAAATGTCAATCAAAACCGTTGCCGATATTGATGAAGCCATCGAATTTATTGAAGCCCACACTTCGCGCCACAGCGAAGCTATCGTGGCCGAGGACAATGAGGCTACGCGCTTGTTTTTAGCCGAAGTTGATGCTGCGTGCGTGTATGCCAACGTCTCAACAGCCTTTACCGATGGCGGACAGTTCGGATTTGGCGCCGAGATAGGTATTTCGACCCAGAAACTACACGCTCGTGGGCCAATGGCTCTCCCCGAAATCACAACCTACAAATACATCATCACCGGGACAGGACAAACTCGATAGGCCCACATTAGAGTCCTTATTTCAGCAGTAAAATTGCCACACTATTCAACTCATTGAATATGTGCATATAGATTTAGTAGCGATTGAAGGAGGCTATGCTCTCTATGTCACGGCGATTGTGTGTGCGGTGTTCCTCATTGGAGTAACCGAGTGAGACCACCATGAGCACGCGACGCGAGCGAGGTATTGCAAGCATGCGTTTCACGCGTTTCTCATCAAACCACCCCAATATACACGATCCGAGTCCTTCTTGGGTGGCGGCAAGCGTGATGTGAGAGGCCACAATGCCACAATCAATGAGAGGGAAATGCTTGTTTTTTATCCACCCGCCAAGCCAGGCAGTGAAATTGGGTTGCTCTTGCACTATTACTATAAATGCACGTGCTTGCGATGCCCATCGATTCATGCCCATTGAGGCCAATGCATCGGCCATCTCATTCAGCAATTGGGGTTGAGTCACTGCTATCAAATGCCACGGCTGGGAATTACATGCCGATGGGGCCAATCGCCCGGCCTCGAGAATGCGCTGTATCTTAGCCTCTTCCACCTCGCGAGTTGCATCATAGTCACGACAACTCTGGCGCTTTTCCACAAGCGCGTAAAAATCTGATTCCATGAAAATGTAATTTAGAGGAGGGTATTAGTGTGTGGGGGTTATTTTGAGAATTCCATCAAACGGCTCAAATACTTTCCAATGATATCAAACTCGATATTCACACGTGTCCCGGGTTCTATTGCATGAAAGTTGGTATGCTCAAATGTGTAGGGGATTATAGCCACTCTGAAACTATCGGCCTGCGAATCACACACAGTGAGACTCACACCATTGACCGTTACCGAGCCTTTTTCGACTGTTACATACCCTTTGCGCGCCATTTCGGGATCTACGGCATACTCAAATTTGTAATAACGGCTGCCATCGACCTCCTCGACATTGCGACACACCGCAGTGCAATCAACATGACCTTGAACAATGTGACCATCAAGACGTCCATTCATCATCATGCTACGTTCAAGATTCACCTTGTCGCCAACCTTGAGTTGACCCAAATTGCTGCGATCAAGAGTTTCTTGAATTGCAGTTACTGTATATGTTCCATCGCCCGGGAGTGACACTACAGTCAAGCACACTCCATTATGGGCCACCGATTGATCTATTCTTAACTCATCGACAAATGAGCATGACAATGTTAGATGAACATTTCCACCATCACGCTCTATTGCAACCACTTGAGCTGCTTCTTCTACTATACCTGAAAACATATTTGCTTCTTTATTTGTTTAATAATGCAAAAGTAATTAATCTCAGGGAGATAAAAAAACGAAAGTGCACTTCTTCACAGAAGCACACCTCCCTCATAACCAAAATTCAAGTATATATATAATTGTTTTCTATCTTTTCAATTATAGTCATATAATTAGAACAGCACAACCTACCGGGCCATGTCGTTTTTTATTAAAATATATTATGTGTTAAAAATTCCTCCGTACCCAGACTAATACACATTTTCAACACGATTGTTTTTATCAATTATGTTATGTTTTGCAAAGTTAAACATTTCTGTCTACGCACATGCGCTAACAGATGTTAATCATAGTTAAATTCAGCAAATACCCGACATTTAATCCTATTCTTCTGTTAATCTTGATTTTCAATTACTCATCACCACTCATCTACATTTTGCCATTCGGCGCTTTTTGATTAATTTTGTACTTCAATACTATATACTTTACAAATGGAAAATCAGCAAAGCCCCATAAAGCGCACCGTTCTTGATTACAACGACATAGCAACAATGGTGCCCAAACTCAAAGGAAAAGAAAAATTCGTGAACCGTGTTTTACGTTGGCTCAAAGTGGACAAAGTAAACTGGTTGCACGACCACAACTGCGACACCCCGGGACACCCATTTACCGACGGATTGTTGCGAGACTTGGACATCACTCTACGCATCGACAACGAGCAAGTTCTTGACAGTTTGCAACAAGGGGCATTTATCACAGTGAGCAATCACCCGTTTGGCGCTCTCGATGGCATCTCGCTCATCAACATCGTGGGCAAAAGACGTCCACAGTTTAAAGTGATGGTAAACATGGTGCTCAACTACATTTCAGCCATGCGACCAAACTTTATCGCGGTTGACGCATATCAGTCAGACGACCCAAAGAAAAAAGCCGTGTCAATGGTGGGCATAAAATCGGCCATTCAGCAAGTGCGTAGCGGAGAGCCTATCGGATTTTTCCCCGCTGGAGCAGTGTCCAAAATCACCAAATGGAAACTCCAAGACCGCGAGTGGCAAGAAAATATCATTCGACTCATCATGCAGCTCAAAGTTCCCGTGGTACCCATCTTCTTCCACGGACGTAATAGCGCAATGTCACACATCTTGGGACTCATCGATTGGAGACTGCGCACTATGCGACTCCCCACTGAAGTATTCCGCAAAAAAGGAACCACAATACACGTTTCAATAGGCGACCCCATCTCTGTTGAAGAGCAAAAACAACACATGGGATCAATTGAAGAATTTAGCAAATATCTCAGAGAACGCACCTACTCTCTTAAATCATGCAAATAGATCCGAAAGAAATACCTGCCGATGTGCAACAGGCCAAGCAACGATTAGGCATTGTGGGTAATGCCCCATCGCTCATTGCTGCAGTATCGAGAGCGATACAAGTGGCACCAATTGACCTATCGGTACTCATCACCGGCGAAAGTGGTACCGGAAAAGAGTTCTTTCCAAAAATCATACACACATTCAGCGCTCGCAAGCACAACAAATATATTGCCGTAAACTGTGGAGCAATTCCCGAGGGGACCATTGACTCTGAGCTATTTGGGCATGAAAAAGGGGCTTTCACCGGCGCCATTTCATCTCGCAAAGGATACTTTGAAGAAGCCGATGGTGGCACAATCTTCCTTGACGAAGTCGCAGAATTGCCAATGACAACTCAAGCCCGACTATTGCGCGTGCTCGAAAGCGGCGAGTTCATTAAAGTCGGCAGCTCAACAGTCCAGAAAACAAACATTCGCATCGTCGCTGCGACAAACGTCGATATGCCCAAAGCCGTAGCCGAAGGGCGTTTTCGTGAAGACCTCTTCTACCGCCTATCGACTGTACAGATTTCCATTCCACCATTGCGTGAACGCGGAAACGACATCGTGCTTCTTGCCCGTAAATTTGCCATTGATTTTGCCGAAAAATATCGCACTCCGGCCATCACTCTTGATGAGTCGGCAAGAAACATCATTCAACGATACAACTGGCCGGGCAATGTCCGTCAACTAAAAAACGTGATTGAGCAAATATCTCTGTTTGAAGCAGGCAACGAAGTTACAAGTTCAAGCATCGAGCAATATATCCCTCATGCGCCGGCAATTTTTGCCCCCACAATAGCCAATGCCCCCTCCCACGCCTACGACAAAGAGCGGGAATTTCTCTTCAACATGATATTCCGTTTGCAAAACGAGATATCATCATTGAAAGCCACAATCGAGTCGTTGGCATCGGGACAATCGTCGGCAGTCAACATATCTCAATCGGAGCACATCGATGGCACATCAAGATCAATTGTGAAACTCCCATCACCCATGACCACCATATTGTCTCCAAGCGAAACAAGTGTGCAGCCAACCGAGATAACTGAAGTGCAAGAGATACACGACCCCTCAATGACTCTCGAAGACACTGAACGCGAAACAATCCGACGCTCTTTGGAACGCAACGGCGGTCGCAGAAAAGCAACAGCCCAAGAACTCAAAATATCAGAACGTACTCTCTACCGAAAAATTAGAGAATACGGTCTTGAATAAACCGATTTTATCATCTATCAGTAACTCCATAATGAGATCTATCTTCAAGTTTATAACTCCCAAGCTCGTGATTCTTGCCATCATGCTATGCTCATGGCAAGGTTGCACAATCAGCTACAAATTCAATGGAGCTGCGCTTGACTATAACGTTTATCGCACCATCTTTGTGTCAGACTTCCCAATTAGGGCTGCGCTGGTCTATCCGCCCCTACAACAAACTTTTGAGAACGAGCTACTTGACTATATTTCTCGTAACACCCGCCTACAAATAGTTGACACCTCGGCCGACCTCCAACTCGAAGGAGAAATCACAGGCTACAGCTTGTCACCTCAAGCAGTCACCGAGGACGCATATGCATCGCGCACCCGACTGACTATTCAGGTAAGGATCAAATACACCGACAATCGTCAAGAAGGTAAAGACATCGACCAAACATTCTCGGCCTACCGCGACTTTGATAGTTCAGAAATGATCACCGATGTTCAGGACGACCTTTGTATGCAAATATCTAAAGAGCTTGTCGATCTCATTTTCAACGCAACACTAGGTAACTGGTAAACAATGGACTCTTTACAGGAAACATTACGCAACATAATCGGCGATTCATCTACCCCCATTGACCCTCAATGGGTAGAACAGTTGTATAAAGAGCACCCCTATTTTACCCTACCCACAGCCCTACTACTCAAGCAACAAGGCAAAGAAATGGAGTCTCAACAACGAGCTCAACTCACTGCACGCACTGCCCTCAATGCCGGCGACCGCAAATCGCTCGCCATGCTGCTTGATGATGATGCCGCCAAATGGGTGGGATTTTACCCCGACGAGGATAAAAACACCACACCTTCAACCAACGACACTATCGAGACTTTCTTGAACACATACGGCAATCCCGACCCCAACGAAGAAGAGATACTCACGAAACTCATCTTCAACCCAACTCCCGATTATGCTCAACTTCTTGCCGAAGAAGAGGAGCGTAGCATACCCGATTTGTCAGAAATTGATGGAGACTCACAAGATGCAAAAATCAATGCGTTTATCATCAAAAGTCGAGAAAATCAAGGTCACTTTCCATCTGCTACTGAAGAAAAAACCGAGCCCGAGCCCGTTAAACCCGACGACTCCACCGTATCGGCTCCCGAAGCCACCGACTCATCAATGCTCAGTGAGAGCCTCGCAAAAATTTACATCAAACAAGGCAGATACTCAAAGGCTTACGAAATTATTAGCAATTTAAGTTTGAATTTTCCGGAAAAAAGTATTTACTTTGCAGACCAATTGCGTTTTTTGCGCAAATTAATTCTTATAAAACAAAAACAAAACAATTAAATAACATTTAAAAACTGAGGAATGTATACACTCGTTATCATTTTATCAATTATCGCTGCATTACTCCTAATTGTAGTTGTACTCGTTCAAAAATCTAAAGGTGGAGGTCTTTCTTCTTCTTTTGGTGGAGGTAACTCTGTTATGGGTGTGCGCCGTACTACCGACTTTATCGAGAAAGCTACTTGGACTCTCGCCGGTATCATTTGTGTACTTGCAATCGTTTCAGCATTTGTAATGCCTCGCAACGTGCAACAAGGTTCACGCGTGAAAGCTGAGCCCACTTCACTTCAAGTGAACGGCACCGAATATGCTTCTCCTGCAGCTGAAGCCGCTCCTGCTACCGAAAATTTAGGCGATACAGCACAATAATAGCTCGAAGCGATAATAATCCCAATTAAATAGCAGGGAGCTCCATAATACGGCGCTCCCTTTGCTCGTTACAACAACCTAAAAAAATAGCTTAAATATTATGGAATCAACAAGACAAGCTAAGATTTCAAGACTCCTTCAAAAAGAACTCAGTGAAATTTTTCGTCAACAAACAGCAAAAACAAACGGAGTACTAATTTCGGTTAGTGCAGTAAGAGTATCACCCGATTTAAGCATTGCCAGAGCCTATCTTTCAGTATTTCCCTCTGAAAAAGGTGAAGAAATTCTCGCAAACATCAACCGCACATCACAACAAATCAGATATGCACTTGCCCAAAAAGTGAGATATCAATTGCGCAAGACTCCGGAGCTATCGTTCTTCATCGATGATTCTCTTGACTATATTGAGCACATCGACCAACTTCTAAATCAATAATCGACGAGACTCAAAAGGTCAAAGGGAATGTTACCGTTCAGAATTGCACTAAGATATCTTTTTTCCAAAAAGACCCACAACGCCGTCAACGTCATCTCTCTAATTTCGGTGGCAGGTGTCGCTGTTGCCACAATGGCGATGGTGTGTGTACTTTCTGTATTCAATGGGTTCACCGACCTCGCGGTATCTCAACTTTCCCACATTGCCCCCGACTTGAAAATCACACCCCACGAAGGGAAAGAGATCGCATCGCCCGACTCAATTATCGATATCATCAAAACCATCGAAGGCATTGAAAGCTCTTCACCCATTATTGAAGAGCAGGCATTTGCCGTATATAACGCAAAACAAATTCCCGTAAACATCAAAGGAGTTACCCACGACTATGAATCCATCTCTGAAATTCCTCAAATAATTATTGATGGAATGTTTCTACTTGATGACGGAGAACACTCCTATGCCACTCTAAGCGTTGGAGCCGCGATATCGTTGCAAGCATCGCCCCACTATGCCACCCCACTTGAGCTATACACACCCAAACGACATGGGCGTGTCAACGTTGCAAACCCCATGGCATCGGTGAGACTTGCTCAACTTGTGATTGGCGGAGTTTACCAAGTGAACCAGCACGAGTATGACTCCAATACCATCATCATTCCCATTGAAGTAGCCCGCCAACTCCTTGATTACACCTCTCAAGCTACCGCCATAGAAATAAACGTGACCGACGGATACAACGCAACTGATATTGCTCACAGGCTAAGCAACATTCTTTCCGGCAAATTTGACGTCAAAAACCGCATTGAGCAACAAGAAGAATCATTTCGCATGATTGAAATCGAAAAATGGATTACTTTCTTGATGTTGGCATTTATACTCGTCATCGCCTCGTTCAACATCATCTCCACACTATCATTGCTCATCATTGAAAAACAAGATAACATCGCAACAATGAGAGCCATGGGAGCCTCCAACAGCATGATTACGCAGGTGTTTACTCTTGAAGGCTGGCTCATTTCAGTGTCGGGAGGAATAATCGGACTTATCCTGGGAATTATCCTCACTTTAACCCAGCAATGGGGTAAAATCATTAAATTGGGCGGAGATCCGTCGGCAATGTTCATCGATGCCTATCCGGTACGCCTCGATGCAATTGACTTGGCAGTGGTCTTTGCCGTTGTTTTAGCCATCGGGTTCTTCACCTCACAAGTAACAGCCTGGGGAATGCGCCGACGCCATTGACGTCCACCTACCCCACACCACTACGCAGCATTTTCGCATCACGATCACCTCGGAAACTATTGAACGTTGCATAAATATCGGCCATGGCAACAGCCGAGTTTTGTGCTTGTGCATTATACAGCGACGCGGCTGTAGTCGAGCCTGCTTCACGCCCCATAAAAGCCCTACTTACGCCTGAGATATCCTCCATGAGTCGCAATTCCAAGTCAAGTAGTTGATAGGCCCCAATATCGGAATTATTGGCCGACATTTGTCGAGGCATCTCGGCCGATTGATAGCCTTTCACCGGTATCACACCATCAGGTTTTGACCAATTACGCGCCACATCGTCCCACGACATCCAATCGGCCTTAACATCATCGGGAAAAAGCAACACACCCTTAGCCGACGACCCCATTACATGGTCAATCAAAGTTATGAGCCTATTCACATATCGTTGCTGATCAATGACATCTTCAACAAACGAGTGAATCTCACCATCGGTCAGCGGATAAAACTTTGCCACAAACGGGTGTGATCCATGCTCGTATGGCGAATCCATCTCTTCGATCACCGTACCATCGGGAGCAAAAAACCTACAATGCCAACAAGTTTCAATGTCCCACCGATAGTCGATGAGTGGGCGATGGGTTTCCATGCGCAAAGCATTCTCATCGTTCAGCAAAGGCTCGTCATCTACCTTTGACGCATAATAACGTCCCGTCTCTCGGTCATGACATCTCAAACGTTCTCGCCCCTCCAACGTCCACACCTCTATTACCCTACACATTCCCGAGGGTGCTCTGAAGAAGTCGACACCGAGCTCATTTGCCACGCCCAATTCATCAACATGAGCATAGGCTACCGACCGGTCAACTTGATTATATAGCCTTGTCAACTGCTGAGAACGCAATCGCGACCCATGAGCATAGCGCATTATTACCTCGGTTAGACTCATGTCGTGAATCATACCCACCAGACGTGCGTCCCAACCTCGAGGATCATTTGTCAAATCGATAAAAAAGCGAGATGGTGACACATTATCGACCCACACACCATACCCTTTCCCCGGACGAGCCTCACGAGTGACTCGTTGAATGGCACACCCCGAGATAAGAAACTCCTCCAACATGCGAGCATCTAATTCACCCAGACAATTTGCCTGACGCAACTGTGTCAACAACTTTGCGTCGTGCTGCAACAAATCAGTATAAGTCTCATTTGTGCGAAAATATCCCACTATCGATTTCACCAACTGCCTGATGAGATTATTGGTGAGAGGGCGCTTCCCACTTTCAACA
Organism: Muribaculaceae bacterium; assembly: GCA_017505535.1. GTDB lineage: Bacteria > Bacteroidota > Bacteroidia > Bacteroidales > Muribaculaceae > RGIG4079. The sequence goes on from JAFVPD010000024.1 coordinate 33,919, forward strand.
GCATATTCCTCTTCGGTCACATATTCGCCGGAGGCATTTTTCACAATGTCGCTCCATTGATCGCCATAGGTGTAACGTTTGTATCGGGAGCGTCGCGAGCGCATATCCTCCGCAGCCAGCCACGCTTTATGCGCCATTTTCAGGACTCCTCGAGGAGTGCCACTACTATTGATATTTGCAATCATTTTTATATCGGAATTTTTCAGGTAAGACATAGTTATTCTTCAGGAACGATGAGCGACAAAGCCCGCTCATCAAACGTATAAAACCCATCTTCAGGCTCCATCACACAAAGCAACCGCTCGATTTTTGGGGTATTTCCACGTTCAACGCCATACAATCGCAACAACCCATTGTCATTTATTGCCACAGGATAGGTAGTCCCTGCTCGTGTAAATTTCCACTTCTGGCACATGGCAAGAGAGCTATCAGGCCCTACAATCTCGGCCGGGCGGGCCCATGTTGTCAACTTCACTTCTACAACTCGTCGGCATTGCGATGGCAGAGTAATCGTGGCCATTCCATCTTGCTCGTTCACCACCAATGCGACTTCGTTGGCAATATTTGTTACCGCAAGCATTTCCAGCGGTGCATTATCAAGCAAGCCGAGATACCAATCACGCATTTGTGCAACCAACAACGGAGTGAGGTCAATGCCATCGGCGCGAGACACCGTACAGTCGGAGCGCAAAGGCTCCAACTCACGGCGCATGCGCCATTGCGATAGCATCTCCTCAGTGGAGAGTTTCATCATCATTGTTTCACAATTCTCATGTGGGCTTGTGGATAACGTAGCACCAAGCAACTTGCCTCAGTAATCACGATAGCGTCGGTATTGCGCACCCCACTTTTCTTGAGATCAAGTTTTTCGGTACGGAATGGGATATGGCTATACTTCGTGAGATATTCCGGATCAAGGACAAAGGCATCGGAAGCGTGGCCACATTGATCGAATACTTCAGAATGAACAACATATAGCGTTCCAAATTTAGTGTGCAATTCACTGAAATCAATTCCCCATCGGCTCACTTTTTCATTAGCCATTATCACCTTGGTATATTCCAACTTGTTCAGGGCCTCGATAAACTGCGTTCCACCAATAAGGATTTTTCGCGACGACCCGGCATTCTCAGTAAATGCGTAACGTGATATCTCCACAAGCTTATCGGCATTTAGCTCGCCCTCAGCATACTTGATTTCCTTGCCGGCTTGATTCCATATACCACCTGTCAACTGAATCCAATCGCGTTTCACACTATCATAGACACGGCTACGCGTACCAAAAAGAAAGTTCTTTTCCATTCCCAGCCTCATGTCAATAATCGCCACCTCTTCTTGATCGGAGAAATTCCAGCCCACCTCTTTATTGGCAATCTTCTGTATAGTTGATTGCTCCACTTGGGCCTTAAATATTTGGCAATAGTTGCTACTTTTCACAGGCAACGCCGAGTATTGAGCAGTCTGCACATCAAGTTCGGCTGCTGCACGTCCCATGCGCACAAGTCGGGTGTCGCGAGGGATTGTCGGCACACATCTCATCGCATTTCCCACACGTTTACCATTGGCTGCGATTACCACAATTCCGCCGCCCTCAATACGCGAAACGACATATAGCACCAGCGCACCTGCTACCGTTACGCCATCATCGGCATATCCATTAATCCCTGGCACAAGAATCGTTTCCGAAGGTTCAAAGATACCATCGTTGTCGGTGAATAATGTTACTTGCTGGGGCAAGTTTGGATCGAGCAACGTGTCACTCTCAATGTGTTCCGATGCCAAATTTGCCTCAATAGGTTTGGTATCGACCGAATAATACTCCACCTCCATGCTATCACTCATGCGAGCACCGGCCCATCGTGAAAGCTGATCGATAGGAGTTGACATCGGGCGTATCTTCACAATGCGATTGTCAATTTCATTGCGCAACAATTCGCTTGATGCTTCTTTGGTTACACCGGTTGTTACAGGACCCGATACAATGTGTTTTCCACCGGCATCACCGGTGATAATAGTTGTGTTACTCATAAAAATTGAATTAAATTAAACTGTTTAAGGATTTTGATTGATTGTGAGAAGAATTTTAGTTTGTTCCTATGCATCGTCCCACACACTTCGACGCATATTGTTCAGAATCAACGACTCCGAATCGGGCATTGCAGGCGACTTAGTTTCATTTTCCCACTGCGCCGGTCGTTGCATTTCAATAGCCACAGCCTCATTACGCCCTCGCAGATAGCCTCGTTGTTCAGCCTCGGCAATGAGTTGTTCCATGTCGGGATTGTTTCCTGATGTGCTTGATTGCGATGCCTGTTCGACCGTTTGGGGCTGAGAGTCCTGAATTGAGGTTTCATTATGAGCCTCGGAGTCGCGAATTGCATCAACATGAGGTGATTTAAGATTTTCCATCGATTAGATAAGATTAAGAAGATTATACACTGAGATTTTTTAAGGTTGAGCCGGCAAGACCTTGATTTACGTTGCAAAATTACGTTTTGCGATCCCCTTTAATGCGCAATCCTGTCACTTTACTCGCTTTTTTTTGTGCAATGTGCCAATAATTGATTAATTTTGCAGATATTTCATAAATTGCATAGACTATGAACGTACTTGAACTCAGTGAACAAGAAATAGTGCGCCGCGGTAGCATGGACGAAATGCGCCGTCTCGGCATTGACCCATATCCTGCAGCCGAATACAAAGTTACCGGCTACACTAACGAAATCAAAGAAACATTTAGTGACGACGCGCCTCAACGCCAAGTGAGCATTGCCGGTCGCATCATGAGCCGTCGCATCATGGGAAAGGCCTCGTTTGTGGAAATCCAAGACTCATGTGGACGCATTCAAGTTTACATCAGCCGCGACGACCTTTGTCCCGACGAAAACAAAGATATGTACAATATCGTTTTCAAAAAACTGCTTGACATTGGCGACTTCGTTGGAATTGAAGGATATGTATTCCGCACCCAAATGGGCGAAATAACCGTTCACGCTCAATCGCTTAAAGTGCTCAGCAAATCTTTGCGTCCTCTTCCAATCGTGAAAGTTAAAGATGGCGTCACATACGATGCCTTTGACGACCCCGAATTGCGTTATCGTCGTCGCTACGTCGATCTCGTTGTTAACGATGGCGTAAAAGAAATTTTCATCAAGCGCACTAAAGTATTCAACTCAATGCGTCAATATTTCAACGACCATGGCTACATGGAAGTTGAAACTCCAATATTGCAATCAATCCCCGGTGGAGCAGCTGCACGTCCATTTATCACTCATCACAATGCACTCGATATTCCTTTATACTTGCGCATCGCCGATGAGTTATACCTCAAACGTTTGATTGTTGGTGGGTTTGAAGGTGTATATGAATTCTCAAAGAACTTCAGAAACGAAGGAATGGACCGCACCCACAATCCCGAATTTACTTGTATGGAAATTTATGTTTCCTACAAGGATTACAACTGGATGATGGATTTCACCGAAAAAATGCTTGAAAAGATTTGTCTTGACGTCAATGGTACCACCGAAGTAAAAGTTGGCGACAACATCATCAGCTTCAAAGCCCCATTCAAACGTGTCACAATGATTGATGCCATTAAAGAATTTACCGGCATCGACATCACAGGCATGAACGAAGAACAATTGCAAGACGTGTGCCGACAACTTGACATCGAAGTTGATCCGGCAATGGGTAAAGGCAAACTCATCGATGAAATTTTTGGCGAAAAATGTGAAGGCAACTACATTCAGCCTACATTCATCATCGACTACCCCATTGAAATGTCTCCGCTCACAAAACGCCATCGCGACAATCCTGAACTCACTGAACGTTTTGAACTCATGGTAAATGGTAAAGAACTTGCCAATGCCTACTCTGAGCTAAATGACCCAATCGATCAATATGAACGTTTTGTTGAGCAAATGCGTTTAGCAGAAAAAGGTGACGACGAAGCAATGATTATCGATAAGGACTTTATACGCGCACTTGAATATGGTATGCCTCCCACATCTGGTATGGGAATCGGTATGGACCGCTTGGTGATGCTCATGACCGGACAAACCACTATTCAAGAAGTATTGTTCTTCCCTCAAATGAGACCCGAAAAAACAGTTAAGCGCGACCCCGAAGCAGCCTATACAGCGCTTGAAATTCCTGCAGAATGGGTTGCCCCATTGCAAAAAGCCGGTGTCACTACTATCGAACTTCTTGCATCGGCTGCTGCCGGTAAACTCCATCAAGACCTTTGCGGTATTAACAAAAAATTCAAGCTCGAGCTCAAAAACCCATCTATCGATGACGTAACAGCTTGGATTGAAAAAGCCAAATGCTAATGAACTCCTTAGGTAAAATCGCAGTTATGGGTGGCGGTAGTTGGGCTACAGCATTAGCCAAACTACTGTTGCAAAACTGTGAAACAATTTTGTGGTACATGCGCCGTGACGACCGCATTGAAGATTTCAAACGATTACGACACAATCCGGCGTATCTATCCAGCGTCGAACTTGACATCGAGCGCATCGAGTTTTCAAGCGACATAAACTATGTGTGCCAGCAAGCCGACACGCTCTTGCTTGTCATGCCATCGCCTTATTTCAAATCCCACCTTGAAAAAATCAACGTTGATTTATCCGATAAATACATCGTTTCGGCAGTAAAAGGCATTGTGCCCGACGAGAACATGATTATCTCGGAATACATGGTTGACCACTACCATGTCAAGCCCGATAAAATGCTCGTCATCGGAGGTCCTTGCCACGCCGAAGAGGTTGCTCAAGACAACATGTCGTACCTGACAATAGGTTGCACCAATCTTGCTCATGCTCAAAGTTTTGCCAATTGCATTGCCGGCAAAGCCATGCGCACGGTAACCTCAACCGACATCAAAGGCATTGAATATGCAGCCGTTCTTAAGAATGTATATTCTATTGCATCGGGAATTGTGCATGGTCTCAAAATGGGTGATAACCTTCTTGCCATGCTGGTGTCAAATGCCATTCTTGAGATGGAGCGATTTGTCAATTTTGTTGATTCGACCCCTCGCAACATTTGCGACTCGGTTTACTTGGGCGATCTTCTCGTTACTTCTTATTCACGACATTCACGCAACCACAATTTTGGGTCAATGATTGGACGCGGATACTCGGTAAAAGCAGCAACCATGGAAATGGAGCAAACTGCCGAAGGATATTTTGGAACAAAATGTATCCAAGAGATTAACGCTACTCGCCACAAAGTTGACATGCCCATTCTACAAGGAGTTTATGACATTCTATATAACCGCATTCAGCCGGCCAAAGCCATAAGAACGATGGCCGAAACGTTTATATAACAATAGTATTCACTTATTTTTTTTCTTATAATACAAACGATGAAAACCATTTCGATCAATTACAAAGACGTGTTGCAAACAATCAGCCAAGACGAAATCAATGGTCTAAACGCTTCAGCAACAAAAGCTCTTGAAACTCTCTATAATGGTTCCGGCGAAGGAAACGATTTCCTCGGTTGGCTCGACCTTCCCACTCGCACTACTGAGGACCTAATCAACGATATTCAACTCACAGCCGAAAACCTCCGTAGCCAATGCGACGTTATCGTAGCAATCGGTATCGGTGGTAGCTACCTCGGTGCTAAGGCTGTAATCGAGGCTCTCAGCGATAGTTTTGCGGCTCAACGAGGAACAACTCCTCAAGTGCTTTTTGCCGGACAAAACATTGGCGAAGACTATCTCTACGAACTTCAAGACTACCTCGCCGACAAGAAATTTGGAATCATCGTTATTTCTAAATCGGGAACTACAACCGAGCCGGCTATTGCATTCCGCCTCCTCAAAGCTCAACTTGAGCAACAAGTAGGAAAAGCCGAAGCGGCAAAACGCATCGTTGCCATTACCGACGCTAAACGTGGCGCACTACGACAACTTGCAACTGAAGAAGGTTACAAAACTTTTGTTATCGACGATAACGTTGGTGGCCGATTCTCGGTGTTATCACCTGTTGGACTCCTTCCCATTGCAGCAGCCGGATTTGACATCAAAGCACTTCTTGAAGGCGCTCGACAAATGCAAGAAGCCACAGCAACGCCTTCGGACGATAACATTGCTTTGACCTATGCCAAAACTCGCAATGCGCTATATCGCAACGGAAAGAAAATCGAAATCCTTGTTAACTATAACCCCAAACTACACTTCCTCGCCGAATGGTGGAAACAACTTTACGGCGAAAGTGAAGGTAAAGACCACAAAGGCATATTCCCTGCCTCGGTTGACAACTCTACCGACTTGCACTCTATGGGACAATGGATTCAAGATGGCGAACGCACTATCTTTGAAACCGTGATTTCAGTAGAAGCTCAACAACACTCTGTAATCATTCCTGCCGATGACGCAAACCTCGACGGATTGAACTATATTGCTAATCGTCGTGTTGATGAGGTTAACAAAATGGCTGAACTTGGAACTCGCATTGCTCACGTTGACGGTGGCGTGCCCAATCTTCGCATCACAATTCCCGAACTTAAAGAAATATACCTCGGCCAACTCATCTATTTCTTTGAAATTGCATGTGGCATCAGCGGATATATCTTAGAGGTTAACCCATTCAACCAACCCGGAGTAGAGGACTACAAACGCAACATGTTTGCACTTCTTGAAAAACCCGGATACGAGCAACAAACCAAAGAAATCAAAGCTAAACTCGCTTAATAGCTCAAAGCATATTAATAAAACCCCGTTTCAAGAATTTTGAGACGGGGTTTATTGTATATGTGTGTTTATTGGTTATTTTTTGCGGCCGATGAGGTCGTCGTTCTCAATCGTTTTAGCCGTTTTCTTCACTTGCGCTTTAAGCGACCCAAATCGGTAGGCTATTCTAATTTGTGCCTTGCGTTGATTAAACTGCCAGAATTTACCCTCGCCGGTGTAATCGCCATTAACTATGTGTTCGCTAAATTCACCCTTTGATGGGCCAAAAAGGTTGTCAGCACTCAGCACAACCGTCAAACGATCCTCCTTGAGGAACGAACGTCGTAGCGACAATGTGTGATAGACCGCTTTGGGGAAGGTCGTATAGCTATAGGCATCGGAGAAAAAGCCATTTGACCAATAGCCCGAAAGCTCTACGCGCAGTTTCCACGGCAACTGTTGAGTGAATTGCCCGTAGGCTTGCACCTGCCATCGCGAAAGGTTGGCTCCAAGAGCATCGTTGGCATAACGTTTGTGTCCAACCATTCCGTTTATCATTACTGTTGTTTTAGGGGTGATGGTCCACTGCAAATATCCGCTCAACGAGATGTTTCGGCTGTCGCCTATATTGCCATAGGTGCTATAAATGTGGTCATCTACGACATATTTATAGGAGGTTATTTCATTGTTTGAGGCTTCATAGCCCAACGACAAATTAAAATTAATCAACGACTTAATAAACATATATGACAATTTCACCGAATTGTGGCGGGCACTTTCAAGGCCGGGATTTCCTTGCGACGTATGTGATGGAGTAGCCTCTACCGCCGGATTCAAATAACTTATACCGGGACGATTGATGCGTGTGGCATAATTCAACGTGAAACTGCTCTTGTCGTCAGGGCGCCACGAAATTGCAGCCGATGGTACCCAATCATTCAGATGACGGCCAAAGTTTGGATTTGAGCCATCTTTAAAATCGGCCTCCAAATGAGAATATTCATATCTCAAGCCTCCTCTAACGTTCCACTTGCCAAGATTTACACGATAGTCGGCATATAGGGCTGCGACATCGGTTATGTGAGCAAAATCGCTATTTGTAGTATCGATTGGGATATACTCTTGACGAGTTTTACTGTGGTTGTCACGCAAAATATATTTTGCTCCAAGATCAATTTGATGCACCTTGGCAAACGGTCTCACCCAGTCGAACTGGAACGTGTGTTCGACAAAATTGAGGTCAAATGTTGAGTTATTTTGAGTGTAATCAAACGGCGCATTCACCATATTGTCATAATAGACATGTTGATCACGCGACTGATTGGTTGTTGACAACATATAAGATAATGTCAAACTCTCGCCTTTGCGCTTTGTGAGTCGCTGGTAGTTGAAATTTCCGCTGAAATCAAAGTAACTATATGACGGGTAATTATATTTGCTCTGATAGGAATATAATTCACCTCCATCGGCATCAAGCATTTTATAATCTTGCTCTCCTCGAGCATTAACATCAAAATAATATCCTCCAAACTCGGCTGTGAACAAATTGAGCGAATCAAGTTCATAACTTGCCTCGGTCGAGATATACATCAAATCGCCGGGGTTATCTCCCTTCGAGTCAAGCTCAAGCGAGGAGCCTGTTGATTCATAATCATAGTGACTGAATTGATGGTGTTTGGTTGAACGACTATTCATATAGTTATACCCGGCATTAAACGACATGGTCAGCTTATCGATTTGAGATGTCAGCCACAAACTCGCCCCTGGCACGGGATTAACCGTATTACTTGACACGTTTGCATTACCCACGATCCCCTTTGTTGCAACATCATCAAGCGTCACAATATTAATAATTGCACCCACACCCTCTGCATCATATTTTGCACCCGGCTCGGTTATGACCTCGATGCGCTTTATCATTGATGCCGGGATTGACGAAAGCACCTCTTTGGGATTGTTGGAAAAAGAGCCATTGGGACGCCCATTTTTGTATATCTTGAAATTGGAAGAACCTCGCACAGTGATTTGATCATTCCCATCGACACTCACCATGGGCACTTTGCGCAACATCTCTATCACAGTGGAGGTCTTTGACTCCTCATCGGCTTGAACATCATAGCCTATGCGGTCAATCTCGCGACTCACCAATGGTCGTTGTGCCACTACTTCGATTTCTCTAAGCGTTTGTGATTTCTCATGCGCCACCAATGTACCCAACGCAACAACAGGACGCGCACTTGTCACCTCAAAGGATTTATTAATCTCGGCCTTTCCCACCGAATGCACATTTAGGCGATAGCTTCCAGCCTTCGGTAAAGTCTGGTCAAAATCTCCGTCGATTGTTGTCACACCCACTACGATGGGTTTCAACGTATCATTGACCGAATAAATTCTTATCGTAGCATACGACTCTCCCACACCTGTTGTATCGGTCACACTTCCCGACACCTTATAGTTTTGAGCCGTGGCTACTACCATTGACATTACAATGCAATATAGCGTAACAATATTTCTTAGTGCATTCATAAAACCTTTAAAATTTTTTAGTTTAGTTATACCCATTAGACGACCACCTACCCGATATAGTTACAACCGCGCCTTCACTTTTAACACATCTTAACCCAAAACAGAACCTCTTCACCGCCCTAATAAAGTGCATTTTAAGACGAGAAATCTCTAAAATCGGGCCTTTGTGAAATTAAAATGCAACTATAACATACTGTGACTCACACCATTATCTCCCAAATGCAAAATAAGCGAAATTTTCATGCTTATTTTGCACGTTTGAAAATCTAAGGTATTGCGCTCCCGGAAGAGTATTTTCTTGGCAACAATTGAGCCCGGCCTACTACTCTTCTTTGCGGTCTTTTCCGGCGAGCATGCCACAGGCGGCCATAATGTCTTCGCCTCGCGAAGTGCGTATTGTTGCTATGATTCCTTGCTCGTTCAAGCGATCACGAAATGCCACCATTGCCGGTTCGGCTGTTGTCTTGAGATCGACCCCGGGAATGGCATGGAAACGAATGAGATTTACTCGGCTGTTCAATGGTCGCAACAAGCGAGCCAATGCATCGGCATGTCTGAGGTCGTCGTTTAGTCCTCGGAACATTATATACTCAACCGACAAGCGTCGTTGATGGGCAAAATCATATTCGCCCAACAAAGCCAATACATCTTTGAGAGGATAGGCTCGTTCGACAGGCATCAATGAGGCACGTTCTTGTGAGAACGGAGAGTGCACACTTATTGCTATATGCACCTTTGTAGTGTCGAGCAACGTACGAAGTTCCTTAATTTTACCTATTGAAGAGACAGTTATGCGTTTAGGACTCCATGCCAATCCCCATGACTCAGTTAAAATTTCAATAGCTCCAAGCACTGCCGACAGATTATCCATCGGCTCGCCCATTCCCATAAATACGATATTGGTCAACGACTCGCTTTCGGGAATTGACAAGACCTGATTAATGATTGCATTGACCGAGAGATTACCATGAAATCCTTGTTTGCCGGTCATGCAGAAACTGCAATTCATCTTACACCCCGCCTGCGACGATACACACAACGTGGCCCTGTCTTTATCGGGAATATATACAGCCTCAATGTCGCGCCCCCCTACACCATCAAACAAATATTTTACCGTTCCATCGATTGAACGCGCTTCAAGTTTGGGGCCGATGCGACCTACGCAATATTTCTCGGCAAGGATAGCTCGAGCTTTTTTTGAGAGATTGGTCATTTGTTCTATATCGGTAACCCGTTTTTCATATAGCCATTGCGCCATTTGCTTGGCTGCAAAACCGGGCATGCCACATTCGGCCGCCACCTCACGCAAACGGCTAAGGTTCATTCCCACCAATGGAAGTTTCTTTTCGTCGGTCATAATGTTGATGTGTTGAATAAATCTATTACAAAGTTAGGCAAATATGACAAAATAATGTAATTTTGCGGAAACAAATAACCCTTTTATACCTTAAATAAATTATGATACGCAATACTTTAATAGCATTAATGCTTGGTTGCAGTGCAATAACCGCCTCGGCCAACGACGTGTATGATTATCTTTCACAAGACGCGCCCGCAGCAAATACCCATACGCCCTACTACCACCAACGCGCATCTCACTTTGCCACATTGCCCATCGACAGCAACGACATCATATTTCTCGGCAACAGTCTAAGTGATAATGGATTGTGGAACGAAATGTTTGACAACCCCGACATAAAAAACCGAGGCATCATTGGCGACATCGTACAAGGCATCAGCGACCGCGTGGGATTTGTTACCAAAGGACACCCTAAAAAAATATTCCTTCTCATAGGTGTCAACGACGTTTCTCACCACCTCACCCCCGACAGCATTGTAACTGCCGTTGAAAAACTCATCGTAAAGATTAAACAAGAGTCGCCCGAGACCGAATTATATCTCCAAAGTTGGCTACCCATCAACAACGATTTCAAACGCTACCGCAACATGATTGGCAAAGAGGAGACCATTCTTCAAGGGAACGTTTTTCTTGAACAAGTGGCACGCCGCCAAGGTGTGACCTGGATCAACCTCTTCCCATTATTTGCCGACCGCGAGTGTAAACTCCCTCGCCACCTCACCAACGATGGTCTGCACCTCAACGAAGAAGGCTACAAAATTTGGCGCAACGCAGTGGCTAAATATGTCGATCCCAACTGGCAACCACAAAGCGAGGAAATCTACCCTCTTGACAACAACGATATCATGATTCTCGGCAATAACCTCGTAGGTGGAGCCGAATGGCATGAGCTTCTTGGCAACCCCAACGTTAAAGCTCGCTACACTTGGCCCGATGTGGTAAACAGCCTACCGGCTCTCGCAAAGAAAATTGCAGCCAATCACCCCAAGACAATCGTTTTGCAATCGAGCTACAACCTCGTTGAGAATATGCCCAAAGGACACAACCTTAGCGCCGACTTTGACGCAGACATTATCGTAGAGAAGATGCAAGAAGCAATCAACGCAGTGCGCGAAATATCTCCCGAAACCGAAATCCTCATTCAGAGCCTTATCCCGGTAAACTCTTCTTACGAAAAATATGCCCAATTTGCCGGCACAGCCAAGAAAGTCAAAGTAGCCAACAAAAAGCTACAAAAACTCGCCAAGAAAAACAAAGTTATATGGGTTGACGTATATCCTGCCATGATTGATGAAAATGGTGAGCTGAAAGCCGAATACACCAATGACGGATTTAAACTCATGGGCAAAGGTTACTCAGCTTGGAGCGAAATACTCAAACCATACATCAACAAATAAAGGGAACTTCTATAAATTGCTTTGTGATGATTGGTGAAATTTTATTTGAGGGGATTTTTGATTTTTGTCGAATGAGCATAGCGAGCTATACGATTGAGACAAAGGCAAAAAAACACCAAATAAAAACACAAAGCGCACAAAAGAGAGTTCTCGACAACTATTGTTTAACTAATTCGTGGAATTTATAGAAATTCCCTAAAACTCTTTATGTTATGATAAAAAAGCTTATCCTCCCGCTACTACGAGATTCCATTCTCAAGGGGTTGATTATGACCATCTTGTTTTTTATCGGAAATTGGATATTCTCCTTTGAAAACGAGCCATTCACCATTTCCAACGCATTGATATATTGGGCAATGTATTCTATTGGCTGGTTTATAGTTGACTTAGGCTTCCACCTTTTCAAGATGTGGCGATGACGAGTTTTCACTCAAATAGCGAGCGGAGCACGTCGATTGATTTAAGTGACGATAACGACGCATAGTGGATTGCATAATACTCCAATATCACGTCAAGCATGCGATTCCGGTTCTCACGCGAGAGTCGGAATCGATGCATATTATCATACGTCATTCGTGATAACATATACACGGTTGCGGCATCATTCGGCTCAAGAAAGTGCGAGTGCAACGGCGGAGTGCTGCGAAACACCCCATCAACCATGTCAAACACTCGCCCATCTGAATAGGTGGATACGTCGGGCTCAATACCGATGAATCGGCCCAATCGATACAGAAAACATATGTGGAAGTTTGCGACTCCGGTCTCAACTGTATTAAATCGCTCAATCGAATGAGTCAAAAAAGCATACAAAGCCTGATCTTGTTGACTTTCACGTAGCACTACACTCAGTAGCTCGGCAATAAACAATGACACCGCACTCTTCAGCGGGTGAGCATGAATTCCATGCATTATTATCTCAGCTCGAGGTTCACGCATGTTATATATGTCACGATCGTTTTTTATATCGGCAATACATTGAAACGCACCCAAAGGCATAAATAGCGCACGGCGTCGCGTAGCCTCCTTTCCGGCGCCGGCCGGCACAAGAAACGATACACGACCCACCTCAAGCGAATAGGCACTCAAAATCGAATGCCGCTCATTATATTTTATCGTGCGCAATGCAATGCAATGTAACTCGCGTAACATCTCAACAAATTATTTGATACTCGATTCCTCATTCGGAACGTAAAATTATGAAAAAGCGCATAAAATGCACTCATTCAGACAATAGAAAGATGAGAAAAAATCATAAAATGATTCTTTTTTTGAAAAATATTTGCGAGATTCAAAAAAACTACGTAACTTTGCAATCGCTTTTGGACAAATGGCCCATTCGTCTATCGGTTAGGACGCAAGATTTTCATTCTTGAAAGAGGAGTTCGATTCTCCTATGGGCTACTAATTAAACGAATAATAAAGATTAAAGATTTTTTATAATGGCAAATCATAAATCATCTATAAAGAGAATCCGCCAAACTGAGTCAAAAAGACTCCACAACCGTTATTATGCAAAAACTGCTCGCAATGCAGTACGTCGTCTTCGCAAATTGACTGACAAAGCTGAAGCTCAAGCAGCATATTCAAAAGTTGTAGCAATGCTTGATAAACTTGCAGGCAAAAAGGCTATCTCTAAAAACAAAGCAGCTAACCTTAAGAGCAAGCTCGCTAAACACATCAGCAAGCTCGCTTAATACGAGATAAGTCTCCCAAAGGAGGCAGATGGCCCATTCGTCTATCGGTTAGGACGCAAGATTTTCATTCTTGAAAGAGGAGTTCGATTCTCCTATGGGCTACCTATCACAACAATTCCGCAATAGTGGAGTTGTTGTGAGTTTTTGTATATCTACATTTACATTGACTGCAACCTATTATTAATCAAAATTTGATTTTGGCATAAGCACAATTTTTTAGTCTTGACATAAGAACAGATTGACATAAGTTTTTTGGTTAAACATAAATGAACAAAAACACACAGGAGGCGCCATCTCGGAGCCTCCTGCATGCCTAAATAATAAACCAATCATTATCACATTTATTGCAATGGAAATAGTATCTTATGCGTTATTTTGATACTATAACACCCACAACATTAAAAAAGTTCTCGCAAAGAATAAATTTTTTCATCTTCACTATTTTTATTGACACACAACCAGGTTTTGTCAACAAGGATTTGGCATTGCCATTAAAACCTTGTAACTTTGCATAGATATGAACGACCTGCACCAAACATGCATCACAGTTTATTGCGCATCGAGTTCGGCTATCGACGAGCGATACATCATTGCGGCCAAAGAATTAGGTCGCAAAATAGCCCTACGCAATTGTGCCGTAGTGTGCGGAGCGGGGCGCCAGGGGCTCATGGGTGCTGTGATAGATGGCGCACTTGAGGAGAACGGGACCACAATAGGGGTGATACCTCAGTTCATGGTTGACAACAATTGGCATCACCCACAACTCACCCACACGATTATCACTCCCGACATGCACCAACGAAAACAACGCATGGCCAATCTCTCACAGGCTGTAATAGCCCTTCCGGGAGGCTGCGGAACCCTTGAGGAATTGCTTGAGATAATCACATGGCGACAATTGGGCTTGTACAAGGGTAACATCGTAATACTCAACACCCTCAATTATTACGACAACCTCATTGCTATGCTTGACAACGCCATACAATCTCGTTTCATGAAGCCATCTCACGCCCAACTGTGGCAAGTGGCCGAAACCCCGGAACAAGCCATTGAGCAAGCTCTCTCAAATCAACAAATCACTATTCAATCAAAATACTGATATCACAATGAATCCCCAAATGGCAACCGACTCTACACTCTTTTACCCGGCAGCATTCCTCCCGGGGCAAGCCGTGTGCCATTTTGATAACGCTCCTGCGACTTCAACAACCACAACTCAGCACATTGATAATTATGCGATGGGAATAGCCCCCACCCAACGGCCATTACCCCCATCGCAAGACTCAGGCATATTGGCTATCATCATTGCCACATTGCTTCTTTTCACATTCAACATCACCAGAAGTCGCCGGCTGATTAAAACCTTCACTCAAAACTTGTGGTCAACACGCCGACGCGAAAATGCGTTTGACGAGCACACCACAAGCGAAGCTCGTTCGATGATCACCCTCATCATAGGAGCATGTGTTTTTCAAGCGCTATTGCTATTCACAATCATTACTTCGCACCTACAAACCACTTTGGCGCACCCCACGATCACACTTTGTTCGCTCACGGCATTAACCCTGTTGTACTATCTCTTTCAAGCTGCAGCCTACCAGCTCATTGGAACAACATTCAGCGACAAAATCGGGGCTTCACAATGGGTGAAAGGATTCAATGCCGCCCATTCGTTGAGTGGACTTCTAATCATGATACCTTCACTTGCCACTCTTTTCTATCCATCATCTTCCCCAATGATGCTTTTTATTGGCATAGCACTCTATTTCACTGCTCGTGTGATATTTATTTGCAAAGGATTTAGAATTTTTTACCACAATTTTGGTTCTTTGCTTTATTTTATTTTGTACCTTTGCACCCTGGAAATTATTCCGGTAATTTGGATCTATTCAGGAGCTCTTCTTCTAGTAGAATTTTTAATGTAACCACAAACTCCAACAGCGTGAAAGTTAACAAAATACTCGTTTCTCAGCCCAAACCAACATCTGAAAAATCTCCTTACTTTGAAATTGCCGAAAAATACGGCGTAGAAATCGTGTTCCGTCCATTCATCAAAATTGAAGGGCTCTCAGCAAAAGAATTTCGTCAATCAAAAATTTCAATTGCCGACTACACAGCGGTGATTTTTACGGCACGCACTGCAATAGACCACTTCTTCCGTTTGGCCGAAGAAACCCGTGTTACAATTCCCGACACTATGAAATATTTCTGCACAACCGAAGCGATTGCGCTCTATCTGCAGAAATATACCATATATCGCAAACGCAAAATCTTCCATGGCAAAACAGGCAAACTCGATGAGTTGCTCCCATCTCTATTGAAACACTCAAAGGAAAAATTCCTCTTTGCCATTTCCGATGTCAACAAACAAGAAGACGACAACATTCTTGACAAAAACAACATCAATTACACCAAAGCAGTGATGTATCGCACAGTGAGCAACGACTTTGGCAAAGACGAGCCATTTGACTACGATATGCTATTGTTCTTCAGCCCGGCAGGAATCACTTCTTTGCTCAAAAACTTCCCCGACTTCCAACAAGGCGACATTCAAATTGGTTGTTTCGGTGCCACTACTGCCCAAGCAGTGAAAGAAGCCGGATTGCGTCTTGACATTGAAGCACCTTCACCCAAAGCACCTTCAATGACCGGAGCGTTGGAACTTTTCCTCAAAGAACAACAAGGCCAAGAGTAAATTTGAGGGGATACATTGGCCCTCACAACCTCCTCACCCATGACAACCCTACGACTCTACAAACGTGAAAAGTTGTGCTCACACAACGCAATAAATGCGCTCTTCAGCCACGGAGAAAGCAAAGTTGCCACAGCGTTTCCCATCAGAGCCGTATGGCGAATCGACGAGCAGCGCTCACTGCACAATGCACAATTTCTCATCTCGATACCCAAGCGTAGGTTCAAGCATGCGGTCGATCGTGTGTTGTTGCGACGTCGCACACGCGAAGCCTATCGTTTAAACCGCAATCATCTAACTCTCCCTAACGGCATTGCAATTGACATTGCATTTATCTATATTGCCCCAACAGCACAAAAATATGGCGATATAGAACGTGCAATGATTAAAATACTTCATAAAATTTCGGCTGAACTTTCGTCTATAAACATGCCCAAATGAAATATCTCCTCATTCTCCCCATTCGCTTCTATCAAACATGCATCTCGCCGATGCTGCCCAAAGCATGCCGATACACTCCTACATGTAGCCAATACGCAATTGAAGCAATTGAACGCCACGGCCCGATAAAAGGATTTTGGCTTGCCATAAAACGCATTTGCCGTTGCCACCCTTGGGGAGGAAGCGGATATGATCCCGTACCTTAACCGCCTATGCTGACACTGCCTCGACCCGACATTCACAGCCACGACCATGCTCGCCACGCATCGGCAATCATAAACATCAGCCCGGGCGAACAAATCGTTCCCGATAGATTTTATTCAGTCGCAATACACCCATGGGACGCACACTCAGCAACAACGGCCGATATTGACGCTCTCGATTCTATTGCTCGACACCCTCAGGTGGTTATCATCGGCGAAACAGGGCTTGACGCTCTCAGAGGCGACATTGATGCTCAAATGCGACTCCTCAAACACCACATCGCACTTAGCGAAAGCCTTCACAAACCGCTGCTACTACATGTAGTAAAACAATTTCAAGAGATAATTGCCTTGCGCAAACTCACCAAGCCCTCTCAGCCCTGGATTATCCACGGATTTAGAGGTAAACCCCAATTGGCCAACGAACTTATCGCTCACGGATTTTATATCTCACTTGGCGAAAAATTCAATCAAGAGTCAGCCGCAATCATTCCTTCCGACCGACTGCTCTTTGAAAGCGACACAAGCCCGCTATCAATCAACGAAATCATAGCTCGCATCAACAATTCAAGATTGCAATAGAAAAATGGCGCAAACACTTAAAAAGCCATCATCACATATTGCAAAAACCAAATATAAATGGTAATTTTGTTGGCAAATAACCCACACTTAATCACATCTCAAGAAACCTCAATGGAAAACCAATTAAATCAGCTGCCCACATCGACTGTCATAGAGCGAATAAAATACCTCATCAAATTCTCGCGCATGACACAAGCCCAATTTGCCAAGCACTTGGGCATTGACCCGTCAAACCTCTCAAAATGCCTTTCAGGGAAATTGCCCGTAAGCCAATCAATGATTAACCGCATTGTTGTAGATATGGGAGTCTCAAAATTATGGCTACGAGATGGTACTGATGTGCCATTTGCAAAGCCTTCACATGCAACCGAGATAACCGACAATGAAGTGCATATCATGCCTCCTCAACGACAAGGAGTTCCCGTTTATGACATTGATGTAACAGCCGGTTGCACTCAGTTGAGTCGCATGTTTACTGAGGATCGCATTGTTGGCGTAGTAGATTTGCCCCAACTCAATCGTTCATGCAGCATCGTAAGAGTATCGGGTGATAGCATGTCGCCCATCATCATGAACGGAGGCTTCATCGCTATAAGGCCGCTCACCTCGCGAAACATCTTTTGGGGACAAATCTATGTAATCGTAATGGAAGACTATCGCATGGTAAAATACCTTCGCCGACACCCCGACGAAAACATGGTGATACTTCATAGCGCCAACCCAAACTATGACGACATGGAGATTTCGCGCAACGAAATTTTAGACCTTTATTTGGTTGAGTCTATCATCAACTATGACATTCGTTGCTGACGATATTCCTAAATAGATTTTATATAAATAACAACGACCGCCACTTATGAGAATGGCGGTCGTTATTGTTCTTTTCAAAATCCTATTTATAATGAATGGGAATTTCTCGGTCGATGCTATGGTCGAGAGATATAAGTGTCTCAGTACCTGTTACACCGGAGATCATCTGAATCTTGTTATTCAGCAACTCCATTAAATGCTCATTGTCTCGAGCATATAATTTCACCAACATTGTATATGGCCCGGTAGTGAAGTGACATTCAACAATTTCAGGAATCTTCTCCAATTCGGGCACTACATCACGATACATTGCA
This sequence comes from Muribaculaceae bacterium, assembly GCA_017505535.1. Classification (GTDB taxonomy): domain Bacteria; phylum Bacteroidota; class Bacteroidia; order Bacteroidales; family Muribaculaceae; genus RGIG4079. The sequence continues at coordinate 52,623 of JAFVPD010000024.1, forward strand.
CCTCGTTCAAGATTCACCCCGATATAAGTACAGGTGCGGTAGCCCAAAACCTTTGGATTTACATGATAGCCCGAGCCGGTGATGACTCTAAGGTCAATCATACGTTGAATGCGTTGATGTATAGCAGCTCGTGAGACGCCACATTCGGTAGCGACATCTTTAGATGCTATGCGTGCGTTTCGCATGACAATTTCAAGGATTTTGCGATCTAAGTTGTCTATCTTTTCCATAATAATTTTACGTGTGTATTGAATTTTCATGGCAAATTTAAGCAGAATTTCACAAAAAAGGAACATTTTGCCACACAAAATGCTCCTTTTTATCTGTTTTTGCGACAAAAATCGCAAATTTCAGGTCATTACAGATTACTTTTTGATATCAATTAGCTCAACATCGAAGATAAGTGTTTGGTTAGGTCCGATTGTTTGAGGGCCATTGATACCGTAAGCCAATTCGGTAGGAATGTACAAACGATAAATGCTTCCTTTTGACATAAGTTTCAATCCTTCGCTAAATCCGGGGATAACGCCGGTTACAGGGAATTCTACTCCTTCGGCATTTTCATCAAATACACTTTCGTCGATGAGCATTCCTTTATATTTTACAGTCACGCGGTCGGTTGTTTCAGGACAGGGACCATTACCGGCTTTTACAACTTTGTAGGCAAGGCCCGATTCGGTTGTTACCACACCTTCTTCTTGCTTAATCTTATCCATGAACGCACGTCCGGTTATTGCATTTTGAATTGCCACGGGGTTTTCTTCAAGTGCAACGCGTTGTTTTTCTCTTGCAATGTCTTGAGCCTTATTTAAAAGAGAGTCAAGAATGTGTCCTGTTCTTTCAGGATTGTCAATAGAGTCGGCGAGAAGAGCTTTCTCAAATTCCTTTACAAACAAAGCTCTATCAAATTCAACGCCTTGTGAAAGTTGCATTAGTTGAGAATTAAAATACATGCCCACTTGCAATCCTACTGACAAGCCTACATTGGCTGTATCAGAAAGCATTACATATTTAAACGCCTTGAGTAGTTGTCTTTTGTTGATTTTTTCGCCATTAGGATCTCTCTTGATTTGTTGAGAGAGATTTGCGCCACTCACTCTTGCCAAATAAACAGTCGCAGAGTCATTAAAACCTTCGTTTGATGCTGTTTCGCAGCTATTGCCACAACAGCTTGACAAAGAAGCAATCATGGCAAAAACGCCACATGCCAAAAGAAATTTTTTCATAATCTTTTTATCGTTTTATAGTTATTATTTGGTTATTACTTCGAGTAATTTCACTTCAAAATCAAGCGCAGCATTTCCGGGGATAGCCCCCTCTATGCCTTTCGCTCCATACCCCAATTCAGCAGGAATAAACAATCGGTAAATTCCACCTGGGCGCATTAATAACAAGCCCTCGGTAAAACCTTTTACCAAACGAGCAACGTCAAAAATGACCGACTCCTCGGTGGAATCAAATACCGTTCCATCGCTCAATCGTCCGGTGTATAGGAGTTTTACCTTACCATTTAGCACAGGGTGTTCTCCCACACCTTCGACAAGCGTCTCAAAAACGAGTCCTGAAGCTGTTTTCACCACTCCACTACGTTGCAATTGTTTATCGATAAACGACTGTTCGGCTTTTGCATCTACAGTATCGGCCGGAGTCATTCGTGCCACACATTCATTAATGTATTCATTGGCACTTTCTCGGGTAAACTCATTTGAATTTCCTTTGAGAAATTGGCCAAGCGACTTACAAAATGTTTCGACATCAATATCAAGTCCCAGATTTTGCATTTGCCCGATGCGTTGAGCCAATACAAGGCCTTGCAACACACCGGTGTGATAGGGAGCTTCGGAAGTCGGCTTACCAAAAGCATCGGCAATGCCCTTCACATAAGCATTTATCGCCATCGTGTCGCCTGCAAAATTGCGTTCCACTTGTTGTTTCAATGAATGCCCCCACACGGTGGCAGTAGCCATCGAAAGCGAGTCACTCTGAGATTGGGCCATAAGTTGAGGCACCAGCCCAAGCATCATTAAACCGATGACAATGGTTCGGAGCATAAATGTCGGTCGGCTTAAATGATATTAAGCAATTCTACGTCAAAAATGAGTGTAGCATTAGGGCCAATCACCCCACCGGCACCTTGAGGACCATAAGCAATTTCGCTTGGGATATAAAGGCGCCATTTTGCACCAACCTTCATCAATTGAAGAGCTTCAACCCAACCTGGAATCACTTGAGTGACACCAAATGTTGCCGGTTGTCCACGATCTACCGAGCTATCAAATACTGTTCCATCAATCAATTTTCCGGTATAGTGTACTGTCACTTGATCGGTTGCTTTGGGAGATGCACCATTGCCTTCAACAAGCACCTCATATTGTAGTCCGCTATTGGTAGTCACAACCTCAGCACGTTTTCCATTTTCAGCAAGAAATGCTTCCCCTGCAGCTTTATTAACCTTTGCCATTTCCTGAGCTGCGGCTTGTTGTTTTGCTTCCATTTCTTGGAAGAACGATTGAATAACCATCTTAGCTTCGTCATAGCTCATCTTGGGCTGCGCACCTTCATAAACAGCTGCAACGCCATCAGCAAAATCCTTAACATTGATAGATTCTATACCTGAGCCTTTAAAATTGTTACCCATGCTCAATCCAAGCGCATAACTTATGCGGTCTAATTCTTTATTTTCCATTATTTCTTATAAATATTAATATTTTTCAGTCAACAAAGATAGGTCGTTTAAGCCTAACTACCAAATTACCACAGATTAAAAAACAAATCAAGAGTCCTCTTCACACTCTAAATTCACATCATTTTACTTATCGCGGGGCAATCTTTTCATTTTTACAATATCTTAACCATAATAGATTATAAATGCTTTGTATCTTTGTAGTCTATAAACACATCAATAATTCATGAAACGAATAATACTACTGCCACTATTAATAGCGCTTACTTGCATAGTTTCTTGGGCGCAAATAAACACACCTTCGGTACAAGGTTATATCCTGAGAGCCCAATTGATGCTAAAAGGAGGGAATCCAAATGGTTGCCGCGACCAAATTGTTACCGCTTTAGGAATGAATCCTTCAGACAAAGAACTGCATGATGCCAAATTCCTATTGGCAATGTCAGCAGTAAACAATTGCGACCAAGATGCTCAACAGCTTCTCGAGGACTTTTTAGCACAATATCCGTCATCTCACCTTCGCAGTGAAGCGTTAAAAGCGATTGCCGACATCAATTTTGACAATGGGCAATATGGCGCAGCTTTACAACAATATTTAGCCGTTGATCAACGGGCTCTCAACGAGTCGCTTTGTGAAGATTTAATTTATCGCAGGGGATTTTGCCGACTTATGACCGCCGACTACAGCCTTGCCAATCAAGACTTTGAAACTCTACGCAAAACATCTCGATATGGCAATGCCGCATTGTTTTATCAAGGGTATATCGCCTATTGTAAAACCGACTATACTCTTGCTCGGAATCTACTAAGCCAAGCCGACACAAACACATCTCCCGGTAACAAAGCGCCATATTATCTCATGCAAATTGCATATATCACAGGCGACAACAATAGTGCGCTTTCACTTGCCAAACGACTCATCAATGATGCTACCGCATCACCTCAATTTGCAGCAGAAGCGCATCGCATTGCAGGCGAAATTTATTATTCCAACGGCAATCAAGCCGATGCCTTTGCAATATTATCGAAATATCCCGCTTTGGCCAATCAAGCCACAATGCAACCTATCCCATCGGCCCTATATATTCTTGGGCTCATGGAATATCAAAACAGCAATTACCCCCAAGCCATACAGCATCTTACACCGGCAACCGAATCGGACAATGCAATGGCTCAGAATGCCTATTTTCACATAGGCCAGTGCTATCGACGCACAGGAAATAATAACGCAGCCATGGTAGCGTTTGAAAAAGCCGCACACATGAACTTTGAACCAAAAGTGCAAGAAGCCGCCTACTATAACTACGCTGTGGCAAAAATGGACGGCGGGCGAGTGCCTTTTGTCAGTTCGGTTTCAGTACTTGAAAATTTCCTCAACCGCTTTCCCGAGTCGGCTCACGCTCCCGAAGTGCAACGCTACATCATTGACGGATATATTTCCGACAACGACTATGATAGCGCGCTTCGCAGTATCGAACGCATTAAAAACCCATCGCAACAAATACTCACAGCTAAACAACGAGTATTATTTTCTCTTGGAATGCGTCAATTCTCCACTTCAGAAACGGCTGCCGCCCTCAACAATTTCAAGCAAGCCAAATCTATCACTCATGCTGATAACGATATCGCCAACGAGTGTAATCTGTGGATAGGTGATTGCCATTATCGAATGGGCGACTACAACAACGCCATCAAAGCCTATTCGGCCTATCTGAACAATAGTTCAAACTCAAATAGCAATCGCTCTTTGGCTCAATATAACCTTGGATATAGCCGATATTCATTAAAACAATATGATAATGCGGCAGCCAATTTCAAAAAAGTGATAGCATCGCCCGGCAAACTTTCCATGACTCTCGTTGCCGATGCACTAAATCGTTTGGGCGATTGTTTTTATCACAAATCGCAATTTGGCGAAGCAGTAAAATATTATGACAAAGCATTCCAGAGCAGTCCCTATGTCGGCGACTATTCGCTATTCCAAAAAGCCATAATGAAAGGTTATGCCAAAGACTACAAAGGCAAAATCAAAACACTCACCCTCGTTGAAGAAAAATTCTCCACATCGGGATTATTGCCCGCCGTATTGCTTGAAAAAGCTGAGGCCTATGTTGCTCTTGATGATAAAAACAAGGCCATTGACACATATCACCAAATCATCAAACGTTATCCTTCAACAATGCAAGGGCGCAATGCATTGCTACAACTTGCCATCACCCACATGAACGATAACAACCGAAGTGTTGCCATTAAAACCTATAAAGAAGTCATTAGCACCTACCCCACAAGCGAGGAAGCGCGAGTTGCCGCCGATGACCTTAAACGCATCTATGCCGATGAAGGCCGTCTCGATCAATATGCTTCGTTTATCTCATCAATTCAAGGCGCACCCCAACTTGAGCAAAAAGAAATTGATGCTCTGACGTTTCAAGCGGCCGAAAAGCACTATCTCACCAACAACGAGACAAATAAGTTGACTGAATATCTCTCCTCATTCCCTTCCGGAGCTTTTCGTGCTCAATCTTTATTCTATCTGAGTCTTGAGGCCAACAACACAGGCGACAAAGACTCTGCGCTGAAATATGCCACTGAAATCGTTAACAACCACCCCGATGCCGAGTCAATCGAAGACGCACTCGCAATTAAGGGTGAAATCGAATTCAGTCAAGGGAAAGGCGAAATTGCATTAGAAACATTCCGCACCCTCAAACAACGCGCATCATCAACTACAAATCTCAAAATTGCACGTTTGGGCATCATGCGCGTTACTAACGAAATAGGTGACTACGAAGCCGTAACGAAGGTTGTCGATGAGCTGACAGCATCTCTTCCCGAAGAAAGCGAAGAAATGCCCGAAATACAATTTTTCGGAGCCAATGCCGATTTTCATTTAAACAACACCAATCAGGCTATCAAGACATTCTCAGCTCTATCTAAAAAACCGTCAACCATCTACGGAGCAATGAGTGCTGTGTATCTTTCACAACACTATCTCGACTCCAAGAATTATAAGAAAGCTCGGTCGGTCGTTGAGGAACTCATAAACTCCGGCACGCCCCATCAATATTGGCTAGCACGAGGATTCATAATCCTGTCGGATATTAATCGTGCCGAAGGAAACACCTTTGAAGCAAACGAATATCTTAAAACTTTGCAAAACAACTATCCCGGTAACGAAGCCGACATTTTCCAAATGATCGAACAACGACTCTCCAACAATTAAACAGCCTGCCCTATGAAATTAATCGCGATATTATTCATTCTTGCTACATTGACAAGCTCTTCTCAAGCGCAAGACTTGTCTAAAGAAATCACTGTTGAGAAAGAAATAGTGCCTCAACACATCAACGTATCACGCATAAATCTTACCCCCGAAGTTACATTAAAACCCATTACAAACCACAATCTGCCCTATAGCAACCAAAGTATAGCCACTCCTCCTCAAGCTCTCATCGCCACACTTGAACCGGCTCAACATGCGGTGGATATTTTTGATGCTGAACATCGTGGTTACCTCTCATTGGGATATTTTCCCACTTACAACACTGCTCTCTCTGCCGGATATAAAATTTTGGGCACACAATCAACCGATTTAAATGCATGGTTGCAATACAATGGTCGCATTTATAATGGTAACACTCTACTCTTTGACCAAGAGCTCACGATGCGTGACCACACTGCGATGCTTGGCGTTAACCTCAAACAACGATTAAGCCATTCCACCACATTAAACGCAGCCATAGACTACACTCTCAGTCGCTTCAACTCCCCTCAGCTTCACTATCATGCACTTGATGCCAATTGGGAAGCGAGCCATTATCAAACCGTAAACAACGTTAACATATCGGCCGGAATCACCACCGCCATAAATCAATGGGATTGCCAACTTCAATTGGCTGCCGAACATTTTGGATATGCCTCAGATGGATACATTTTATCCAACCTACGCCCTTATCCAACCAATACAACCCCCTCGTTATTTTCGCCCGCAAGAGAGAACAAATTTTCAATCTATGCCTCTGCTGCAACCAAGATTAATGACATCTCAGCTTTTGGCATTAATCTCGACATCGCTCATCTCAACTACAACAAAAGCCATCAATTGAGTTTTAATGAGAACTCATTCCCCAACGGCATCAGGCCGAAATCATCTCCCGACTATGGATTAATTTCAATTAACCCTCACTATGAAATATCGGCAGGGACTATTCACACCCGTATTGGAGCACAAGTGGGCATTGCCATCAATGACGGAAAATCCTTCTCAATAGCGCCCGACATCGAGGCCGATTGGACTCCATCGCAGCTATTCTCCATTTATGCACAAATGGGTGGTGGTGAATGGATTAACACTCTATCCTACTTATGGAATATTAATCATCACACATCTCCATCAATGGTCTATTCACACTCCTCTCTACCGTTCACATTTGATGCAGGAATTGTAATAGGCCAATGGAAAGGAGCCACAGCCAAATTATATGCCGGATATGCATCAGCCAAAGATTGGCTCATGCCATCATTCTACAACGCTACGTCATTATTCACCCCGATTGATTTGAACGGGTGGAAATTAGGAGCCGAAATTTCCTATCGCTACCGCGATATTGCGAGCATAAAATTGCAATATGAAACAGCTCCGCAAAAATATAATCGTGGCAACTACTTGTGGCATGATAGAGCCAAGAATGTTTTCAACGCCTCGTTGCTCATCACCCCCATGCCTCAATTGGACATCACGGTTGACTATGAACTACGCAACAAGCGTTGCATTTTTGGTTTTGGCACAACCGATTCGGAGAACATCTTCTCAGTGTACAACTTGGGAGATATCGACCGATTTAACATTACAGGATTGTATCGTTACACCTCACACCTCAGCTTTTTTGCGCGATTTGAGAACCTTCTCAACAACCATTGCTACCTCGTTAGCGCATTGCCCGACCAAGGATTTACTGCGTTATTGGGTGCAACATATAAATTCTGACATAGATAGTATCTTAGGAAAACGTCCTCATCATGAATGCCCGAGAGTTTGCCCAATGCATTTTAATGAATCTGCCCTATGTGCCCAATGATCAACAGGTACAGTTGATTGCCGCACTTGCACGATTTTGCATACCCGAAAGCAACGATGAGGCCATTTTTCTCCTCAACGGATATGCCGGTACAGGCAAGACCTCCCTCACCGGTTCATTGGTCAAAGCTCTTTCACAAGCAGGCATATCATCGGTATTGCTTGCCCCCACCGGTCGTGCGGCTAAAGTGTTTGCTCGATTTGCCAAACACCCCGCCTATACAATACATCGTCGCATTTATCGCACCCCCTCAAGCGGGTCTATGGCTTTGGCGCTATCAACGGTTGCCGACAATCGCAGTCGTGACACAATTTTTATCGTTGATGAGGCATCAATGATTGGCTCTAACGGAGGAGACCTCTCGGGAAGCCTACTTGAAGATCTCATTCAATATGTTTACTCGGGACAGAATTGTCGGTTGCTTCTATTGGGCGATACCGCTCAATTGCCACCGGTAGGCTACACATTTTCACCAGCAATGGACGTTAAAACGCTTCGAGGTTTTAACATGAGAGTAGTGAGAGCCGTACTCACTGAAACGGTGCGTCAAGCGGCCCACTCAGGGATACTTTACAATGCTACATGGTTGCGAAAAGCCATGAAAGCCGACCCACTGCCCACTCCAATATTATTCACATCACGATTTGATGATGTCAAGGCAATCTCAGGCGAATTTTTAGCCGAAGCACTTGAAACCGATTATGCCACCGACGGAACCGATGAAACAATCCTCATCACTCGGTCAAATAAACGTGCCGTACAATTCAACAGAGCAATCAGAGCCAACATTTTATACAAAGAAGAAGAATTGACCTGTGACGAACTTTTACTCATTGCAAAAAACAATTACCTCTGGAGCTCCAAGATAAAAGGAATTGACTTTATCGCCAACGGTGATGTTGCGACCGTCACAAAAGTCTATGAAAGCGAATATAAATATGGCTTCCGTTTTGTTGATGTGAGACTCAGACTACCCGACCGCGACGTAGAATTTGACTGCAAAGTAATGCTTGATACACTTCACTCCGAAGCTCCCGGACTTGATCCTCATCGCCAGGCCTATCTTCACCAAGAATGCCTGAACGACCCCGACAATTTTGCCCCCGATACACCCATGCCTACTCGACTCAAAGCATTGAAAACCAACCCCTATTACAATGCCCTACAAGTAAAATATGCCTATGCCGTCACCTGCCACAAAGCCCAAGGCGGACAATGGCGCAACGTGTATATCGACATGGGATACATTCCACCCGAGGCGCAAGGTCTCGACTTCTATCGATGGCTTTATACAGCAACCACTCGTGCAACACATCGTCTCACATTCCTCAACCCCGACATCGAGCAACGATAACCGCCCCAATTTTGACAAAATCATTCGCAATCGGCCATCTAAATTCCCGCTCTTTTCATTTATTTGCATTTTCCAAACTCCTCGTAGCAAAAAAACGCCACATTTTTTTGCCGTGTTACTTGTAGAGACACTTGAAACGTTGTAACTTTGCAAGAAATTTCACAATATTATGATCGACGGAATTAAGAAAGTGTTATTGCTCGGCTCAGGTGCCCTTAAAATTGGGCAAGCCGGCGAATTTGACTACTCTGGCTCTCAAGCGTTGAAAGCGCTCCGTGAAGAGGGTATCTCAACAGTGCTCATCAATCCAAACATCGCAACAATCCAAACATCTGAAGGAGTTGCCGATCAGGTTTATTTCCTACCCATAACCCCACACTTCGTGGAGGAAGTTATCAAAAAAGAAAAACCCGACGGAATTCTTCTTGCATTTGGAGGTCAAACGGCGTTGAACTGCGGAACAGAGTTGTATCTAAACGGCACACTTGAAAAATATGGAGTCACAGTACTCGGAACATCAGTTGAGGCAATCATGATAACCGAAGACCGTGACCTTTTTGTTAAGAAACTTAACGAAATTCAAGCCAAAACTCCGGTGTCGCAAGCAGTAGAATCAATGGAAGACGCCGTAAAGGTTGCTCACGAAATAGGATTCCCCGTAATGGTGCGCTCGGCATATGCTCTCGGCGGACTCGGCTCAGGAATCTGCACCAACGATGAAGAATTCCACGAACTTTGCGAAAGCGCACTCGCTCACTCTAAACAAATTCTTGTTGAAGAATCGCTCAAAGGGTGGAAAGAAATAGAATTTGAAGTGATTCGTGACAAAAACGACCATTGCTTCACCGTTGTGCCAATGGAAAACTTTGACCCACTTGGCATTCACACCGGCGAAAGTATCGTAGTTGCTCCTATCGTGTCACTCTCACAAGAGCAAATATCAATGCTTCAAGACATCGCAATAAAGGTTGTGCGTCATATTGGCATTGTTGGAGAATGTAACATTCAATATGCATTCAACGCCGAAACCAACGACTACCGCATCATTGAAATCAATGCTCGTCTAAGCCGTAGTTCGGCTCTCGCATCAAAAGCATCGGGCTACCCCTTGGCTTTTGTTGCTGCCAAACTTGCATTAGGCTACACTCTTGATCAAATTGGCGAAATGGGAACACCCAATTCGGCCTATGTAGCACCTTCGGTTGACTACATGATTGTGAAAATTCCACGTTGGGACTTGACAAAATTTGCTCGCGTAGATCGCGAAATCGGCTCGTCAATGAAGTCGGTAGGCGAAATCATGTCAATCGGAAAATCATTTGAAGAAATTATCCAAAAAGGATTGCGCATGATTGGGCAAGGTATGCATGGATTTGTTGGCAACCGCGACTTGGTATTTGACGATCTTGACCACGCATTGTCACACCCAACCGACCTTCGCATCTTTGCAATAGCTCAAGCCCTTGAAAAAGGATATACAGTTGATCGCATTGAAGAACTCACAAAAATTGACAAGTGGTTCCTCAACGGCTTGAAAAATATTGTGGATTACACTGAAGTGCTCAAGAAATATGAACACATCGAGGACCTTCCTGCCGAAGTGCTTGCTGAGGCTAAACGTCTTGGATTTAGCGACTTCCAGATTGCTCGATATGTAGAAAATCCCGAGGCAAACTACGAAACCGAGGTATTGAAAGTGCGCGACCACCGCAAGAACTTAGGCATCACTCCTAAGGTGTGCCGCATCAACACCGTTGCAAGCGAATATCCCGACTTAACCAACTATCTATATGTCACCTATGGAGCTGATGCTCACCAAATACCCTACGACTACAACTCGGGCAAAAATATTATTGTGCTTGGGTCAGGTGCCTACCGCATTGGTAGCTCGGTGGAATTTGACTGGTGCTCGGTAAATGCTGTTAACACTTGTCGCAAACTCGGTTACAAGTCAATCATGATTAACTACAATCCTGAGACTGTATCAACCGACTATGACATGTGTGACCGTCTATACTTCGATGAACTCAGCTTTGAACGTGTTCTTGATGTTATCGACCTTGAATCGCCTCGTGGTGTTATCGTATCGGTGGGCGGACAAATTCCCAACAACCTCGCCATGAAGCTTTATCGCCGTCATGTGCCCATCTTGGGAACTTCTCCTATCTCAATTGACCGCGCCGAAAACCGTCACAAATTCTCGGCAATGCTTGACTCTCTAGGAATTGACCAACCTCGTTGGAAAGAGTTGACCAGCTTTGACGACATCGATAAATTTGTTGCTGAAGTGGGCTTCCCTGTTCTCATTCGTCCCAGCTACGTGCTTTCAGGTGCTGCAATGAACGTTTGTTACGACTACGAATCAATGCACGAATTCTTGGGCGCTGCGGCAAAGGTTTCGAAAGAATTCCCCGTGGTTGTTTCTGAATTCCTACAAAACGCCAAAGAAATCGAATTTGACGCTGTGGCTCGCAATGGAGAGGTGATTGAATATGCAATCTCTGAACACATTGAATTTGCCGGCGTGCACTCTGGTGATGCCACATTGGTATTCCCTGCACAAAAGATATACATGGAGACTGCTCGTCGCATCAAACGCATTAGCAAAAAAATCGCGAAAGAACTCAACATCTCAGGTCCTTTCAACATTCAATATCTTGCTAAAAACAACGATGTAAAAGTTATCGAATGTAACTTGCGTGCATCTCGCAGTTTCCCATTTGTGTCTAAGATTCTCAAACGTAATTTCATTGAAACAGCTACTCGCATCATGCTTGGAGAACCGGTAGAAAAAGCCGATTCATCAACATTTGATATTGACTACATTGGCATCAAGGCATCTCAATTCTCATTTGCGCGTCTCCACAAAGCCGACCCGGTTCTTGGTGTAGATATGTCATCAACCGGAGAAGTTGGTTGCTTGGGAGCCGACTTTGACGAAGCTCTTCTCAACGCTATGATTTCAGTGGGCCATCATGTTCCCGACAAGAACAAAGCGGTACTCGTATCTTCGGGCGACGTGAGAGGCAAAGTTGATATGCTCGATTCTTGCAAAATGTTGTCGGAAAACGGATACAAATTATATGCTACCGAAGGAACTGCCAAATTCCTCAATTCAAACGGAATTGAAGCTCACCCCGTAGGTTGGCCCGATGAAGATGGCGAAAACATTCTTGATCTTCTCGCTAATCATGCCATCGACTTAGTAATTAATATTCCAAAGAACCATAGCAAACGTGAATTGACCAATGGTTATCGCATACGTCGCTCATCAATCGACCACAACATTCCATTGCTCACAAATGCACGTCTTGCTGCTGCTTATATACGAGCATTCACCAACAAGCCCATCAACGATATCAACATTGCAGCTTGGGCTGAATATTAATCTGAGATATCCCAATATCCATATAACAAAAAATCCCGCAGGCGTCTGCGGGATTTTTTTTGCTTATTGGATTGTTTACTTGTTTACAAATACGAGGTATTCTCCGGCCTTCATCAAATAGTCTTCGGGAATTGAGGCAGGCTTGCCGGTGAAATAATTTACCATGTTAGTCAAATCGGGCTCCTTGCCATTGAATGTGAGATATTCATCATGAGAGCCGAGGTTGACAATTACCACAACCGACGACTCGCCCTTAGTGCGGCTAAACGCATAGAGCGAAAGGCTTTGAGTAGCATATCTCACCATTTCACCACCGGCTTCACCGGCAGCGAGAGCAGCTTCATTGTGTTTGAGAGCGTTCAATTTTTGATAGAACGTAAAATATTCATTGCGAGGTTCCCATGCAGGAGCTTCATCTTTTTTGAAGAATTCAAAAGCACGATTCATGCCGGTTTCTTGGCCTGTATAGATGAGAGGCATTCCGGGGAGAGTGTATGACAACACCGCAAAAGCATCTGACAAGTTTCCAAGACGTTCAAATTCGGTTCCTTCCCATGAATTGAGGTCATGGTTGGTTATCATGTTCATCAAATAGCTATCTTTGGGATATTCTTGTGCTTGCGATGCGAGCAACGAATCGATTGCTATTGCATACTTTTGAGGGAATGTGCGCATAGGCTCGCCTTCTTTCTTGAACGTATATTGTCCCGATGTTGCAGCGATTTCGCTGAAAAGATCCTTCATCGGCCAGTTATAGCCCATGTTGAATGCATGTTTTTGCAACTCGGGTTTGCTGGCTTCGGCAAGCATGAACAACTCTGGTTTAACCGAGTCGAGTTGAGGGCGAGTTTCGTCCCAGAAATCGGTGGGGACTTCACCTGCCACGTCACAACGATAACCATCTACGCCAATCTCAGTGAGCCAGAATTTTAGAGCGTCAACCATTGCCGCACGCATTTCACGATTGTCGTAGTTGAGTTCATAAACATCGGTCCAGTCAAAAGGTCCATACATTTCACCTTTCTCGTTTTTAGAGAACCACTCGGGGTGTTCAGTCACCCAAGCGTTGTCACAGCCTGTGTGGTTGGGCACCCAATCAAGAATAACCTTCATGCCCATTGAATGAGCTGAATCAACAACCGCTTTAAATTCTTCGATCGTTCCAAATTCGGGATTGAATGCTTTATAGTCTTTAACGGCATAGTAGCTGCCGAGCTCGCCTTTGCGATTAAGTTCTGAGATGGGGTGAATGGGCATAAACCACAAGATGTCAACACCAAGTTCTTTGAGGCGTGGAAGATGTTCGCCAAACTCTTTAACCGATGCCGACGGGGTGTATTGACGCAAGTTAACCTCATAGATTACTGCGTTGCGGCTCCATTGTGGATGGTTGACAGTAGTGTAGGTTGAATCACGCTCGGGTGTAGCCACCTTGTCGGCTTTCTTATTACAGCCCACAGAGAATAGCGAAGCCACTCCGGCAATGAGTGAAAAGAAGAAAAACTTTTTCATAAATCGATATGGTATTAATAATGTAGTATGATATAATTATACAAAGATATATCATTTTATTCATAATTGTGTCACGTTGAGACAGAAAAAATGCCCAATTATTGAGCGAAAATGTCGCCTCGCGCAATTTTTCCCTCCCCAAAATTTTATTTTTTGAGGATTTTTCACTATCTTTACATAACCAAAATTAATATGGGCACTTCTTGCAATGGCTATGAGGGCACACATCTCACCGGAACAAGACAAAAAATTTTGACCACCTATGCTACAATTTGGCATAAGATGCGTCTAACTTTGTGCCAAAATTAAACACAAGCAATAAACACACCACAATATAATAGAGCAAAACTATGAGAAAATTAAAACTTACCGTCAGCAACACACAACCCAACTCGGAAGAAACCAAGCCCACAAAAGCACCTCGCCGCCTCGACCTCTTGAACGCAATCGAGCAGATTGTTGAAATGAGTTCGGACAATGGATTAACCGATGAGTTGTTCACTGAAGCAAAGCGCTACATCAGCTATGTATCACGCCGCATGAAACTAACTGCGGTGCAAGCCGTTTTATTTTCTTTATTTGTTGATCGTTGCGAAGACCGCGACATTCGCATGAACGACATCTCAAAAGCAATAAAGTGTCGCACCGTTAAGCTCATTCGTTACATGAACGACATTGATGAATTGGAACGTCGCCATCTAATCACTTGCAATCGCAGCCGTCGCGACGCTCTCTCATATAGCGTTCCTTTTGATGTTATCAATGCTCTCAAGCTCAATGAAGTATATGAATACTCTGTCCCGGCCAACATTACAGCCGACGAGTTGTTTTCCCACATTGACGACCTGCTTGACAAGCGCACCGACGACAACATTACGTTTAGCGCACTTATCGATAGCGTAAAACAACTCTTTGAGGCCAACCAACATTTGTCATTTGTGCGCAAATTCCAAAGTTTGGCACTCAGTACCATGGACTCAATGCTGTTTCTTCATTTTTGCAACCTCTTTGTGCAAAACAGCGACGACCACATTTGCTGTCATGATTTTGATGATTTATATGACCGTAATTTTGATTTCGTACGTGCCAAACGCGAACTTTTCAATGGCTCGCATGACTTGCTTAGGTTTAAACTCGTCGAATACAACCACAGCAATGGATTTGTCGATCGCACGTCCTATCGCCTCTCAACCTTAGCCAAAGAAGATTTTCTATCAGAGCTAAGCATTTCTCTGTCATCGGGCGAGAATGATGAGCGTCTCACTAAACACTCTTCCATCGTGGAGAAAACACTATACTACAACGAGCGTGAGCAGTCGCAGGTGGGCGAACTGTTTGACCTCCTTTCGCAAGACCGTTTCAACGAGATATGTTCTCGTTTGGAAGAAAACGGCATGCGCAAAGGCTTTGCTTGTCTATTCTACGGGGCTCCGGGCACAGGTAAAACCGAGACAGTGCTCCAACTCGCACGCAAAACAGGACGTGACATTTTTCAAGTAAATTTTGCTCAACTCAAGAGTTGCTGGGTGGGCGAAAGCGAAAAGAACGTCAAACAGCTCTTTGATACCTATCGTGCCATCGTGAATAAATCGCAAGTAGCACCGATTTTGCTATTCAACGAGGCCGATGCCATTTTCGGACGTCGCATGGAAGGAGTGCAACGCGCCGTTGACAAAATGGAAAATGCCATTCAAAACATTATTCTCCAAGAGATGGAAACCCTTGAAGGAATCATGATTGCAACGACCAACCTCACCTCAAATCTCGATAATGCGTTTGAACGCCGTTTCCTCTACAAAATCGAATTTGAGAAACCTTCGCTGAAGGCCAAAACCGAAATTTGGAAATCAATGATTCCGGAGCTGACAACGTCCGACGCCGAAACAATCGCAAGCGAATTCAATTTCAGTGGCGGACAAATTGAAAACATTGCGCGAAAACGCACCATCGATTGCATTTTGACCGGCAAAGAAAAAACCGACATCGAGACTTTGCGTCGATACTGCCAATCGGAACTCATCAGCAAAGATTCAGGAACAAAACGCGTCGGATTCTAAATTTAAACACCACTTTTGCAAACCTATGCTTTGAAATGGCATAGGTTTGCGCTAAATTTGCACCCAATAAAAACACAAATACTATGGCAAAAGACCTATTTAATCGTTACATTTGGCTCGTTGACACGATATATCGCGCCAAGAAAATCACATTTGAAGAAATCAACGAACGTTGGTTGAGGACCGACATGAGCGAAGGTGAAGATTTGCCTTTGCGCACATTTCATAACCACCGAAAAGCCATAGAGCAAATGTTTGACATCAACATCGAGTGTAACAAGCGTGGGGGATATTACTACTACATTGAAAACGCCGAGGAGATGGAACGAGGCGGAGTGCGCAGTTGGCTTCTCAACACTTTTGCTGTGAGCAACCTCATCAATGAAAGCCACCACTTGAAACAACGCATCTTATTTGAGAACATTCCGTCAGGTCGGGAATATCTCACCCACATCATCGAGGCCATGCGCGACTCGCAAGCAATCGAAATCACCTATCAAAGTTTCACACGCGACGAGCCCCACACCTACGAGATTGAGCCTTATTGTGTAAAAGTGTTCCGTCAACGATGGTATATGCTCGCCTACAACCCCTCTTACCGCGAAATACGCACCTATGCTCTCGATCGCATTCAGAGCCTCAACACCACCTCGCGACATTTCACCATTCCCAAGGATTTTAATGCGCAAGACTTTTTCTATTACTCATTCGGAATCATTAATGATCCCAACTATGACGTAGAGGTGATTCAAATAAAAGTCAATGCCCACGAGCGCAAATATCTCAGAGCTCTACCAATGCATCACACCCAAACTGAGGTCGAAACCACCCCCGACTATTCAATCATGGAATATACTTTGCGCCCGACCTACGACTTCAGGCAAGAGCTATTGTCACGCATAAACGGCATTGAGGTCCTTTCGCCCATTTGGCTCAGAGACGCTATGCGCGAGGACATATCTTCAATGATGGAGCTTTATCGGTAGGCTACAATCTACTTGCCTTAAACCCCACCGAATCGACTGCCGCGACGACTTGAGCCTCGCTCACTCGTCCTTTCACCACCGCTGTGCCGTTGTCAAGATCCACCACAACCTGTTCGACACCATCAATGTCGGCAATGGCACGTTTCACCCCTTTGGCGCAGTGTATGCACCTCATTCCCTCGATTTTATACCTGTTCTCCAACGGCATTTCCTCGGGGACCGAAGCGGTTGTTGTCGCGGCACATGATTGGCACGATGGGCATGGTTGACTTGTTTTGCGCATATACTTAGCGATAAAAGCATTTACCAACAATGCCATGAGCAATGCACTGCATGCCACGTTAAACCAATCTGTCCCCTCTTGCATACCACAATGAGCACAATCCGACATCATTGTTGGGACAAACCATTCTCGTGGCAAAAGATAGTCTATTCCCAACCCGAATATTATAGCTCCGGTGATTATCGAGATCAAATACACAAGCAACGTTTTAAGTCCCAACACCTTTTTCACCACAAGAATAGACGCCACATTGACTGCCGGACCGGCCATCAACAACACCAATGCCGTGCCGGGGCTCAATCCTTTAAGCATCAGGGCCACAGCAATGGGTATAGACCCTGTTGCACACAGATACATCGGGATTGCACATAGCAACACAAGCAACATGCCGACAAGCGGTTTGTCGGAAAATTGCATGAAAAAACTATCCGGGACAAAGACCGTTATGAGTCCGGCCACCACAAGCCCGAGTATCAACCAACGGCCTATGCTCTGCATCATATCTACAAAGCCATATTTAAACACAGCACACACTTTTCCCCACAATGTTGCGGGGCGAGGCTCTTCGGATTGAGGTCCTTTGGCGTCACCTCGTGATGCGCTATCATCTTTCACTGCCACATTTGCGAGACAACCGCCCATCAACGACGTAAACAATGCTGTAACCGGGCGCAGTATTGCAAACGGCAAGCCCATCAACGCATAGGTGGCAAAGATGGAATCGACTCCCGTTTGAGGCGTTGCAATGAGAAACGATACCGTCGCACCTTTCGATGCTCCCTCACGATGCAACGACATGGCTGTGGGTAACACCCCACACGAACAGAGTGGCAATGGTATTCCAAACAAGGCGGCATACAACACCGACCTAAACGACACGTCCGACATATAGCGGTTATAAAACGTCGCCGGAACAAATACATGCAACAATCCGGCAAGCAAAAAACCGAGCAGCAAAAATGGCGACATTTCGTTTATCAATCCCAAAACTTCTTCCATAAGTCCTATATTTACCAACAAAGTTAGCGAATATATACGTCTTACCATTCCAAAACATTGCATTTTTCAACAAAATCCACGTTATTAGCAAAAGTTTTTCCTAAATTTGTTGCGTAATTGAAAAATAAACTCTAATTTTGCAACGCAATTCCCAAAAGGGTTGTACAACCTGCTTCAGTAGCTCAGTTGGTTAGAGCACCTGACTGTTAATCAGGGGGTCGTTGGTTCAAGCCCATCCTGAAGCGCAAGCGAGTCACAGAAATGTGACTCGCTTTTCTTTTGCCTCCTATTTAGCTGCTCCCCACGTAAGAGAGCCTAGTAAGAGAGCCTACCTTCGCAGGAGTGTAATTTGCTGTCCCCATAGATGTAGGGGGACGAGACCGAGCCGGGCGAGGTCGGAGTGGGTACTGAACGAGATTTAGTCGCTGTTAAATACCCCTCCGGGTCTTCGACCCACCTCCCCTACTTTAGTGGAGGAACTGTTTCGGCTCCCACAAACTTATGTCTTTATGTTCTTTTGTCTGAAAAATAAAGACTGGGGTATAACATAGAAAACGGGCGAGTTGATGATGCGACTCGCCCGTTTCTACTATCAATTAAACTAAACTTTTATTTATAGTTAACTTTTTGTTTGATGGGAGATTTTTGACGCATGTCGTAGCTACCCCAGCTGCCGGCTTGGTAGTTTTGCCACAACATTTGATGAGAAACATAGTACTCGCCACCTTCTTTGATGATTACATCGACATTGATGCTGCGGTGGTCGGTGCGGTTGAAATTGTTGGGGTCGGTATATACGTGCCAATCGCTTTCCACCACGATAGCTTTCACAAATGAAGCGCCAAACTTAGCCTTAGCTTGTGCAGTTGCTTGATTTTTGATTGTAGCCGATACGGGGGCTGCTTTAGGCATTTCAACCGGAGTTGAGTTTGCTGTTCGAGCTACATCGAGCCATTTATCATAATATTGTTGATACATCAACTTAAAGTCATCTTCCATGTCCAAGTAAATGTCATCGTTCTTGCGGTTTGAATTGAAGCGTTCGCGTTCGATATCGCTTTTCATCATTCTATAATCCTTGAAAAGAAGATTGAAAGCATCGGCAATGCGGCCTTCGGCTTGAGCTTGTTTAGCTTCAGCCATTGTTTGTTGCATAGCGCTACGCATAACTTCATAGGTAGTGTTATCCATGAATGCACCGTAGGCATCGTCATTATCTACTCGTTTCCAACGCTTCAAGCGGTCATCTTCCGATTCCAACAAACTGATTTGTGTTCCGTCATTGAGCAAAAGTTTGCGCATTCCCGACATACCGGTATATTCTTCGGCCCAACCAAGTCGAGTTCTCTTATAGGGCACAGTGTGCACAATAGAACTAAGAGCCAAGATTTCATATGCGCGTCGTGCACGAATGTAGCATCTGTAACCTTCAACTTCATTGGGGTGCTTGATGAAGTAAGAGAAATAGGCCACCAACGGATATTCGGTAACATGCACTTGTTTCAATCCTCTCGTTGGTGATTGATAGTCAAAGAATTCAAACAACCAAAAATGCTCATCGTTATCAGGCAAATTTCCGAGAGCAATCCACTTCTCGTAATACTCTTTTACTTTGGGATTGTTGATGTCATAGAGAGGAGCATTCACAGAATCCTCAACCGGCTGATAGATAAACACCTCGGGGTTGAGTTGCACCGCTGCAGCAGCCTGATTGTTGCCATCGGACTTGACAATGCTCTTTACAGGGCTTTCGCTTGAAGAGCTTTCGTTGGAAGAGCTATTGTCGTTAGACGAATTTGACTCGTTGCCACCGTCTATCGAAACTTCCACATTCACAGCCTTTTTAGCCTTCTTGAGCAAGCTTTTAAATTGAGCTGATGCAGTAAACTGCATTCCGAATATAACGGCTATCGCCATTATGATTCTTACAATTTGATTCTTTTTCATAATAATTGAATTTATTATTTGGTTAATACTTTTTTGCCGTTTTGTATCACTATGCCGCGATAAGTGTCATCGACCGGTTGGCCCATGAGGTTGTAACGAGGAGCATTGTCGTTGTCGCAGTCCTCTACTTCCACCTCTTCAATTGCACTTGTAGCCGTTCCCGAATAGGTTGTGCCATCATCAAATTTCATTCTCCAACCTTTAGAAATTGCGATGGAAACCTGATCTTTTGTGAGATTATTGGCATCGGTTACAGTGGTAAATAGGATATCGCCATGATTGAATCCATTTACGTATATATTCGGCAGATTTGCCACAAATGATTCTCCATTCTGAGCGCCCGAGGGAACGTCATAAATTTGGTTATAATAACAAGAAATTTTTCTAAGGGAGGAATTTTTAGAGAAATCCAACGTTGTGAATCTATTGCTATAACATTCTATCTCTTTCAATTTCGTATTTTTCGACACATCTAATGCAGTCAACTGATTTTCACCGATATAGAGGTTGGTCAATGCAGTGCAATTTGACACGTCGATTGAGGTCAACGCATTGGAATTAACATTGAGAGTTGTCAACGTCGTACTTTGGGGCAAACTAATAGTCCTCACTGTGTTTGAATTGGCGGTGAGTGTAGTCAATGCAGTGTTTTTTGACACATTCAACGACATCAAATTATTGTAAGACACATTCAATTCGGTTAATCCGGTATTCTTTGTCAAGTCAACCGAAGTGAGTAAATTGTTGTTTAAGAGTAACGTTGTGAGAGTTTCAGTTTGAGGCAAAGTGATTGATGAAAGCGTATTATCGCTCATATTCAACGTTTTGAGTGCCGTATTTTTTGACAAATCAACATTTGCGATATTATTACTCATGCAGTTCAATTCAACCAAGTCGGTAAAAAATTCTATCCCTTTCAACGAAGAAATGTTTCTGAAGGACAAGTCTAACGATGTAGTAAATCTAACTCTTCCTTTATTAAAGCCACAAGGTAAAATTAAAACATTCTTATAATCAGTGTTCGTTGTTGACAATTCACTTAAAGCTTGGGCAAAATTTTTATCGGGGAAATATTTTGTATCATTATATAACACTGCTTTACAAATATAAATAACACTGCCATCGGTCCCAATTACCCCTTCTTTACATACGAAGTTTTGAGAGGACGCAACATATTCTCCATTTATTATACCCATATAGTCACCGATACATTGAAACGATTTTACTTTGGTGGCAAAATTTCCATCCTTCCAGTGAAGGATGTAAACAAATGAATTATCAACCTTAAATAAATTCAAGTCGTTTAACGTATAAGAATCTGCTTCAGTTAACACAGAAAGCCCTATATCTGAACCACCTTGTATAATTACAGTTTCAGTTCCTTCATTTCCCTCTAACGCAGAAGATTTCGTAGCAGAGACCTGAAGATAGGCATGATCAAAAATTAAAGTTTTACCATCTCCTACGGTTATAGCATCTTCTGAACCACCGATAATTTCGGTTTGATTACTATCTTGAGTGGTTATTGTAGTATTATTATTTAATCGCACTGGCGAAGAATCTTCGGCCTTGAGAAGATTTTTCCCGATAAACACGATTTTCAATCCATCTACATCTTCATTCAAGACAGCACGATTTCCGCTACCGGTGCGTTCAATTCTGATATTTTTGAGGGTTAGAGTCTTTGTTGAATGGTCATACTTTACATAAAATTCGCCGCTTAAATTGGGCTTAATGTTATCACCGGTGACGTTAGTGCAGTTATCGGAAGTAACATCAACACCACCCACTTTTAAGCCATATTTTGTGGCGCCAAAGGCGCTGACTGTCACAATTAATATTGTTGAGAGCAATATGCTTAGTCTTTTCATAATCAATTATTTATTATTTGATTAATACTTTTTTGCCGTTTTGTATCACTATGCCACGATAAGTGTCATCGACCGGTTGGCCCATGAGGTTGTAGCGAGGAGCATCGTTGTCGATAGGGTCAACCTCAATGTCTTCAACACCACTTTCTTCGCCAAGATAAATATTTCCGTTGGTGTGTTTCAATGTCCAGTTCTTACCCATAACAGTAAGGGCTTGCTCTTGTGACATTGAGTTTTTCTCGGTGTCAGACGAAGACTTGAACACAAGTTCGGCATTATTACTTGCTGATGGTGTGGGCAATTTATCCACAAATTGCTGTACATTCGCGCCATTTATTGCATTGTCGGAACAATTTAAATATTTAAAATTAGCACCACTATATGCGTTGAATTTAATCCCTGTTAAATTGTTATTTGAACAATTCAATCTCTTTATGTTACCTACACTAATCTCAGTGAGTTTATTATTTTGACAATTAACTTCAATCAAATAATCAGCGTATGAAAGATCAAGGGTATTAAGTTTATTATCATTTATATCTAAGTATTTCAATCTCCAATTTGCGCTTAGGTTAACCTCTGTCAATAAATTATTATTGACATGAAGAGACTGTAAATTTACATTGTTTATAACATCTAACGACTCAAGTTTATTATTTCGGAGAGCTAAAGTATTTAACTCCTTGTTTTTAGACAAATCAATTGTTGAAAGTGAATTATTAGATAAATTTAATGTCGAGAGGTTCACATTTTTAGTTAAATCAACACTAGTCAGTTGATTGTCGTTGCAAATCAATGTTTGCAGATTGTAAAAATGTTCAATTCCTTTTAGATTTGCGATTGATTTCCCTGCCACATCCATTTCTTTCCATTCTTTAATATAGCCTGTATAGGCTCCGACCGGATAGGTATAATAGTTATATGGAAATCCTTCAACAATGCCCGAACTCGGATTTTTTGCATAATCAAAAAGAGCCTGCCTGAAGTTGGCGTCAGGAAATACTGTTTCATCAGTTCTACAAACACCTACCGCTATTTGCGCTTGAAATGCACCAAATCTTTTTGCCGAAGCATTATATCCTGTTCCCACTACTATCGGGTAAGCACCTTCATGGGTAAATGAGCCAAGTTTTTCAATAGCGTAAGCATAACCAACTACATTGAAATAAGAATCAGAGACTGTGAGAGAGGCAAAATCATATACTCCATTGTGGTTTTCGCCATGGCCAAAAGCTTTTACACAAGAATTATTCCTAACAATTAGATTCTCTTTTCCGGTAGCACCTTCAATGCCATTGGAATTGCTGGCAGAAACAGAACAATCATATACATTATCAAAAATCAACGTCTTGCCATTTCCAACGGTAATACCATCTTCATCTCCACCATACACACGAAGTTCACCACCTTCGGGGACAGTGATGGTAGTGTTATTATTTAATCGCACAGGAGAAGAATCTTCGGCTGAGAGTTCATTTTTCCCAAGAAACACAATTTTCAATCCATCTACATCTTCATTCAAGATGGCACGGTTGTAACTACCGGTGCGTTCAATCAAGATATTCTTGAAAGTAAGAGTTTTTGTCGCCGGGTCATACTTTATATAGTATTCATCGTCGGTAGCATATTTCTTAATATGTTCGCCCGTAATATTTGAACAATTATCGGAAGTAACATCAACACCACCCACGGTCAAACCATAGTCAGTTGCGCCCCATGAGCTGATTGCAACAAAAAGAATTGCAACAAGAAATAAGTTAAGTCTTTTCATATTGATATATTTTTTTGGTTTTATCTGATTATATATTGAAGTATAGAGATTAAGAGCGTTTACCCATTGGAATGTTCGTTGCGATACATTGACGGCGACATTCCATACAGGCGACGGAAAGCACGCGAAAAACTCGTGGCATCTTCAAAGCCACATTTATAGGCAATCTCAGTTATCATCATTTCGGGATTGTTGCTCAGCATGCCACACGCCGATTTCAATCTTATTTTCATAGCATATTGCTGAGATGTCAACCCGGTAATGGCTTTTACTCGACGGGTTAATTGACCACGAGTTACATACATCTCCGAGGCAATCTTCTCAATAGATAATCGCCCGGTAGCCATTTCTTCTAATATCAATGATGATAATCGTTCAAGAAATTTTTGATGTGATAGATTTTGTCGCCTGAAAATATTCATCTTTTTGTTAAATTTTGTCGTCGTAAAGGTATGCATAAAAGCAAAAAAAGACCTTGCTCAATCGTGCAAGGTCTTGGCAATATGGTGCAAAGTGCCGTTTTAGGCACATTTTTCACTCTTGATTTCGATATTGCGAGGGCGAAATATCAAAAGTGCGGCGAAAAGCACGCGAAAAACTCGTGGCATCTTCAAAGCCACATTTATAGGCAATTTCAGAAATTGGCATTCGATTGTCCTCCTTCAACAATATGCGAGAATGTTCAAGACGTATGCGCAACACATATTGTTGGGTGGTCACTCCCGTGATGGCTTTTATGCGACGATTGAGCGAGCCTCGCGTTGTGCACATCTCCGACGCCAATGTCTCGATAGTGAACGATTCTTGCGACATGCGACTCTTGACAATAGCAACCACTCGCGACAATAACTCGCCATCGGCACCTGTGGGTTCAGACGATTCACTCGGTTGCTCCGATGGTTGAGACTCTTGAGGGGCATTGGCACGTTCGCTGCCTTGCAACTCGTTGATTATCGTTTGCAGAGCGGTCTCACGTATTTTCATGCGTCGGCGCATCAATAGCCACACCGCCATGGCTATTAAAATCAATAGCACGAGGCCGAAAACGATAATTTTGCGAGTGCGAGCCTTTTGTTGCTCATTTTCATGTTGTAGCCAATCGGTACCAAATTCGGCATTATATCGCGCCAAACTTTCGGCCGATGCAATGTTGTAGAGCGAGTCCTTCAGCTCGTTGAATCGTTCCAGCTCAATGCGTGCACTGTCGGGGTTGCTGCTCCACAAGCCTTCATACAATCCCTTGCGCGAATGCATTTCGTTGCCCTTGTCGCCAATTTCTTGCAACACATTGGCAGCCAAGCGAAAATAGGCCACCGCCTCGGCATCGCGTTCTTGGCACAATTGCGTCATGCCCATTTTATTGCACGAAATGCCATAGGACTGCTTGTCGCCTATCGTTTCAAAATAGGGAGTGGTTTGGCTCAACAATTCCTCGGCTTGGCTGTACTCGTGCAGCCCTATCAAAACCGATGCTTTCTGCGAAAGCCTTACCATCAATTTATATTCATTGCCGAGCTGTTGCTCTATGCGACACGCTTCGTCGATGTATTTTAATGCCTCTGCATCATTGCCTTGGGCATGATAAACCTCCGAGGCCATACCCTGCAATACCGCCATGCGGGCAGGATTGTTGGCTTTCTTGGCCAACTCAATGGCTTTGAGGATATATTGCTCGGCTTCATGGGGCTGATTGGCTCCGATGTAGATGCCGGCAAGAGTATTGAGCGACGAACTCATTATGTCGGGGTCACCCGTTTTTTCATCAAGTTTGTAGCATTGCTTGGCATATTCGGCCGCTTTTTCATATTTTGACTGGCGAAAATATATCAATGAAATGAGGCTCAAATAGTTGGCCCGATCGTCATCTTTGGTACACAATGGCAATGCCTTGAGCGCATACTCAAGTGCTTGATTATAGGCCTGATGAGAATAATAATACTCGGCCGCCCAATACCACACCTGTTGGTTTATCTCATCAACACCGGTATTACTATCAAAGACTATGGCCTTATCTAATAATGATTGGTCATAGAAAAATTTCATTACATCGTTGGCCGTTGTCAACCGATTATCGGCGTCAACTTTTTCGTAGGCATCGATATATTTATCGCCCTCAAGCGCACCGGCTCCATTCATCGTCGCGACGATAAATAGACTAAGTAATAGTGTAATAATCGTTCTCATATATGAGGTTTCTATGTAACAAAAAAATATATATTTTGAGAGTTATATTCAACTTTTTTGCGATTCTTTGGCAAATTTATTAAAAACAAATTTGAAGGACCATGCAAAATCGTGCATTTTGGCTATTCCGCGAGGGAACGGTTGGTGTTATTCAGACAGAAGATGGGGTTAAATTGGGGCAAAGTATTTAGCTGCTCGCCTAGCGTGGAGGAACTGTTTCGGCACCCACAAATTTATGCCCTAAAAATATCTCGCCGAGAGATCGTTATTTTATTGCTGCAAGACCTCCTTGGGCTGTTTCTTTATATAGCGATGGGAGGTCATGGCCGGTTTGTTTCATGACTTCGACGATGCGGTCAAACGAAACCGAATGGCGCCCATCGGAAAATTGAGAATACAGATTTGCATCAAGAGCACGCGCTGCAGCATAGGCATTGCGCTCAATACATGGAATCTGGACAAGTCCACACACAGGGTCGCATGTCAATCCCAAATGGTGTTCAAGTCCCATTTCGGCCGAATATTCAATCTGGGCCGGAGTGCCACCAAATAGTTGGCAGGCGGCAGCTGCGGCCATTGCACAAGCCACCCCCACTTCACCCTGGCAACCCACTTCGGCACCCGATACCGATGCGGTGGTTTTCACCACGTTACCAAATATTCCGGCAGTTGCCAAAGCCCTCAATATGCGCTGTTCGGAGAACCCTTTAGACGTGTGCAGATGATATAACACCGCAGGTACAATGCCACATGATCCACACGTAGGCGCCGTTACAATTTCGCCTCCGGCGGCATTTTCCTCGCTCACAGCAAGCGCGTAGGCATAGACCAATCCCCGACTTTTCAAACTGCCGGCATAGCCCGATGCATGCACATAATAGCTCACAGCCTTGCGTCGCACACCCAATCCTCCGGGCAATACCCCTTCGGCCTCAATGCCACGTTCAACGGCACTTTTCATTACGTTCCACACCCGGGCAAGGTAATCCCACACTTCAGGGCCTTCACATTCATCGACATATTCCCAATAGGTGCGGCCGGTGGTCTCACACCATTGCTGTATATCGGCAATGCGTGTCATTGAATACACCTGAGTTTTCACCCGTTTTGCGCCATCTTCGGCAATGTCACCACCGCCGATGGAATATACTATCCATTCATCGATTTTGGCTCCTGTGTTGTCAAATGCACAAAATTTCATGCCATTGGGGTGGAATGGGAGAAAGACCTCCGGCTCCCAAAGAATGGTTGTGGGAGCAACATGCTCCATAACATTGAGAATAGCCCGATCGGTCATGTGCCCTTCACCGGTAGCGGCAAGAGAGCCATAGAGAGTGACTTCAAAACGAGATGCATTGACGTTGCGCTCCAAGAATTGTTCGGCAGCCGTTTTCGGCCCCATTGTGTGACTGCTTGATGGTCCAAGCCCTATCTTATAAATTTCTTTAATCGATTCCATCGGTGTTGAGTTATTATCTTCCCCAAAGATATTCATAATCTGCAATATTACCAAATCTGCAAGCATGAGTTGTTAAAGTGGTAGAGTTTTTGTATCTTCACGCAAAATTATGTGGCGAGGGGGAACTCGCTAAAGGTAGAATAACTAAATCAAGATATTTTTTAATGGAGATTTCGGCAAATAATATTATGCTCATCTTGGCGGCGCTGTTGTTCCTCAGTGTGTTTGTAGGGAAAGCCGGTAGCCGTTTTGGCATGCCCGCCTTGTTGTTGTTCTTGGGGGTGGGTATGGTCGCCGGTGTTGACGGCTTTGGTATAAAATTTGACAGTGCCGAAGCGGCTCAATTCATAGGAATGATTTCGCTGAGTGTGATTCTGTTTTCGGGTGGAGTGGACACTCGGTTTAAAGACATACGTCCGGTGCTTGCTCCCGGAGTGGTGCTTGCCACCGTCGGAGTGTTCATTACAACCATTGTAACAGGTGCATTCATCTACTACACATTCCATTGGCTTGCACCCGACTTTGCTTTTGGGTGGATTGAGTCAATGTTGCTGGCTGCGATTATGTCCTCGACCGACTCGGCTTCGGTGTTCTCAATTCTCAACTCGTCACGCACCGGTCTTAAACAAAATCTAAAACCGACGCTTGAGCTTGAGAGTGGTAGTAACGACCCGATGGCCTATCTTTTGGTGATTATTCTCATCGGAATAATGGAGGGCGGAGGCCTAACCGACGGCTCTTCGCTGTGGGCTCAATCGCTCGGTTTGTTGGTGATGCAATTATTGCTCGGTGTGGTTGGTGGTGTTGCCATCGGCTATGCCACAGTGTGGGTTGTCAACAGGCTTAGGGTTGACAACGAGTTTCTCTACCCGGTGATGGTGATTGCGTGTGTGTTTTTTGCATTTTCGCTCACCGAACTTATAGGCGGAAACAGTTATCTTGCCGTGTATATCGCCGGCCTGGTTGTGGGCAATTGCAAATTGTCGCTCAAGCACACGATCACGACATTTTTCGGGGGATTCACTTGGCTCGTGCAAATTATCATGTTCCTCTCGCTCGGATTGCTCGTTAACCCCCATGAGTTGCTCAAAGTACAAGTAATCGTGCCGGGATTGTTGCTTGGTGTGTTCATGATTATAGTGGCACGCCCAGTCGCTGTATTGTTGTCGCTATTGCCATTCAAGCACTTCACAGCACGCGCTCGATTGTATATTTCTTGGGTGGGATTGCGTGGAGCTGTCCCCATTATTTTTGCCTCCTATGCGTTAATGTCGCCGGCTGTACCTCACGCGAGATACATGTTTAACATGGTGTTTTTCATAACAATCTTGTCGTTGCTATTACAAGGCACCACGGTGAATCGCATGGCACAATGGCTTGGATTGAAAGAGCCTTTGAAAGAGAAAGAGTTCAAATTTAATCTGCCCGATGAAATCACTGCGGCGATGAGTGAGATGCCGGTGTCGGCCCGATTACTCTCCGACGGTGATACGCTCAAAGAAATCACGTTACCACCAAATACGTTGGTGATAATGGTGAAACGAGGCAATCAATATCTTGTGCCCACAGGCAACACCCGACTCTATCTCACCGACAAGCTACTACTCATTTCAGAGGAAGAAAGTCACTTGAAGAATTTGATTTCAGACCACGCCTGACATGGCTGATTCCACGTTAAATTGCGTCAAGCGATTGGATAGAGTTAAGAATCTCTACAGCGGTCTCGACGCGAGCAACCGAATTGATTACGACGCTGCGACGGCCGTTGTTTTCTCGCAGTTGACAACGTCTGACGTTTTGTTGCAAGTAGCTTAGAATGCGCCCAAACATCGGAGACAAGTAATAGGCTCGGTTGGAGTCATCGACCATAAACAGATACATCGCACCTTGCTTCAAAGAGACCTTTTCAATGCCCAATTGTCGAGCGAGCCTACGCAAACGAGGAATGCGCAACAACTCGGCTGTGACATCGGGAATTTTCCCGAAACGGTCTTCAAGGTGGCGTTTGAAATCAATCAAATCAAGCTCTCGCTCAATGTTGTCGAGCTCTTTATATAGGCGTATTCGTTCGCTATCTTGAGGAACATAATCGGCCGGAAGCAGCAATTCCATGTCGCTTTCAATCACACAATCCGATACATATTCTTTTTCACTTTCGTCTTCCTCAGAGGTGAGCACGTCGGCAAATTCTTCGGTGCGCAATTCAATTACAGCCTCATCGAGAATTTTTTTGTAGGTTTCGTAGCCCAAGTCGGCAATAAAGCCCGATTGCTCGGCTCCGAGCAGGTTTCCGGCACCTCTAATGTCAAGATCTTGCATCGCAATTTGTATTCCACTTCCCAGCTCTGAGCAATTTTCAATGGCTCGTAATCGGCGACGTGCATCGGGCTTCAAGTCAAGCGATACGGGCACAAGGAGATAGCAAAAAGCCTTTCGAGCACTGCGTCCGACACGCCCTCGCAGTTGATGCAACTCACTGAGGCCGAAACGATGGGCATTATTAATCACGATTGTGTTCACATTGGGCATGTCAATCCCCGACTCGATGATGGTCGTAGAAATGAGTATATCATAGTCGTGATTGGCAAAGTCGATTATTACTTTTTCCAACTTGTCGGGTGGCATTTGGCCATGCCCCACTACCGTACGAGCATCAGGCACAAGTCGCTTTATTTTTTCCTCCAGTGCATAGAGTCCATCAATCGTGGGGTTGATAAAGAACAATTGCCCGTTGCGCGACATCTCAAAGTTTACAGCCTCGGCAATTATATCATCATTCTCCAAATTTAGGGACGTGTATATCGGATAACGATTGGGCGGTGGTGTATTGATGGCCGATAAATCACGTGCGCCCATCAACGAAAATTGCAATGTGCGAGGAATGGGGGTGGCACTCATTGTGAGCGTATCGACATTCACTCTCAGTTGCTTGAGCTTTTCCTTAACGGCTACACCAAACTTTTGCTCCTCATCAATCACCAACAAGCCTAAATCCTTAAATTTCACATCTTTACCCACCAACTTATGTGTGCCGATTATGATGTCGATTTTCCCTTCGGCAAGGTCGGCAAGAATCTGCTTGACCTGCTTGGGCGAGCGCGCTCGCGACAAGTAATCAACCCTCACAGGGAAATCTTTGAGTCGTTCTTTGAACGTATTGAAGTGCTGGTAAGCCAAAACTGTGGTCGGGACCAAAACCGCTGTTTGTTTGTTATCGGTCGCAGCCTTGAATGCCGCTCGTATGGCAACCTCGGTTTTGCCAAATCCCACATCGCCACAAATCAAGCGGTCCATCGGCCGCGGGCTCTCCATATCGGCTTTAACGGCCTGTGTGGCTGTGAGTTGGTCGGGGGTATCCTCGTATATGAACGACGCCTCAAGTTCATGTTGCAAATAAGAATCCGGGGGATACTGATGTCCTTTCTCCTGTTTGCGCTCGGCATAGAGTTTTATCAAATCACGAGCAATATCCTTGAGCTTGCTCTTGGTGCGTTCTTTGAGTTTGTTCCATGCGCCGGTGCCCAATTTGTTGAGTTTGGGCGGAACACCTTCTTTTCCACGATATTTTGCCAACTTATGCAATGCATGTATGCTCACAAATATTATATCATTGTTTTGATATGTGAGTTTAATCATCTCTTGCATGCTACCATTGACTTTTGTGCGCATCAAGCCCGAAAAACGGCCCACTCCGTGATCGACATGCACAATATAATCGCCCACTTCGATTGCCGATAGCTCTTTAAGCGATAATGCCAACTTCCCGGCTCGAGAACGTTCACTCTTGAGGTTGTATTTGTGGAAACGATCAAAAATTTGATGATCGGTAAACACACACATGCGGGTGGCCTCATCGACAAATCCTTCATGAATAGTCGAAGCGATCGGCTCAAATGGGAGATCCCACCCTTTCTCCTGGAATATAAGGCGCAATCGTTCGGTTTGCTTTGGATTGTCACTGAGTATATAGATTTTAAATCCTTTCGATAGATGCTCTTGCAATGCGCTATTGAGCAAGTCAAAGTTTTTGTGATAGATACCTTGACTGCTACAATGCAGATTAATTGCAGCACATGTATTGGCCGAGACTTCCTGGCGCGCGGTGAAATGCAATCGTGAGAACTTTTCAAAGTCGGTCTTAAACACCTCGGGATCAACCACCTGATCCATGGAGTTTTTGTCTCCTTCTTCGGCAATCACAGCACTTTCCGAGAATGTTTTGTGGGCAATTTCATTGACAACGTTTATAACTTCATTGCTGTCGCGAGTGGCTATTATCGTTGATTTGTGAATGAATTTCAGCAATGAGTCTCCACGACTTTGCTTCACGACGTTTGATGTTATTGAAACCTCTTCGAGTCGTTGTTCCGACAATTGTGTCTCAATATTAAACGTGCGTATCGAGTCGATATCATCGCCAAAAAAGTCAATGCGCAGGGGATATTCGTGGGAATATCCAAAGATGTCAAGAATTGAGCCTCGTGTGGCAAATTGTCCCGGCTCATAGACATAGTCAACTTCTTTAAATGCATTGTTACGCAGCCATTTAATCACATGGTCGTGATCGAGACTCTGATTGACGGTAAATGTTATTGTGTGATTATCTATGGTTTCTTGGGAGGCTACGCGCTCGGCTATAGCATCGGGATAGGTCACTACAAATCTTAATCGCTTGTCCTTGTTCCACGCATTCAGAGCCTCAGTGCGCTTGATTTGATTCTCAGCGTCGGGGTTGCCAAATTGTATCCCTCGATTATATCCCGATGGGAAAAATTTTACGGCTTCGGCGCCAAGGATATTGATCAAGTCGCCACACAAGTAGGTGGCATCATCAAGATCGCTACCAATCACCAACATCGGGCGAGACTGTTTGGGCAAAGAGGCCAACAACATCGCAGCCGACGAGCCGGCAAGCCCATAAACCGTTTTTTCTTTCGTGGTTTTATCGGCAAGCAAACTCGCAATTGCCTCACTTCGTTGCGACGTGAGGAATAATTTACTCAGTTCTTTCAGATTCATTGCAACTATTTCTCAGCAGGTGAAAGTATTTTGCGATAGGCCTGAGGATCGTTGAGGATTGCCGCAGCGCGATCAAGCGCCTCGTCATACTTGAGGTTGTCTATTACCTGACCTTTCTGATAATAATAGCGACCTACGATTTCGTCAGAGAGAATTTCGTTGATGGCTTTGCGGTTATTGTCAAGGTCCTTGTCGAGATTGTGTCGCAAAAGACCTTCCAATGCATCAAATTGAGCCTTTGTTTCGTCATTCATATACCCCTCGGCTTCGGCCGTTTTTCGCAATTCGCCAAGCATTGTTTCACACACTTTGTCGTATTGAAATTTATCGGGGTCAATGAATTTTTTAAAGTCATTGAAGATTGAATCGGTGATGACAAATTCTTCGGCCGATGCAATTGACGGTGTTGTGGCATAGAATCGGTTGGCATAATTGAACGCCCACAAATCGCGAATGATATTGTAGGTGAGTCGATTCATTTTATCCCACTCGATTTTCACGTCGGGAGTGATTCCACCTCCATCACGCACCTCTCGGCCATGCTTGGTCTTGAACAAATTTGTGAGACTATCGGGAATGCGCGCCACCGACCCATCGGGATTGCGATGAGAGTAATCAATAGCCTGAATGAGACGGCCGCTGGGAATATAGTATTTGGCAATGGTCACCTTGAGCAATCCATCGTAGGGCAATTGTCGTGTGCTCTGCACCAGACCTTTACCATAGGAACGACTCCCTATGATTACAGCTCGGTCAAGATCCTGCAACGCTCCGGCTGTAATCTCTGAACTTGATGCCGATCCGCCATCGATAAACACCGCCAACGGTATCTCAGTGTCAACCGGCTTTGAAGTGGTTTTATAGACCTTTTCGCTCAAATGTCCCTTGCCTCGAGTGCGCAACACTTCAGTGTTTTTAGGAACAAAAAGACCCACAATCTTCACAGCACTTTCAAGCAAACCTCCGCCGTTTCCTCGCAAATCAAGAATTATTGATTTTACTCGCGGATCTTTCTTGAGATCAATGAGCGCATCACGCACCTCCTTAGCCGCTGTTTCGGTAAACGAGGTTAGATAGATATA
This sequence comes from Muribaculaceae bacterium, assembly GCA_017505535.1. Taxonomy (GTDB): domain Bacteria; phylum Bacteroidota; class Bacteroidia; order Bacteroidales; family Muribaculaceae; genus RGIG4079. The sequence continues at coordinate 86,296 of JAFVPD010000024.1, forward strand.
TCCGATATTATCTTTTATCACCCCATAGTAAGGAACTGCCGATACTTGAATTTTTTCTCTTACAATATCAAACGTGAGCATTGAATCAGCCACATAGGGACGCTTCACCTCAATGCGCAATGATGTTCCTGCCTGCCCTTTGAGGTTTTCACTCACCTTCGAACTTGTCCACCCTGCAGTTGTGTCATTGTTAATTTTCACAATGTGATCGCCTGCACGCAACCCGGCCTTGTGAGCCGGAGAATTTTCAAATGGCTCTGAAATATAAACCTTCCCATTTCGCTCAGTGATATATGAACCTATACCGCCATATTCACCCGACGTTATCGACAAAAACGAGTCTTGGTCCTTAGCAGGAATATACTCCGTATAAGGATCTATATCATTCAACATCGCACCGATCGCAGTGTTAATCGACTTTTCGGCATCGATTGAGTCCACATAAAAAACCTGCAATTCCTTGTATATAGAGTTGAAGATATCAAGATTTCGCATGATTGCAGCCTTTTCATTCTTGCTTGCTGCCGAAACTGTACAACACGAGAAAATTGCAACAAAAGAAAACGCAATTTTAATAACGATATTTTTTGTGTTCATAAGTAAAGATAAATTTTAAGCCACTAAGGTAAGAATTTATTATCATAGTAACGACCTATTTCCCCACAAAAAAGCATAAAAAACATCTCCCGGAATAAGATTTTTCTGATTTTTGTTGTGTATTACAAAAAATAACTCTAATTTTGCAACGCAATTCCCAAAAGGGTTGTACAACCTGCTTCAGTAGCTCAGTTGGTTAGAGCACCTGACTGTTAATCAGGGGGTCGTTGGTTCAAGCCCATCCTGAAGCGCAAGCGAGTCACATTTCCGTGACTCGCTTTTCTTTTTATTGATGTCCGGATAAATGTATGTAAGAATAATAGGTGGGTTATTTAAAAGTTGTATCTTTGTACTTTATTATAAAAATAAACCTATTCGGAATATGAAAGCATTAAAAGACAGAATACTGAAGGACGGACGTTGCTTCCCTGGTGGAATCCTAAAAGTGGATAATTTCATCAATCATCAGATGGACCCGATCCTGATGAAGTCTATGGCTGTAGAATTTGTCCGTCGATTTGCCGGTACAAAAATCAATAAAATCCTGACGGTAGAGGCCAGTGGCATTGCTCCGGCTATCATGGTGGGCTACCTACTGGAACTTCCGGTGGTGTTTGCGAAGAAATGCAAACCCAGCACCATGGAAAACATGTTAGTAACGGAGGTCTTTTCGTTTACCAAGAATCAAACCTACACCATATGCGTCAGCAAAGATTATCTGCAATCGGGCGACAAGGTACTGTTCATCGACGACTTCCTTGCCAATGGAAATGCAGGAAAAGGAATGATTGATCTTGTCAAACAAGCCGATGCCGAATTGGTGGGCATGGGGTTCCTTATCGAGAAAGATTTCCAAAAGGGAGGAGAAATGTTGCGCCAAACAGGTATCCATGTGGAATCATTGGCTGTTATTGAGAGTCTGGACAATTGTGAAATCAAATTAAAGGATATTTGATGCAAATAGTAAAGGAACATTCGGAGAAAACGCCTAACAATACACCGAAAGGATTGATTTATGGGTTGGAAGACCGTCCACCCTTCAGCGACACGATCTTTGCAGCGTTGCAACATCTTTTGGCAATCTTTGTAGCGATCATTACCCCTCCGCTCATCATTGCAGGTGCGTTGAAGTTGGACTTGGAGACTACCGGATTTCTGGTCTCCATGTCATTGTTTGTGTCAGGAGTTGCCACTTTTGTACAATGTCGCAGATTTGGGCCAGTGGGGTGTGGCTTGCTATGCGTACAGGGAACAAGTTTCTCTTTTATCGGCCCCATCATAGCTGCGGGTGTAGTAGGAGGACTTCCTGCCATTTTTGGAGCAACGATTGCCGGTTCGGTCGTTGAGATGTTTGTTAGTCGAGTCCTTAAATATATGCGGCGAATCATTACCCCATTGGTATCGGGTATTGTGGTAACATTGATTGGATTGAGTCTAATCCGTGTAGGAATCACTGCTTGCGGAGGTGGAGAGGCAGCGAAAGCAGCCGGTACATTCGGGTCGTTGGAACATGTCGGATTGTCGGCTCTTGTACTTGTTCTTATTATCTTCTTCAACCGTAGTAGCAACCAATATTTGCGAATGAGTTCTATTGTCATTGGTTTGGCTGTGGGATATGCCGTGTCGTGGGCATTTGGTATGGTGAACTTTTCGGACATACATGATTTTGGGAACTTGAATATTCCCGTTCCATTTCGTTTTGGTATATCCTTCGACTTCTCTGCCATTGTTGCATTGGGATTGGTCTATCTGATAACTGCCATTGAAGCCTATGGAGACATCACAGCCAATTCTATGATTTCAGGGCAACCTGTTGAGGGAGAAAAGTTCATGAAACGTGCCTCTGGAGGAATTTTGGCAGATGGTTTCAACTCCATGCTGGCAGGTATTTTCAATTCATTTCCCAACTCCATTTTTGCCCAAAATAATGGTATGATTCAACTTACGGGAGTCGCAAGCCGCTATGTGGGATATTTCATTGCAGCAATGTTGGTGTTTTTAGGACTTTTCCCGGCTGTAGGTTTGGTTTTCTCTTTAATGCCTGAGCCTGTTTTAGGTGGAGCCACATTGTTGATGTTCGGCACAGTTGCAGCCGCCGGTATCCGTATCATCGCATCTCAGGATATCAACCGCAAGGCCACATTGGTTATAGCCATCAGTTTTAGCTTCGGGCTTAGCGTTGAATTGGTTCCTGAAATTCTGTCTCAATTGCCAGATGCTATCCGCAACATCTTCTCATCGGGTATTACAACGGGTGGTTTGGTTGCCATCTTGACCAATGCCTTGATTCATATTAAGGAGGTCTGAAATAACTATACTCACCATTGCTTTTTTGTTTCTGTTAGGATTCATTATCAATGGTTGCTATCGAGGTAAGTTTTTAGTTTTATACCCTATCAGGTATAAAACGCTCATTAAAACAATAAAATTATACCCGATAAGGTGTAAATTGAAAAACTTTCATTAAATTTGTAGTGAAATAATAATCTTATTTTATACTATAATTATGAACTTTGGTAAAAATCTCATTGTGTTATATGTATCTATTGTAGTTGGACTTTGTGGGTGTAACGACAATAAAAAAGTTGACTTAGTTATCTCTGATACAAGTATTGATAGCGACTCAACAAAAACACACAACAACGTTGTAGTTGACAATGGTTTAAAATTTATCTTTCCTAATTTTTCGAAAGTAGATTTGGTGTGTGGTACTATGCCATCCCCCAATGATAACTCTGTCATTCTTGTTGCCGAAGCGGCTTATACCGGCGATTATCTTGATGAATTTCAGCATACGAATATAGCTGGCGATCACGTGAGCAATGGAAAGAAATATCAAGGATATAGCTGCTCGAGAAATACGGGTGCGTTCGTATATTACAAGAATCATTGGAAATTTTGCTCTCAGGATTATTCCCATGAATTAGACTCAGCTGCAATGTATGGCGGAGCTGTATTTACCCAAGAACTTATTATAAAAGAAAACACACTCATAAAAACGCCTCGTAAAGATTTCAGCCAAAATATCTTCCGCGCATTATGCGAATTACATGACAACCTTTGTATAATTGAATCGGATTCTATTACCTCGTTTGGCGATTTTAAGAAAAAATTGGTTGAAGCCAACGTGGAAAATGCAATATATTTAGACATGGGTAGCGGTTGGAATCATGCTTGGTATCGCTCTTCTGATAGCATTGTCGAACTGCATCCCAAGACTCACAATTACTGTACTAATTGGATTACTTTCTATGAAAAGTAAAAAACCTGGAGCAACGCAAAATTTACAAATAGCCGGGGCGATTCTTTTACTATTGTGTATCTTTCCTATGCCATATGGTTTCTTCACAATAGTACGGTTAGCCATGACTATTATTAGCGGGTATTTGGCCTACAATTACTTTTCGCAAAACAAGAAAGAACTAGCTATTACGTTTTCAATAGTAGCCACATTATTTCAGCCATTTATAAAGTTTGCTCTCGGTCGTGAAGTGTGGCTGGTAGTTGATGTCATAATCGCAATCTTTTTACTTATACTGGCAATTAGAAAAAAGTAGCGTCGGGATATTACACTCACGTGCACAATCACTATCGTTTTTTGGGGAAAATAAAAACTCCTGGTACTATAAATTAATCCTATTATCAAATACTCCCTCAAACAAGTTCATTTCTCGTTTGGCAATACCCAGTCTGTTTGCCAATTTGCACCAATCTTTAACAGCAGCTACCACCTCGTTGATGATACCCTTTGCAACCTCTGGTGTGAGCATATACTCCTCGCAAGAGTTGAGCAAAATAGACAAATCAGCCTTGTTAGTTTTGCTATTGATTAGCAGACTTTGGTGGTCATTCAGCGTGGGGTTCATATCGTATGCGGGCGATAGAGTCCACCCTTTTGCTGTGAGCAAAAAACCGTGGTTACGGAAATGGTCGTCGCTATTGCCGACACATATATTGAACGCAACTCGACGGAATAGTTCTCGCAAGTTTGTATCAACATCGGTACAGCCACTTATGATAAAATCAACCATATCAATATATCCGTGTCCTGTTGTAGCGTTGTCGCCGTCATTTAACCCGAGCAGTGTCATTGCAGATGCAAAATGAATTCGTTTGCCTTCATTTGTTCGGTCGAAACGACGAGAAAGGAGTGTATGATGCTTGTCGTTTATTTCAAGCACCTTTGTTTCGGCAACGTTTATGCCCGCATTTTTAGCTAACAGGTGGCAGAAATGTTCCCACAATCCCACATCAAAATCATCTTTCAATGAGGGGAACTTTGCGACATATATACTGCGGTCCGTATCTACAACATTTGCTTTGGGACGAGCTCCACCAAGCGAAGAACCTGGCTGCACAAGTTGGGCAATCCAACGTTTCTCGGGGAGGGTATTAGCATCCTCGCTTTTTTCAATCTCCTTGCTTGCTGCAATGAGTTCGCGCAAGTCGGTCAACGGAGGAATACGCAATGAGTTGTCAGCGTTGATGAACTCCCCATCAGACGTTTCTTTGAAACGGAATCCACCCATACGGGAAAAGTCATCAATACCTGTCAAAAAGTCAAAAGATGAAAGCCTGCGGATTGGTCTGCTCTCCTCTTGTGCCAAAATTTGTTCACGACGGAGGAGAAGGGTTCTTCCCCATCTGTCGGGCAGAGCATCGGCAAAGCATCCGAAAATATCTTTATTCGGCTGAGTGTATTGTATGCCCGGATAGTTGTTAAGGTCTTCGCTGAGGGTGATAGCATTGTACTTTTTTATCCAACTATCAGCAAACTTGAAACTATAACTGTCCGAGCCACGAAGTGATTCGTAGCCAAGTTCACCAACTAACTCAATCTCTTTGAGCCAATCAAAATCGGCATATACATACAACTTTTTCATAGCACATTACTCCTTTTTAGATGCCCTTTCACGCTGGGGCAAATTCATATCTTGCAACGCCCTACCGAGTTCATCATCCTTTGCTAATGAGAGAATATCATCATCAAGCTGCAGGGCATACAACACACGCAGATAGATACCAATCGCAACCGTTGGCGCACCTTTCTCTATGCGTGATACCGTAAGTGGCGAACAAGTAGCGCGCTCCGCCACCTGTGCAACACTAAGATTACGACATAAGCGGGCAAGTTTAATTTGCTTACCTACAATCTGCATTTTCTGCTCTAACTTTCGGGGCAATTTAGTTCCCATTATACTCTTTGCCATATTATC
>JAFVPD010000033.1 GCA_017505535.1 Muribaculaceae bacterium
ATTTTAAAAGAGTGTAAAGCCGCTGCTGTAACAAGCCTCTTAGATTTGGCGACAAAAGCAGTTTAGTTTACTTCTATTCTATATATACATTGGACTAAACTAAACCACTAAATTTAATAGCTATCGCAGGTGCAATTTCAGCTCCAATTAAAGGCAATTTTATCATGCAACGAAATGCAAATATGCTAAAAATTCTAAAAAAAGTACATTTTTGCAGATTATATTAGTTTCTTTGCAGAAATGCAGTCCCCAGTCTGTCCCCCCGAACGAACTTCTGCCCTTCGGTAAAACTCTGTAACATATTATATATCAAGTACTTACAAAACTATAAATAGGCGTTAAAAAAATATTCTGCATCGGCAAATAACTTTATATTGGTTTTATAAAATATTGTATGAATAAAACAATTGAAAATTTAAGAACACTTATGAGCATTTCGGCAAATGCCACTGAGGAGGAGATAAAAGACACATTTAAATCTATTGCCAATTATCTTAAAAACTATTGTGTCATAAAAACAAAAGAAAAGAAATATCGTATACTTGATTTTGAGTTCTATTATTTCAATCAAAATCATCAAGATATTATGACTCATCCCAGAAATTCAGAAGCCTTATGTTGGTATATTAACGATTTTGGAGGGATGGACTTGAACTTTGAAAGTAAAATCGAAGTGAACAATGAGTCTATGGTAAAGAAGAACTTTAAAACTTATTCTTGTAGATATAAGCTTTCCAAAGATTCATATTTCGGGGGTGTTTTAATCCGACAAATCCAAAGGCTATCAGATAAGGTTATATTTGATGGCCCGCTAAAAGTTGCTGAACTTTTTCGCACATTTAATGCTAGCCATCAGTTGCAGGACATCCCTATTCTTATCATAGCTCCCGAATCACTGGAAAAGTTAGAATTCGCAAGTCTCAAAAGACACAATCTCTTGGGTAGTCATAAAGATATAACAAAGAAAGTTGACTATAACCTACAATCGTGCTTTGAAAAAGTGGATGACTATGAAAGATCGGACTTAATAGATAGCGTTCAAAATATACTTGACAAGGAATCTACGAACCTCTGTTATCGCTATTGTTGGGCAGGTTTTAAGGCAAAGTAATATTGTTGGTTTCTGGAGAGATAGAATTGCTCATCATATTCCAAGTGCAACAATTTAATGCGCCACCTTCATTGGCCACACTTCTACAATTGATAACTGGATGGCATTCGCATTCGGGGAACGATTCGGCAATTTGCCCGTAGGCAATTCCATCTAATCTTTCGCCTAACATAGGAATAAAAAGGTGGCTGCCTACATGTAAGAAATTGAGGTAAGCCCAACTTCTGTCGGTAAAAGTCCCGTAATGAAGTTCATTAACACAAAAATGCTGACCGAGGATACTTAACAATTTCTTTCGTAGCGATTTGTCAAAATCGCAATAATTATTGATGAGCACATTTCCCTTTCCCATATGACGCACCATGCCATCGGCATGTCCATATTCTTCATAACTGTCCCAGGGTATCAGCACTATGTTGGCTTCAAGCAAATGACTAAGAGTGTCAATAAGTAATGTGCGGTTGATATGTGCATTCTCCACAAATACCTTATCGGTCATTATCACTTTATCGCCACAACTGATGATATTTCCACCATCAACAACTAAATCTGAGTTAATCACCTTTATGTCAAGACCAGAATGCATCTTTGAAGTGTCTGGCTTGTATTGTGGGTAATTCCGCAAATAATCCGGATTGTAATTAAATTTCACAAACTTGTCTTTATTTACCTGCACGGGCATGTAATCACGAGCCCAAATGTGCAAAGGAGATTCCGAATAAGGCAGTTCACCCCACTCCAGGTTTTGATTATAAAGAGATGTAACAAGGGAATATGCCGTGGAAGTATAAGGAATAGATGACAATCCTTTTGCAATAAACACTTTATTGGTTTCAAAATTTGTAATCATTTTCGTAATTATTAAGTTCGCTGCTAAGGTCAATAAAAATTCTCTATCGGGATAATTTTTTCTGTTAAATCGAAGTTAAAGTTTTCCCCAAAAATAATTATCTAAAATGATAACAAACAAAGCATAAATTAGAAATGTAAGAATAAAATTTTATATTAATTTCTACACCTTTTATCTTACAATCCGAATTTCATACCAAGAGCGCTTGAACGCTGAGCGGATAAATCATCAATTATCCGATGATCAAATTATTTATGTTCTTATCTTATTCTCACCATCCCAATCAATTGAATAAAATAAAGTAATATTTTGATCAATAAAAGAAACATATCTCCCTTTTCTGTTCAATTATTATCTGTTTTCACATTTTTCCTAATGATTTCATCTAAAAACACTAAAATCAGGATATTGCTGCAATGCTTGAATTTGCAATCATTATGTACTTGCCATCAAAAGAAAAAATCAATCGTCTTGTCCTGCATAAATAAAACCTACCAGTCCCCCCTGGCAGATTTTACTATATGATAGAAGATTCGTTGGTATTAACAACCCCCTTTTTTGCTAATTGTCAGTATCTTGCAGCTTTCTCTCCGCCACAAATCTCTTCAACAAGAAAGTCAAGAAGTATGGAAAGGTATAAAACTTGCCATTGAAACCGACATTTTTATAGCCCAACTTGATGCCATATTTCACATCTGGATATCTATCTTCTTTCAGCATATTATTCAATGACGCAGTTGCATTGTCATTGGCTTTTACTTCTATAGGAATGAGAGAATCGGCATCACGCACAAAGAAATCCATTTCAAGAGAAGGTCTGTCACTGCTATAATAGTATAGATCATAGCCTTGTTTCACAAGCATATCTCCAACTATGTTTTCATATATAGCACCTTTGTATGTGCCCAGATTCTTATTGGCTCTCAAATCCTCTTGAGCTTCTTCGTCAAGCGATGCAATCAAAAGTCCTGTATCTTTGTAATAAATTTTATATAGTTTAGGATCATAGTTACCCTTAAGCGGAAGTTCAGGCCGATTCAAGCAATAGCAAACGTTTATGACACCGGCATCAGCAAGCCATTCAACACAGCCTACATAATCTCGATTACGTGCATTTTTGCCAATCTTGGTTATCTGGAAACGCTTGTTTTCTTTGGCCAAGAAGGTAGAAATATGATTATAAACGGCTTTAACCTTTGCTTTATCCAAGCCCTCAACATATTTGGTAATATCCTCTTCATAATCTTTGAGCAATTGTTTCTGTATGCCAAAAGTCCCACTGAAATTTTTGTTTTTGATATATGTATTTACCACTTCGGGCATACCACCAATAGTTGCATAATCACGGAATAATTCAAAAAGAACATCCATTTGCAATTTGGCAAGTGGCTTGACTTCCAACATGTGCTGGTACAGCTCATCAATAAAATCATCAGAGTATCCTTTTGCCCAAAGAAACTCCTCAAAATCCATGGAGTGCATTTCATAATCTTCCTTATAGCCAACACTATTGGATTCGATCTCTCTGTAATTGATTCCCATCAACGACCCGGAACAAATAACATCGAAACGTCCATCGAGTTTAAAAAACTTCAATGAAGTAGCACAATTGGGACAAGCTTGTAACTCATCAAAAAAGAATAGAGTTTCACCAGGTATAAACTTAAGTTCAGGATTTAGTAACGAAATGTTTTTAAGAATGGTATCAACCTCAAACCCGTCCTCAAAAACATTCTTATACTTTGGTTGTTCTACAAAATTAATCTGGATAACATTCTTATAGTTCTGATATGCAAACCACTCAATTGAGCGTGTTTTTCCAATCTGGCGAGCACCTTTAATGATTAGAGGTTTTCTATCCGGATTGTTTTTCCAAATCATCAAATAGTTATCAACTTTTCTTCTAAGTAGCTTATCCATATCCAAAAAACTTTGATTTTCAATTGCAAAGATAATAATTTTCACATAATCCGCATTGTTTTGGCGTATTTTTTCACATTTTCCGGGTGTTTTATGGCGATATTTTCACATAATCCACATTATTTGGGGTGAGTTTTTCACATTTTCCCAATTTGCGTTCACGAAGACAGCTCGGTTTAATTGCCGAAATGTGATTTAATTTAATACAGCCGTCAGCTATCATTCAATGCTTGTTTAATCGGGGAGTGACTAAGAAGTTTTCAAAAATTATGAGAGGAGTTAAGTTTTTTGTACTTTTGCGGAATAAATGAAAAAACAGATAGATGGAAGAGACTATAAAGGGAATCAAGATAGAGGAATATAATTATGAATTACCCGACGAGCGCATAGCGCGCCACCCATTAGCCGACAGGGCCGGGTGCAAGCTATTGGTACGTCGCCGAGATGGAAGTATCTCAGAACATGTTTTTTCTGAAATACCCGACCTACTGCCCGACGATGCAATGCTTGTGTACAATAATACGCGTGTTATAAATGCGCGTTTACGATTTCGAAAGGGCGACGGAGGGGCATTGATAGAGATATTCTGTCTTGAACCGATTCAACCACGTGACTATGCCGTGAGTTTTGCTGCAACAGAGTCATGCACATGGCTGTGTTTTGTGGGTAATTCTAAGCGATGGAAACAAGGCTCGCTATCAATGGAGGTTAAAGTGGGCAATAAGACGGTCGAATTATTTGCCACTCGCGAGGGCCGCGATGGGAATGCGTCACATGTGAGATTTTCATGGCACGATGCCGATGTGACGTTTTCTCAACTCATCGAAGCTGCCGGAGAAATACCTATACCACCTTACTTGAATCGTTCAACCGAGGCAAGTGACAAAGATGATTATCAAACGGTGTACTCTCACATAGATGGCTCAGTGGCTGCGCCGACAGCCGGATTGCATTTTACGCCCGAGGTGCTTGAACGGGTGAGCAACCGAGGAATACCCCGCCGTGAGTTGACGTTGCATGTAGGGGCCGGAACTTTTCAGCCGGTGAAGAGTGAAAACATTGGCGAACATGAGATGCACAGTGAATTTATTGCAGTGTCAAAGGACTTAATTAAGGAGTTGGCACAAATGTCGCGACAGGTAATTGCTGTTGGGACTACCTCGGTGCGCACGCTTGAAAGTTTGTATCATATCGGTTGTATGATAGAACGCAGAGAGTGGACCGGTGAGCTACCTCAGTGGTATCCCTATAGCCCCAATCACCCCGGATTGAGTGTAGCCCAATCCATGAATGCTATATTGCAATATCTTGCAGTTCAAGGATCGGACGTGCTCATTGCATCTACTCGCGTAATAATTGCTCCGGGCTATAAATATGAAATGGTGAAAGGTATTATCACCAATTTTCATCAGCCACAGTCAACGTTATTGTTGCTGGTATCGGCATTTATCGGAGGTGAGTGGCGAGAAATGTATGACTTTGCGATGGCTCATGATTTTAGATTCCTTAGCTATGGTGATGCGTCGTTATTGCTCTAAATAATAAATTTAGTTTGAAAAAATTACGACAAATATTCGATAATTGAATAATTATTCTTATATTTGAGCGTGATTTTGAAAACCGTTTTTTCAAAATATATGTTTTTATAGATTGTAGATTATTTTAAAGGACGTCATCGTGAGATGACGCCCTTTTTGTTGACAGAATTTATGATATAATTCTACGATTATAGGGAATTTCTATAATTTCTTGTACTTCACGCTGTTATTTGGTGGGCTCGTTAATTGTGCAGATGCTCACTCTGTTCCATGATGACTCAGAGAACATTTCGCCAACGCCTTGTCCCTCAGCCGAAATGCGTACGTCTTTGATACCATATTTGGTTGTTAGCATTTTTTTGACTGCATTGGCTCGAGCAGTAGCGAGTTTGATGTTGAAGTCGAGATTACCTTCGGGCGATGCATATCCTTTGACCACAACAGTTGCTTCAGGGTGATTTTTGAGATAGATAGCAATTTGTTCAACATTAGGCTGTTGGTCGACAGTAATAGCCGAGCTGCCTTGTCGGAAGAAGACGTATCTTACGGTGTTTAATGTGTTGGTGCTATCTTTAACCACTTTAGGAGCCGCATTTAAACAATCGTCAAGTTGTTCTGCAAGTTGAAGGTTTTGAATTTCCATTGCAGCATTGAGAGCTAACGATGCTTCAAGGTCGGCACGGAGTTCGTTTACTTGATCGTTGAGCATTTTCACTTCGTCATAGTTATAGGGCTGAACGAGAGCAAAACCATGTGTGCCATTGCTGTTTTTGAATCGATAGGTGACACCCACAAGCATTTGTAGAGCGGCTTGATTGCTGCAATATTGTGCCGAATAGCCAAGAGGCTCACCAAAGTGAGTGTCGCCATTCATGTTCCAAACCACCGATGGCATAAAAGAAACCGACCACTGACGGTCGCTACCGAAATTGAGATTAAAATTGAGTCCGGTGCGAGTGTACCACGAGTTCGAATCATATATGGGCGAATAGTAGTGCAACCACCCCACGCCGGCAATAGCTTCTACTTCGAAAGCACGATGGTATCCGTTATAGCCTCCGAAAAGGTTCATGAGATTAACCGCTCCAAATCCCCCGACTAATTGATGCTCAAATGCATTACCATTTTCGAGACCATACCACGAGGACGTGTTAACCGAAACTTGACCTTCGAGGCCCAGACCTAAGATAGGAGTGACTTGTTTGCGCAATTCAAGCCCCATTGTACCTCTCATGTTGCCCCAAAATTGATTGCTATTGAGAGGAGTTGCCGCGCCACCTTTAAGTGTGATTGAGATGTTGTCGGTCAACCGACTTTGCTCGATGGCATCTTGTGCATTGGCGGATAAACCTATGGCTATGAGTGCCGCCGAAAAAATTAAAGTTCTCATTTTGTGTTTTTGTTAAGTGTTAAACTTGAATTAATTTGGTTTAGTTGTTTATAACAAAACAAAATGGGACCAATAATGTTCGGAACCGGGGGTGCTGAAGGGGATTGATCGGGCTCTCTACTATTTCACCGGGGAGATGGTGTAGCCTTTTTGTCGAAGTAGATTTAACAACCCCGACTCACCGGGAAGATGTCCGGCTCCGACGCATACAAAAATAGATTTCTGAGGCATCAATTCAACGAGAGTTTCAACCCAACGTTGGTTGCGGTCATCTACTAAGCGTTTTTTTGAAGCGTCATCAAAACCCAGAATGGGCTCGTTCATATATTCATACATTAAGTCAAGATTTTGCGACTTATAGGCGTTGGCAAGTTTGTGGCTGAACGATTCCATCTCATCATCATGACGCACTGCAATCAACAGCTCCTTGGCCTGCTCGGCAATGGGCTGCCCATAGAGGAGATTGAGTTGAAAATCAACGGTCTCAAAAGCGCCTAATTCTTTGCCAAGAGAGTCGGCCAACGACTGCACATGAGAATCAAGCTGTTGTTGAGGGTTGAAATCGGGGAAAGCCTTGAGCGATTGCATTACGGCCAATTGTGTTGCAACGAGTGTGGGTTTCAGCATGACCAGTTGCTGAAGAGAGGCCATTCCGGCAGTGTATTTTTTGAGGACATTATCAATCGAGTCAAATTGCACCGGAGTGAATATCTTGTCAAGCGTGCTATCGGCCGGAGCAATCGACAGTTGCATCGCTTTTTGTTGAGTCTCCAAAGAGTTCATCTCCTCTTTACTCACTTCACCATATAACACATCACACCGATTGATTGCTTCATTAAACCCGTCGATCGAATCAATAATTGAAATGGGCGCAATGTGATGAGTGCCCATAATGTAAGACGGCTTTGACAATCCATTGCCCGATACTTCCCACAAGATTTGAGCGTTACATGAGACGATGGCAATAACAGCCATGAAAATGAATGAGAAAAAATGCTTCATAAATATATAGTTTAGTGAGTCGATAAAACCAACATAGTGTTGTACCTGCAAAGGTATTTCTTTTTTCCCAATATAACAACATAGAGACTTATTATATTTCCCGGGCCGAAGAATAGTGACCTCCAACCTTAGGGGCAAAAATAAAGAAAGCGCAACCGGCCATACAACCGATTGCGCTTTCACATTGTTATCAAGTATGATTAAATCACGTGGAAACCTTAGATTGCTTTATTGCCTCTCACCCCGATTATTTCAGCTCGCAGAAAAATCTTTCCCGATTTTCCAATCAACTGTTGAGTGCGCTTAAATGCCTGCATGAAAATCATGTTGTGTATAGCGATCTTAAACCACAAAACATCATGCTATCACAAGTGAATAATGATGTTGTGCTCATTGATTTGGGATTTTGTTTTGCCGATGCCTACTCAAATACAGCAGGAGCGACTAAAGAGTTCTCAGCTCCCGAACAAGAGAATAAAGGGAAGCTCGATATTACGACCGACATCTATTGTTTTGGAAAAATTATTGAATATATAGGCCTGAATATTACAGACAATTTGCCCAACATATATTCAAAAATAATGCAGCGTTGCCTCAAGGAACGTCAACAAGACAGGTTGCAAAGCACCGACGAAATCATGAGACTGATCAACAAACGCAGGCACACTATAAGAAACTCCGTAATAGTGGCAATGGCGTGTGTGGTGTTGTTTTTTGTTGTTCGCACTATAATGTATAACGAGGAGTTCAACTCATGGTGGAATAGTTTTGAACTCGTGGCGCCTCATGTGGAGTATGATTTTTAAAACACATCGACATTATATCGCATATTGTCGGAAGAACATAGCACGTGTGAGGTGGTGGGACACAAAACCAATCCCAATGTGTATATAATAGATTCGGTAGAAATCAAAGGGAAGAAGTATCGAGTAACACATATTGCCGATAAGGCTTTTATGAATAAGAAATATATTAGATCGGTGCATATTGCAGAAGGGGTTCAGACCATTGGCGAAAAGTCTTTTCGAGATTGCTCTAACCTCATCACAATCAATTTGCCAAACAGTATAACAAAAATAGGTTCTGGCGCTTTTTTTGAATGTGGAAAATTGTCGTACTTGAATCTTTCGTCGTCGTTATTGGAGATAGAGCGAGGAGCATTTGCCGGCACTGCAATAGACCGCATCACGATTCCAGAGGGGATTACACGATTGGAATTGGATTTATTTGGCAACAACGCAAATTTGAAATATGTAACACTCCCTTCGACTCTAACCAAGATTGAGCGAGGCGTTTTTTGGAACTGTCCCGAATTAGAACACATTACAATCCCCGAAAATGTTACAACAATAGGTGAGTATTGTTTTTTTGGTTGTGATAAGTTGACCGACATATACAACTTATCGTCTACACCTCAAAACATACCTCCTATACATCGCAATCCGTCGCAAATTACGCTCCATGTCCCGGCCGAGTCGGTCGAATCCTACAAAAATGCACCATATTGGCAAGACATGAATATCGTAGCAATCAAATAGCCGCGCTATTATTTGGGGGAAGAGAATAAACAGTGTCGTGGATTGGGGGGTGGTAAAAATTAGGTATCGTATTGGTTTTAGGGGGCAACGCTTTCTCCTTTCAACTTGATTGAGTATCTTTGCAATATAAAACCAATAGACAAAACGATGACAATGACCGATGATACTATATGTGCCATCTCCACACCTGCCGGCGTGGGGGGCATTGCTGTGGCTCGTGTGAGCGGTAAAGATGCAATTACGCTCGTGGACAAGATATGGAAAGGGAAATCACTCACTAAGGCCGATTCTCACACTGCCCACCTCGGCACCATCGTTGACGAACATGGCGAGGCTATTGATCAGGCCGTGGCGACAGTGTTTCACAACCCTCGCTCATTCACCGGCGAAGATGTTGTGGAACTTGCGGTGCATGGCTCACGATGGGTGCAACGCGAGCTCATCAATCTGCTCGTGCGCACAGGGTGTCGCATTGCCGATGCCGGAGAATTTACCCGTCGCGCTTTTGCCAACGGACGCATGGACCTGGCCGAGGCCGAAGCCGTTGCCGACGTCATAGCCTCATCATCGCGCGCAGCTCATCGCATTGCCATGAGCCAAATGCGTGGGGATTTCTCGCGCCGATTGACCGACCTTCACGACCAATTGCTCAACCTCGCATCATTGCTTGAACTCGAGCTTGATTTCTCGGAAGAAGAAGTGGAATTTGCTTCACGCGAAAAGCTCCTCAACCTGGCTCAAGAGATTCACTCGGTGGTGAGCCGATTGGCATCGACATTTGCCACCGGGTCGGCCATAAAGGACGGCGTTCCGGTTGCCATCGTGGGAGAAACTAACGCCGGGAAATCGACACTCCTCAACCAACTTTTGCACGAAGACCGAGCCATCGTGAGCGACATTCATGGCACAACTCGCGACGTGATTGAAGACACAATCGAGATTGGAGACACTCTATTCCGATTTATCGATACAGCTGGTCTGCGCGAAACAACCGACGTGATAGAATCGCTCGGCATTGAACGCACTATCAACAAGCTCACAGATGCCCGAATCGTCTTATGGGTAATCGATAGTGCAACTACGCCCGCACAACTTGAATCAGTGGCCAAACGAGTGCTCCCCCACACGTCGGCCGACCAGGCTATTATCGTGGCATTGAACAAAATCGACATCAATGCTGAAAACGTCGAAGCTTTGCAGAAGGCGCTTAGCGAGATACTCCCACAAGGAGCTATCGTGGCCCCCATCTCGGCCAAACAAGGCGACAAAATCGAGACATTGCAACAACACCTCATCAACGCATCAGGCAGAGCCGACATTGCTCCCGGTGAAGTGATGGTGACCAACGCGCGCCACTACCAAGCGCTCACACTCGCCTCCGACTCAATTGCCCGAGCCATTGACGGCCTCAGCATGGGACTCTCGGGCGACTTCATCGCCCAAGACATACGCGAAACACTGCACCACCTGGGCGAAATCACCGGCACAATAACCTCCCAAGACATCCTCACCACAATCTTCTCCCGCTTCTGCATCGGTAAGTAAATAGTTGATTATCAAATAGTTAAATCAATCATAAATGATTAATATAGCACTCTTTACGGGTGCTATTTTTGTTTGTGCAAGCATCGTTGTTAATCGTTGCTAAGCCTTTTTACGCCTGTTTTTGTACCTCCTGTGTACCTCGCCACTTAAAATGCAATTTTGCGTTGGCGAGGTGATGGAAGAGTTTTACGCCATTTTACGGGAATTTACGGAGTTATACAAAAATATTGGTGAAATAAAGAGAAAAGAAATGAGTAGCAACATTGACATTAAGCGAATTTGTGCGTGGTGTAAGCAAGAATTCATTGCACACAAGACAACAACAACCTGCTGTTCGCATCGCTGCGCTAACCTACTTTACAAACAAAGAAAGCGTGAAGCAGCTGTAAAAGCCAATAATCAGGTTGTCGAGAAAATTATCATAGAAAAGCCAATCGAGAAGATTAAGGAAAAACCATTCCTTACTATTACGGAGGCTGCGGTCTATCTTGGGGTAACTCGCCCTACACTCTATGGCTATCTAAGACGAGGAGAACTTAAAGCATCTCGTCTTGGGTATAAGTTCCTATTGCGAAAAGAGGATATTGATACGCTCTTTAATAATCCAGCAGAATTTAGAGTGCCAACAAGGGACAAACCAG
>JAFVPD010000034.1 GCA_017505535.1 Muribaculaceae bacterium
ACGTTTCTATGCCTATTCGCCCTACAATATTCTTGGGGAGAACGGTTTACCCGTTATCTCAACCACCGAGCCATCATTCAGCTACACCGTTGACAATGATATCACAGAGCAACAAGACCTGCTTGTGGGCTCGGAACAATATATCGGAGGCTGGTGCCAAACAGCACAACTTGATATGTGCCACGCTCTCGCAGCCGTAAAAATACATATCGATGGCAATGTGTCGGATTTCACCCTTAAGGAGCTTACTATTGAGGGGTTGAACAACAGTGGTACATACACCTACAAATTTGACTCCGGCGCCACAAGTGATGGCAAAAACGACACTCAAACTCACGATGCAGGCGTGTGGACCGATCAAAGTGGAACAGCAAAATATACTCTATATCACGACGAGACAGGAATGCCTCTGACTACGATAACTGAAGATGCCAATAACAACTCGCTGATAGACCCTGAGACCGGCAAATCAACCGGTTATACCGACATGACTGCCGGCAACATGGTGCTGCTGATGATGCCACAAACGCTCACAGCCAATGCAAAAATCACCATCACAGGCTATGACGAAATCCTTAAGCAAGATGGAGTTAAACTATCGGCCACCATCGGCAATGGTGTAAAACAATGGGAGAAAGGCAAAATGTACACCTATACCCTTTCATTCTCTTCAACCAAGATTGAATATACGATTACAGCTGAGGCAACTGACAATGTCAATATTCCTTACTATGGAATTAAAGACCGTGGCTATAGGGTGGTAAGCTACAAAACCGTCACCCGCTCGGGATTGGGCTCGAAAACCTATGCTGTGCCATGGAAAGCCGTGCAGATTGATGCCAACGGAAAAGAAATCGAACTTCCAGCCGGGCTTATATTGTCCGAGCCAAGCGGAACGGGGGTTGACATGGAGAATCAAACGTCGGAAGACTATACCTATTGCTTGCTGCCAAATATCGACGACGGTAGTTCAATATCTCACAGCACCATATCGGGCTTGAATTCTATTCCCGCCAAATCGCCGGTACTATCAAGCACTAAGTCACAGCCTTATGACTTATCGACCGAGGCACTCTACGATGTTGATAAGGACCCCAAAAACACCGCAAATTCTTACATGATTTTTGCGCCGGGATACTATACATTCCCATTGGTTTATGGAAACGCAATTACAAATGGAAGCAATAACACATCGGCGTATAAAGGTTATAACGGAACATATACTCAGACGTATGAGATGACCGATTTTGAAGGTAATGGAAATGGGACCTATGTAACTGTGCCTTGCAAAGGATTGGCTAATTTTGTCGATCATAACAACAATGCAATAGAGGGGCCATGGATAGTACCAACCTCACGTGAATATGGTTCCGGGCCATATACACCTAAAAAAGTCGAAATCGTGTGGCAAGACGAGCCCTGCCTTGTCTCGGAATTGGACTTTAATGCCGAAAAGGATTATATCACCTTCAGAGTGCATGAAGATGCCGCATGTGACGGAAATGCGGTTATCGCAGTAAAAGATGAGAACGATGAAATAATGTGGAGTTGGCACATTTGGGTGAATGACGGCAGTGCTTATCACAATCTATCGAGCACTGACAGCTGGAAACAACCATATATAAACCAGAGCACAAAAAAATTCAGCACAATAACCAACACCAATCGCCGAGTTACATCAGCCGATTGGGAGGACAGCAAATGGGGTATTGCGTCTAAAGCCAATACCTACACCGGGCAGAATTTTTCTACATTCCGAGTGTTCTTAGGACTTTGCGACGGCGAAAATAAAATATACAACGCACGTGACATCGTAGTGCGTTTCAAACAAGTAGAAGCCGATGATGCCATGTTCGTAGGAGAGCCCACCTATGCCGAGGTCACTTTTTCACAACAAGGGGGAACGGCTTCCACCGTCAACAATATCCCCTACTACCAATATGGCCGAAAAGACCCAATGCTACCAACCGGAGACGGGACCAACGATAAAGTATGGTATGACAACAATTGGAATAAGGTAATAAGCGGACAATCTAAAGCAAATAGCAAAGCATCATTGAGCGAGGCCATACGAAATCCTCAAACATTTTATGCCGAACAATCGCGCACGCGTAGTAACTATTTACAGAATTTCAATTGGTGCTCCGATGGAACATTTATGAATCTGTGGAACTCCAAATCATGGTCGGTTCCGGCATTTCCCTATCATAGCTTATATAATTCAGCCGGCAAACGACATGAATATCATAAATACTATAACAACCTCATTGCCAGCGGAGTCACCAAGAGCGTGTATGATCCATGTCCTCCCGGATATGAAATGCCTCGCATTGACGCATTCACCGGAGCAACATATCATGGAATGAATCTATATCCTCTTTGGTATAATAAGCCATATGCCACATCTTTATTTGCATTTGGCAACCAAACAGGAGCAACCTTTTCAGAAGATTCTAAATATGGTTATCATATGTACTCAAATTTATGGATAAACCCATATGACAAGCCTTATCAATCTGAATCAGAATATTTTAATGCCATCTCAATATACTCAACCGCAATGGTGGCCAGCGGACAACGCGGAACAGGAATTGATGACGGAGGAGAATCACTCCCGGTTCCATTCTTTGGTCATCGCAATAGTGAAGGAAAGATTGCCAGTTATGGCACCTATGCATCGGCATTGACATGCGGACCGGTATGCACTCAAAATATAGCAAGTGATCAGGATGAAACGATGGAAACATTTGCTCGATATATGTTGTCGCGCCTTTGCATCATAAAGGGAACAGATGGAGTTTTGAACACAGGGAAAATGATACCCTACTCGTTGCGTGTGTTCTCAGGCAGTGACTTTGACCTTGCTTTCGGAGTCATACCGGCGCAAACCGGAAAGAATCCCAATAATACAACAATTTCAGGCAATCCCAATTGGGGTGGTGATCATAGTGATATCGAAGTAGGATTTTAAACATAAACAGATTCATATATATTATGCGAAATTCAAGTATAAAACTTTTATATATCTTAGTGGCAATATTAATGGCCGGAGCATTGCAATCGTGCGATGACGATTACTTCAATGGTGGCGATGCAACAAAGGTAACCATTACGGCTACAACAGCGTTTTCAAACACCACGAGTAGAGCGGTGTTTGAAGGAGACAAAACATCTTTTGGGGCCGATGACATTGAGATCACCAATTATTGCTTTCTATTGTTTGACGACGAAAAGAAACTGATAGAGTCGTTTGATATTGCGCCGACCGCATTCCCCTATATTGTTGAGTTGCCTCAACCTGTTGTGGGCAAAACCTATCATGCGTTCTTGCTGGGAAATGTGACGACAGGAACTTTAAGTGCAGTTACGACGATTGACGAGTTGCAAAATAGCACTTTTGAAATAAATCGCATGTATAACACTCCTACGGACAAAAAGCTTTTCACATGGAGCGATTATCTCTCAGTGACCCAGGCGCGTAAAAATCTTGATTTTATCCTCAATCCCAATGTGGCTAAAATCACAGCCAAAATCACCAACAAATCATCTGAAAGTGTGATTAAAAGTGTGAGAGTGAAAAATGTGGTGAACAAGGTGGGTTACGCCCAAAATGCGTTGAACGAATATAGCCCAGATTATGTTAAAAATGTCTCCGAGCCGACTTTCATCAAATATGACATCGAGACATTTGATACGCCAATCGAATTCGGCAAAAGCGAAACAATTTCGTGGTATGTGCCACAAAACATTCAAGGAGAGGGCACTCGCAAAGCGACTGATGATGCATTAGCCAATGAGACCAACCTTGATGGCAAAGATGACTTAGATGGGCTTTTACCACACTATGCTACATACGTGGAAATCGACGGAGTGAGACCTTCCGACAATGTGACGGCCTCCTATCGCGTGTATCCCGGTATCAAGAAAGACAAAAAGGAAGGAGAAGAAGAAGAAACTTATGCCGAGATGACTAACTTTGACGTCAAGGCCGATGTGATTTACAATCTTGACATCACAATCAACAATGATGGTATTGACAACGAATCAACAAATATCACTACCGGTTATAAGCCTAACAGTGGAACAACGGCAACGGCTAAGATTAAGCTTCCCGAGAACTCAAATTGCTATATGATTCACCCTATCGGTGACCGCATTGCCGATGTGACGGTGTATGAACTTCCCATCAGTCGTGTTAATCAATATTGGGCTACTGTTGCCGGTGAGCCTGGAACTGAAGCCGATGACCATGCGTTGACAGCCGATAGCAAGTGGCACGTTGAGGTTATTTGGCAAGATATAAATACTCGTGCCATAGAATTCTGTGATGAATATGGTGTTTCAACAGAGAAAGTTGCCAATGGTGAAGTATATTCTCCCGGTGAAGGATTAAACCCATTCTGTTTCAGACTGCTAAACAATTCAACGGATCCGGGTAGTCAAACCTACGGCAACGTGCTTGTGGGATTGAAAAAGGACGGTGTCGAGGGCTATTGCTGGAGCTGGCACCTTTGGATTACCGACTATAACCCCGATGCTGCATCTGCTCATGGTTCAAACGCAAGTAATTTATTATTTGACGCAAGCACAAATGTGGACAGACAAGGCGTAAATTTTGCAGTAGAATCCACTGATTCATGGACAAATACAAATAACGTATCCATAAATTACACAAATCAACAATATGTTGGAAATGTTCAACATTATCATAGCAAATACTCCGTCTATTATGATGTTTTGGCTGGAATGTGGGAAACAGGTATATATAAGAACAAGTGGATAATGGACCGTAATTTAGGTGCTCAATCTCCCAATAATTCTGAAATTGAAAAACCTCTTGAGGGTTGGGGTATGTATTATCAATATGGCCGTAAAGATCCGTTTATATACAACTATACATACGACATTGAAGGTAACCCCAGAAGTTCGTATTCCTATTCAACCGCATTTACAGCACGTCAACACTGGAAAACAAATCAAACTGAAAGTGGCACGTCATTAACCGGCACAGTTCAAAATAGCATAAAAAATCCAACTACATATTTTACTGCTAATGGCTCATGGGCCGGAGAATCTACCCCTCAATATGATTGGTTTAGCCCAACACCAGCTAAAGACGGAGCCAAGACTTTGTTTGACCCATGTCCCCCAGGATGGTGCGTTCCATTGATTGACGTGTTTACATTTGGATTTTATTCTTATCCAAAGGCATTCAAAGAATATGCTCGAACATTTGCAGATGATATTAACCCCAACAATTGGGAGCACACTTCAGTTTGTGCATATGTCAATGTAGAGGGAACCTATCGAAATCCAAAAGATTATGCAGGTACTACAGTAGGCAAAATTGACTACAGAAATATATCTAATGATTATAACGAATCATTGACTAACTATGGCGATAATTTACGAAATTTTGGAGTACTTTATTCTTCCGACATTGTTAATGGTTCAAATAAAGTATTAAAATCTCATTTCCCGTTACAAGGTCATATTAATGGAGATAATGGCAACCTTGTGAAAGTATTTCAAAAATCAGGGATTAAACCTATTCATGACGATGTTACTGGGGTTGTATGGAAAAACTATACATGTGCAATCTATGGCAACGATGGCTCTTTAACCGGTGGGGCCGGTTTGCAAGCAAGACTATGGGGATTTAAAAGAGGGACTACAACCAGTAGCACAATTGGAGGGACTTTAATGAATCTACAGACAGCAACACTTGATAATAATGTTAATGCTCGGCAAGAACAACGAAATGGACGTTTGTATATGCGTTTCCACGGAATGTTACACACCGATAATATTTGGAATGCATCTAATGGGTTTAATGTCCGTTGTATTCAAGAACCGGATTAACACCAATCCCCTCAAAAATATTGAGCGCCGCTATATAATGTAGTGGCGCTTTTTTGTTTTAGTCATGGAACATAAAGACATATTTCTTTAGTTTTGACATAAGAAAGTATTTTAGCTGTCCCCATAGAGTAGGGGGACGAGACCGAGCTAAGCGAGGTCGGAGGGGGTAGAAGAGACTGAGACGTTGTTCATACCACCTCCCGGCGTTGCCGTGTTGCAGTGGGTCTCGCAATCGTGTACCGGCTTCGCCGACGAACACTGCTCGCCCACATGCGAGGCCTTCGGCGTTCTCCTACTTTAGGAGGAGAGCTTGTTTTACTCTACGGGAAGAACTGAATACCAGAATGTTATGCTTTCAAGTCTTAGACATAAGAACACAAAGACATATTTTTTTAGTTTTGACATAAGAACAGAATGACATAAATTTTGTTCTTATAAACCTGTTCTTTTGTTCTTCTGTCTTTAAAACCAGCTGCTCACCTACACTAAGGAGGGAACTTCTTTTAGACATAATTCTTTTCAAGTTTTTGACATAAGAACAGAATGACATATTTTTTTTGACATAAGAACATAAAGGCATATTTTTGTTCTTAAAAACCTGTTCTTCTGTCCAAACTCATACATTCTTTTGTCTCAAGATAATGCCCAATTTTATTTTTGCTTTGGGATATCTTTAACCTGGACATGTTGAATACCTTGTTCTTCGGTATATATCACAATCGTCTCACCGCGTCGAGATTTATCTTCTAGCATTCTCTCCTCGGCTAACTTCAACCCTGCGTCAAGTTTTTCTATAAATTCGTTTACTTCTTTATCTGACATAAGCACTGATTTTATTGTAAGTCTTTGGGGAATATATTTCAACATCAAGCATGCGCCCACCCCGAGCAACAAAAGTGCGAGGGGTACAGCTATTGTCATATATCATCCAGAGATCAACCTGATTCATAAAATATTTGAACAAATTGGAAATTCCGGCAATATATCGGCGATATATAACATCGTTGGGGATATTGTGCCCACCTTTTTTCACTCGCTCAGCGACTCGTTGCGCAGCTAACTCGGGATTTTCTAACCAGAAAAATATCAAATGCACTTGATATCCCCTACTTTGTGCCCGACGCACCAAATTTATATAAGTTTTTGTGGCAAGTGTTGTTTCAATTGAAAATGAGACATCTTTACTCAACAAATGTTCTATTCGTTGCAACATCATGCGTCCGGCCTCTATGGCAACTCCCTCGGGATTAAATGGAGATAGTCCTCGAGCAATCTCATCGGCATTAACAAACTCCCGACAATGCAGTATTTCGGGTAGCACCGTGTATGAGGCAGTAGTTTTTCCGGCCCCATTACAACCGCTGATGATAAAAAGATTCTTGTCCATAACAATACAAAGATAAATATTTATTTTGAATAACAGATAATCTCGTGATAGGTTATCGTTTTTTTGGGGGGTTGACATAAGCTTTTAGCTATCCCCATAGAATAGGGGGACGAGACCAAGCTTTGCGAGGTCGGAGGGGGTATAAGAGACTGAGACGTTGTTCATACCACCTCCCGGCGTTGCCGTGTTGCAGTGGGTCTCGCAATCGTGTACCGGCTTCGCCGACGAACACTGCTCGCCCACATGCGAGGCCTTCGGCGTTCTCCTACTTTAGGAGGAGAGTTTGTTCTACTCTACGGGAAGAACTGAATACCAGAATGTTATGCTTTCAAGTTTTAGACATAAAAACATAACGACATAAATTTGTTCTTAAAAACCTGTTCTTCTGTCTTTAAAACCAGCTGCTCACCTACTCTAAGGAGGGAACTTCTTTTAGACATAATTTTTTGGTTTTGACATAAGAACAGAATGACATAATTCTTATTTTTTTCAGACATAAGAACATAAAGACATAAATTTGTTCTTAAAAACCTGTTCTTATGTTCTTCTGTCTTAAATCCACACGTTCTTTTGTCTTTGAAATGATGTTCTTATGGCTTAAAATAGCGGGCTATTATAGTTTCAGATGTGTAAATTCTTATATGTGCATAAATTTTCGTAACTTTGTGGCGTTTAACACTAAATTCATATGGACAGAAAAGTTAGAGTAAGATTTGCCCCATCACCAACGGGCCCACTACATATCGGAGGCGTGCGCACAGCACTATATAACTATCTATTTGCCCGTCAGCATGGCGGAGACATGATTTTGCGTATCGAGGACACCGACTCACAACGGTTTGTGCCCGGCGCAGAGGAGTATATCAATGAATCACTCGCATGGCTCGGCATAAAAATTGACGAAGGAGTGAAAGAAGGTGGTAATTATGGCCCTTACAAGCAATCGGAACGTCGCGACATTTACCGCGAAAATGTCAAGACACTGCTTGATAACGGCAAGGCATATTATGCATTTGACACCCCCGAAGAGTTAGATGCGAAACGTCAATCTACACCTAACTTTCAATATGATGCATCAACCCGCATGTCGATGCGCAACTCACTTTCACTTCCGGCCGAAGAGGTGAAACGACTCATTGATGCAGGCGAAAAATATGTTGTGAGATTTCTCATTGAGCCCGGTCGTGACATCGAGGTTAACGACCTCATCAGAGGAAAAGTAACAATCAACTCGTCGGTGCTCGATGATAAAGTTTTATACAAAAGTGCCGATGACCTACCCACCTACCACCTTGCAAACATTGTCGATGACCATTTGATGGAAGTGTCGCACGTTATACGTGGCGAAGAGTGGCTTCCATCGGCCCCATTGCATGTGTTGCTTTATGAGGCATTTGGTTGGAAAGATACAATGCCCGAATTTGTACACCTACCATTGTTGCTCAAACCCGACGGAAAAGGCAAACTGAGCAAACGTGATGGCGATCGTCTCGGATTCCCCGTATTCCCATTGGAGTGGCACGATCCCAAGAGTGGCGACATCTCCTCGGGCTATCGTGAGTCGGGCTACTTGCCCCAAGCCGTAGTTAACTTCTTGGCATTGTTGGGCTGGAACCCTGGTGATGACACCGAAATCATGTCGATGGAGGAACTCATCAACAAATTCTCACTTGACCATTGTTCTAAATCGGGAGCAAAATTTGATTTCGAAAAAGGAAAATGGTTTAACCACAAGTATTTGCAAGAACTTCCCGATGCAAGTTTGGCTCAAATGTTTAAGCCCATTCTTGAACAAAACGGCATAACCGGTTACTCCGACGAATATATTACCCGCGCAGTGGCCATGGTGAAAGGACGCATCAACTTTGTGAAAGACTTGTGGGATCAAGCACGCTTCTTCTTTGTGCAACCCGAATCATACGACGAAAAAGCCGTAAAAAAACGTTGGAACGAAGATACTCCTCGCATCATGAATGAGTTGATTGACGTGCTCAATGGTATTGAAGATTTCTCATGTGCGTCAGCCGAGCCCATCGTATTGGGTTGGATCACCGATAAGGGATATCACATGGGCAACGTGATGAACGCTTTCCGTCTCACAGTTGTGGGCGAATGCAAAGGTCCGCACATGTTTGACATCACCGAATTGATGGGAAAAGAAGAAACTGTGCGTCGTATCAAACTCGGTATTGAGCGTATATGAAATATCGATTGATCTCCCTTCCCATTATTCTCTTGTCGCATATTCCGCTGAGAATAATGTATGTCATATCTGATTGCATATTTTATCTGCTATACTATGTGATTAGATATCGTAGAGAGATTACACGCAAAAATTTAGTTGGTTCATTTCCCGAAAAAAGCGAGAAAGAGATTAAACAAATCGAGAAAAAATTTTATCGCTTCTTCACCGACAATATCGTTGAAAGTTGTAGAATGATCTCTATCTCAAAAGAAGAGATCAGCCGACGCATTAAATTTACTAATATCGACACGATCAACGATATTTTACGGTCGGGGAAATCCATATCCCTATACATCGGTCACTATGGCAATTGGGAATGGGTGTCATCAATGCCGTTGCACATAGACAAGTGTGCAGTAGCCACACAAATCTATCAAAAATTGCGCAATAAAAACATGAGCCGACTAATCATGTACAGTCGTGAGCGCATGGGAGCCAAAAGCGTTGAAATGAGAAAAACAGCTCGATATGTACACGAAACAATATCTAACAACATTGTGAGTATTGTGGGATACATAGCCGATCAATCGCCTCGCAAGAGGGACGTTTCTCATTTTATTCCATTCCTAAACAGACAAGCGCCGGTGTTGGTTGGTACCGAAAAAATAACAAAGCACTATAAGCTCGAAGCATGGTTCTTGAAAGTGTCACGCGTCAAAAGAGGATACTATGAAGCCGAATTTATTCAGCTCCATGAAAATCCTTCGGAACTACCCGATTTTAAATTGACCGAAATGTATTACAATAAGCTCGAACAAATTATCAAAGAGGTGCCTGAATTATATTTATGGACCCACAATAGGTTTAAACATGCCATTGAATTGGATAAACCTTTGAGTGAATAAACAATATAATATCTATTTAGAAAACCATCAGACATGAAGATTGATTTTGTTATAACTTGGGTAAACATGGACGATGCGGAATGGCAGGCCGAATTTGCCAAATATTCCCAGAAAAAAGATAACACAAAAAATGGAGTATCAGATGCTCGTTTCCGTGACTATGGATTCTTGAGATATTGGTTTAGAGGCGTTGAAAAGTTTGCTCCGTGGGTTAACAAAATTCACTTCGTGACAAGTGGACAAAAACCCGATTGGCTCGATGAAAACAATCCGAAAATTAATTTGGTCAACCACAAAGATTTTATTCCCGAGCAGTTTTTACCAACGTATAACTCAGTGGTAATCGAGCGCTACATGTACCGCATACCCGGCTTGGCCGAACATTTTGTTTACTTTAATGATGACTTTTTCATCATTAATAATATCACACCAGAGCGTTTCTTCAAAAATGGGAAGCCGTGCGATATAGCCACATTCCGCTATCACCCTTCATGGTCGCAATGGTATGTAAGAATTAAGAATAACCTGAAAATCATCAATCGCCATTTTGACAAAAAAGAGGTTATGGCACGAGACCATGACAAATGGTTTCATGAAAGTTATGGTTCTAAAGCTCGATGGAATTATATATTGAAATATTATAACAAGTTCATCACATTGCGCACGCCTCACAATGCACAGCCATTTTTGAAAAGTACGTTTGAGGAAGTGTGGGCCGTAGCCGAGAAGGAATTAACCGATACATCGGTCAATCGATTTAGGGCATTAAACGACTACACGCCTGAGCTATTCCGCACGTGGCAAATTTGTAGTGGAAATTTTGAGCCATACAATACCTATTGCGACACAAAAATGTTCCCTCTCATGATACGTCCCAAGCAAGCAATTGCAGCCATCTACAACCAATCCTACAATTTGATATGTCTTAATGACAATATTCACATTCGCAACTATGAATTGGTGATGGAAAACATCAAGAACGCATTTGAGCACATATTGCCTGAGAAATCAAGTTTTGAACTTTAACCTCCACATAATACCATGAACAAAGTATTGGCCGAAATCATTGCCGGGCTTATACCCCACAAAATGACACGCAACAAATGGCGTGGAATATTGCGTTATGGACTTTGGAATGCTATCAAGATGAAACATCAGATGAAGAATAATTCCACTGAACCGCGTCATTACTTAGCCGTTTGTGCAATAGCAAAAAATGAAGGGCCCTATTTCAAAGAATGGATTGAATGGCATCGCAAAATGGGGGTGGAAAAATTCTATATCTACGACAATGAAAGTACCGATTGCACTAAAGAGGTGCTTGAGCCATACATCGAATCGGGCATTGTTCAATACCATTATTGGCCGGGTTATAGAATGCAATTAGCAGCCTACGACCATTGCATCGAAACCTATCGTTTGGAGATGAGATGGCTTGCTGTGATTGATTTAGATGAATTTATAGTGCCCGTCAAAGACAAAAATGTCCCCGACTTTTTACGCCCGTTGGAACATTTTGCATCAATTGAAATTAATTGGCTGATATATGGCAGCGGAGGCGCTCAAAAGCATGAGCCGGGCGATGTCATGGAGCGATTTAAATGTCACTCGCTTCCCGAACACAAACTTAACACTCATGTAAAGAGCATCATAGACCCACGCCGAGTGTGCACCATGACCGGTTGCCACGAAGCAGCTCGCATATCGGGGAAAGCAGCCGATTCTCATGGTTGTCCTTTGACAAAAGGTTTTAGAGATCGCACTCCCCTGCAAGATGTTATACGCATTAATCACTATGCAGTGAAATCCTACGAGGAATTTTTGGAAAAACAAAACAGAGGGCGTGCAAGTGGCACTCAACGCACCGTCAAATCGGATTATTTTGACAAATACGATTTAAACGATATAGCTGAAAAATAGTTACATTATTTCTCAAACTGAGATTTATTAGGGAATTTTCTTTCTAAAAATTCAGCGGCTCTTCTGCGGTCGGAATCATCGGCATATTCCGAGTCGTTCATGCAAAATAACATTGGATTATATCGCTCCAACTTGTCATAATGGTGCACATTTTGAATGTGAAGACGAAACGAAGTTCGTTGCGTCACATATTGCAAATGGGCCTTCTTTTCGGCAAGAGGAACGTAGGAATACACATTGCGTTGCACATCGTTGGACTTGCGCACATGATTTGTTAGTGTTGCCTCTATTTCTTCATGGAAAACCTCGCCAACATGCTGATAGCTACTCTTTAGGTATGCATCTATATTGTGATGGGTCTTTCCTCCGAAATAAATTCCGTAACGTTTTTCCACCAACTCGGCAGCACGTCGTATGGCTTGAACATAACTGCTCAATTTCTTTTTGAGGACTTTTTCCTTAATCAACAACGTTAACTTCCTGAATGGGCGGCGATTTAATCTCATTATAGGCAAGCCATCGGGAGCAAAAAACATCTCAGGAGTGACAGGTTTGTTTATATACATGTCATCGTTGCCATACAAGAATTGCTCAGATAATCCCGGAATTTTATACAGAAAATGTTCAATTACTTGAGAGTTGAAACATGGCAGACTTTGAGAGGGTAAGATTTCTTTATGATCAACAATTCTCACCTTGGGATTTGACGTATCCAACCATTCGGGCACTTGATCATCGGTGACGATAAATATTTTTCGTATCCACGGGGCATATAGTTCCAAGGAACGTAAACTGTATTTCAGTTCATCATTGTTTGCATAACGACCCTCGCAGTTCACTGCTGATTTCTTTTGAGTGTTTCCTATACACGCATTCCTTTTGGCCTGCCATTTCGGATCACTTCCATCAACCCAAAGATATACAAAATCAATCTCCATAGCTTCTCTATTGTTTTTATTTTTCAAATTCAGACTTAGCCGGGAACAATTTTTCTAAAAAGTCCATAGCTTTCATGCGGTCGGTATCTTGTGCATATTCCGAGTCGTTCATGCAAAAAAACATCGGCTGTTTTTCGGTAAACTTTCTATAATGGTTCTCTTTATGAATCATGAGGATAATAGACTCATTTTGAGAAACATAGCGCAGGTCTCCACGTCGTTTGGCAAGTGCTACATAAGAAATGATGCTTCGTTGTATATCATTATCATGCCTCAAATGTGTTACTTTATTTGCCGAATATTCAGCGCGGAAATCTTTTTCAACAATGCGCTGGTAATCACTTCGCAAATAGGCATCAATGTTATGATGTGGCATGCCGGTGAAATAACGCCCGTATTTTTTCTCAACCAGTTTGGCTGCACGACCTATCGTTTTACTATAATTTTTCAATGGTTTTTTACATATCTCCTCTCTAAAAAACCAACGTAATTTTCTGAATGGCTTGCGAGTTAATCTAATTATAGGCAAACCCTCAGCCGTAAAAAATGTTTCAGGTGTTGTGGGTTTATTTAAAAACATGTCATCATTGGCATACAAAAAATGTTCAGCCAACCCGGGTATTCGATACAAAAAATATTCAAGCAAGCATGAATTGAAACATGGACGACTTTCCTTAGGTAGAATTTCTTTATGGTCGATAATCTTGATTTTAGGGTGTGATAAATCCAACCATTCCGGGACCTGATTATCGGTCACGATGAATATATTTCGCACCCATGGGGCATAATTTTCAATAGAGCGTAGGCTATATTTTAATTCATCGTTATTTACATATCTCCCCTTACAATTATTTGATGAATTTTCGTCGGTTTTTCCAATGAATGTTTTAAACTTGGCTTGCCATTTAGGGTCTTCTCCATCAACCCAAAGGTAAACTAAGTCTATATCCATTTGTTCTACTTTAGTCTCCATTTTCGACTCGTTGTTTGATTATTGGATACTTCTCTAAAATTTTATTGAGAGCAGCAATATTTCGATCCTCTCCCGATTTAAAATTGGTAGTTTTCAATGACAGTATAGTTGGTTTGCCAAGTCCCCGAGGTTTATTGTGGCCAAATGGGACCGGAACAACCTTTCGGCCATTGGCTACACCGGCAGCCCAAAACCATATATCGTCGGTTGTTGGGGCTAATTGGGTAAACAACTCCACGTCAAGCATATCCTGTTTTAATGACTTTGGTGGATACAACACCCCGCCTACTCCGGTTTGTATATTTCGGTAATTGGCATGAATTTTTTTTGTCAAAAAATGATACCACCTATATTTTTTCCATTTGCGATATGGTTCAGATGGTTTCATGAGCTTTGCACGATGGGCCAATATTGCATCAGGCAATTTTTCATGCCAGCTCAATAAATCTCTTAGCATATCCTTGTGATACTTAACATCGTCGTCTATGGTCACGATTATAGCTTCGGGAAAGTCATTCAATGCCGGAATGAGTTTCCGATATGAACGTATTTCACGAGGATAATCTCTCACCTCAAATAGCGCATTTTCACTCGCCAACTTCATTATACTTTGAGGAATACCTTGTTCTCCAAACTGCGAAAAAGTGAGATATAACACGACTTTATCGGGCAATACCGAGCCATTCAATATCGATTCAATAGCCTTTGCAGCATACTCAATCGCAGCAGGAAACGACGTTAAAGATACTATAATCTGTGATTTGGGCATAGTTTGACTATATAACAGTTTCTGGAAATTTCTATAATTCCATAAATTAGTGAAACAATAATTGTCGGGAACTTTCTTTTGTGCGCATTGTGTATTTATTTCTCAAATCGTCACAAAGCCATATATAAAAGTTACCTTATATAACTATGACAAAGATAGCTATTTTTTTGGAATTTCATACGTCTTGCTTAATCGCTTCACCTGTTATTTCCTATATTTCTTGTATTCTGATTAATTATCATTTAAAATTTATGCAAAAGTTATTTTTATTCAATATTTAGTCGTACCTTTGCATAAAATAACGCAAAATATTATGAAGAAGAGAAAATCACGTTTACCGGTAATCATAGATATTCTCACCCACAATAGCATAGGAAGCCAAGAAGAGCTATCGAAACAATTGGCAATCAGAGGTTTTATTGTCACTCAGGCAACCCTCTCAAGAGACTTAAAAATGTTGCGCACCACAAAGGTTGCAACCGATATGGGGGGATACCGATACATAATTGCTGATTCTAATGCTACAACAAATGAGCCGTTTGCAAAAACGCAAAGCACCGTGCAATCAAGTTTGCATCCGGCAGCATTGTCATGTGACATTTCAGGCAATATCGTAGTAATCAAGACTCGAAACGGATATGCGAGCGGACTCGCCTACGACATTGATATGCTTGAATCGGAGCATATTCTCGGCACTATTCCCGGAGCCGACACTGTTTTTGCTGTGGTAAATGAGAAGTCAACACGCGAAGAGCTTTATGCCCTTTTCTCTTCGTTTTTGCCCAACTCGGTAATGATTGCGGCTCGCCATAAATTCATTCCCGAAAATCGACAAGAGATTCTTTAAAACATATATTTTTACCCCTTATTGGGAATAATCGATAAGCTATAATAGTATTTTCTGAAAAGATGGAAGAGAATCCAAAAATTGAAGTTGTAGTTGCTTCGGAAGAGCACGTAAAATATGTTGATGAAATCCTAGACACTATCAACCGCGCAGCAAAAGTGCGCGGGACTGGTATTGCCAAACGCTCTCCCGAATATGTTAAACAAAAAATGATTGAACGCAAAGCTATCGTTGCTATATGCAACGGCGAATTTGCAGGTTTCAGCTATATCGAAAGTTGGAGCAACAAAGAGTTTGTTGCCAACTCTGGTCTCATCGTAGCCGACAAATATCGTGGAATAGGACTCGCTACACGCATTAAACGACGCATTTTCAGACTTTCTCGCGAAATGTATCCCGATGCAAAAATTTTCTCACTCACCACAGGTGCAGCTGTAATGAAAATGAATTTCGAGCTCGGATACAGACCTGTTACATTTGATCAATTAACCACCGACCCGGCATTTTGGAGAGGGTGTGAAAGTTGCGTTAACTTTGACATTCTTCAGCGCAATGGCGGTCACAAATGTCTTTGCGTTGGGCTCCTATACGACCCCAAAGAGACTCAATATCATCGTTATAGCCTCGCTCAAGATGATGACGATATCGACAACCAAGATTAATAAATTTATCAATTACATATAATGGAAAAGAAGAAAAAAGTTGTAGTAGCATTCAGTGGCGGACTTGATACATCTTACACTGTTATGTATCTTGCAAAAGAAAAAGGATATGAAGTGTATGCAGCTTGTGCCAACACCGGAGGTTTCAGCCCCGAACAATTGGCCACCAACGAAGCTAATGCATATAAATTGGGTGCAACAAAATACGTCACATTAGACGTAACTCGTGAATACTACGAAAAGAGTCTCAAATTCATGATTTATGGCAATGTGTTGCGCAATGGCACCTACCCCATTTCAGTGAGTTCAGAACGCATTTTCCAAGCAATTGCGATAGCTCGATATGCCAACGAAATCGGTGCCGATGCTATTGCGCACGGATCAACAGGAGCAGGAAATGACCAAATCAGATTTGACATGACATTCCTCGTAATGGCTCCAGGCGTAGAAATCATCACCCTCACTCGCGACAACAACCTCTCTCGCCAAGAAGAAATTGACTATCTCAATAAAAACGGCTTTGCTGCCGACTTCACTAAGCTCAAATATAGCTACAATGTTGGCCTTTGGGGCACATCAATTTGCGGTGGCGAAATTCTTGATTCGGCACAAGGACTTCCCGAGTCGGCCTATCTCAAGCACTGCACCAAAGAGGGCACCGAACAACTTCGCTTGACTTTTGAACAAGGAGAATTGAAAGCCGTAAACGACGTAAAATATGACGACCCTATTGCAGCAATCCAAAAAGTTGAAGAAATTGGAGCAGCCTATGGAGTGGGTCGTGACATGCACGTTGGCGACACTATAATCGGAATTAAAGGACGCGTGGGATTTGAAGCAGCAGCACCAATGCTCATCATCGGAGCCCACCGTTTCCTTGAAAAATATACTCTCAGCAAATGGCAACAATATTGGAAAGACCAAGTTGCCAATTGGTATGGAATGTTCTTGCACGAAAGTCAATATCTCGAACCCGTGATGCGCGACATTGAGGCTATGCTCATCAACTCACAACGCAACGTAAACGGTACAGCCATTCTTGAATTGCGTCCTCTCGGATTCTCTACCGTGGGAGTAGAAAGCGCCGATGACCTTGTTAAAAACAAACTCGGTGAATATGGCGAAACTCAAAAAGGCTGGACAGCCGACGATGCTAAAGGCTTCATTAAAGTTTCGGCAACTGCCCTTCGTGCATATTATGCCAACCACAAAGATGAACAAATTTAATTGAACCAATGGAAAACAAAAAACTAAGACGCTCAAGAAGAGAACGAATGATCGCCGGTGTGTGTGGCGGCATTGCAGAATATTTTGATCTTGACGCTACACTCGTGCGCGTTGCCTATGTTTTACTATCTCTTTTTACCGCATTTGCAGGCGTCTTGTGTTATTTGATATTAATATTGGTTATGCCTCAAGACAACAACTACATTGACCGATTATGATAAAAGCTGGTATAATAGGTGGCGCGGGATACACCGCAGGCGAATTGATAAGACTACTTATCAACCACCCCGATGTTGAAATCGCATGGATAAACAGTTCAAGCAACGCCGGAAATCTTGTTTCGGACGTTCATCAAGGACTAATTGGTGAAATCGACCTACGATTTACCGACAAAACACCTTGGGAAGAAATAAACGTACTGTTCTGCTGCACTCCTCATGGCGAAACTCGCAAATTTATGGAAAGCAATTCTGTGCCCGAAGATTTGCGCATAATTGACCTTTCTACTGATTATCGCATCGAAGATGGAAGTCACGACTTTGTTTATGGACTACCCGAGCTCAATCGCAAACGCATCGTGAGAGGGGCCAAACATGTTGCAAACCCCGGTTGTTTTGCAACAGCAATACAACTTGCCCTTCTTCCGCTCGCTAAAAATTTATTACTCAATAGCGATATTCACGTAACAGCGATAACCGGTAGCACAGGCGCAGGAGTAAAGCCATCGGCAACATCACACTTCTCTTGGCGCAACGATAACATATCGATCTATAAACCATTCCGCCACCAACACCTTGCCGAAATCAAACAATCACTTGAAACATTGCAAAATAGTTTCAATTCCAACATCAATTTCATTCCGGTGCGTGGTTGTTTTTCTCGTGGCATCATGGCCATAGTTTATATCGATTGTCCCGTGGAACTTGATGAAATACGCAAATTGTATGAAGAATACTACTCCGACCACAATTTCACTTTCATCACCGACAAAGCTCCAGACCTAAAAGATGTTGTTAACACCAACAAATGCATACTCCATCTTGAAAAAATCGACGGCAAATTGCTTATTACCTCTGTCATAGACAACCTTGTGAAAGGGGCTTCAGGACAAGCAGTACACAACATGAACCTACTTTTCGGCTTGCACGAACGCGTAGGACTTGCCCTCAAACCATCGGCATTCTAAAAACCGATTATATATACATCATCCATACAAAAAGCCACGACCAACAAGCAGTCGTGGCTTTTTCGTTATACTACTAATAATTCACATCTACTCCGGTGTCAATACTACTGCTCCCTAGTCCTCGCTTTGATTTTTTGAATGACTTACCAAAATTAGCCCTATATATTACCCCAAGCGAAACCATATTGGCATTATTCTTTATATAACCTAATGTTCTATTGGGATTAACATCTGATATTGTTTCACTTGACCACTCAGAGCCATGACGAGTAAACGGATTGGCTATTAGGCAAGAGAAAAACCAATTATTCAGTTTGTACTGCACTCCTAAAACATTAAACCTTTCACCTCGCGACATTGTGTTGCCCGATAGGCTGTAACGGGGAGCTATCTCAAATCGAGCTTGAACAGTCCAATTGCCCCAATATACTTGAGCCGATGCATTTGCATAAATCTTACGCTCTTGTCCATCGTATCCAGGGCCCACAAATTGGTAGCCATCATAACCCAATTCAGCAAAAAGCGACACATGATTAAACAATTTATGATATCCAAGATTTAACTGCACATTCACAAGATCGTCAAATTCTCCATTTTCGGTGCGACGCATAAACATGTTATAATATGGACTTGTCGGATCTGAAATATAGCTAACGGCCGAAACAATAGGATTGTCAGTACGACTATAACTTCCCCACAACGTAGCATTAAAAGTTTCTGACTGATAACGCAGATACAATCGATTGCGATGCCAAGTACTTGGTTTTACATTGAGGTTCCCTACAGAAACAAATATATTATCAATAGTTTTCACCTGATCGGAAAGCATTGACAACGATGGCAACGTTGGATCATACATGAACAAATAGTTCAAGCTCCATCTTTTAGCCAATTTATAATTCAACGTAACTGTTGATTTTGCTCGTATATA
Organism: Muribaculaceae bacterium; assembly: GCA_017505535.1. Taxonomy (GTDB): domain Bacteria; phylum Bacteroidota; class Bacteroidia; order Bacteroidales; family Muribaculaceae; genus RGIG4079. Next base: position 19,793 of record JAFVPD010000034.1, read on the forward strand.
ACTTCTACTGCGCACATCATCGTCCGAACGATAATACTTAGCACCAACACCAACTGAATACCCAAAACGTTTCCACTTTCCGGCAGCATCACCATAGAAATATACATTATCTCGATTAAGATTACTTTCACTTTCATCTCCCCCATTTTCAACATAGTCGTTACGACGGAATGAATGATCATAATTTACACCATATCTCATTGTTACATTTTGATAATAGCGAGTATATAACGCCTCCACTCCGGCTCTCCAACTATGATTTTCAGTCTCATTCAATTGATTATATTGTGTACTATCATCGTATAGGTAATGCATTGATCGGCCGTAATCACCTTCCGACATATTTGCAGCGGCATTCACCTCAATCAAGTGTTTTTTACCCAACTGCTTGCGGAAATACATTCCAACAGATGGAGAATATGAATTTGTTTTATTCGCATTTGTTTTATTAAATTCTTGCGATAAATCTCCTGTTTGTTCATATACTCTCTGGTGTAATTTGTTCTCTGAGTCAAACAACGATAACTGAGCTGAAGCCGAAAACATTGTCTGAGCATCATACATGTGTGTAAAATCGAGCGAAAAACTATTTGAGAAATATGACATTGATGAAGGCAATGCCACCTGACATCGTTTTATAACTTCATCTCTCCCTATATATTCCTCCTCGGTTCCTCGATACTGGTTATCATAATCGCGCCATGAATTACTGTAGGTAAACGACAATTCCGATTTCTTGTGATGATACGTCCCCGTCACCAAACCATTGAAAAAACCAGTCATGGGAGAGCCATTAAGATTTACCATTACACTACCTCCCTCCGATGATGGACGAGTAACAAAGTTAATAATTCCCGATGCTCCACGGTCGGCATAGCGTATATCAGGAGTATTACGATACTCAATACGCAACACATTTTTGGGATTAAGCGACTGCACCTTGTGCATTGGTTCCTCTTTGCCATTAATCTGAAAAATGGGAGTGCGCCCTTCTACCGTTACCGTTTGCAACATAGTGTTCACTTGTAATCCAGGCATCTTTATCATGAGATTATTTAACAATCCAACAGACTCAGAAGAGCGATTTAACTCTTCAACTGAAGGAATAATCAAATAGCGATCTGCCTTCTCAATCACACTTGAACCAAACACTGTTACCTCCTCAAGTTTAGTAGTTTTTTCCATGAGCGCAACATATCCCAAATCCACATTTTCTCCATTGCCTGAAACTGCTACATGCTGCGCAGTATATCCTAAATATTTTACCCCCACAATCACATCAAGATCCACAACGTCGGCAAAATAGAAATAGCCTTTCTCATTGGCAGTCGTTTGAGAAATTAACGTAGAATCCTTCATTAATGAGACTGTTGCCATTGAAAGAGGGCTACTATCTATTTGGTCTATGGCCTGTCCAACAATATAATAAGCCCAAGTTAATTGTGGCAACAATAGTGATAACAATAATAATAATACTGATTTTTTCATAATTTTTCTTCTGGTTTATATTATTTAATTCGTGTCACAAAATTACACCCATTCAATTGTAGCCGTAATACCCAAAAGTGTATTAATTAATTCCATCATTAAATTTCACCCATTTGGGTAATCAATACATATTTTCTACAATATAATGACGATTATTTATTAACTTTGTTACACTCAAACTATAACTTACATATAAACCATGGCTAACGTTGAGGACTTTTTTATACCGGATAACTCAGTAGGGATTATTCCCTCTGAATCTTATGAAAGCATCAGTCACCTAGTTGATGAAATAGACGCTTTTTCACGATTAACATATAAAAGTGTATATATAATTGATTACTATAAACGCAACTTTTTATACGTTTCAAATAATCCATTGTTTTTATGCGGACTTTCTCCTCATGAAGTTCAAGAACTCGGCTATAACTTCTATATCGATAATGTGCCTGCTGAAGATTTAAACTTTCTTCTTGAGATAAATGTGGCTGGATTTCAATTTCTTAAAAATATTGAACCCGAAGAAAAGAAAAAATATACGATCTCTTATTGTTTCAACATCATAAACAAACACTCAAAAAAAACACAACTAATAAACCATCAGATTACACCTCTAAAACTCACAAAATCAGGTGAAATTTGGCTTGCGCTATGCGTAGCATCAATTCCATCAAATGGCACAATGGGCGAAATAATAATGTCACACGACCAATCCAACTCACATTGGATCTATAATCGCACGACTAAACGCTGGAAAGAAAAAACAATGTATAATTTAAAAGACATTGAAATACAAGTGCTAAAATATTCCATGATGGGATACACCATGAATGAAATATCAGATCTCATTCATCGATCTTTTGATACAGTGAAAGTTTATCGGAAAACAATTCTTGAAAAACTCAACGCTGAGAATATTACAGAAGCCATTAATATCGCTATAACCTACCGACTAATATAAAATTAGTTCTATATCTTAATTGTCATCATGTAAAATTGTGGGTAACACCTCACATTATTTCCTACAACAATATCATATAAAATATTAGTTATAAGTCCACCCAAAATCCATGAACCTATAGATATTTTACATTCTTTATTCAAATTCAGCACATCCTCCAGCCAATGCTGAGGTGTCCCCCAATATCTATAATAATCAGCGACCATTTTTATAAACACGCGATATTCTAAATTGCTCCACTCCAAAGATTGACTGTTTTTATTAATCACAGTAGCAATTCCCGCCCATCCAATATTATAGGTGTGCAAAACTGGAACCCCCAAATTTAAGCAAATAGTATTAAATAGGACAGAATACTTGGTAGGAAATTTTCTTAGCAAATTAATTGCAATATCATGTTTTACAATAAGCGACTCTAAATCAACTGCAGTGACATCAGCAGTGACAAGTGAGATTTCAGCAGTTGGATCGACCTCCAATAATTTACGTTTAATCGCTTCTACTTTATAATTTCCTACATCAGTACGTGAAAAACAATCATTCTGCAAATCCGATAACTCAACTCTGGAATCATCTACAAAAGTCAAGTGCGAAAAACCAAAACGCAAAGCACATTCGGCAATTACAGAACTATCCGGCTCACCCCCAAAAAACAATAATGAAGTATGACTCACTTTTAGATACTCCTCTCTGCTAATAAAATTCTCGCAATCTGTACTGCTCATAATTATATTTTTTCGCAAAGATATTTAGAATAAATCATCACCCAAATACCCAAAAGTGTAAAAAAGAATATGCTATAAATAAAAAGCCCCGGCTCGTTTGAGTCGGGGCTTGTGAAGGGGGCGGTGACCTACTCTCCCACTTTCGCAGTACCATCGGCGTGGTGAGGTTTAACTTCTCTGTTCGGAATGGGAAGAGGTGGAACCCTCACGCTAT
>JAFVPD010000035.1 GCA_017505535.1 Muribaculaceae bacterium
TAAGGCAGTGGAGCGAATGACCTCCGCTAAAATAAAACTAACGAAAAGAAAGAGAGAAAACTAAAAATGAAAAAGCTTTTTGCAATTTTGATTGTTTTGACAATGATGATTTCTGTTGTAGCTTGTACAGGCAACAACGACAACAATGACAACAAATAATCCCCGACACGCCTTAATCTACAAGCATACATAATCAACAACGCCGCAGTCTCGTAGTAGTCTGCGGCGTTGTCATTTATACTATTTTCGATTTCTTTAATTAGAGAGCAAGCAATTCACGCATTTTTTGAGCGGCTGCACCTATGCCCTCTTTGTCCTTGCCTCCTGCTTGAGCAAATCCGGGCTGACCGCCACCGCCACCTTTGATGAGTTTTGCGGCTTCACGAACAATATTTGACGCATTGAGGCCTTCTTTAACAAGGTCATCGGTCAACATTACGGTCAATAGAGGTTTGCCTTGCATGTCAACAGTAGCGGCAACAAATACAGTGCGATCATTTGATGCAGCACGCACTCCAAATGCCACATTCTTCACCACGTCGGGCACTCTCACGCCTGTCAATGATACCACCTTAACGCCATTTACATCTGAAGCCTTTTCCAATACTTGTTTCACAAGGTTATTTACTCGTTCTTTGAAATATTCTTCAGCTTGACGGCGCAAATCGGCATTTTCTTCAATTGACTTGCGGAGTGTTTGAATGAGGTTAGGCGCGTTGTTAAACATTGAGCTGATTTCTTTGAGCTCGGCAGTCAATTCATCAACAGCTTTTTCAACATTTTCTCCTGTGATTGCTTCTATACGGCGAATTCCGGCTGCGATACTGCTTTCTGAGATGATTTTAATCATACCAATATTACCGGTATTGTCAACGTGAGTACCACCACATAGTTCCACCGAGTCGCCATATTTTATCACACGCACTTCCTCGCCATATTTTTCGCCAAACAGAGCCATGGCTCCCATTGCTTGAGCTTCGGCAATGGGCACATTGCGACGTTCATCGCGTGCAATAGCTTGACGCACTTTCTTATTGGCAAGATGTTCTACTGCCGAAATTTCTTCGGGAGTCATCTTTTGGAAATGAGAGAAGTCAAAACGCAACACATCGGGAGACACAAACGAGCCTTTTTGCTCAACATGTGTTCCGAGCACCTCTCTCAATGCTTCATGTAGGAGGTGAGTTGCTGTGTGATTACAACAAGTAGCAAGACGTGCATCTTCATTTATAGCTGCTACAAATGTTGCATTTACATCTTTGGGCAACTTCTTGCTCAGATGCACACCCATTCCATTTTCGCGTTTGGTGTCATATATCTCAACCACATCATCGCCACAAGTCAATGTACCTCGGTCACCTACCTGTCCACCCATTTCGGCATAGAACGGAGTCACAGAAAGCACTATCTGATAAAACTCATTATTTTTTTGTTTCACTTTGCGATAACGCAAAATTTGTGTTTCGGCTTGAGCTTTGTCATATCCTACAAACTCTTGTTCGCCATCTCTCACAGTCACCCAGTCGGTAGCTTCAACAGCTGCGGCATTGCGAGCACGCGCCTTTTGTGCAGCCATTTCGCTATCAAAGCCGGCATGATCGAGAGTCATATTGTTTTCCTTCAAAATGAGTTCGGTCAAGTCGAGAGGGAATCCATAGGTGTCGTACAATACAAATGCTTCCTTGCCTGAAATTTCAGTTTTTCCGGCTTCTTTTGCTGCAACAATAGCACCATCAAGCAAGCGTATTCCATTTTCAAGGGTACGCAAGAATGAATCCTCTTCCTCCTTAATCACTTTCATGATAAGATCACGTTGAGCCGGCAACTCGGGATAGGCCTCGCCCATGCTTTCGATGAGCGTATCAACCAAGCGATACATAAACGCTGATTTTTGGTCAAGGAAAGTATAGGCATAACGCACTGCTCGACGCAAAATGCGACGTATTACATATCCGGCTTTTGCATTGCTTGGCAATTGAGAATCGGCAATTGAGAATGAAATTGTTCTCACATGGTCGGCTATTACTCGCATTGCAATATCAACCTTGTTATCTACGCCATATTTCTTTTCCGACAATTCGGCAATTTTACCAATGAGTGGAGTAAACACATCGGTGTCATAGTTTGAAGTTTTTCCTTGCAATGCCATGCAAAGGCGCTCAAATCCCATACCGGTATCAATAACCTTTGCAGGAAGGCCTTCAAGTGAGCCATCGGCTTTGCGGTTATATTGCATGAACACGAGGTTCCATATTTCTATCACTTGAGGGTGATCATGATTCACCAAATCACGTCCCGAAACTTTGGCACGTTCTTCAGCCGGGCGCAAGTCTATGTGGATTTCAGAACATGGACCACATGGACCGGTATCGCCCATTTCCCAAAAGTTGTCTTTCTTATTTCCATTAATAATGTGATCTTTGGGAAGGTGTTTTTCCCATATTGATGCAGCTTCATCATCACGCATCAAGCCATCTTCGGCCGAACCTTCAAACACTGTCGCATATAAATGTTCGGGATTTAGCTTCAACACATCAACCAAATATTCCCATGCCCAATCGATTGCTTCTTGTTTGAAATAGTCGCCAAACGACCAATTTCCAAGCATCTCAAACATAGTGTGGTGATAGGTATCCATACCCACCTCTTCCAAGTCGTTATGCTTTCCGCTCACACGTAAACACTTTTGCGAATCGGCCACTCGCTGATATTTTGCCGCGGCATTACCAAGTATTATATCTTTAAACTGGTTCATTCCCGCATTTGTAAACATCAATGTTGGGTCATCTTTGATTACCATTGGAGCAGAAGGCACGATTTGATGGCCTTTGCTACGGAAGAAGTCTTTAAACGACTCGCGAATTTCCTTTGCTGTAAGCATCTTTTGAGTTTTTATTATTATGGATTGTTTTCTTTATTATTTTCAATTTTAAAGTGCAAAGGTACGAAAATTAATACATAATTGAGTCAAATTTATTTATTTATCTTTGATATTCTGAAAATTATACCGAAATTTGCATCATAAGTTTCTTTTGGTGAGTTATATGAGACGCAAAGTTTTCTACCGTTACAACCCCGAAACCGACAATTATGAACGAGTATATCCTTCATGGCAAAACCGCTTGTGGGTATTCTTCCGTCACCTATTGTCGGGCATTATCATTGGTGGTGTGATTTTTGTGGCGGTTTATTATTGGATCGACTTCCCAAAAGAAAAAATCTTAAAACAACAAAATCAGCAACTTCAAACCGAGCTGAAAATTCTGAATCAACGCCTCGACCGCTCTCTTATTGTGCTGGACGACATTGCCAATCGCGACAACAATTTCTATCGCGTCATGATGCAAGCCGACCGCATTACCGATGCCCAACGATTTGCCGGGCTGGAAAAGAGCAACCGATATGAACATCTTAACGACCTTTCTGACGCCAACCTCATTAAAAATGTGTCCACCAAAATGGACCAGCTTGATCGTCAGATATATGTCCAAATAAAATCATTTGACAAACTCAAAGAACTCGCCGGCAAACAACAAGACCGTCTTGCTCATATTCCGGCAATACAACCGGTTTCAGAACTTGACCTGCGACAAATGGCATCGGGATATGGCTACCGCGTTGACCCCGTATATGGAACTGCTAAATTTCATGAAGGAATGGACTTTGCCTCCGATATTGGAACTCCGGTTTATGCCACCGGCGATGCTCGCGTCGAATCGGCCAAGTGGCATAGTGGCTACGGCAATCTGATTGTTCTTGACCATGGTTACAACTACACTACTCGATATGCCCATCTTAGTGAAATGAAAGTTCAGACCGGACAATTGGTGAAACGTGGCGACCTCATTGGACGAGTAGGAAATACCGGTAAATCAACAGGGCCTCACCTTCACTACGAAGTACGATACAAAGGACAACCCCAGAACCCTATAAATTATTACTTCTACGACCTAACACCTGAGCAATACAACGAAATGATTCTCCGGGCCGAAAATGCCGGACACGTCATGGACTGATGCTAATTAACCTCTTAAAACTTTTTGACATGGAATTGACAAAAAAATACTACAAAATCAAAGAAGTTGCCGAATTTTTAAATATCCCCGCATCTACTCTAAGATACTGGGAAAGCCAATTCACTATCATCAAGCCTAAACGCAACGAGCATGGAACACGTTTCTACACTCCGGCCGACGTTGAAAAAATAAGAATGGTGTACTTTCTGGTCAAAGAAAAAGGGTTGAAACTTGAAGCCGCCGAAGAACAAATCCGACACAACCACTCCGGCGTCTCTCGCAAACACCAAGCAATTGAACGTCTGCGCAAAATTCGCACTCAGCTACAAGGCATGTTAGATGCTCTGCATGAGCTCAGATAATCCCATCTCCTACCTCAACAAACAATTTTACCTCTTCATGGTGTAATAAAACGACTATTTCGTCGTTTTATTAATAGCTCCTTATGAGAAAATGATGAAACGTGTCACAACCATCATCGTAAATTATCGTCTGAAGTATTTTTTGGAACAGACGCTTCTGTCGGTGCGCGAGGCATACCAATGCGTGCCTGGGCGCACTATTGTCATCGACAATAATTCCGGCGACGACTCCATTCCTTTTCTCAAAGAGCGTTTTCCCGACGTCACTTTCATTTGCAACAACGAAAACTTAGGCTTCGCTAAAGCCAATAATCAAGGCTTTGACTTAGCCGACACCGATTATATACTCGTACTCAATCCCGACACCATCATAGGCAAAGATACGCTGAAAGAGACTGTCGAATGGATGGATTCCCACGAGAAATGTGCCGCTATCGGAGTAAAAATGATTGACGGAAACGGAAATTTCCTTCCCGAGTCAAAACGTTCATTCCCCTCTATTTGGAACTCATTCTGTAAGCTATTCGGACTCTCGGCAATTTTCCCAAAATCGCGCATCTTTGCCCGCTACCACATGAAATACCTTGACGAAAATCAAGCCCACAAAGTTGATGTTCTCGCCGGCGCTTTCATGCTCTTGCGCACTTCCATCGTTAAACAGGTCAAAGGGTTTGACGAAGACTTTTTCATGTATGGCGAAGACATGGATTTATCCTATCGCATGGCAACAAATGGCAGGGAAAACTATTATCTCCCAACTCCCATTATTCACTACAAAGGAGAATGCACTAAAACCGAATCAATGAACTATGTGAAAATCTTCTATGAAGCAATGCACATATTTTATTGCAAGCATTACCCGGGGCGGAGTTTTATCAGCCGCATTTTTGTCAGCAGTGCCATTTTCCTTAGAATGTGCATTGGAGCCGTGACATCTACAATTATTAAACCCCTAAAACTTAAACTCAAAAAATCACACAAATCGGCCAACACATATATTATTAGTAAAAACGGAGCGGCCGACATTGAAGCAATTCTTCTCCAAGAAGGTTTCAACGACAAGATTTTCCACATTGCCGACGCAACAAACATTCCCGACGATAACCAACCTAAAAACATAATTATTGACGATCGTGAATTCTCCTACCAAGAAATCATCAACCTAATTATGAAAAACTCCGAAGCCAAACGCTTCTACCACATCTATTCCGGTCGCAACAACATCATTATTTCGCCCAAACGTCAACGATAAAGCCGTATTTTCCCGTCGGCTTTTTCGTATAGAGAACCATCACTCCCATTCAAACTATTTGATTGAACGACACAAGAATGTGTTGTAAAACATGTTTTTATTATAGTCCTATATATTGTCATTCTCGGTCAATATCATTAAATTTGCGTATTGTTACATGCTTGATTCAGCAATTTAAACAATTGCGTGAATAATTTTAACCCTAAAACACCAAATTTATTGCTTATGAAAAAGATTCTACTCATCGCGGCTGTGCTATTAACACAAACAGTATCAGCTCAGGACCTCAAAAACGGGAACATCAGCAATGTTACCCGAATCACACAAGATGGAGTGATGTATGAAAACCCACAATGGTCGCCCGATGGACAAAAAATCGCATTCACCGAGTTGGGCTACAACAACCTATATGTCATGAATCACAACGGCTCTGCTAAGACTCAAATATCGGCCGATTTAGGTGTTGGATATATGTATCAATGGAGCGCCGACTCCAAAGAAATTCTCGTTCGCGACACTCGATGGATAGGTACTGAAGGACAATTACTTCGCTACCATGCCGCGTGGGCTATTGATATGAAAGGCAAGAAAACCCGTCTATCGGAAGATGCCGAATATATGCAACCGGCAGCATGGCGCTATGATGCTCTCGGCACTAAAAGCATCGCTTCGCCCGACGCCAAACCCATTGTTTTAAAGCAACAACTATCAACACTTCCTAAAGCTCTTGCAGCTAAAGTTACAGCTCTACCATCAAGCAAAGTAAGTTTCTATTGCGATAGCGAAAACCTATACTTGGTTGACATCAATGGCAACAAAAAACTTATAAATGCCGGTGCATCTTTCTGCCCTGCACTATCCCCCGATGGCAAGAAAGTAGCATTCAACCAAATGGACGACGTTTGCGTCATGAACATTGACGGAACAGGGAAAGTGGTTATCGGGCGCGGTTTCAATCCATGCTGGGCCAACAATAGCCAAATAGTTTTTGAGCGAACAACCGACGATGGGCACACCTACACAAGTGGTGAATTATACCTTGCCACGATTGATGGCGCTTCTCTCAAACAGATTACATCGTCCAACCTCATTGAAATGCAACCTCAAATTTCACCCGACGGAAACAAGATTGTATTCACATCTTTCTCAGATGGTCAAATATATGTTGCCGACTTCAATTAAGGTATCTCACATATAATGATTAACTAATCAATAACGATAACCATTATGAAAAAAATATATTTCCTCATGGCTATGTTGCTCATCGCAACATTCTCTTTCCCAACGGAAGCAGCAACTAATTGGTCAACCTATCGCATAATGCTTGACCCCGGGCATGGAGGTACCGACCCGGGCGCATCCGGTCCAAGTGCTCCACACGAGGCCACCCTTGCTTTGCGCTGCGCAAAAGCATTGCAATCTCGCATCGTCAATGAATGCGGCGGAACGGTTAAAATGACTCGCACGACCGACACTTTCATTTCATTGTCGGCGCGTAGAAGCGCATCGGTTTCTTACGACCCTTATATTTTCTGTTCTATTCACTTGAATGCATTCAATGGGTCGGCCAAAGGCACCGAAACCTACTACTATTGGACTACAGGCAATAGCTCTGTGCTCGCCAATAAAGTACAAGCACAATTAATTGCCAACTTCAAGACCGTCAGCGGATTTACCCCCACCAACCGAGGTGTGAAAACCGCTGCCTACACCGTTATCACCGGATCTTCAAGCGTTCCTGCCATATTGACCGAAGGTCTTTTTGTTGACAACTCTACCGAATGGGGTATCATCAACTCCGAATCAAAAGACGGATTCAAGAAATGGGTACAAGGACACCTTTATGGCTTCTACGATCGCTTAGTCCTCATCAATAGTAACATCATCAATCCGGCGGGTTCAACCTCCACTACACCTAACCCATCGTGGACAGTCAGCCCCACTGAATGGGCTTTCAACTGCGTTGAAGGTGCTTCTTCAACGGTTGACATCACAATCAAAGGTTCTAACCTCACAGCGGCTCCTACTGCAACAATTAGTGGCACAGGTTTCTCTATTTCAAGCAAATCGTTAACCTCCACCAATAGCACAGTAACCGTTAAATTTGCACCAACTACAGTCGGCAACTACTCAGGCTCTCTCACGTTGAAATCAGGGTCTCTTTCTAAGACTGTATCTTTAACCGGTACTGCAACCGCTGCGCCCCTTTCATTTACCGAAAAGTGGAACTCTTCCGACCAAGCCGGTACAATCTCAAAATTTGGTTGGGACGCCGGTAAAGTGCGCAACATGACCTACAACGCCGGTAAACTATATCTCGTTTACAATCATTCCGACATCAAGGTCGTAAATGCTCAAACAGGAGCCGATCTCGGCAATCTGAACAAAGCCGGTGTCGAAGGTGGCACTCTCACTCTTTGCGATGCTAAGATATGCGATGGTAAACTCGTAGCGTGCAACCTCGCCACAACAGCCAACAACAATGCCCTTCGTGTTTATGTTTGGGATAACGACCAATCCAATCCTCGTTTGCTCCTAAACACTACCGATTTTGGTGGTGCAACACGCATTGGCGACTGCATTGGTTTCTATGGCTCTTGGACAAGTGGCAAAATTGTCTTTGGCAATTATGCCACTGATGCTACTCGCATTATATCTTATGCCATCACAAATGGCGTGTGTGCAACAACTCCTACAGTTGTAAATGCCACTACCGACGGCTCTGCAATACTCAATACAGGTAGCACAACCCGCGTTTACCCAGGCGATTCTTACTATTGGATTGACGGCAAGAATAACCATACTGCCCGTCTAAGCAGCAATGGTACTCGCGAATACTACATCGACTCTGACGAGACTTGGGGCACTGCTTTCCAAGTATTTAAATGGAAAGGAACTGAATATGGTATCACCATGACGTTCAACCCAATGGAAGGCGACAATTGGAGCTCACAAACCGACGCTCAAAAAGCAAAGAACTATACCGGAGGACGCATGAAACTGCTTCGCAACGACTCGGGGTGGAGCAAACCAACCGATTGTGGCGATTATCCTTCTGCCGGGCTTAGCTCAACAGTTCAAAACCCCAACTGCACAGGTAACGTTATTGCTTCGGTTAATGGGTCAAGCGGTGTAGAAGCTTGGGTACTATCAACCGGACAAGGCATTGCTTACTATGCTTATGGAACAGTGCCCACTTATACTGTCGATGAAATCAAGCCGGCCACCCCAACTGTAACTGCGAGCAAATCAAAAGTTGCGCTTGATGCTACCGTGGGCCAATCAGTTTCAGCTACAATCACCGTTTCTGGATCAAGCCTTAACGGAGACATAAACATGGCTCTATCAGGCACCGATGCAAGCATGTTTAGCATCTCGCCAACAACTATTGCCAAAGCTACTGCAAGCGCAAACGTTCAAGTCACCTATGCTCCCACTTCTGACGGCACACACTCTGCCACTCTCACAATATCATCTGCCGACGCTCCCGACGTCACAGTTGCACTTACCGGTACCGGAGCCTACAAGATTGAGCCCACAGGCACTGCGACGCTCTCTCAAGATTGGGCGGTAACTACCGACTTGATAACAGCTCAAACAGGATCTCGATGGGCATCGGGTCGTGATGGCAAGATTTATGTAAACGACATTGCTAATTCAATACTTTACTATTACACCGCGTCGGGTAAAACTAAAGTGGCCGATTCTGCGGCCGGTACTGCCATCGCACACGATGACGCCGGAAATATAATCCTTGGTACTACAATCTGGACAAATGCAGCTACTTCTTTTAAGATTTTACCTGCAGGAAGCACCACTTTCCAAGACTTAGCAATCACTTTGCCCGATGGCATGACAACCAACTATGTTCAATATATCGGCCGTGTCGTTGGTAACGTGATGAATGCAACCGGAGGCGTATTGTTCCTATTCCCCAACACATCTACCTCGGTAGCTAAAATCTACATCAAAAATGGGGCGCAAGCGTCTAACAAGAAAATTGACATAAACGCAATTACTGCCGATGCCCAATCATTTGCTGTACCATTAGCCAACAACATTGGTAGCGATGCTATTGCTGTTCGTTTACGCTCAGCCAACCATTTCTACTATCACAACGGCACTGAATTTGTAGCATACCCCGACAATGGAATCAACAAGACGCAAGGTGGCACATTCTTCATTCTCAACAACACGCTATATGCCGTTGAGCCCATTGGCACTAACTACCTCGATGGTTTCCAAGTGGTTGACATCGCCAACAACAAAGTATTGGCCAATCATGCTACACAAATAACTGCTTCGCCGGCCTATTCGCCCAATGCCAACTGTATCTCAGCACAAGTCACTGGCGACTACGAAGCAAAACTTTACCAATATGTTCCCGGGCAACTTGCTGCACAATACACATTCAAGCTCGACACCCAGGTTGGTATTGAAAACGTAGCCATTGATCAAGCTCAAGCAAGCATATACATGAACGGAGATATTCTCACTATTGCAGGAATCACTCCTAATGAAATCTACGTTTACTCTGCCGCCGGCTCTCTTGTGGCAAATGAACACAACGTTCAAACTGTCAACCTCAGCTCTCTTCCTGCCGGAATATACGTTGTAAACATCACCGACAATTCAGGCAATACAACTACTGCGAAAATAGCTATCAAATAACCCTTTAATAAACCTATCATTCATCAAGAGGGTGAGTCAAAATGACAAATTTTGGCTCACTCTCTTTTGATTTTCATGAATGTTTTTCTTACCAAAAATCCCAAAATCAACCAACAAACGCCCCAATCACCCCGACAAAAGCACAGCAACGCCCCCATTTATTAACTTTTTTGCAGACATGTTGCTCTTATACTAAAAATTATTACTAATTTTGCACACTTATAAAATCATAGTAAATAATATTAACCCCTATCATTTATGAAAATTATTATCCTTACGGCATTATTGTTTGTAACAGGAATAGCATCGGCTCAAAACTTAAAAGGAGAATTGAGCAATGTGACTCGACTCACAAACAACAACGCCAAGTATGAAAATCCTCGTTGGTCTCCCGATGGAGCCTACATTGCTTTTACCAACTATGGCTATAATAATCTCTACGTCATGGGCGCAAATGGCGAAAACATGCATCGCATATCAGACGCCGCCGGTGTTGGATTCATGTATCAATGGAGCGCTGACTCTAAAGAAATTCTTGTTAGAGATTTACGTTACGAAAACACCTTCACAGGCAAAAAACGTAGTCAAGCAGCTTGGGCTGTATCATTAAATGGTACAAAAACACGACTCACAGAAGATGTAACACGCATGAATCCCGCTGTGTGGAGCTATTCGCGCTTGGGTAATGTTAACATCATCTGCCATGAAGCAAAATGCATCGACCGTCAACGTCAAGCTCTTCCCAAAAGCTTAGGCGATAAAAAAATTTCATTATTGGCCAACAATGTCAACGCAATGGTCGATCAAGATGGGTTGCACATCATCTATCCAAATGGCCAAAAAACCAAAATCAACAATGCACCTGCATTCTGTCCCGCAGTATCTCCCGATGGCAAACAAGTTGTATTTAACGAAAAGAATAACATTTGCATCATAAACATCGACGGAACAGGCAAACGAATTCTTGCTCGTGGGTTCAACCCAACTTGGGCCAACAACAATCAAATCATTTACGAGCGTAGCACCGACAATGGTCACGAATACACTTCAAGTGATCTATACCTCATCAACGCCGATGGCACAGGTGCTCTTGCCCTCACTAAAACTCCCGACATGATGGAAATGTGTCCATCGATATCTCCCGATGGTAAAAAATTAGTTTTCACTTCATATACCGACGGACAAATTTACGTTGCCAACATCAAATAACACAATCCTATGAGAAAAATATTATTTAGCATAGCTATCATATTGGGCATAGCCCTTCCTCAACAAGTAAATGCCGCTTGGAGTGACTTTGTCATCATTCTTGACCCCGGTCATGGTGGTGACGACCCGGGTGCTTGTTATGCAAGTTCATCTATCAATGACTACACCGAATCTTGGCTCGTGCTCCAATGTGCCGGCAACGTGTATAACCGTCTCTCTTCAATGGGTGCAAACGTGTATATGACACGATGGGAAGATGACTTCTCTGGAGAAGTAGAACTCTCTCCCAGACGTGCATTCTGCTACACCTATAACAGTGACGTTTTTGTATCTTTCCACCTTAATGCAGCCAATGCTTCGGCCCATGGAACGGAATCATACTATTACTATAGCGGAAGCTACAATCTCGCAAGCTACATGCAATCAGCGCTTATATCTAAATTCAGCACAGTAAATGGCTCTGGTGGTTATGAACTTATTGACCGCGGTGTAAAATCAGCCGGATACACAGTTATCACCGCCGGTGAAGCCTATCCTTCTACTCTCACCGAAGGGTTGTTTATCGACTGCTACAGCGACTGGCAACTCATTCACGACACTTCAAGCACAGGATTCTTCACTTGGGTTGACGGCCACTTAAAAGGTATATATGACTATCTCGCAAGCACTTATGGAGGTGTAACCGAACCCACTTATTACGCAGGTAACTCTTCGGGAGGTACAAGCTCTACACCTGAAATCATTCCAAGTACAACTATGGTTGAACTCAGTTGCGCAGCCGGTTCATCTGCCACAACCGAAATTACGCTTGATGGTAATCTTCTCGGATCATGGGTTACAGTTACTCTCACCGATCCCGATGGTGTGTTCAGCGTGAGCCCCGGTGGATTTAACGTGAGCGGCGACACACATGACTTTGATCCCGAAAATCCAAAACTCACTGTTACATTCTCACCCAAAAAAGTTGGAACATACCCCTATGACACCGACAATAGCGCCGATGGCATGTATGAACGACACATAATGCTTTCATGTGTTGACGTCAATGGCAACGATGTATATAAATGGATTATGCTCTCGGGTGTAGCCACAGCTCCCCCATTGGAATTTAAAGAAGGTTGGGTAGCAAGCGACAAGCGTGATAATAACGCCCAATATGGCTGGGACGCTGAAAAAGTAAGAAACATGGACTACAAAGATGGCAAGCTATACTTGGTTTACGACCACTCTTATATCAAAGTTGTTGATGCTCGCGACGGGAAATACCTCTACGACCTCAACAATACAGGTGTAGAAGGCGGACTCCTTCCTCTTTGCGACGTCAGAGCTTTTGATGGTAAAATTGTAGCTTGTAACATTGGCGGTATTGACGGAAACGGCAACACACACTCGCTAAAAATCTATGTATGGGACGACAACGACACAAGCCTGCCAACCGTTACCGAAATTCCCTATGAAACTCTCAGCGCCAACAATATAATGCGACTTGGTGACTATATCGAAGTGGGTGGATCATGGGATAGCGGTCGCCTAATATTCGTTCACGACAATTATGGCAAAATAAGTGGTGTTACCGGTGGTACATACATCGTTGAATTTGCTCTTGCCAATGGTGCTATTAATAAAACACCAAACGCTCCTATCGAAGTCACATCTGAGGGTGAATATCTTGCTTGTAAATCATCTATTCGCGCCTATCCTACTGCCTACGGTTGGATGCTCGATGGAAAAGATTGTGCTCCATCTAAAATTTTGCCCGATGGTAGCCGCGCCGACTACATGAGCGGATACAACAATTGGGGTAACATCTATCGTGAATTTGTCTATGACAACATAACGTATGGTTTCATTCTTGATTTCAATGATAAAACCTACTCTACACAGACCGATGCAGATGGCAACACCTCTCAATATCAATCAGCTGCCGACATTGCCAACAACTACACTGGCGGACACATGAAGTTGCTCAAAATTTCAGACCCTAACGACCTCACAAGTTCAACTTTCTTCTCGCCAACATATATTGCAAGTTATCCTCAAGACAAACTTTCAGACGTTAATCGCAATACAAACTGTACCGGAAATATAGTCCTCAACCAAGATGGAAACAACTATGTTGAAGCATGGGTGTTAAGCACAGGTCAAGGCATTGCCTACTTCTATACCGGCGATGCGCCTGAATCAGATATACCCAACGCTATCGAGGATATATATGCTTCTCAAGATGTCGATATTACAACCAACGGAGCTTCGCTCTCGGTTGATGGAATTGAAGTTGCCAATATTGCAATTTATTCAATCGATGGTGTATTAAAAGCATCTGTTGATAATTCAAATTCTATCAGCATCAACAACCTTTCGGCCGGTATATATATCGTATCAGTTACAGATGCCACCGGTAAGGATACCGCTAAGAAAGTAATTATCCGATAAAAGTATTATTGTATAAAACATCACAATAACCTCAATCCTAACAAAAAGGCTGTGCCGATGGGGCACAGCCTTTTTATGTAAATAATAATACCCATTTTGTGGTGTATAGTTAATTATATCATTTTAAACCTCATTTAGTTACTTCTTCTTATTTATTTTGCTATCTTTGCGCTATGGCTGACTTCTATCATAAAAGAAAAAGCATCAAATTTATCGGCGCGAACGAGACACAGACAGATAGATTTACAATTTATCCAAGTCCATATATGGTATTTACAAATGGTGGCAGATATACCAAACACATCTATATTGGTTCTGAGCGTATTGTTTCTAAAGTTGCAATAGACAATGGATATAATCCCGCTACAACACCAACAGCGGCGTATGGAAATAATACCTATGTTACTAGATTGAATAATAAGAGCGCGGCATTAAATGATAGCGTGGAAGCTATTTACACTAAATTCCAATTGCCGTATAATGGCTTGAATAATGATGATATTATTCCGGGATTCCAGCCGGCATTGATGAGTCTTGCTTCTACGGCATCAAGCACTGATAATTATGAGGAATATTCATATTATATCCATTCAGACCATCTTGGCAGTACTTCATACATAACCGATTCAGATGGAGAGGTTTCTCAACATGTGGAATATGTTCCGTTTGGAGAGGTGTTCATAGAGGAATTAAGCAGTTCTGCCAAGTTGAATACCCCATACCTTTTCAACGGTAAAGAGCTTGACGAGGAAACAGGATTATACTATTATGGTGCAAGATATTATGATCCGAGAACATCACTTTGGTTATCTACAGACCCAATGGAGTTGAAATATCCGAATGTTTCGACATATGCGTATTGTGCGAATAATCCTGTAAAATTAATTGATATTTTGGGTTTTGAACCTACAGAGGAAGAAGCTGCTCGTATGGCTGATTATGTATATGGAAATGGTAATGTAATTCTAACAGAAGGTTGGATTGAATCAAAAAATAATTATGGTATTTCAATGGATCACTCAGGAAGCGGGTTTAAATCTCAATTGTTCGAGCGCACCATTGATGGTGTAACAGAATATACGTATGCTTTTGCAGGAACCGATTTTACAAGTCTAGATGATTGGGGGAATAATATATCGCAACTCCTTGGTTCTTCAGAACAATATTCCATTGCAATGAATAATGCAAAAGTATTAGTTAGGGAGTTAAAAAATCAAGAATTAACATTTGTCGGGCACTCTTTAGGTGGAGGTTTGGCAGCGGCAAGTGCTTATGCAACCAATGGCCGAGCAATGACATTTAATGCAGCAGGAGTTAGTCCTCTAACTGTAAATAAAACATCAAAAGCAAGAATTGATGCTTACATTACACGTCGTGATGAATTACATTATTTCCAAAGTACAATGAAATTACCTACTGCAGACGGCACTAAACATTGGCGTAATAGCGCATCTAATGTTTTAGGACACAGTATAGAGAACTTCTATAAGCCTAATTTGTTAAAACGAACAAGAGATTGGTTCTTTGAACAATATGTAAAATTCAACAATAATTTAAATTCAATTTTTAAACCTTAAATTTATGAAAAAAACGATTATACGGATAGTAAAAATAATTTTTTTGCTATATATAATGTACTGGTCTATTATATTCTTAACTTTAGTATATAATAGTTTTACAGAACCACATGAATATCTTTCATCTGATTATCGAATATTTAAAGATACTCCAGTTTGGGATTTGGCTAAAGCTGTCCGTGATGCAGATACTGCTGAGATTACTTATTTGGTACAAGAAAAAAAAATACCAGTAGACTATCAAGACAAAAAATATGGTCATACACTATTATTATTAGCTGTATATAATGAAAACATAGCATCTGTAAAAAAATTACTAGAATTAGGTGCAGACCCTAATAAATACGAAGACACTTTAGATTTAACTGGAGAAAATGTTATGATTACTGCTTGTACATCGCTATATCCAAGTGATAAAATATTAAAATTATTATTGGATTATGGGGGGGATCCTAATTCGGTGACAAAAGGTATTACTAAAAATGGGAAATACTCCTTCCCATTTCGTCAAACAGCATTAGAAGCGGCATCAAGGAATGGAAATATCGCTAAAATTAAACTATTATTAAACTACGGAGCAGATGTCAATTTTACTCCAGATAGAGATTATGATACAGATCCTTTAAGTGAAGCTTTATACACGGAAAAGATGAGAGCAGCACTATGCCTTCTTGAAAATGGTGCTAAATTTGATAAAGAATACATAAATACTTTCGATAAAGAAAAAGAAACTATTTTATCTATCTTACGTAAAATAGATTTACCTTTAGATTCTGAAGAATACAAAATCAAACTTAAAATTATAGATTTTTTAAAAGTAAACGGATTAGATTATTCTAAAGAACCGATTCCCGATTTTATGATCAAAAGAATTAAACGATTGTATCCTAATGATTGGCAAGAATACATGCAAAAATATTAACTTCTTCGATAGGCATACGATGATGTCGGATTGATTGTTGGTTTTGGCTATTCTATTGGTTGCAACCGACTTCGAAACATTTCATTTAATCTTTTATAAGACCACTTGGGTTCCCTACAGTTAGGGCGAGCCGAGTGGTTTTTCCTTTCTGTTATCGGGCGTTTCATCACTGCTCGATGTTCCTCTATGTGCCTTATTTTACACCGTGATTTGATGATACAATCGCTGTCGCTTTTCGTCACACTTTGATATTTCACTACGCAAAGTTCGGGTATCATTCACTACACAAGGACAAGACGAGTTCCGCTAAAAAATCTCCACGCCTAAAGTGTAGTATTTTTCTGGTTAAATTTCGTGCCAGCGAGTGCTTCAGCTCATTATTGCGATGAAATACGAAGTATTAGGCATAGATTTGCCTAATACTCGCATTCGAGTGAGAGCGAGCAACGCTTGTCGGTTCGTAGAACCGGTGCGTGGTCGGCTTGCCGAGCGAGACTCTCCTCAACTTTTACCAAGTGGATATTGAGGATTTTGACAATGAAGTTTACTCTTACGAAGTCGAAGCTCGCAATGATGAAGAAGCAGCTCTCAAAGCCGAAGAATTGTTCAATGGCGACATCTATACAATGTATGTCTATCTGATGTAAAAGATAGATTACATCACCTTCAAGAAGGTGCTTGCTTCAAGCAAGTGCCTTTTGTTGTAACCTAACAGATATTATTTTTGATCGTGTTGTTCTAAGAAGAAACGTTTTTGTTGTTCTATCTCTTTACGCAATTCCTCTTCAGTAGGCATATATGCCATATATTTTGCCGCAAACAGTTGCTCGTTATCGTGCAGGACAGAATACTTCGCAATTGTTTTATCCGTATCAGTGCAAAGAAGTACGCCTATCGTAGGATTGTCATCTTCTCCTTTTACCAAATCGTCATACATACGCACATACATATCAAGTTGTCCCACATCAGCATGAGTTAATGCGTGGGTTTTCAATTCAAAGATTACAAATCTTTTCATTCGATAATTGTAAAAGACAAGGTCGGCATAAAAATCACCCAAATCTGTACGTATATGTTTCTGACGATCAACAAATGCGAAACCACGTCCAAGCTCCATAATAAATTGTTGTAAGTTGTCTATGAGAGCCTGTTCTAATTCGGTTTCAGAATAGTTGCTATATCGATTAAATCCAAGGAATTCTGCAACTAATGGATTCTTGATATATGCTTCAGGAGTGGTCTGTTCTATAATTGTTGGAGTTGGGAGGGGTAATTGCTCTCTTTGTGCCGCCAATCTGCGACCATAATATTGGGTTGTTATATTTCTTTCTAAAGTTCTAACACTCCACATTTCTTCCGAGGATTCTTTCATATACCACAATCTCGCCTCTTCATCTTCAACATGAATAAGTAAGCGAATATGTGACCAAGATAGATTTTGCACAAGTGTGTGCAAAATCTCGTTATTAGGAAACGCTAAATAGAATTTACGATAATAGGCTAGATTTCGTTTCCCATATCCTCCTCCATAGCTAAGTTTTAACTCTTCTGCCAACGCAGGTATAATTCTTTTCCCATATTGAGCACGCAATGCTCCGGCTTGTTCTTCTTCTACGATGCGTTTGCCAATATTCCAATATGTAAAAATAGCGGCATTTGCTACAGCCGAAGATGCAGTAGCGATTCCATTATTGATTATCTCTCGTATGTCATTGACAAACTGTCGGGTTATTATAATATCGTTGCTCATTATATTATAGAAGATTAGATTACAAAGATACAACAATTTAACCAATAAACCCTTCCCGAATCGTGATTACTTATTTCTTCCACGATTTTGATTGGTATTCTTTTCCATTTCCAAAACCATTACTCGGTGGCTGATTTGCCCGTAAAATAATATTATCTATTTTTCACTATGGCAATGAACTTTTTGGGCAGTTTAAACGTTATTATATATTACCTACTATAAAAACTTCTATTAGATATGAAAGATATAAAACAAACATTACTCAATCGACGCAGCACTCGCCGATATGAACGAGAGAGCATTCCTTCGGAACAAATGGAATTTATTTACGATGCGATACGCAACACTCCCACAAGCTATAATGGTCAACAATTCTCGGTTATTGATGTGACCGACCAAGCTATTAAGGAAAAATTATATGAATTAACTCAACAAAAACAGATTAAAACATGTAATCACTTCCTTGTTTTTTGTGCCGATTACAATAAAATCAGGACTATCGCTAAAGCCAAAGACATTGAAATGCCACCATTTGAACACACTGCCGATGGCGTCATAGTGGGCATCGTTGATGCTTCGCTTGCGATGATGAGCGCAGTGGTGGCCGCCGAATCATGTGGTCTCGGAACTTGTTGCATCGGCTACACTCGCACTGCTGCTCCTCGTGAGATTTCCGAAATTCTAAAACTCCCCAAAGGGGTTTACTGCGTGTGTGGTCTCGCTATCGGGATACCTCGTGAAACACCCGACCTCAAACCTAAACAACCCACATCGCTCGTGATTCATCAAAACCATTATCGCACCGACAATCTCACCAACGATCTGCTTGATTACGACTCAACCGTGACTCATTTCAACGCCAATCGATCAGGGACTAAAAGCGATAACGATTGGGCCGCCCACATTGTTGACTACTATCGTATTGCCATGGACTATAAAATGCTCCAGGCTTTGCAAGATAGCGGATATGACATTACACGATAGCCAATGTGGAACATTCCGCGCGAATGTTCCACAGAGTTATTAACAAAATCGGTCACTTATCTACATTTACACCACTTTGGGCTTTTCACCTTATTTATTTAGATAAAATTGTGCTTACTTTGCACCTGTAAATGAATAACATCTATGGGTAAGATTATAGCTATTGCAAACCAAAAAGGTGGCGTGGGTAAAACAACCACCACGATTAACCTTGCAGCATCTCTTGCCACCGAAGGCAAAAGAGTGCTCATTATTGATGCCGACCCGCAGGCCAATGCAACGTCGGGATATGGCATCGACCCTAAATCAATGTCTTCTTCAATCTATGAATGTCTCGTTGACGACTATCCTATCGATGGATCACAAGTCCCAACATGTGTGAAAGGACTTGACCTTGTTGGCTCGCGCATTGACCTTGCAGGTGCCGAACTTGAGCTCATCGAAAAAAGCAATCGTGAGAAAGTTTTGGCTCGGTTATTACAACCGATTACCGAAAAATATGATTATATCATCATCGACTGCTCCCCCTCGCTTGGATTGATTACCGTTAATGCACTCACTGCCGCTCACTCGGTTATTATTCCTGTGCAAGCCGAATACTTTGCTCTTGAAGGTATCAGCAAGCTACTTAATACAATTCGCATTATTAAATCCAAACTGAATCCGGGACTCGAAATTGAAGGATTCCTTCTCACAATGTATGACGCTCGTTTGAGATTGGCCAATCAAATTTACGAAGAACTGAAAGGACACTTTGGCGACATGGTTTTCAACACAGTTATCCCTCGTAACATTCGTCTCAGCGAAGCGCCAAGCCATGGACTTCCCGCACTTTTGTACGACCCCGAAAGTCGTGGTGCTACAAGCCACATGCAACTCGCTAAAGAAATCATCTCTAAACACCGCAAAAACATCTAACTATGGCAACAAAACGCAACGCACTGGGACGTGGACTCGGATCGCTCATCTCGATGGACGATGTACCGGCCAGAGGCTCATCGGCTATTAACGACATTGAGCTTTCTCAAATTTCGCCCAATCCCGATCAACCTCGCACCACTTTTGACGAGGAGGCTCTTGATGAACTTTCATCGTCAATCAAAGAATTAGGCATCATACAACCTCTATCGCTACGACAAACCGGGCCAAATGCCTACCAAATCATTGCCGGTGAACGTCGTTATAGAGCTGCTCTCAAAGCCGGTTTAACATCGGTTCCGGCATATATACGCACAGCAAACGATACCGAATTGACCGAAATGGCCCTCATTGAAAACATTCAACGTGAGGATTTGAATGCCATTGAAATTGCGCTAACGTTTAAAAAACTCATTGACCAATACAATCTCACTCAGGAGCGACTTAGCGAAAGAATCGGTAAAAAGAGAGCCACTATCGCCAACTTCTTGCGTCTTCTAAAACTTCCCGCCGAGGTGCAACTTGGTCTTAGAGACAAACTCGTTGACATGGGACATGCAAGAGCGTTACTCACCATTGACAAGCCATCTCTTCAACTGAAACTTTATAATGAAATCCTGAAACATGGACTATCGGTGCGCAAAGTTGAAGAACTTGCCAAAGCCTATCAGAAAGCCGCCGAAGAAGGCACTAAACCTGCTGTAGTCGCAAAACCGAAATATACATCTAAAGATTTTGACATTCTCAAGAAACATCTTTCCTCGGCATTCAAGACTCAGGTTAGTTTCTCCTGCGATAACAATGGTAAAGGAAAAATAACATTTCCTTTCAAAAATGAAGATGAACTTGAGAGATTAATTACTATCTTTGATACTTTAAAACAATAAAAAATTCAGAGGTTGTTCATGCACCACAGTTTTAGCAGACAACCGACTGAGTATCACTAAAATAGGCCAATGTTTCAACCCAATGAGAAATCAACAAGACTGAGTCTGAAATTTCAGTCAAAATTGTTAATGAGCGTCATCGCCATGATGCTCATAGCATCTTTTAACATTTTTTCATTGGCGCAGACCATGCCGGCATCAAAAATCAGGTCCTCGGTTTTATTAGAAAAAGGCTTTAACGACTCGATAAAAAATGTCGATACCGACCTACAAATTTCTAAAATGCCACACAATCCTGCCGAACGTCCCAAATTCGCCAAAATTGATTCGGTCGCAACGGTTGCAAGCACCGACTCAATCGTCGTCGCAACCGACTCGATTTCAATAGCCAATGACTCAATCGCAAATACCACAATAGCGATTCCCGACTCATTGAAATTTAACGACGATTGGCAAGAACGTGAAACTACTTTTATACCCAATCCGACACGCGCTGTATGGCTATCGGCTCTCTTCCCTGGATTAGGTCAGATTTACAACCGACGTTATTGGAAACTCCCCATCGTTGTAGGTGCATATATGGGATTGGGATATGCCACTTCGTGGAACAATCGCATGCTCGACGATTATACCCGAGCCTATCGCGACATCATGGACACCGACCCCTCAACAAAAAGCTATATGGATTTCTTCCCTCCAACAATTAAAGAGGAGGACTTAGATAAATCGTGGCTCACAAATACTCTTAAGAGCCGAAAAAACTATTTTCGACAAAATCGTGACTTGTGTATAATATGTATGGTTGGCGTATATCTGCTTGCAATGGTCGATGCCTATGTTGACGCCTCTCTATCACAGTTTGACCTATCGCCCGACCTGTCTTTGCAAGTCGCACCAACGCTCATTCAAGACTCCCGGCAAAATCTGCCTGCTGTTGGAGTCCATTGGGCTTTTTGTTTCTAACGCCTAACACCTTTATTAAATTACTAAAATGATAAAAAAATTTCTAATCACACTTTGCATTGGTTGTACTACCCTATCATCACTTGCCAATGAGTCAATTCTTGACATTAAACACTCGTTGAACGACAGCAAAGTCGTTCCCCCCGAAAGTTTTGAAACCAACGTAAACAAAATGAAAGAAAGTTGGTATATGCAAAACTATGTACAACTTTCCGAAAACAACAAGGGAATCATCGATAACAACATAAGCGACCAAGAGATTATTGATCGTCTTGACCGACTTCCCCACGTCATCGAAATGACATATAATCCAACCGTGCTTGGATTCATCAAAATGTACATTCGCAAAAATGAGTTGGTTGAAACAATGCTCGGCAAGAGCCTTTACTACATGCCTATTTTTGAGCAGGAACTCGAAAAACGCGGCATGCCCGAAGAATTGAAATACCTTGCTGTGGTAGAATCGGCACTCATTCCCACTGCACGATCACGAGCAAACGCCGTAGGGCTATGGCAATTTATGCGCGACACAGCCAAAGGACAAGGTCTTGAAATCAACAACTTTGTAGATGAACGCCGTGACACCTACAAAGCGACAGCTGCTGCTGCCGACTTCCTAAAATCGCTCTACAACACCTACGGAGATTGGCAACTTGCCATTGCTGCTTACAACTGCGGTCCCGGAAATGTCAACAAAGCAATTCGCCGTAGCGGTCAAGCTAAATATGACTTCTGGACAATATATGATTATCTCCCAGCAGAGACTCGTTCCTATGTGCCAACTTTTATTGCCGCTTGCTATATCATGAACTACTATAATGTTCATGGAATAAGCCCTGCTTTAGCTAAACGTCCGTTGATTACCGACACTATACATGTAAACCACCGCATTCACTTTGAGCAAATTGCTGAAGTGCTCGATATCCCAACCGACGAGATCAGAGCTCTTAACCCTCAATATCTTAAAGATATTATCCCCGGACACATACACACCTATGCCCTAACACTCCCATCACAACAAATACATAGTTTCTTGATGAGCTTGGATCAAATCCTAAGCTATAAGACCGATAAATACAATCCGGCTCGCTCACAATACGAAACTATTGAAGTTGAAAAATGGCACACAGTTCGCCGTGGCGAAACAATTAAAAGCATTGCTCGCAAATATGGTGTGAGCCAAAAACAACTTAAACGATGGAATAACATTCGTGGCAACTCTGTAAAACGTGGCAAAAAACTTCGCATCGTTACAACTCAACGCATCAAAATTGCGCAACCATCTGACAAATATAAGACCGAAGCAAAAAATCCATTAATAACAGCTACGGCCGATTCTATCAAGTCCGACTCTATTGTGATTGACAATGGTCAACCCGAACAAAAGGAAGTCACTACTAAACGCGACGAGCCCAAAGTAAAAGATAAAGTTGAAAAGAAGCCACAACCCAAGCCTAAAAAACCTAAATACACTTGGTATAAAGTGCGCAAAGGCGACAACCTTGGAAAGATTGCTCAAAAATATGGCGTTACAGTAAACCAAATCAAACGTCTTAACGGCATCAAGGGCTCCCGCATCAACATCGGACAACGCATCAGAATACCTCAAAAATAACACGTTTTAAATACCCTACAACTCCGGCAAGCCACACATCTTGTCGGAGTTTTTCATTTAGCCAAACGTTGGGCTTTCAACACTCCCACAACGACACCATTGCACATTTCCCTCAACTTTTCATCATAACTTTGCCCCAAAAGAGTAGAACGAAGCTCACCCCATGCAACAAACCAAAAACGCAACGAGTTATCTACTCATTGCGTTTATCCTTGTTGTAGCGGGAACGAGAATTGAACTCGTGACCTCCGGGTTATGAATCCGACGCTCTAACCAACTGAGCTATCCCGCCATTTTCCGTTTTGCGAGTGCAAAGTTAGTGTTAAATATCCACTTTCGCAAATATTTCGCCACAAATTTTCGTTATATATAATATAAACCCTCAATTTTAGTTTTATGACAACAGATAATAGTACGCAATCAGCACAAATTAAAGGTGTAGATCTCTTTCTGTCGATCGAAGACAGAATATATGCCGATGTGAGCATTGAAAAGCCCTACATCTATTATTGCATGGGCACTGAAGATACTCGAGAAGATGGTCGAGTGAGAGTGAACGACGATGTTATCAGCAAGATACACAACATTGTTATTGACTCAACCGAAACCGATAGTTACGACGGGGCTGTGACACTCAAACTATCAACTACCCTCACCGATGGAACTGTTTCACACATCTCCACTGGGGCCAACGTCATTGCATCAAAGATTATTGACGTATTATCACATGTTCAAATGGAATTTATATTCCTGGAGCAGTTCATACGATACTTGTAATCACTTGCGCCAAAAACTGCGAGTAAACAGTATGAGTACGGTAAACAATTCAAGGCGACCAATGAGCATGAGCAATGCCAACACCCATTTACCCACGTCGGGAATGATCTCATAGCTACTGCCATATCCGGTTACTCCAGCACCTAATCCGGTGTTACTGATGCATGAGAACGCCGAGAAAAACGAATCGACCAAAGGTATTCCAAAAGCTGTGAGCAATATGCCTCCTGCCATTATCAGCAGCACATATAGACACAAAAATGCAATGACCTTGGTTACCAATTCAGGTGCAACAACTTTTCCATTGATGCGTACCGACATTATTGCATTTGGGTGAATACATCTATGCAACTCGTTTCGCAGATTTTTTGACAAATATAGCAATCTATCTATTTTCGCACCTCCGCTGGTCGATCCGGCACAACCGCCGAAAAACATGAGCACAAACACGATTGAGACAATAAACATACCCCAATTTTCAAAATTTGTGACAGTATATCCGGTTGATGTCATCGTAGAAACGATTTGGAACAACGGGTCAATTGTAACCGATGATAACGAATGGGCCTGTCCATTGACTACTATCACGATTATAAACACCACAAGCATTATTCCAATAATCTTGAGATAGGTCTTAAACGTATCATTTTGACGCAGACCTTTAAAATCGCCTGTACTCGCTCTAAATAATAGGGCAAAATTCACCCCACCTAAAAACATGAACGCAGTGAGAACTATTTTCACATAGACTGAGTCCCAAGCTCCGATACTTGCATCGCGAGTGGAAAATCCGCCTGTTGACATTGTACTGAATGCGTGGCAAACACTATCGAAGAAATCCATCGGACCCAGCCACAATAATATCAATAGTAAAATTGTGAGTGAAATATATACGAGCCACAGACCCTTTGCGGTTTGGCTGATGCGGGGGCGTATTTTATCATGAGTTATACCTGTAACCTCGGCATTAAACATCTGAATACCACCGGAATGATTGAGCATTGGGATAACTGCAAGTGTAAACAAAATGATTCCCATGCCACCAATCCATTGCATGAGACAGCGCCACAAATGCAGCCCATGAGATAAATGTTCCACTTGATTGAGTACAGTAGCGCCTGTTGTAGTGAATCCCGACATTGCTTCAAAAAACGCATCACTTACCGACATCGGAGTCTCAGAAAAGACGAATGGAATCATTCCGAAAAATGAAAACACCACCCATATCATCGCCGTCAACAAAAAGCCATCACGTTTAGCCAAGTCGGTGCGCGAAGGTCGGATAAATGATGTCATTAACACACCCACGATTCCCGTTACTATTGCAGCACCAAGAAATGCTAAGGAATCCATCTCGCCATAAATGAGGCTTGCGATAAGTGGCAACACCATAAAGGCCGCCTCAATCATCATGAGCCAACCTGTTACTTTTAGTAACATTGGGAGATTTACTTTTGACCGAGTGCTAAACATTTTTCATCAGTATTAATTAAACAAACGCTCAACTTTGTGAATTGCTCCAGCCAGACAAAACACCACGACATGGTCTCCGGCTTGTATGCGCGTGTCTCCTTTCACAAGCATACCGATACCATCTCTCACCAATCCAGCAATTGTCATATCGCGCGTGAGGTTCAAGTCTTTGACCTCGGCTTTTGTTATCTTAGAATTGGGTTTTACAATCATTTCAGCCACCTCTGCATCGGCAAGAGCCAAACATTTTGAAGAGTTTATATCGGCATCGAGCAATATTTGGAATATTTTACTTGATGCGAGAAGCTTTTTATTGATAACGGTGCCAATATTCAAGCCCTCAGCTTCAGAGATAAACTGAATGTTTTCGACTTCGGCAATTGATTTACCAACACCAAACTCCTTTGCCGTCAAGCAGGCAAGTATATTTGCTTCAGAACTATCCGACAACGCGATAAATGCATCAAAATCTTCAATACCCTCTTCTCTGAGGACATCAATATCGCGAGCATCGCCATAAACAATTTCACATTCGGGACATTTCTCGGGCAGGCGACGGCACACGTCCATATTATTGTCGATAATTTTTATATTATATATGTCCTCGGCAAGAGCAGCAAGACGCACAGCAATGCGACTTCCACCCATGATTAAAACATTTTTGATTTCCTGGTGAACCTTTCCACACATTTGAAGCAGGTCATCTACATGGTCGCGCGTTGTGGTAAAATACAATATATCATTATCATTAATGCGGTCGTCACCACGTGGGATAATCGTTTCATGATTGCGTTTTATTGCCGACACGTGAAATCGGGGTTGAGAGAAAGCCAACTCCTTTAACTGCATACCTATGAGCGGAGCATTGTTGCGCAATTTAACGCCTACCAATATAATCTCCCCATTGTGCAGTTCAAACCAATGTCTCACCCAAGAGCGTTTGAGCGCCGTCATAATCTCTTCGGCAGCAAGATATTCGGGATAGATGAGATAATCGACACCGATGCGTGTAAAGAATTCACGACTCTCATCTACCATAAACTCATAATTATCAATACGAGCCACAGTTTTTTTTGCGCCGAGGCTCTTTGCCATAGCACACGCAGTAACGTTTGAGGTTTCATAAGGAGTTACGGCGATAAACAAGTCGCAATGAGATGTTCCAGCATCACGCAATGTAGAAAAAGATGTAGGGCTACCACATAGAGTCATCAAATTATAGTTGGCATCAATTCCGGCCAACTTGTCGGAATCTTTATCCACCAAAATAATGTCCTGCTCTTCCCGGGAGAGAAGCTTGGCCAAATGTGAGCCCACCTCTCCGGCTCCAACTATCACGATTTTCATTGTTTTAGGTCTTTTACTTCAACAATTTTATTATATATCGCATCGGCATTCATGCCACACTGTTCATATAACTGTTTGACTGTTCCATGGGCTACGAACTTGTCAGGGATACCCACTCTGGTGACAATGCGTTTATATCCATGCTCATTCAACCACTCCATTACAGCCGCCCCAAGTCCGCCCGTAACAGATCCATCTTCAACTGTTATAATCGGGCAATCCATTTGAGCCACCTCAGCCATAATATCGTCATCAATAGGCTTAAGATACACCATGTCATAGTGAGCGACACTCACGCCGGCCTCTTTTGCTTTAGCGATGGCTTGACTCACCTCATAGGCAATAGGGCCTAACGACAACACCGCCACATCGGAGCCTTCAGACAATTTTTCGCCTCGCCCAATCGGTAATTCAATCATAGGCGTGCGCCATTGTATTACTTTGCCTTTTCCTCTTGGATATCTTATCGCAAATGGGCCATGATTTTTATTTTGCGCTGTGAACATGAGATTTCTGAGCATATTCTCATTTCGAGGCGAAGCCACTATCATGTTAGGGATTGTTCTCAGATAAGCCAAATCAAATGCCCCATGATGAGTAACCCCATCTTCACCTACAATGCCAGCCCGGTCAATGCAGAAAGTCACAGGAAGTCGTTGTATTGCCACATCATGGATTATATGATCATAGGCACGTTGTAGGAACGAAGAGTATATGGCACAAAATGGACGCATTCCATCTTTGGCCAATCCACCGGCAAAAGTCACCGCATGACCTTCTGAAATACCCACGTCGAAAACTCGCTTAGGGAACACACTCTGCATGATGCTCATTGATGTACCCGAAGGCATTGCAGCCGTAATACCCACAATTTTATCGTTTTGTTCAGCAAGTTCCACAAGAGTATTACCAAATACATCTTGATATTTTAAAGGTTGAGAGCCATTGTCATCAACTACTCGCTCGCCAGTATCGGCATTAAATCTTCCCGGGGCATGCCATGTTGCCGGGTCCTTCTCGGCAGGTTCATAGCCTTTACCTTTCACCGTGCGCAAGTGTAGAATGCGAGGTCCTTGCATATCTTTGATGTCGCGCAAGACCCTCACAACTCGATGCACATCGTTTCCATCAAATGGACCAAAATATCTAATATTCAGTCCTTCAAAAATATTTTGCTGATGAGACAACAACGATTTCAAGCTATTATTAAACCTGAGAATAAAACCCCTGTTACGTTCAGAGATGAGATGAAAACGCTTAAGGAATTTATACACTTTATATCTCACCGAGTTATATTCGGGCGAAGTTGTAATGTGTCCCAAGTAAGAATTAAGCGCACCTACATTATGGTCAATAGACATATCGTTGTCATTGAGGATAATGAGTAGATTGTTGGGAGTGTTGGCGGCATTATTGATTCCTTCAAACGCCAATCCGCCACCGATTGAAGCATCTCCAATCACAGCCACCACATTGCGTCGAGGTGATTCATGTTGCATTTCAGAGGCCACCGACATACCTAACGCAGCCGAAATTGAATTAGAGGCATGTCCGGCAGTAAATGTGTCATAAATACTTTCCTCGGGATTGGGAAATCCACTCAAACCACCTAATTTGCGATTTGTGTCAAACTTATCTCGACGGCCAGTGAGCAACTTGTGACCATAGGCCTGATGTCCCACGTCCCAAACAATGCGGTCGTAGGGAGTATTATAAACATAATGAAGCGCAACAGTCAGTTCAACAGCACCCATGCTTGACGCAAAGTGTCCCGGATTATCGGACAAAGAGGAAATGAGAAATTGTCTAATTTCATCACACACTTGTGGCAATTTATCAATGGATAGCCGACGCAAATCATCGGGGCTATCGATATGAGATAATAGCTGTTGACTATGGGTTATAATATCGTTATTTAGATTTTTTGCCATTTCCGTCACGGACATATTTTTTATACAAAGGCACAAATATAATTATGCCTGAACATACAATTACAAAAAGAGTCCAAAAATTCAGACTCCGTCCAACAAGTAAAAGATAGCACAAGATTAGCCACAATATAGTGACACATACAAATCTTATAATAACTCCAACCTTCATTTCATTAAAGGGAATTTCTATAAATTCCACGAAATAGTTAAACAATAGTTGTCGGGAACTTTTCTTTTGATTGCTTTGTGTTTTCACAAATAATCACAAAGCAATTTATAGAAGTATCCTAAAACATGAGGTATCATAGTGTCAACGCACAATCAACCAAAGTTATTGCAAATTTAATAAAATATTACGAAACCTCACAATAGAGATATGTGGTAATTTTATAAAAACGATTGTTGCAGTCGTAAACGTGCGTAAAGACGGTTTTTACCAAGAGGAGAATTTTAGGGGTGATGGCGGTCGAATGGGAGTTGTGGCTTGTTGAATTTGAGGGTTTAGAGCATCGCGAATTGCCGTCCATGTCTTGATGATGTAACGAATGGGCGTGTCGGCAAAGTTGGCGATGGTGCGAGCCAGGTCAACGGTGGAAGAGTGGGCATTGTGGTTAGAATCGTGATACAGAGTGGGTTGCAGTCGTGTTGCGATGAAGATGTCAAGGAGGTCGATGAGCCGAGACAGCTTCATGTCGGGGGCAAAATGTGCTGCTAGGGCGATGATTTCGTCGCCCGGCAGAAGAGAGGGGTCGTCGCATAGTTTGGTGAACTCTCGAATGAGGTGTTGGTAGGGTTTGTTGTGGTTTTCGTGGTCGGGAAATTCTTCGGGAAGCTCGGGAATGAGGAGTTGAAGAGCTTGTTGGTTGCGCTCGTTGGCGTTTTCAATGTTTAGGACTTGTAGGATTTGAGCGATTGTCATGGTAGTCGAGAACGTAGGATTTTGTGAATGGTGAGTTGAGGGGAAATGTGGAA
>JAFVPD010000001.1 GCA_017505535.1 Muribaculaceae bacterium
CGATGGTACTGCGAAAGTGGGAGAGTAGGTCACCGCCCCCTTCACAAGCCCCGACTCAAACGAGCCGGGGCTTTTTATTTATACCCCATCGTGAGCTTTTTAGACATAAGAACCGATTTAATTATAGACAGAAGAACCGATTTTAATTTTAAGACATAAGAACATAAAGACATATTTTGTTATCCCTACGTGTCTGCTACTTAAGGGGTATGTACTGAATAAACCGATAATTGCTAACGCCTACAAGGTTATACCCCTCAGTCACTTCGTGACAGCTCCCCTACATTATGGGAGCAGCTAACAGACTTCATACAAGGATTTCGAGGCAGAAGAATTAGACTGTATGCTCAATAATTATAGGGTTTGTGTGATGTGTTTAATTTGTGAGTTTAAAATTCTGATATGTTTTAAGTTGTGTAGAGTAAAGAGATAATGTAAAGTAATACCGATTAAAGTTATTGATGTTGCGACAACGAGTGAGATTATTTCGGTAGAAGTTATTTCCCTAATAAATGTTGCTAATTGTATGCCCTCAAAATTGCTCAATTTGTAAATATCTGATGGGACTCCCCATGAGCATATAGTTATAATGAGGGCTGCGATTATCCCGAGACAGAGTGTTGTTATAAGGCGAATTGACATCTCTCGTTTTGCTTTTTGTTGTTGTATTTGAACTTGATCAAGAATGTTTAGTTTAACAGATAGTAATTCCATGAATTTGTTATCTGCTATTTCAGGATTGAAATCAGAGAAGTAGGATTTTAAATTGCTATCATTATTCATGACTTATTATTGCTTTTAGATGTTTACGACCACGTACTAACTGCTGTTTTACGGCATCTTCGGTGCAACAAATGATGTTACATATTTCTTTAATAGAGTACCCTTCAAGATAGTATAACAAAATTGCCATACGTTCTTTTGGCGATAATTTGTTTAATGCTATATATAGCTCTTGGTATTTGAATGAAGAATCAGAGTTTTCGTTGCTTGTCTTAGTTGCCGCGTATTCAAGAGACAGATGTATTTTGTTGTTTTTTATCGAATCAAGAAATGTGTTGTGTGCAATTGCTTTTATCCATGCTGAAAATTTACTCTTTTCATGGTATTGAGCTAACGACAAGTAGGCTTTAATAAATGTTTCTTGGGCTATGTCATCGGCTAAATCTTGATCTCCACAACATAAGGCAAGCAGAAATCGTCTTAATGATTTCTGCTCTTGGGCAATTCTAATAATAAACTCATCCTTAGTCATGCCTTATTGGGAAGTGAATTAATTGTTGCTCTTTTTCTCAACGAAATATGTGATATAAAAAGCAATACCTAAAGCAATAAGTATGCTTCCCAATAATAGAAGACATCCTGTAAGGTCATTTAGATTTGAATCATTAGCGCTATATATTATAACGAAGAATATGGTAATAGCAATTCCTACGCTCGAACAAATGTTCCCTGTGAGAAATTTAGAAGTAATGTTTTTTTTAGGCGATTTGTGCAAAAGCTTTGTGAGACTCTCAATGTCAATATTGATGTTCTTCTCCATTGCTGTAATTATTATTTGTGACAATTTGTTTGTTTCGTTCATGCTTTTTCGCATAATTAGCCAAACGATTAATACCGGAAGAACAACACAGATAGAGGCAACTGTAAGAAAATCAAAAATGTAATACATAATTAAAAATTTAAAGGTTAAACAAATAGTTGTTTACTCTATTAACGATGTTAAAAGAGAAAAGGTGACATTTAGATGCACAAAAAAGAAATAACGGCAGATTCTTATGTCGGTAAATGTAGTATTGTGAGTTTATTTAAAAGATGATAAGGGAGGTAGAAATGCATCGGGAAAATGCTCGAGTTTGTATCCTGTTTCGGGTGTGCCTACAATAAGAATGATGTCAAATTGAGGTTCATGAGGAATGTCGTATTGTTTTATGTAGGCATTGGCGGAGCGACAGATGTACAAGATTTTTTTATTGTCAATCGATTCTAAAGGGTCAACATAATCATTTGAGCGTGTTTTTACCTCAACAAATACAATGCGGTTTCCTTTCATTGCAATGATGTCAATTTCATAGGAGCCTACGCGCCAATTGCGCTCGCATATAGCATAACCTTCAGTTATGAGTTTCTCGCAGGCGATTTCTTCGCCCCATTTTCCGAGTTGATTGTGTTGAGCCATTGTTGTAATTCAGATTTTTTGACAAACTTACGAATATATTTATAAGGCACGAGAAATGAAGTGTTAAATAAAATGAATATAGACAAAAAGGGTCTTTTTCTATATGTGCTCAGACTTATTGTATAATTCCATTTGTGCTTGGCGTAAATAATACTAATTTTGTAGGTTGAAAAATTAA
The DNA here is from genome assembly GCA_017505535.1 of Muribaculaceae bacterium. Lineage (GTDB taxonomy): Bacteria > Bacteroidota > Bacteroidia > Bacteroidales > Muribaculaceae > RGIG4079. The sequence continues at coordinate 2,358 of JAFVPD010000001.1, forward strand.
CTTAAACTTAAAACCATGCGTTTCCTAACATTTACACTATTACTTAGTGTCTTTTTCTCGCTCGGTGCTGCTGATAATATAGTAGTGCGCCAAAAGAGTGGAGACACAACTTATGCAATTGCGCAAATAAGCCACATTACATTTCCCTCAGATGGTAGCGGTGTAGTGATAAACTATACCGACAACACATCGCAAACATTCCCTCGCACAGATTTCATCTCATTGCGTTTCAATGGCAAGATGGTGGGAATGGATTTAGTCAGCAAAAACGAAGAATCGGCATTGGTTTACGATGCGGCAACTGCTACAATAATATTAGTGGGTGCTGATGCTCCGATATGTGTTTATTCATCAAATGGCGCTCTTGTTGCGGAAACTACCGAGAACAAGTTGAACGTATCGCATTTAGTATGTGGAACTTATGTAGTGAAGGCCGGTGCATTAACTTCTAAAATTTTAAAACGATGAAAAAGATAATCATAACAGCAATAGCAGCGCTTTCGCTTGTGTCGTTGGCATGGGCCGCTGAAACTATGTGGATACATCGTACTGATCGCATGACTTTGGGCTTGCCGATAGCCATTGCCGACAGTGTTTCATTGAGTAGCGATGGGGCAAATGTGGTGTTTACAGCAACCAATGGAGTAACACAAACAATGCCCAATTCCGAAGTTGAAAAAGTTACCCTTGGTGAAGCTTCATCAATTATTGAAGTGAAATTTGATGGCTCTGATGCTGAGATTATTAACCCCTATGCATTTGAAGGCGTTACTGTAACAAAGAGCGGAGCCGATGTCGTTGTAACTTCAACATCAACAGTAGAATATACCTATCAATTGACCGGAACAACCACAACGGGGTCGTTCAAGATATATTCAGACAAGAAATTTATTCTTGATTTGAATAATGTTTCAATTACAAACGATAATGGTGCAGCCATCAATATTCAATCGGGTAAAAAATGTACTGTATTGTTGAATGGAACCTCTAATCTTGCCGATGTCGCATCTTATACAACTGTGGCCGGAGAGGATCAAAAAGGATGTTTCTTCAGTGAAGGTCAATTGGAATTTACCGGCACAGGTACATTAAATGTATCGGCAAACTATAAACATGGTATTGCGAGTGATGATTACATTGATATTCAATCGGGTACAGTAAACATTTTGAAAGCCGCTAATGATGGCATTCGTGTGAATGATTATTTCTTGATGACCGGTGGAAAATTGACTACAGCATCAACCGTTGGTGATGGAATTGATGGTGATGCCGGTTATATCCAAATAGATGGTGGCTCAATTGATATTAATGTGTCAACCGCAGATACAAAAGGTATTAAATGTGATAGTATAATAGTGGTTAACGGTGGTGATGTAAAACTAACCGTTCCGGCTGCACAAGGTAAAGGATTCAAGACAAAACAAACAATGACGGTCAATGGCGGTACTATCACAGCTAACATGACCGGTGACGTTGCAATCGTTTCAAACGATCCTTCTTATTGTTCGGCAATAAAGGCTGATGTAGATTTTGTTCAAACCGACGGTACTATTACAATTACTCACTCCGGAGCCGGAGGTAAAGGTATCTCGGCCGATGGAAATGTAAGTATTCAAGGCGGAACACTTTCAGTGACAGTAACAGGAAGCAATGGCACATATACAAATACATCGGGCGTAACCGATAATTATGCTCCTACATGTATCTCGGCCGATAATAATGTGAACGTAAGTGGAGGTAATATCACACTCAATGTGAAAGCAAATTCGGCTAAAGGTATCAAATCAGATGTCAATACAACAATCTCAGGTGGTACAATTACCGGAACTTTAACCGGAAGCACAGTGGTTGTAAATTATGACCCTTCACATTGTACATTGATCAAGTGTGATGGTAATTATACTCAAAACGGAGGTACAATCAATGCAACTCATTCAGGAGTAGGAGGTAAGGGCATTTCAGTAGATGGTATTGCTACGTTTAATTCAGGAAATGTAACAATCACAACATCGGGTAGCGCTGCAACTTATACAGCTTCAACCGGAACAGATACTTATAGCCCAATATGTATCTCAGTTGATGGTAACTTGTATTTATTGGGCGGTACATTTAATGTGAAATCAACAGGAGCCGGTGGTAAATGTATCAAGAGCGATCAACAAATCGTAATGGGTACAGTTGATGGCGTTTCTCCTGACATTACAACTCCATCAGTAAGTTCAGGTAACATGACTCAAGTGTGGAACTATTCACAAAATGGTGGAAATAGTTCAAGTTGGGTTACTACAGGTTCACAAGGTGTAGAAGATATTGCATTGGCCAATGGTAAACTTTATGCAGTGTGCCGTGGTTCAAGCGCAACCGACCACACTATTAAGATTATTAATGCTTACACTGGAGCCCAAACCGGTACATTGAATACTAGTTCATGTACAGCAGGTACTTATAATCTTAGTTCGGTAGAAACACTTGGCAGCACAATTCTCGCATGTAACTTGGCTGCTAACACTTCTACTAATTTGGTAATCTATAAGTGGGATAGCGATAGTTCAACTCCAACAGTATTGCTCAACTCCACACCTCCATGTACACGTGCCGGTGATGCAATGTCGGTAAGTGGAACAATGACAAGTGGCCGCATATGGTTTGCTTATGGAAGTCAAGTATATTATTATACAATTTCAAATGGTGCAATCACATCAACGACACCTACAACAATTAACTTGACAAAGAATGGCTCGGCTTACGAAATGGCATCGGGTGTTCCATACTCAAATATCACAGTTGAGAGCGATGGCTCATTCTGGGTGGCAAGTTCTTTGGCAAACTATGCTGCAACACACTTTAGCTCAACAGGTGCTTATATCGAAGAATTACCAAGTGGATTGGTAAACAATCAAGGTACAGATATTAAATTCTTCACATATAATGGAGTGAAATATGCTGCGGCGTCAACATATCTTAATACCTCAAACACAGCAATCTCAGAAGGAGCAGTTTCGGTAATCAATATGTCAACAAGTTCGGTAGAGGGCACATTCCCATCTTCAGGTCTTGGTAGCACCCGTAACACTTGTTTCCGCAATTCAGTATGTGTCGAGTCAGGAACTGATTACTACTATGTTTGGATTAACGTGCCATTCCAAGGAGCCGCATGCTTCAAATATTCAGAGCCTGCGAGCGAAGAAGAGGATACACCCACCGAAGAAGAGACCCCGGCAGGTGAAATCGCACCATTGGTCGTTACAGCCGAGACAACAGGAGCGCAATTTGGGACATCTTCAGGAGGAGGTGGTGGACCTCAGCGTCCTGGAGGTTCAACTTCTTCAAGCTCTTCAACAAGTCCTAAAGTAATCAAGGCAATGTCGGCAATGACTGTAAATAGTGGTAGCTTTACAATCAAGTCGGCAGCAGAGGGTGGTGAAGGATTGGAATCGAAAACCACAATCACAATTAATGGCGGAAATTTATATTTCAACACCTATGATGACTGTATCAATGCCGCAAGTGCATTGACAATCAACGGCGGTAACATGCGATGTGTAGCAACCGGAAACGATGCAATTGACTCGAATGGTTCAATGTCAATTACCGGCGGTCTTGTTTTGGCAAGTGGTACTCGTGACCCGGAAGAAGGTATTGATGTGGACCAAGCAAGTAAATTGTCAATCACCGGTGGAACAGTAATTAACCAAAAAGGAAACATGTTGAACCTCACAACAACACAATGTAAGGTGCCAACAATTAAGTATAGTAGCTCAATTACAGCCGGAACACTTATTACCATAACCGACTCGTCGGGCAATCACATTATGTCGTTCAAGGCGCCACAAGCAATGAGCCAAGGTTGTTACATTACATTGCCTGAATTTAAGTCGGGAAGTTCTTATAAACTTTATACCGGAGGAACCGTGAGTGGAGGAACCGTATTTAATGAAGTTACAACCGGCGGAACATTCTCCGGCGGAACATTGAAAAAGTCATTTACAATTTCATCAAATCTCACATCATTGTAATTTGCTGAAATATAGCTGATATAGCAGAGACATTACTCCCCCGAGTAGTGTCTCTGCTTTTTTTGTGTAGAAGGCAATTTGGGAGAAAGAGAGAACTTTGCGAGTCAGTAATTTTGCAGTTGTGGTAGATTGCATTATCTTTGCATAAACTTTGCACAAAATTTATATTCGTGGCACCACAGATTGATGAAGATATAAAACTTGCTTGTGAAGCAATGAAGCGCGGCGGAGTGATACTATATCCCACTGATACAGTGTGGGGTATAGGTTGTGATGCAACATGCAGTGAAGCTGTTAAACGAGTGTTTGAAATCAAACAACGTAGCGACCACAAAGCTCTGATAGTGCTACTTGGCGATGTTGGGTTGTTGTCGCAATATGTTGACGATGTGCCTGAAATAGCCTATGATTTGATCGATGTAGCTGTCAAACCACTTACAATCGTGTATGATCAAGCCGTAGGACTTGCTCCGGAATTATTAGGTGTTGATGGTAGCGTGGGAATAAGAGTAACCACCGAAGAATTCTCTCGTAAATTGTGTAGAGCCTATCGTCGCCCCATAGTATCCACTTCGGCCAATGTGAGTGGTGCAGTCACCCCATCAATGTTTTCACAAATCAGTGATGAAATAAAGCAGAAAATGGACTATATAGTTCAATCTCGCCGAAACGATGCAGAGCCTCATGCCCCTTCGAGTGTAATCAAACTTGGTAAAGACGGAACAGTAAAAATCATCAGATCTTGATAGGAGAACGTCGACAAAGAATGAATTATGTGTTGGCCGATTTCGTTTCGACCAATATTGCATGGCTACTATTTAACGTGGTTAGATATACGTTTATAGAGTCAAATGAAATGTCGTTTCATTCATTGTCGGATTTTCTCACTTCGACAACCGTATTGCTTGGGCAATTGGTACTGCCGTTGATGATGCTTGCGATATATTATTTGTCGGGATATTACAATAAGGTATTTCTCAAATCACGATTACAAGAATTTATCACCACAGCCGGATCGGCATTTGTTGGAATGGTGATGATGTATTTTATTGTGCTATTTAATGACGACATGCCAAGTCGTTCATTTACCTATGAACTGGTGTTGATATTATTCCTCTTGTTGTTTGTAATAGTGTATATTTTCCGATTTGCCATTACACGCATTGCAACTCGCAAGATACATTCTCGTGAATGGGTAATAAACACGTTGGTGGTGGGCACGTCTCACAATGCCCAAAAGTTGGAGGAACGATTACGCACGATGCGCAAATCTATGGGTTTCAATATAATAGGTTATGTGGAAACCTGTGCCGAAATGCCTACTCGCGAGCTAAATTTACCCGTTTATCATATTTCGGAAATCGCTGATGTGTGTGCCCGTGAAAATGTCAAGAATCTCATTGTTGTTCCTCATCGTCATGGAGTGAAAGCAACGTTGGAGCTTGTTAACATGTTGTTGCCATTGGATATGCCGATATATATATCGCCCGACTTGTATCAGTTGCTGACAACGCGAGTGAGAATGTCCAACATCGTAGGAGAGCCTTTGGTAGATATTTCTCGCACCGATATGAGTCAGAGTACACTCAATCTCAAACGCGTGAGTGACGTTATCGTATCGCTCTTGACGTTAATTATTATTTCTCCATTATTACTTGCCATAGCTGTAGCCGTAAAATGTTCGTCAAAAGGACCTGTAATATATAAGCAACGACGCATTGGTTATCACAAGAAACCATTCAATATCTATAAATTCCGGTCAATGAAAGTTGATGCCGAGGCAAGTGGCCCGGCTCTATCATCGCTCAATGACCCACGCATAACACCGTTGGGTCGATTCCTGCGAAAATATCGTCTTGACGAGTTGCCGCAATTTTGGAACGTGGTAAAAGGGGATATGTCGTTGGTGGGTCCTCGCCCCGAACGGGAATATTATATAAAGCAGATATTGACCAGAGCACCATATTATACACTCATACATCAAGTGCGCCCAGGAATAACCTCGTGGGGAATGGTGAAATATGGTTATGCTTCAGATGTTGACGGAATGGTTGAACGATTGCGATATGACTTGTTGTATATCGAAAACGTATCAATGCTTGTTGACCTCAAGATAATGTTCTATACGGTTCAAACAGTATTTACCGGGAAAGGAATTTAATTACACCGATGAAATTGATTAAAGAAAAAATACAATATATATTGCAGATGCTCCAAAATGGGTTTATGAGCTTTGTCCAATGGCGACAGGAACATATAAAGGAGCGTACGTTTGTGATTATTTTGGCATTGTTTGTGGGATTGTTTGCCGGATTTGCGGCGTTGTTACTGAAGTCTCTCATACATATAATCTCTGACACTCTGACATCTCACATGGAGGTTACCGGTGGAAACTATCTTTATTTGGCCTATCCGGTGTTGGGTATTCTCATTACGGGAATATATGTGCGATATGTAGTGAAAGATAACATCTCGCATGGTGTAACCCGAGTGCTTTACTCTATTTCGCAGAACAAGAGTCGCTTAAAACCTCACAATATATTTACATCGGTCACAGCAAGTTCGATAACAATCGGTTTTGGTGGATCGGTTGGAGCCGAAGGCCCGATTGTTTATACAGGAGCAGCGATAGGCTCTAATTTAGGGCAGATATTCCGATTATCCCCTCGAGTGTTGATGCTGATGGTGGGCTGTGGAGCTGCAGCCGGTATTGCCGGAATATTCAAGGCTCCCATTGCCGGTATGCTATTTACCATAGAAGTATTGATGCTTGACTTGACAACCGTGTCGGTCATGCCGTTGATGATTGCCTCAATTACGAGCGTCACAGTTGCCTATGTCTTTACCGGGTATGACGTGGAGTTTTTCTTTGTACAAAGTGAACCGTTCGTTACTCAACGCATTCCGTTTGTGATATTGTTAGGCGTCTTTTGTGGACTTGTTTCCCTATACTTCACGCGAGTAATGAATGTAATGGAGAACTTCTTCAAGGGAATTGAAAACCCGTGGAAAAAAACCGCTATCGGAGGTGGAATTCTTGCGTGCCTCATCTTCTTGTTTCCCCCATTATATGGTGAAGGTTATTCATCTATTACCGATTTATTGGGCGGAGACCCTTCATCAATTGTAAATGGTAGTGTGTTTTATGGTGACCGTAATAATGTGTGGTTCATATTATTCTTTATAGGCGCTATAATTCTCACAAAAGTATTTGCGACATCGGCAACCAATGGTGGAGGCGGTTGTGGCGGTACGTTTGCTCCTTCGCTCTATGTGGGCTGTATGGCCGGATTCTTTTTTGCCTACTTGTTTAATAATCTTGGCTTTGATCTTGACTTGTCAATAAAGAATTTTGCATTGATGGGTATGGCAGGAGTGATGTCGGCAGTTATGCATGCCCCATTGATGGCAATCTTCCTCACCGCCGAGCTTACAGGTGGATATGACCTATTCCTCCCGTTGCTCATTGTTTCGGTAATATCCTATGGAACAATCAAAGTGTTTGAAAAACATAGCATCTATACAATGCGTTTGGCACGTAGAGGCGAACTTCTTACACACCATAAAGATAAGGCTGTGCTCACGTTGTTGAAGATGGATAGTGTTATTGAGAAAGACTTTATAACCGTGCGCCCCGAAATGTCACTCAAGGAAATGGTTGAAGTGATTTCTCAGTCCAATCGCAATCTATTCCCGGTAGTGAACAATGATAATGTTCTATTGGGAGTTGTGTTGCTCGATGATATACGCAACATCATGTTCCGCCCCGATTTATATCGTAAAATGAAAGTGAGTAGATTCATGAGTATGCCTCCGGCCAAAATTGAAGTAGGGGAGAATATGGAGCGAGTGATGAAAACATTTGACGATACCGGAGCATGGAATCTGCCGGTAGTGGAAAATGGAAAATATGTGGGATTTGTTTCTAAATCCAAAATCTTCAACTCCTATAGACGAGTGTTACGCCACTATTCAGAGGATTAGCCAATCAGCAACGACATATAATAGAATGCTCTATGGCGCCTTAGGTCTTGTTTTGCCAGCGACATTAAAGAATTGGCATCGATAGCAAGTTCGGGCATCTCATTGAGTTGTTGATAGACCCATTGCTCGATTTTTTTGCGAGAGGAAAAAGGATTGCATAGTTGTCGGGCGATAGCACTCATAAGTGCATTTAGAGCCCCTTGGTTTAGAGCCTGAATGTTCTCAGAAGAATCGATTTTAAGGTCCGATAGTAGTTTGCGACAACTGTAATAAAGTTCTTTGTCTTTAATCCAAAGGTCGGTTGGAGACAATGCCGATTTTCCTCCTGTGAGGTAGTTATAACCGACATAATCTACCCAAGCAAATTTTTTGGCAATAGAGAAGATGCGCAGATTTGATAGCATATCTTCGCCATAGAAATCGGTCGTAGCATTCAGTTGCGCATCAATGAGAAGTTGTCGGCTATAAAGTTTGTCGCAAAGGCTCAAAGGCAAACCGCGCTTTGAAAGCAAAGCCCCAATGAGCATCGTTGGACACATTGATTCGTCGGTAAAGTATTTAGCCGGAGAAAATAGAGGCAAAGGCAATCGTAGAGATTGAACAATTCGTCGAGTGCCCATCATGACTATGTCGGCACCGGTCTCTTGTGATTTTTGTAGGAGTCGTTCGGCGGCCATCGGTTGTAAATAGTCATCGGCATCAAGAAACATTATATGTGAGCCGGTTGCTACATTAATTCCGGTAATGCGAGAATGACTCAACCCTTTGTTGGTGTCGTGAGTGACAAGCTTAATGCGACCCTCTGATGTTGATAAGTCCTTGACGATTGATGATGTTTTGTCGGTCGATGCGTCGTTTACTACAATTATTTCAATCTCCCTCAAAGATTGAGACATAGCCGATTTTAGCGCACGTTTTATGCGAGATTGCTCGTTAAAGGCCGGAATAATTATACTAACCAATGTATTGGACGTCATAGGCGACTGAGGAGATTAAGAATTTGAAATATTGTGTAGTTCTTACGGTTTTGGCGCAATTTCTGTTTGGCTGCATTTTTTGCCAATGAACTATTTGAAATTATATTAAAATGCTCATTGTCAAGTAGTGGCCTGATTTCATTCCAAAAGTCGAGAGAAAGTTCGTGATTAATCCATTGTTCAATTTTTCTGCGCGAAGAAAACGGATTATAGAGCTGTAGTGCGATGTTTTCAGTGAAATCTTCGACCATATTTTGTGCCACGATCGATTTGCGCTTGTCGCTGTTGGCAATCATGGGCATATTTAGCAGACAGGAGCATAAGATTTTTTGCTCATGCCATTTGTACAAACGGATCAAATTGGCATCGCCCGAATTATAGTTGGCTCCACGATAATCGGTCCATGCGATGCTGGAGGCATGTTGCATCACGTTGAGATTAAACAATAGGTCTTCGCCCAATATTATCCCCGAAGGTTGGAGTTGAGCATTTTCAATGAGCTGTTTTCGGTAAAGTTTGGTCCACACATTGGCCGAAATGTGCCCTGAGAGTAAAAGGTCAATCATTTCATCGCGAGAATATATGGACTTTTTTAGGTGGGCAGACGGAATGTGCATGTCAAAGCCAACGGGCAATCGAGCAATAGAGTGGCGTGAAGCCATTTCAACAATGTCGGCACTGGTCGCTATGTGGGTGTCGTAGAGCGCCTGAATAGCACCTTGAGCAAGGGTGTCGTCGGCATCAAGAAATGCAACAAGGTGGCACGAGGCACGTTGAGCCCCGATTATTCGAGCAAGTTGCATGCCGTGGTTTGATTCCAAACGATGTAATTTTATGCGAGAATCGGCCGATGCATGCCGTTTAACAATTGACGCAGTATCATCGGTAGAGCCATCATCAATAACGACAATTTCAATGCGATTGAATGATTGTTGCTCGAGCGATTTTAACGCCCGAGCAATGTTGCGATGCTCGTTATGAGCGATAATAACAATGCTAACCAATGGATTGTCGTCATTCATCATGTGCAAAAGTACATATTATTCGGCAAATTTCGCACATAATGGCACATTTTAAGATAATATGTGCCATAGGTTAAGGATTTGTTAATTTGAGGTAGAGTGCAAAAGATTGATTAATTTTGTAGTGCGAAAAGAACATTAACACAAGAATTAATCCGTATTATGGCAAAGGTAAAAGGAGCCGTAAAGATTAACCAGGAACGCTGTAAAGGCTGTGACCTGTGTGTGGTAGCATGTCCGGTTGACGTGCTGATGCTTCAGCCCAAAGAGGTGAATGATAGAGGTTATCACTATGCATTTGCCCACAATCATGAAGCATGTATAGGTTGCGCATCTTGTGCAACAGTGTGTCCCGATGGGTGTATCGAAGTGTATCGAGTCACCATCAAGTAACAACGATTCATTTATTTAAGTAGAAAAATGGAAGAAGACGTAAGATTGATGAAGGGTAATGAAGCCATTGCACATGCGGCTATTCGCTATGGTGCTGATGGATATTTTGGCTACCCAATTACACCACAATCTGAAATTCTTGAAACTCTTGAGGCTGAAATGCCATGGGAGACAACAGGAATGGTTGTGCTTCAAGCCGAGAGCGAAGTTGCGGCGATAAATATGGTTTACGCAGGTGCTGCTTGTGGTAAAGCGGTATTTACATCTTCGTCAAGCCCCGGAGTGAGTTTGAAACAAGAAGGAATTTCATATATAGCTGCCGGAGAGCTACCTGCGCTCATTGTGAATGTAATGCGTGGAGGCCCCGGATTGGGAACAATTCACCCATCTCAAGCCGATTATTTTCAAGCAACAAAAGGTGGCGGACATGGTGACTATCATCTCATCGTGTTAGCTCCGTCAAGTGTGCAAGAAATGGCCGACTTTGTAGGACTTGGGTTTGACTTGGCATTTAAGTATCGCACTCCGGCGATGATTCTTGCCGATGGCATAGTAGGCCAAATGATGGAGAAAGTCGTATTGCCCCCTCAGCGTCCTCGTCGCACCGATGAGGAGATTGCCGCTCAATGTCCTTGGGCAATCACAGGGCGTCCGGCTACTCGCAAGCCAAATGTAATGACTACGCTCGAGCTTGATTCCTATCAGATGGAACGTAATAATGAGCGATTCCAACGCACTTATCGACTCATTGAGCAAAATGAGGTGAGATATCAAGAGTATTATACCGATGATGCCGAATATTTGATTGTTGCGTTTGGCTCGATTGCTCGTATCTGCTTGAAAAGCATTGAAGAAGCCCGTAAAAATGGCGTGAAAATCGGACTTTTGCGCCCAATAACGCTTTGGCCTTTTGCCTATGACCGCATCGCAGAACTTTCAAAACAAGTGAAAGGAATGCAGTGTGTTGAACTAAATGCCGGGCAAATGATTGAAGATGTGCGCCTTGCTGTTGAGGGACGTGTCCCGGTGACCCACTTTGGCCGCTTGGGAGGCATTGTTCCTAACCCCAACGAAGTGCTTGAATCGTTTTATTCACAATTTCCCACTGCTAAAAAATAAATGCTATGACTGCCGAAGAAATTATTAAGCCCGAAAATAAAGTCTATGCCAAGCCCGACTTGCTCAATGACAATCACATGCACTATTGCCCGGGTTGCAGTCATGGTGTTGTGCATCGTCTCATTGCCGAAATAGTTGAGGAAATGGGAATTGCCGACAAAACCATTGGCATTGCTCCCGTGGGGTGTGCGGTATTTGCATATAAATATGTTGACATTGACTGGATTGAAGCCGCTCATGGCCGTGCTCCGGCAATTGCAACAGCCGTAAAACGCCTGAATCCATCGCGCATGGTGTTTACCTATCAAGGTGATGGCGACTTGGCTGCCATTGGCACGTGTGAAACAATTCATGCTGCAAATCGAGGTGAGAATATTGCAATAATTTTCATAAACAATGGTATCTATGGTATGACCGGAGGACAGATGGCCCCGACTACGTTGGAGGGAATGAAAACATCAACCACCCCCTATGGCCGACGCATAGATTTGAACGGTTATCCGTTGAAAATATCCGACCTGTTGGTACAACTTGATGGAACATGCTATGTGACACGTCAAGCAGTGCACACTCCTGCTGCGGTGCGCAAGACCAAAGCAGCAATTAAACAGGCTTTTTTAAATTCGATGGAGGGTAGAGGTACTTCGCTTGTTGAGATTGTCTCTACTTGTAATTCGGGTTGGAAAATGTCACCTGTGGAATCAAACAAATGGATGGAAGAAAACATGTTTGCCAAGTATCCCTTAGGCGATCTTAAAAACACTGTAAAGAAATGAAAGAAGAAATTATCATAGCCGGTTTTGGAGGACAAGGAGTGCTTTCAATGGGAAAAATTCTTGCTTATGGTGCGCTTATGGACGGACTTGAGGTGACTTGGATGCCTTCTTATGGTCCTGAACAACGTGGCGGGACTGCCAATGTAACCGTTATCCTTAGCGATGCACCTATTAGTTCGCCGGTGCTTGATTACTTTGATACGGCGGTGATTCTCAATCAGCAAAGTCTTGATAAATTTGAGGCGGCAGTGAAACCGGGCGGAACACTCATTTATGACCCTTATGGAATACATCGTCTCCCAAGTCGCACCGACATAAATATTGTGCGTATTGATGCCATGGAGGCAACATTTGACATGGCAAGTGCAAAGGCTTATAATATGGTTGTATTGGGGGCGTTGCTCAAGGTAAAACCATTAATTCCGGTTGAAAGCGTAATTAGAGGTTTGAAGAAAACATTGCCCGAGCGTCATCACCATCTCTTACCAATGAATGAGGCTGCAATTGCTCGCGGAGCACAACTCGTTTAAACAAGTCACATTACAACTCATAACATAAACAAAGGCGGATTCATAACGAAACCGCCTTTGTTATAGATATATAACTTATTGTGCTTATTTGGCATTAAGCTCTTTGAGGAGAGTCTCAACGGCTGTGCGCAATTGAGTGTCCTCGCCCTTTACAACTGTCTCGGGAGCATTGAGCACATATACGTCGGGCTCCAATTGAGAGTTTTCAAGATAAGAGCCGTCGGGCAATTCGTAGCCCACGACAGGAATACCAAATACGAGTGTGGGATCTTGTAATGTTACCCAGTTGACACTTGTCATTGTCCCGGGAACAGGAGCTCCTACAAGTTTGCCAATTCCACGGTGTTTATACACCCAAGGAGTTCCGTGAGCATTGCTATAGTTGGCTTCACACTGAACCATGATGCTTGGTTTGTTCCAGCGGCGACTTGGCATATCGCATGCTTCAACACCACGCACAACCTGAGTGAAATATTTCTTTCCGCTGAAGAGAATTTCAATATCTTCATGGAGTCGGCCACCGCCATTCCATCGAGTGTCGATGACAATACCTTCGCAGTGGTTGTATTTCCCTAAAATGTCGGAATAAACTTTGCGGAAACTATCGTCGGCCATTGATTGAATGTGCACATATCCCAAACGGCCTCCCGACCATTTTTCAACATCGGCAGCACGTTGTTTAATCCAACGGTCGTAAAGTAATTGGTTTTGAGCCGAAGCCGAGATGGGGAGTATCACTTCATCAAATGTCTCTCCGGTAGCGGGGTTGGAAATCGTGATGAGTGTTTTTTTCTTTGTGAGTCCGTTGAGTAGTTGTGCATAGTCTTGCGAGGCTGTGATCTCTGTGCCGTTGATTTTAGTGACAATGCACCCGGCTTCAACTTTAGATGAAGCACGATCAAAAGGACCTTTTTCCAATACTTCGGCAACTTTCAGTCCATTGCCTTTGTGGGTGAAGTCATAGAGCAATCCAAGGCTTGCAGTAGCATCGCCGGTGCTTGTCGAGCGATATCGGCCACCGGTATGCGACACGTTAAGTTCGCCGAGCCATTCGCTGAGCAACTCGGCAAAGTCATAGTTATTGTTGATGTGAGGGAGGAATTGGCGATAGTTTTCGGTCATCTTGTCCCAATTCACTCCGTGCATATTCTTGACATAGAACATTTCTTTTTCTTGGCGATAGACATAGTCAAACATATATTCACGCTCGGCGGCAAGGTCGAGTTTCATGCGAGCCGAGTAGGTGATGTTTGTCATTTTTTCGCTCTTCGCGTCCATCTTTTTCATTGCGCGATTGCCAAGTAGGAATATGTTTTTACCCTCTTTGTCAATCTCAAGTCCCATCATTCCGGCATCAAGTTTGCTGGCTTGTTTAAGGTCTCGTTTACGCAATGATATTTTCCACAAGTCATATCCTTTGCCGGCCGAAGAGAGATAGTAAAGTGTTTCGCCGTCTTTAGTGATGATAGCGTCACAAATGTCAGAAGAATAAGGCGTCAATCTCACTTGTCGGTCGCTGATTCCATCAAGCTCAACCTTTATCGACTTGGTGTCTTCAACTTTTGCTTTTGGAGCAGCATCTTTTGAGTCCTTATCATCTTTAGCTTCTTTCTTCTGTTTCTTCTGCTCTTTTTCAACCTCTTTGTATAGGGCATAGTCTTCCTCGCTCAAACGATATTTATCGTAGGCGTCTTGATTGAGGAACACGAGCATCACGTCCATCTCAGAACCCCATGAAGCATGGTTGCGCATTCCGTAACGTTCTGAGAGGAATAAGATTGCATTTCCGTCCATTACCCAACGAGGAGATTCGTCAAAGTATCCGCTTTGAGTGATGTTGGTGATTTTTCCGCCTTCGGAGCCTACGATTGCAATGTCGCTATATGGGTCGTGCTTGTTGTCAACCACTGAAAGTACAAACCATTTGCCATCGGGCGACCATGAGTAGGCAAAACCTCCGTTGCGACGTGCATGGGTAGAGCCATCTGTGATTTGGCGAGTCTTTTTAGTTTTGAGATTCATCACCATGAGTTTGTTGCGGTCTTGAATGAATGCAATTTCATTCCCATCGGGAGAGTATGACGGATAGGTGCGTTCAATGCCATCTTTCGCATCAAAAAGCGGCTTTTCGTTGATGAGGGTTGCATTGGCAAAATTTTGGTCTTCTTCACGAGCGATTTCGGCTGTGTAGATGTTCCAATGACCATCACGCTCGCTGGTATATGCAATTGTGCGGTTGTCGGGGGTCCATGTTATTTGGCGCTCGGCGGCTGCTGTATTGGTGATCTGTTTTGTGGTGGCATATTCAACCGATGTGACAAACACTTCGCCACGTTTGGTAAATGCCACTTGCTTGCCGTCGGGCGAGGCTGTTGCTCCCGAAGCTCCGCTATTGACTGCTATTGTTTCAAGCAAATTTTCATCGTCGAGAGTGATGTCGATTGATACTTTATGGGGTGAATTATTGCCCTGTTTGGTGTAAATCTCGCCATTGTAGGCAAATGCTAACACTCCGTTGTTGCTTTGAGAGAGGAATCTCACTGGGTGGGTCTTGAAGTTGGTGACGGCGCTCACCGACGTGGGATTGTTCATCGGGAATGAGTAAACGTTAAATGATTTGCCGTCACGCTCACTCAAGAAATACACTGTAGAGCCATCGGCCGATAATACAGGGTTGCGATCTTCGCCGGCGCGATTGGTCAAATTTACATGCTTCCCTGTCAAGAGGTCGCAACTCCAAATGTCGCGAGTGATTGACGAGGTGTGATGTTTGCGCCATTCATCTTCCATTCCTTTTTGATCGTGATAGAGGAACGTTGTCCCGGCCGAATTAAAACTGAGCATTTGGGCCGGAGTGGCGATTACTTGTTGAGGTTGACCTCCTGTTGGCGCAATTTTGTAAAGCTCAGTAAGTCGGCCCGATGGGAACATCGCGCTTTGAGCCGGGTCTTGAATGTTTGCCGAAAAATAAATATAAGCACCATCGGGCGAGAATGCTTCGGGTGTTTCTGAAGCCGAGTTAAATGTGAGTCGGGTGGCCTTGCCTCCGTTGGCGCTCATGATGTATATGTCACTGCCACCATTACGGTCGGTTGCAAATGCAATTTGTTTGCCATCGGGCGACCACACCGGTACCGATTCGTAGGAGGGTTGTGTCGTAAGGCGTGTTGCTACGCCGCCTTGTGTCGCTACTTTGTAAATGTCGCCTTTGTAGGTAAAGGCAATTTGTTTGCCGTCGGGCGAAATTTTAACGTCGCGCAGCCACAGAGGGGTAACTGCCGATGCCGTTAGTGCCATGCCTGCAATAACTGCCAAGGTGATAAATTTTTTCATATAGAGATCTGTTTTATGATTGATTTTTAGTATCTGATTTATTTAGGGGATAAAGATAGTGAAAATTGTTGTGATGCACCCTTTTTCACCTCTTAAAAATCATCGGCATAGCATCTCGAGCATTATAAAATGCATCTTTTTCACTATTGTAGCATGTTTTTTTGCAATTAAAAAACGTCATGTAAACAGCGTGATAGCCAGCTGTTTACGTCGATGTATGTAAAATGCACACAAAATGCACACTCTTTTTGTGCAATTATTTAATAAACTCAAGTTATATTTGCGTCCAAAAGTTCACCAGCATCAGGCGAGCAGCTAATTGAGACAGATGAACAAGAATGTGAGTGAAATTTTTTGAGACATAAGAACAGATTTTCAGAGAAAAAATTTATGTCATTTTGTTCTTATGTCCAAAGAAAAACTCACCTCTTAAGGTAGGGAGTGGGTATAAATAGTAACAAAAGCGCTCTTGTAACGCATTGAAAATAAATGTAGTATAAAAAGCGAACTAAAAGCGAACTAAATTTTTTGGTCAAAACGAAAATCATGTATAGTTTTGCAAAGTAATACCAAAGAAAAAACTTGAGGAATAATATTACTCCAAATAAAATGCCACTGCCAACATTTAAAATTTACCATGTCCCAACAAAAACATACATTTCATTTTGATATAATTATGAAACATCTAAGTATTAAAATCCTTTTAGCTTGTGTGATTTATTTTATTACACAGCCAATTATGAGCCAAAATATTACATTAAAGAGAATAACAAGAGAACCATATTACGCTAAAATTATTAATAAAAAATTTTTCAAAACGATTGATTCAATAATCGGTCTTGAAAATGTGAAGCTAAAAGGTGAATGCCAACGAGAAATATATGACATCAGCTTGATAGTTCACCCAAATAAGTTTAATCGTTTTGAGTGGGAAGAAATTTCAGAAGAAGTAAATCTGAAAGATCTTGATGTAATTGTTGCCGTATATCGGACCGGAGTAACAGTGGGTAAATATGAAGTAATGTATAATAAACGAAAATATATCTTTCGTACATATATAAAGGATTTATTTAAGATAACATCACAAAGGGATTACATAATTTGTTCAAGCTCTTTTTGGTGGCCCTGTTTGGATTGGTACATAAGGTTTCGTTATGGAGAGTATGCCGGGCACATGTATAATTCAACTGGAGAATCTCCGGCGTACTATGATTGGGATCGTTATCCATGGGAATTTGACGAAAGCGCACCCCATGACACGATAATCATAGAATAATGTTTATTTATTATGTACGTCATTAAATCTAAAGTTAACCAGATGGAGATAGTAAGCAACAACGTCATGACCCATCACTATTATGTGCGCGACCACCTCGGAAGCACCCGCGCCGTGATAGATGATGCCGGCAACCTGTTGCAGACCGCCAACTACTACCCCTCGGGCGTGCCATTCACCCTCACCGATGACGACCCCGTCACTGACCGATTGCACACCGGCAAACCCTTCATCAACATGCAAGGACTCGGCTACTACGACAACAACGCCCGCTTTCTCGACATCTTGACCGGTAGCTTCATCTCCGTAGATCCCCTCGCCGGCAAATATCCCTCACTCACCCCCTACAACCACTGCGCCAACAACCCTAACGAAAATAGTATTATTAGTGTTTATGTATCAAGGACCCCGCAAATCTCTAAAAACAAATAACGTATGAAATGGAAGTATTTTTTTATTGCAACTTTGATTGTTTCTCACTTAGGCCTTTTTGCTCAAGAATATCCCGATTCAATAGTTATAAAATGTAATCAATTAAAGAGTAATATTATACAATCATATTTAAATAAAGTTGGAATTTGTATTACAGCTGACATAGATACGTCTCGTATCGATAATCTAATGATAATAAAATTACAAATAGGCGATGATGTTAGTTCTACATTTTATTTTTGGGATAATGATAATTCGGGCACGTATGACTTACAAGGGATTGAGGCTCATAATCGGTCCTTAAATGAATCTATGGAAATGTATCATATCACTGATAATCCTTATGATGAATTTCACCAACTCATATTTTTGGATAGCATAAGTGATAATATTACAAAATTCACAAAACGTGATTTATGTGGATATGTATCATTTGACTCGTTACGCCAGTGCCATGTTGTTGAATATCGAGACTATAAAAAATTTCGCGAAGGTTGGGCAATGTACCATTCTGAAACTGGTTACATTGCAGACGGTATAGATGCAGGAGAATGGATATATTACAATGAAGATGGGACTATTAAAGAGGTGATAAATTTAACTGAAAAATATTGGAATGAGAAAAAGAGTAGAAAATAGATATATTTTCACCCCCTCACCGCAACAAAGAATCCCCTGCATCAGGTGAGCAACTGATTGAGACAAAAGTACATAAGAACAGATTTTCAGAAACAAAAATTATGTCATTATGTTCTTATGTCCAAAACAAAAGATTATGTTTTTATGTCTAAAACTAAAGATTATGGTATCAAAGCTCCTCCACTAAAGTAGGGGAGGTGGGTCGAAGACCCGGAGGGGTATAAACGTAGAATGATGCTAATGCTCATCGTAGTACCCCTCAGTCACTACGTGACAGCTCCCCTGCATCAAGTGAGCAGCTGATTGAGACAAAAGAACAGAAGAACAGATTTTCAGAGAAAAAATTTATGTCATTATGTTCTTGTGTCCAAAAACAAAAAATTATGTTTTTTATGTCTAAAACTAATTCTTTGATATATACATCGGCACGAGATATTGGGAATATTGCAGCGGGATATGTCGCTGGTGTAAATGGCTTCAATTGGGTAGATTCACGTATTGCTTTTGATGCATATCAGTCTTATACATCAGGCAAGTTTGAGAAGGAGGACATCTCCACCCAAAATGCAGAATTTTATGGTTGGAGGATTGGTTATAAAAATGCTCCTATGTTTAAAAAAGAAATTATCAATTGGATTAAGTCACCTATAATAAATTTTTAGTTATGAAGTTAGTAGTATGGTCATATTCAATATTGGCAGGTGTCATTATTTTCGTTGCGCTTTGGTTTTATTGTAATAGAAAATTTGAAGATGTATATTATTTGTGGGATGTCAATATGCCAGTAAGGATTGTAGCGGAAGAAGATACTGCAACTATTTATTTGGGCAAGTGTGGAGAGTCCGAAAGTCGTAATTATATTAAATATAGCCGACGAGGAGATTTATCTCCAATGACAATAGTAATAAATGCAACTGACAAAACAATCGGTATAGAAAGTATAGATTGTCGTATATTTGAAGTAAGTCTCCCCGATTTTAAAGTAAAAATAATAGATAAAATAGGTTGCTTTGTTGATATGGAAAATCAATGTTTTATTTGGGACAACGATACCATCTCATTTTACAGAGAAGACAAAAAGATAAAGGCTTTTGCGATTGGCCCGTTCTCAAAAAGTATATATATATTAAATACATACCCTACTTGGCAAGAATTAGAACCATTAGACGAATATGACCAAAGACATATGCAGATTCAGGAAACCCTAGAGTAGTAATCAAGATAAGAACAGAAGAACAGGCTTTCAGAGACAAAAAATTATGTCATTTTGTTCTTATGTCCAAAACTAAAAATATGTTTAATATGTCTGAAACAAAAGATTATGGTATCAAAGCGGCTCCTAAGGAATCAAAGTTCTCCTCCTAAGGTAGGAGGAGTACGGCGAAGCCGGGAGGTGGTATGATGCAGTACCCCACAGTCACTACGTGACAGCTCCCCAGCATCAAATGAGCAGCTGATTGAGACAAAAGAACAGAAGAACAGATTTTCAGAGACAAAATTTATGTCATTATGTTCTTATGTCTGAAACAAAAAAATGTGGGCTTTGTGTTTTTATTTGGTGTCTTTTAACCTTTATCTCAATCGCATAGCTCGCGTTGTTCTTTCAACCAAAATCAAAAATGCTATGAAATAAAGTTTTACAATTCATCGCAACGCATTTTATAGAAGTTTCCATAAAATCTTGTAATAATGTGAGATTTTACACAAGATCTTTGTAACTTTGTGAGCTAAACCGAATTTATCACTAAAACTTAATAATATGCAAGAAAATCAGAACGTAGAGGGTCGCATTCAAGATGTAGATCCTACTGAACTTTCCGAAAATGCGTTTCGCGAACTTGCCGACGGCGAGGAGTATCGTCCGGTGATGCACCCCGAGCGCAAGTATCAGGAGGCTACCCCATATTCTGTCGGATTGGGGTTGTTGCTCGCTGTGGTGTTTAGTGCTGCTGCAGCTTATTTGGGCTTGAAAGTTGGACAGGTTTTTGAGGCAGCAATACCTATTGCCATCATAGCTGTGGGACTCTCAGGCGCATTGAAGAAGAATAATCCATTGGGTCAAAATGTCATAATACAGTCTATTGGAGCGTGCTCAGGCGTAATTGTAGCCGGAGCAATATTCACTCTTCCGGCTCTTTACATTTTGCAAGCAAAATATCCTGAAATCACTGTGAATTTCTTGCAAATATTCCTTAGCTCGTTGTTGGGCGGTGTGTTGGGAATTTTATTCTTCATTCCGTTCCGCAAATATTTTGTAAAGGATATGCATGGAAAATATCCATTTCCCGAAGCAACCGCAACGACACAAGTGCTCGTGAGTGCTCAGGCTAAGGGAAATGGAGGGCAGGCTAAAACACTCATCATTGCATCGTTGATAGGTGGAGTGTATGACTATATCGTGGCAACGTTTGGTTGGTGGGCCGAGACGATAACCTCAACAGCTTCGGCATGGGGAACGGCTCTTGCCGAGAAAACCAAACTTGTGTTTAGTTGTAACTCGGGAGCAGCATTGTTGGGTCTTGGTTACATCGTCGGCCTAAAGTATGCATTTGTGATTTTTGCCGGCTCTATATTTGTGTGGTGGGTGATTATACCCTTGATGGGTACCTACGGCGATCCGGCTATTGCAGCCATGTCGCCCAATGCAATTTTTAGCGATTATGCCCGACTCATTGGTATCGGAGGTATTGCCATGGCCGGTGTTATTGGTATCGTTAAGTCATGGCCAATCATTCGCCAGGCAGTGGGTCTTGCCGGTCGTGAATTTAAAGGCGGCGACAGTGCTGCAAAACAGGTGCGTTGGCAACTCGACATCTCAATGAAGCACATTGTATTTTTCATCGCATTGGCACTCATAGTGGTGTTGGTGTTCTTCTGGCTCGGAGTTATTAACACCTTCTGGCAAGCTCTTGTGGCATGGATTGTAGTTGCTGTGATTTCGTTCCTATTCACAACCGTGGCGGCCAATGCTATTGCAATCGTAGGCTCAAATCCGGTGTCGGGTATGACATTGATGACACTCATCGTGGCATCGGCAATATTTGTAGCCATCGGATTGAGCGGTACATCGGGTATCGTTGCCGCAATGATTATTGGTGGCGTAGTGTGTACTGCATTGTCAATGGCCGGCGGCTTTGTTACCGACTTGAAAATCGGTTATTGGCTTGGATCGACTCCTCGCACTCAAGAGTCGTGGAAATTCTTGGGTACATTGGTGTCGGCTGCTACCGTTGGCGGTGTCATTCTCGTGCTCAATGATGTTTACGGCTTTACCGGCGACGATGCGCTCGTGGCACCTCAAGCCAATGCCATGGCAAAGGTTATCGAGCCATTGATGATGGGAGGCGAAACACCTTGGATTCTATACATGGTGGGAGCTATTCTTGCCTTGATTCTTAACTGGTTGGGAGTTCCTGCTTTGGCATTCTGCTTGGGAATGTTTATCCCGCTACCATTGAACACTCCGATGCTTGTTGGTGGTCTTGTGTCATACTTTGTTGCTAAGAGCTCAAAAGACAAAGAAACCTCTAATTCACGTCACGAGCGAGGAACACTCATTGCTTCGGGACTCATTGCCGGAGGTGCATTGTTTGGTGTGTTTGCGGCATTGACACGATTCCTCGGATATGAATATGCCAATCCATTATCAGGTACAACAACACAAGTGCTTGCGATTGTAGCATACGCATTGCTTATCGTGTATCTTTACCGTAGTAGTGTCGGTGCTAAAATTCAAAAAGATTGAAATTCCCTATAATCCATAAGGAGATACTTGCGCTGTCCATTCCGGCGATAGTCACAAACATAACGACCCCGCTTTTGGGTATAGTTGATGTGGCAATAGCCGGGCACATGGGCAGCGCGGTGTATATTGCTGCGATAGCGGTCGGTGGCACGATGTTTAATATGCTATATTGGCTTTTTGCCTTTTTGCGTATGGGCACAAGTGGCATGACGGCACAAGCCTATGGCGCGCGCGATTTCACTGCAACATCACATTCGTTGTATCGTGCGCTCATTGTTGCGCTTTTGGTGGGATTGGCAATTGTGGCAATGCAAGTGCCGTTGGGCAAAGGCGTGTTGGCATTTATCGACTCGGGCGGTGAAGCTACCGGAAACTACGCATGGCGGTATTTCTCGATATGCGTTTGGGGTGCTCCGGCGTTTTTGGGTACTTTTGCTCTGTCGGGGTGGTTCTTGGGTATGCAAGACTCGAAGGCATCAATGTGGGTGTCGATTGTGATAAATATGGTAAATATTGCAGTGAGTCTATTGCTCGTTTATGCAGCCGAATGGGGAATCGAGGGGATTGCCGTAGGAACGTTGACTGCTCAATGGGTGGGATTTTTGACTGCATTAGTGATGTGCCGACGGGAAAAATATGGATTGAAGAGGGCTTCGTTTTCATCAATTTTCCTATGGTCGCAACTTAAACGGTTTTTCTCGGTAAATGTCGATATATTCTTGCGCACAGTGTGTTTGGTTGCGGTGACGGTGTGGTTTACCCGCATGGGCGCACAACAAGGAGCTGTGACGCTTGCAGTAAATGCACTGCTCATGCAGTTGTTTATGCTGTTTTCCTATTTTATGGACGGATTTGCTTTTGCCGGGGAGGCGCTTGCAGGGCGATTTATCGGTGAGAGGAACCAACTGCGTTTGAGCGACTGTGTAAAGGCTCTGATGTTGTGGGGCTTGGCTATTGCCGTGCTATTTACGGCGATATATGCCCTCTCGGGACAAGGATTCTTGTCGTTGCTCAGCTCCGATGCCGAGGTGATAGCTGCTTCGGGCGAGTATTTTTGGTGGGCTGTGGCAATACCGTTTGCCGGATTTGTGGCGTTTACATGGGACGGAATTTTTATAGGCGCAACACTCACTCGCATGATGCTCCTATCGATGTTTTCGGCGGCAGTAGTTTTCTTTGCGATATACCAGGTTTTATATTCCTCAATGGGCAATCATGCGTTGTGGCTCGCCTTCATCAGCTATCTCGTGACTCGAGGAATAACACTCACGCTCACATCAAAACGTTTGAGGAATATGTTTCAATGAAAATCAATTCAAAAACTCTTGAAGATTATTTATCATTGTTATTTGTTGGTGTTCCCTTAAATTGTTGTATCTTTGCGTGATAAACTATGCGTAATAAAATGGCAGGAGAATTAAAATCGGTGTATAAACGAGGAGCCGAAGATGGCTTGCGTTTTGGCATTTATTTGAGCGTGCTTTATATGGTAATGATTGCCGGAGCAAGCTATTCTCTTGCGTCGTTGGCGGCATTTGTGATGATTGCTGCAGTGCCGTTGATCGTGTATCGTTTTTTGCGCCGAGGTTATGTCGCAGAGTATGAAACAAGTACATTCTCGTCGATGTGGTTGCATGGAATCGTGATATTCTTTTGTGGCTCGATGTTGGCCGGGGTTGTGCTGTTGGTTTATTTGCGATGGATTAACCCCGATTTTGTTGTAAACACGTTGCAACGTGCAATCGAATTGTATGATTCGATCGACGTTCCACAGGCAAAGGAAACTGCCAAAGTGTTGCGTCAGGTGATAGAGCAAAAACTTGTGCCAACCCCCATTGAGATAGTAGCTCAACTCATATGGTTGGCAGTGTTTTCAGGCTCGTTGCTATCGATGATATTGGCGCTTGTGGTGCCTTTGAGAAGTAAAAAGAAACAATAATTATATTGAGATAATAGAGAAAAATGGATATTTCGGTTATAGTACCTCTGTACAATGAGGCAGAATCGTTACCCGAACTTGAGGCGTGGATTGCTCGAGTGATGGAAGAAAATAAATTCAGCTATGAGATATTGTTTATCAACGATGGAAGCACCGATGAGTCGTGGGAGGTTGTAAAACGTCTCAAAGAGCACAATCCCAATGTGAAAGGGGTGAGTTTCCGCCGCAATTATGGAAAATCGCCGGCACTAAACACCGGATTTGCTCGTGCAAAGGGTGATGTGGTGATAACAATGGACGCTGACTTGCAAGATTCGCCCGATGAAATACCGGAACTCTATCGCATGATTACCGAGGACAAGTATGACCTCGTTTCGGGCTGGAAGCAGAAACGCTATGACCCGTTGTCAAAAACAATACCCACAAAATTGTTCAATGCAACAGCTCGCAAAGTGAGCGGAATTAAAAATTTGCATGATTTCAACTGTGGACTCAAAGCCTATCGCCGCAAGGTGGTGAAACACATCGAAGTGTATGGCGATATGCATCGATATATTCCCTATCTTGCCAAAAGTGCTGGATTTACTCGCATTGGCGAAAAAGTGGTGCAACACCAAGCACGCAAATATGGTAAAACAAAGTTTGGCCTTGACCGCTTTGTCAATGGCTATCTTGACCTGGCTACATTGTGGTTTACTGCAAAGTTTGGCGTGAAACCTATGCACTTTTTCGGATTGTTGGGTAGCCTCATGTTTATTCTTGGATTCATATCGGTGGCAGTAGTGGGCGGTATGAAGTTATACAACATGTATAGCGGAAATGCTTATTCGCTTGTGACTGATTCCCCATATTTCTATTTGTCGCTTGTGTTGATGATTCTTGGCACACAATTGTTCCTCACCGGATTTGTGGGTGAATTGGTTGTGCGCAATTCACCGCGACGCAATGACTATGAGATTGAGGAAGAATTAGATATTGAGAAATAATGGGAGCAGATAATCACAACAACACGTTTAGCGATTTGGTGTCGCAACGATATTCATGTAGAGAATATTTGCCCACCAGTGTCGATCGAGAAGTGATGGCTCAAGTTCTTGAAACGGCACGGCTTGCTCCATCGGCATGTAATCGTCAGCCATGGCGTTTTGTGGTGGTTGATGAACCGGAATTGTTGGCGGCTGTGAAACGTTGCTATGACAGAGCATGGTTGGAGTCGGCTCCGGCAGTTATTGTGGCGTGTGGAGTCCATGATGAGGCTTGGCATCGTGCCGATGGAAAGGATCACACCGATGTTGATCTTTCAATAGCCATAGAGCACATTTGTTTGGCTGCAACATCAATGGGTTTGGGAACATGTTGGATATGTAACTTTGAGGTAGCTCAACTTGCCGAGGCGTTGAATATTCCGGCCGGAATAGAGCCTATCGCAATTATTCCCATCGGATATCCGGCATCATCGCAAGTGCCTGAAAAGAAACGTAAAAATATGGAGGAGGTTGTGCAATGGGGAAGATTTCAGTAGTTCTCGCACTTGTTGTAACGCTTGTTGCACTAACGTTGGGCAGTTGTAACTCGGCAGGGTGTATCGACAATCAGAGTAGTATTCCATTGGCAGGTTTCTACTCGTCATCGACCCAACAAGGCATTTCAGTTGACTCAATCAGTATAGGTGGAGTGGGTGCCATAAGAGACTCCATGATTATTGAAAATGGTCAAAATGTCTCTCGTGTGTATTTGCCATTTCGCTCGGACTACGACAATGTCTCGTTTTATATCAGATATGAACAGAAAGCGTTGCGACATGATGCCCTCAATGACACAATTACGTTTGACTATGAGTCAATCCCTTATTTTGTCTCAGAGGAGTGTGGTGCAATGTATTATTATCAAGTGAAACATATAGCATACACTCGCCACGTTATCGACTCGGTGGCAATGCCCGATACATTGGTGACAAATACCGACGTGGAACGTATTCGCATATATTTCCGCACAGCTGAAACAGAAGAATGATGAAACGATTGATATATATACTTGTGTTGATAGTGGCGATTGGATTACCTTCAATTGCTCAGCGTCGCATCACTCCGGTGAATCCCAATTTGTCCCGCCCGGAATCCAAGGTGGAGAAAACCGAAGACGGAAAGGAAAAGCCCGACATGAGCCGATATATAGAGGCGCGTGATGCTCAAGGAAACACATTCCTAATCGACTCTGTGACAGGTGAAGAATATGTTGATTCGGCGGCACTGAAGGAGAAAGATGTGATTAAATATCCTAAGTTTCATGAAGTGACAATCGGACTGAATGTATGGGATCCTGTGATGCGTCTGCTCGGACAAAAATATGGCGGAGTTGAGGTGTGGGGCGAGTTGAGTATTCACAATCGCTTTAAACCGGTGTTTGAACTCGGAGTGGGTACAGCCGATTATACTCCCGATGACGGGAACTATACCTTTAAGACATCGACAGTGCCATATTTTCGCATTGGTATGAACTATAATTTCTTGTATAAGAAAACAACCGACTATCAATTTTATGTTGGTCTGAGATATGGCATGTCACCGTTTAAGTATGAGGTGAACAATGTTTCGGTTGACGGTGGATATTGGAATGAGCCTGAAACGTTTAATATTCCATCTCAGAAAACAACGGTGGGCTACATGGAGTTTGTTGCCGGCTTAAAAGTGAAAATCTGGAACAATTTCTATATGGGGTGGGCCATGAAATATCACTCTATTCTGCACGAAAGCAAGGCCAAGTATGGCAAGCCAATGTATATACCCGGATATGGTACGAGAGGGTCTTCGATTACGGGGGCGTTTTCGCTCATGTATGTACTGCCAATTGAGAAAAAGAAGCCCGAGATTGTCAATGTCGATGCTGTCGCAGGCGATCAGATAGAGACTGAAGAGATGCCCTCAACAACCAAATAGACTATGAAGAAGATAATCATCGTGGGAGCATCGTCGGGCATAGGTTTTCGCCTGGCTCAAGAATATGCCGAAAAAGGCTATCGGCTTGGAATTGCCGCGCGCCGGGAAGCACCAATAAATGAACTTGCAAATAAATACCCCGGGCAAATATCGGTATCTAAAATCGATGTGACCGATTCGTTGGCCACAATAAATTTGCGAAATCTCATTGCCGAAGTTGGCGGAATGGATATTTTTGTGCTTGTTTCGGGTGTTGGCAAGCAAAATCCCAATCTCGATTCAGCCATTGAGGAAACCACTACGCTCACAAACGTAATGGGCTTTACACGCATGGTAGATGAAGCATTTCGCTATTTTAGAGATGGCAACCGTCAGGGACACATCGCGGTTGTATCATCAATTGCCGGCACCAAGGGGCTCGGAATTGCCGCCAGTTATAGCGCGACAAAGCGGTATCAAAACATTTATATAGATGCTCTTGAGCAACTTGCCAAGATGCAACACGTTGATGTGAAATTTACCGATATAAAACCCGGATTTATTTCTACTCCGCTGCTTGATGGAGAGAAGTCCTATCCCATGATGATGACTCTTGACTATGCCATGCCTCGCATTGTAGCTGCGATTGAGAAAAAATCGCGAAGAGCAATAATCGATTGGCGATGGGCAATTGCAGTGTCGTTGTGGCGATTGATTCCGGCGTGGTTGTGGAAACGACTCCCAATAAAAAATAGAGACAAATGAAAGCTATGATATTTGCGGCGGGACTTGGTACTCGCTTGAAACCTATAACAGATACATTACCCAAAGCATTGGTGCCGGTGTGCGGACAACCATTGTTGTATCATGTGGCACGAAAATTACAGGCGTCGGGTATAAATGATGCTGTGGTAAATGTGCATTATTTTGCCGATAAGATTGAACATTGGCTCAGTGAGCAGGATTGGATTGTTTCTTCGCCTCAATTGCCCTCCGACAATGTGATGCGCATCGATGTGAGCGATGAACGAGCAATGTTGCTCGAAACAGGAGGGGCGGTGTTACATGCTCGCCGATTGCTTGAAGGTTGTGGCAGTTTCCTCATTCACAATGTCGATATTTTGAGCGATTGCGATCTCAATTGGTTGAAATCGCAAGTCAAGCCCGATGCAATTGCAACACTCCTTGTGAGCAATCGTGCCACAAGCCGATATATGCTTTTTCACCCCGATACGATGCGACTTGTGGGGTGGACCAATCGCTCAACCGGCGAAACAATCATGACATTTAATGACATTCGCCCCGAAGATTGTAAAGCGCTCGCTTTCTCGGGCATACATATTCTTGGCGACAAGGTGTTTGCATTGATGGACGAGTATGTGAAGGACCGGCAGTTGCCTGTTTCTCCTTCGGGAGTGAAATTCTCAATCACAACAGGATTTTATTTGTGGGCGTCTTCGCGCGTACCCATTTATGGTGTAGAGCCCGACTCTCTCAAATTTGTCGATGTGGGAAAAATTGAAACCCTCACCCTCGCCGAGGAATTCCTTAAAGGACAAGAGTAGGATTATTTGTTCTTTCGTTGTTGCCACCATTTTTTTATGCGAGAGATGCCTGTGGCACCAAGGACAGCGAGGCCGGAGTATTGGGCGGTCTTGGCAAGCCCGAAGAAAATAAACCATAGCACCCCTTTGGTAGTGGCAGAAAAAGGACCGAGCATTTGAGCAAATGATATTACATAGCACAAAACAGCCACAATGAGCAATATCACTCCGGTGCGGAATGATAGAGTGGCAAGCCATGATTTGATGCTTAAAAAGGCGTTTTTGATCTTTTTTCTCATTATTGAGTGTAAAGTTAGCTAATTTTGTCGGTTTTTTGTACTTTTGCAAGTATAATAATAAAAATCAATATAATCATGTCTATATTGCAAGAAAATAAGAAAGTGGCAATGTGCAGTGACCATGCCGGGTATGAATTGAAAAATATCATAGAGGGTTATCTTGAAGCTCAAGATGTACAGTATGAAGACTTTGGGACAAACAGTGCCGATAGCTGCGACTATCCCGACTATGCTCACCCATGTGCCGATGCTGTTGAAAGCGGAAAATGCTATCCCGGTATTGCAATGTGCGGTAGCGGAAACGGAATCTCAATGACGCTCAACAAGCACCAAGGTGTGCGTGCCGCTCTTTGCTGGACTGTGGAACTTGCCAAACTCGCACGTCAGCACAATGATGCAAATGTATTGGTGTTGCCCGCTCGTTTCATCGAACCGGTGCTTGCGCTTGAAATTGTTGATGCCTTTTTGAACACTCCATTTGAGGGTGGACGTCACGTTAATCGCGTGAATAAGATTCCGGTAAAAGGTTAAACCTTTTGACGTTCAGAGTGTCAAAAAAGCATATAAGTTAATTACACTAATTAATAAATGTTTTTAAGATGAAGAAATTAGCGTTATTTGCCATTGCACTAATGGCTATAGTGGGCACAGCAATCGCAGCTCTACCCATCACAAAGGTTGATAGAGTAAATCCCACAGATGAAATCTTTATGGAAATGGCTCTTGATGAGGCTAAGAAAAATGTTGAAAGAGGTGGACTTCCTTGTGGCGCGGCAATTGTGAAAAGCAATCGCATGATTAGCGTAGGTCAATCTACCGAAAAAGCAACTGCCGAAGAGGCAGCAATTGCAATGTCAAAGAAAAAGTCGCTTAATTTTGCTACAATTTATACAATAAACGAGCCCACAACTGCGGCCTATAATGCGATATGTAAATCGGGCGCTGATGCTGTGGTGTTTGTTAACTCTCGTGAAGATGTAATTGCCGCAGGCGTTTATCCGGCCGATGCCTATAATGATGCGCTCATCGATTCTTCGCTCACACAAGTGCCAATGAGCCAAGTTGAAAATCGTGAAGCAACAGCTCTGTTAAAGAATTTCAAAAAATAAGCAACAGTTATAAAGATAAGCCGGAAGGGAGATGCGTGCCACGTTTCTCCCTTCTTTTTTGTTATAAGAGAAATGCAATGGGATAAATTAATAGAATTTTTATTATTGGAGTTTACTTTTGTGCTTTGTGATTTTCCTATAATATAATGCGCATATTGTTGAGTCTTCTGATGTTATTCCTTGTTGTAAAGGTTTAGGTATTTGAATTGCCACATTGACTTTTCTTCTATTAGACGTTCTATTTTGTTGTCCTTTTCACGCAAATAATTTATTAGATTGTTGAGTGTGTCATTAATTTGTGTGGTTGTTTCAATGTGTTTAATATTTTCTCCTCCATTTTTTGTTTCCATCTCGCCTATACCAGTGATTAACCATTCAATATTTAACCACTCAAATGTTTGAGCTATTTTGAGGATGAATTCATATCCTGGCTTATTGCGTTTGAGTACGACTACAGATCTAACGGTTTGGTCCCCAACACCGATTTTACGAGCAAAGGAGGCTGTTGTGAGTCCTTCGTGTTCAATTATTTTGTTGATGCGATCACATATTTCCATAATAAATTTTTAAATTTTCACTCAAATATTTGGTAAATCCAAATAAATGTTTGATATTTGCACAGAATTTACAATTATGTATTACAAAGATACAAAACACAATGAAAATAAGTTGTTAATAGATGCTCTTTTTTTGAAGCGTAAAGCTTAATATATATATATTATTAATTATTTAATTTATTTCTATTATGAAGAAAACTTTTATTAAAGTGTCGCTTATCGGGCTCTTAGCCGTGTCGATGCCGTTTTCTTTTTCATCATGTAAGGACTACGATGATGACATTGCTGCGGTAAATAAGAAAACCGATGGGCTTTCATCTCAATTGGCTGCCCTTGAAGCAGCTTTAGCAAATGCTCAGTCGGCTGCTGCAGCTGCTCAACAATCAGCCGATGAAGCAACAAAGGCTGCAGACGAAGCTAAAGCTGAGGCACAAAAGGCTATCGTAGCCGCAGAAACTGCAAAAGCAGAAGCTATTGAGGCTGCATTGGCAAAAGTTAATGAATTGATGTCGGGCTATGCTTCAGCTGGTGATTTGTCAAAATTAGCCGGGACTGTTGAAGGTATCCAAAAAGGTCTCAATGAATTGACCGAAGATCTTAAAGCTCTTGATGCTGAAGTGGATCAAAATTCACGTGCAATCACCGCCCTCAACACTCAGATTGCGGCTTTAGAAAAATTTGAATTGGCTACCAATCAAGATTTGACAGCATTAAAGAATGATTTAGCCGGTCTAAAGTCTCAATTGGCAACTAAGGTCTCGGAAGAAGATGTGAACAAACTCTTGAATGCAGCCAAGGAAGACATCACAAAACAAATTGGCTCTGCAGTTGCTGACGCAATCTCTACTTTGAAAAATGTACTTTCAAATCGCTTGACAAGTGTAACTCTTGTTCCAGACTTGTATGTTGAGGGTATAGAAACTATTGAGTTCGTGTCATTGCAATATCAACCCAAAAAACAAGGTAGTACAGGTCTTGTTGGTGCAGGATCTACTATTATTGTGTCAAGCGAAGAAAATCCCGCTCACTATCGCTTGAATCCAATCACTACCGATCTTTCAGATATAGATGCTGATAACATTGAGTTTGTAGCTTATCGTGCTACATCTCGTGGTGTTGTTTCATCTCCCATTGCGTATGTTAAAGGTAGTGCAGAAATTGCTCAAAGTGGTCTTGAAAAAGGTATCATGACTGTTCGTGCTAAGAAAACGATTACTTCTACATTGAACGGTTCTGGCCAAATTTATACTGTAGCTCTTAAAGTGCCCATTGCTAAGGACCTTTGTGCTGATCCAAACGTATCGGAATTTGTTTATTCAGAATATTCTCGTTTGAGTGAAAGCATGTTAACTCCTGAAATTGCAGAGAAAAATTATAATTGTAAGCCAAGTTCTCACAAACATTATTCTGACTCTGTTACAATTTGGGGCTCAAATGTTGCTAACGATGAACTTGTTACTAAAGAAGTTTTATATAACGAAACTTTAGATATTGCAACATTGGTAACAGGTTGTGCAAAAGAGGATGCTCGTGAACTCACTGCTAAAGAATTAGCTAAGTATGGTCTTGAATTCCGTTATGCAATTCCTTCTAAAGCATATACAACCGGAACAGATAACAATACCGACCAACAAAAATTCATTGCAATCAATGGTAGTGTTGTATCTTCAAAGACTCCTGATGGCGCAACAAACAATAAGGCTGTTGTTGGCAAACAACCTATCGTACGTGTAACTTTGGTTGACGTTGTAAATAATAAAATTGTTGATCAACGTTACTTGAAGATTAAATGGGTTGAAAAGTCATTGGCTCCTGTTGACCTCGGCGTTAAGGAATATACCAACGTTCTCGGTTGCGGTAATGTTAATGTTCAGTTAACTTGGGAAGACTTCATCAATATTTATGCTGAAGTTAAAGGCGATAAACTTGATATGTCAAAGGATCAATTTACTTTGGTATATCTTTCAAATGGAGCTCCTGAAATGTCAGTTAGCTATGTGATTAAAGATGGTCCTGGAATGTATTATGACCCAAGTATTTCAGCTGATGCCGCTATTTTGAAATGGGAAATGACACCAGAAGAAATTGGTACAATTGTAAAAGTTAATACTGCTGTAACTCCTCACACATGGGAACTTGCAAACAATGTATTTACAGGTAAGGTGACATTCAAACCGAATAATAATGACTATCCAGTTCTTACTCTTACCTTGAAACAAACAATCAAAGTTGGTGCGACACCTTCAATTAATGGTTTCTATGGAAACTACTGGACTAATCCTTATAGTGAATATTCGGTATATCCCGTTCAATATGGAACACCTGCACAAACATCATTGGCAAACCAAACATGTGTATTCCACAACAATATTATGAACGCATTTACATTTGGCGCTGATGGATTTATTGTAAATGGTCTCTCAAGCTGTGGCACATGGGACATGCAGTTCTGTAAAGATCACAATGAGGCAGGCTATGCTCCTAAATATGCAGGAAATGAACCTGACTTGAACCAAGCTCAAGATATCGATGGTTACAACTTGTTCAAAGGTAATGTTGAAGTTGCTCAATTGGTTTGGGACGAAGGTCACACTGCTTGGTGTGGAAATAAAGACCATAATGAAGCCTATATCGAGCTCCATAAAGTTAATGAGGCTAAGGGGCTTCTCAATAAGAATGCACACCTTGGAGTTTGGGCAACTATCAATGCATTCAACGTAATTCCTGTTCATGATTTCAATGTTAAGTTTATTGAACCATTGAATATTAAGACTGCTGTTATCGAAGATGCATTTGTTGATGGTGTTATTTCGGGCTCACGTATCGATTGGACTAAGACATTCAAGATGTATGACTGCTTTGGCTATTCAGTTGCTAAGGTGACTACAAACCCAAGCCAAGAAAAGACAAAATATGCAGCAGAACTCTATGGCTACTATGAAGTTCAAGAACCAGTATGGGATACTGTAAATATTAAGTTTGGTATGAAGGTTGAAAACGGCAACATTGTTGTAGATAACAATCTTACTGAATCTCAAGCAATGAGTGCTGCAACTTTATCTTCATTAACAACCGGAGGTTCTATCCCATCGTTAACTCAAGATGGTAACGAACTTGTATTCCATAGCAATATGGGTTCTCAAGTAGCGGACTTCTTCTACATTTGGATACCTGTAACTGTTGAATATGGCTGGGGTAAGGTTACTACTTCAGTAAAAGTTAAGGTAAACGCAATGGACAATACTCCTGTTGAGTAACAGTCAAATTTAATTAACAGTGTTTGTGGGGGTATGTCGGCATAGGCATGCCCCCATTTTTATAAAAATGATATGAGAATAACAAGATTATTAGTTTCATTGATAGTGGTGATGATGGTTTGGTCGTGTTCGCAGAAATCGGATAGTGTTATCGCAGAACCGATTGATTCACGAGTAGATCTCTCTATGTCGCGAACAATAAAAGATACACTTGAATTGTCCGCCCTCGTAGAAAGGTATTTAACGTGCGTTAAGTACGGAGACTTTGAGGCAGCTACTGCAATGATTTCGGTCTATAATGATAGTACCAAAACACTTGAAGTGCCATCTGATTCCATTTTGAATAAATTGAAAGTTCAATATCAAAGTTTTCCGATGATAAGGTTTTCCATTGATGAAATCAATTTATATAGTGAGACAGATACTGAAGTGCGCTATACGGTGGAAATGTTTGAGTGTGAGGAAGGTGAAAATATACCTAACACGATGGGCTTTATGTTGTTGCCTAAACGAATAGATGGAGTGTGGTACCTTTGTGTTGGTGGTCGTTCAATAATTAGATAATAAAAATTAAAAAATATAAGTAGTGAAATCGTATAAAATATTATCTGTGACAGCTATAATATTGCTGTTTTCGGTAAATTCATTTTCTCAGAATACCGATAACACAGAGTTGAAGATTAAAGAACCTGAACGAGAGGAATTTTCTCGTCATTGGTTGATGCAAGTTCAAGCCGGAGTGGCTCATACTGTGGGTGAAGTTTCATTTGGAGATCTAATCTCTCCGTCTGTTGCGTTGAATCTTGGTTATCAGTTCTCTCCGTCATTAGGAATTCGTGTTGGTGCAAGTGGTTGGGAGGCTCGAGGAAGTTGGGTTGCTCCTCGCATTAACTATAATTATTCCTTTGTGCAAGGTAATGCCGATGCTGTTCTCAATTTTACAAATCTACTTTGTGGTTGGAAACCAACTCGATTTTTTAATGGATATGGATTCATAGGCATTGGATTTAATCATGCCTTTGATAACGATGAAGCTGTATCAATTGCTGAAAATGGGTATAATTTGGAATATTTATGGAATGAAAGCAAAAACCTTGTAGTGGGTAGAGCCGGATTGGGCGCAGATTTGAGATTGAATGATTATGTCTCAGTCGGCTTAGAGGTCAATGCCAATATCTTGTCAGATCATTTTAATTCAAAAAAGGCTGATAACGTGGATTGGCATTTTAATGCATTGATAGGCGTTAAGGTGAAGTTTGGTAGAGGATATAAAACAATACCTCCGATATATTATGAACCTGAGCCGGAGCCCGAACCTGAGCCGGAGCCTAAACCTGTAGTCGAGCCCGTTCCAGAGAAAAAAGAACCTAAGGAGATTGTTAGAATTGAGATTGAACCAATGCAATACGACGTATTTTTCTCAATAAATTCGGCGAAAATAAGAGTGAGCGAACAAGAAAAGGTTGAACAATTGGTTGCATTTATGAAACAGCATCCTGATGCAAAGGTGCAAATAACAGGTTATGCCGATAAGGCAACAGGTAATGCCGTAGTTAATATGCGCATATCACAAAAACGAGCGCAAGCAGTAGCAAATGCGTTACAAGATGCAGGAATTTCGGTTGAACGCATAACTACCGATGCCAAAGGTGATACAGTGCAACCCTACAATGGTATTGAGCAAAATCGAGTGTCAATATGTATTGCCGAAATTGTAGATTAGTATTATGTAATTAGGTTTGTTATTTTGAAGCCTATCATATAGCTAAATGCTATGAGATAGGAGTTGGGTGAGGGTGTGTCGAAATGTGAATTTGGGCCACCCTCTTTTTTGTTGGGTGGAGATATTTGCGTTAAGATGAATGATCTGAGTGTGCAGAAAATATAAAACATTAAGTTTGGCGATACCGATCCCCTTTTTATGTGTCATTATTGTAGTGTAAGATGTGTTTTATTGGCTTTGATGAAGTTCTTTAAGACGGTTGTTTAGGCGGTGGGTGAATTCGTAGTTTTTGAGACCCCATCGAGGAGAGATGAGTAGGTCGTCGGGCGATTGAGATACAAATCGTTCAACTGCGATTGAGGGTCGTAGGTGTTGCAATACTTTGCAGCAGAGGTCAATGTATTGGTCAACTGTGAATGTGGGCACGGAGTATTTCCCTTGCTCGACGTCAAGAGCCATGCGAGTGCCTCTGACCAATTGTAGCTGATGGAATTTGATGGTGTCAATGGGTAGTTCCGATACTTTATCGACCGTGTTTAATATCATCTCCTCGTTTTCTCCGGGTAATCCCAGAATGAAATGTAGCCCCACAGCAATTCCTGCCTCATGGGTGCGATTAACCGCGTCAACGGTGTCTTCCCAAGTGTGACAACGGTTAATGAATTGCAATGTGCTGTTGTGAGATGTCTCAGCGCCATATTCCACTATGACTGGATTGGTTTGGTTGATTTTGGACAATTCGTCAAGTAATTGCTGTGGCATGCAGTCGGGACGAGTGCCAATGATGAGCCCATCAACCTTATCGACGGCTAATGCTTCGTTGTATAGCTCCAGCAGGCGTTTGACGTCGCCGTGGGTGTTGGTATAGGCCTGGAAATAGGCCAAATATCGCATGTTGGGGTACTTGCGAGCAAAGAATTTTTTGCCTTCTTCAAGTTGCTCGGTCACGTTGAGCGATGGAGCGCAGTAGGCGGGATTGAATGTTTGATTGTTGCAATAGGTGCAACCTCCACGTCCTTTAGTTCCGTCTCGGTTGGGGCAAGTGAAACCGGCGTTCACTGCAATTTTTTGCATTTTGCCGGGAAACAATGTCGCCAAAAATTGCGAGAAATCACGATAATATTCAGCCATTGGTGAATTTAAATGTGAACGGTTTTGTTGAGAAGGTATGCGTCAAGAAGCACTATCGCAGCCATTGCTTCGACGATGGGCACTGCGCGAGGAAGCACGCAGGGATCGTGGCGGCCACGCGCGTGAAGAATTGTAGGCTCACCTTTGTCGTTGATGGTCTCAACCTCTTTGAGGAGTGTCGCTACGGGTTTGAATGCAATGCGCATATAAATGTCATTGCCATTTGAAATGCCGCCTTGTATTCCTCCCGAGTAGTTTGTGGTAGTGGAGATGTTGCCATTGCTGTCGGTGGTGAAATGGTCGATCATTTCGCTTCCACGACGGCCCACGCCATCAAACCCCATTCCATATTCAAATCCTTTTACTGCATTGATGCTGAGCATTGCAGCACCGAGGCGGGCATGGAGTTTGTCAAATGCCGGATCGCCGAGTCCCGTTGGGGTCCCTTTGACGATGCAGGTGATTACTCCACCGATGGTGTCGCCGTCGGCCTTTACTTCCGATATGAGATTGTGCATGAGAGCTGCAACTTCGCTGTCGGGACATCTGACTGCATTGGTCTCAATCATAGCCGGGTCATATTTTGTGTAATCTCGGTCAATTGCAATGTGTCCCACTTGTGAGGTGTAGGCATAGATTGTCACGCCTAATTGTTCAAGCGCTTGTCGGGCAAATGCTCCGGCTACGACTCTCGAAATTGTTTCGCGAGCCGATGAGCGTCCGCCTCCGCGGTGGTCGCGCAGAGAATACTTTGATGTATAGGTGTAATCGGCATGTGAGGGTCTGAACGTTGACCTGATATTCTCATAGTCATTTGAATGTTGGTCGCCGTTTTCTACGATGAACCCGATGGGAGTGCCGGTTGTTTTCCCCTCAAACAATCCTGACAGAATTTTCACTCGGTCTTTTTCGTTGCGTTGAGTGACTATGGCCGACTGCCCCGGACGGCGGCGGTCAAGTTCTTGTTGCACGCGGTTTAGGTCGATGGTGATATTGGCCGGCATTCCGTCGATAACACCTCCGATAGCCGCTCCATGGGATTCGCCAAATGTTGTCACTCTGAAAATTTGTCCAATGCTATTCATCTTGATTGGTTGTGGGGTTAATGGTTAAATCAACCACCGAGGCTTTAACGTAATCGATTAAAGCTTTAGGCGCAATTTTTAATTGGAGCCCTCGTTGGCCTGCACTCACATAGATTGTTTCAAAGTCGAGTGCTGTTGTATGGAAAAATGTGGGGAATTGTCGTTTCATGCCTATTGAAGTACAACCACCTCTGATGTAGCCGGTTAACGGAAGCAATTCTTTCATCGGAATCATTTCGGCTTTTTTTGCTCCGGCTACTTTTGCTGCTTTTTTGAGGTCAACTTCGCAGTTTCCCGGGATTACGCACACAAAGTGCCCGCACTTGTCGCCATGCAGAACAAGTGTTTTGAACACACAGTTGATATCCTCGCCAAGTGTTTCCGCAATGTGATTGGCCCCGAGGTCGTTTTCGTCAACCTCGTAGGGGATAAGCTCATAGGGAATTTTTGCCTTGTCGAGGAGTCGGGCAGCGTTGGTTTTTTGTATTCCAGGCATTCCTATCGTTATTAATATCCGGTGTAGCTATGAGGTGATAGCTTTTTAAGCTCGGCCTTTACCTCGTCGCTCACGTTTAATGTGTCAATGAACGCGGCGATGCTTTCGGCTGTAACGGTTGAGTTGACGCGAGTGAGCTCTTTGAGTGTTTCGTAGGGCTTTGGATAGCCTTCGCGACGCAAGATGGTTTGTATGCCCTCGGCTACCACGTTCCACATTGAGTCGAGGTCGGCATATATTGCTTGCTCGTTGAGCAGAAGTTTGCCAAGGCCTTTAAGGGTGCTATGTAGAGCGATGAGCATGTGTGACATGGGCACACCGATGTTGCGCAAAACGGTAGAGTCGGTCAAGTCGCGTTGCAATCTTGAAATGGGGAGTTTTGTTGCCAAATGATCAAGAATAGCATTTGCAATGCCCAAGTTGCCTTCAGAGTTTTCAAAGTCGATGGGGTTGACTTTGTGAGGCATAGCCGATGAGCCAACTTCGCCTGCTTTGATCTTTTGCTTGAAATATTCCATTGAAATATATTGCCACATATCCTTGTCGAGGTCAAGAATAATTGTGTTTATGCGACGCATTGCGTCAAACAAGGCAGCGAGGTTGTCGTAGTTTGAAATTTGAGTGGTGTATTCTTCTCGTTCAATGCCGAGTCGATTGCTCAAGAAATCAGCGGCAAATTTGCGCCAATCGATATTGGGGTAGGCGGTGAGGTGAGCGTTGAAATTACCGGTAGCACCACCAAATTTACCACTAATGGCAGTAGCATCAAGTATGTCAAGTTGTTTGCGCAAACGATATGAGAACACTCTGATTTCTTTGCCCAAGCGAGTGGGAGATGCCGGCTGACCATGAGTTTTTGCAAGCATTGGAAGTTCTTGCCATTCGTTGGCATAACTTTCGAGTTGCTCAATGAGTTGGACGAGCAAAGGACGATATACATCGGCAATGGCTTCTTTTACCGATAGGGGAACCGATGTGTTGTTGATGTCTTGAGATGTGAGCCCAAAGTGAATGAATTCTTTGTGGGCTTCAAGACCTAAACGGTCAAATTGCTCTTTGATGAAATATTCAACGGCTTTAACGTCGTGATTGGTGACGCTTTCAATTTCTTTGATGCGTTGAGCATCGGCAATAGCAAAGTTGCGATAAATGTCGCGCAATGGCTCAAAAAGATCGGTTGATACTGAGGCGAGTTGTGGTAATGGTAGTTCACACAATGCGATGAAATACTCAATTTCAACTCTCACGCGATAGCGTATCAATGCATATTCCGAGAAATACTCGTCAAGTTTTTCACACTTGCCACGATAGCGGCCATCAATAGGAGAAATAGCTGTTAGCGATGTTAAATCCATAAATATTATTGATTTTTTTATTTGTTTTCGTGTTTAAAATGCAAATTTACGAATATTGAGCGACTTAATTGAAGATTTAACCAACATTTATTGTAAATTTGCCATTATAAATTTAATCATAGACAGAAAGATTGCACAATGAAGAATTCGCTGATAATATTTAATGCTGTTATAATCCTGTTTTTTGTATCGTCTTGTTTCAAATCGGCACAAGATTCAGCTCCGGCCGATGAGGTTGCGGATACTATTGATTTGACCGTTGATTCGGTCCAAATAGCGGATACACTCTTAGCCGATAGTGTGTCGGCCGACACATTGCCTCCTCGTCAATATTTTGCCACTGCTCAGGCGGCTTTAAGATTTATGGCCAACGATTCCACTTGGGCTCATTGCTATGAGGGTAGTATATTGCCCCAAATGGCACGTGACCATTTCCCCTACGCACAAAGATTGCTAAATAGCCGATACGACCGCTTTATTGTCGTTGATAAATATTCGATGAGGGTGATGTTGTTTGACCGCTGTGGTCGATTGATGCGTGCCCACAAAATGGCTTGTGGCCGCAATTATGGCACAAAACATGAAAAGGCCGATGAACGCACTCCCGAGGGCTTCTTCTCGGTTGAGGGTATTTATGACAGTACCGATTGGCTTTTTGTTGATGATAATGGTGTAAAATCTGAAATCAAGGGCCAATTTGGACCGCGATTCATACGCTTGCGCATTCCCGGAACAACACAAATAGGCATTCATGGCACATGCTCGCCTCGTTCTCTCGGGTGGCGATGCAGCCATGGGTGTATTCGCATAACCAATGAGCAAATCCTCCAGTTGGTAGAGCTTGTAGAGCCGGGTATGCCTGTCATTGTCAATCCTGGCCGCCGAGACACACAAGTAAACCTCGAGGAAGGATATGATATTCCATGGATAAGTGTGGCGCCTGATACAGCTCGCTATCGCCGTCCAAAATTCACTCCAAAACCACCCAAAGACACTATTGTGGTCGATTCGGTGTTGAGAAATGCCGTTGTCGTTGATTCTGTCGCAAAAATAAATGTAAAAGTTGATACAATTAAACCGCCTATGAATCTGATGATTGAGTAACGGCGTGTGAAAAAATGAAGATTTTTTGGCTTAAAAATTTTGTCAATTAAAAAAAACATCGTACCTTTGCATCGCTTTCTCAAAGAAAGGGCGTTTAGCTCAGCTGGTTCAGAGCATCTGCCTTACAAGCAGAGGGTCGGCGGTTCGAATCCGTCAACGCCCACAAAAAAAATTCCATTTTTTTGAGAAAGTAACCCATTAGGGCGTTTAGCTCAGCTGGTTCAGAGCATCTGCCTTACAAGCAGAGGGTCGGCGGTTCGAATCCGTCAACGCCCACAAAAAAAGACTGATTGAATCTCAATCGGTCTTTTCCTTTTTATGATATTGTGGGGTGGGAGTGGGAGCGCACCCGATCATACCTAATTCTAACGCAATCGTTTTAGTCGGTATAAGCAGGTTGATGTTAATGCAATCAAAATGATGAAATACAACGCGGTAGAGATATAGCTAAGAGTATTGTTCCCCGTATATATGCCGATTTCATACAATGCAATTAAAGCTACCGATAACGTTTTAATTATGATTATGAAATCATATATCATCTTATTGGCTTGCTGTAAGTTGCATTCTGCAATCTTGAATGGCTGATTATAAAGTTTGGAGTTCCCTTGAATGAGAGTAATCAAAAAATATAAAAACACGGCAACAATTGTTGCGATCAAACACAAAACCGCATCTGTTGTATGACAATCACTAACGAAAGCCATTGTTGTAATTATGACCATTATGATTATGGCTACAATTGAGCCTATTTCTTTTGAGAGTTTCATAAATATTTAAGCTATTATTTTAGGAGTGGGTGGATTATGGTGAGCATTGACTCGATTGAGGTGTGCTCAATGTTGTTGACTATGATTGAAGATGGTGTGTTGGCTTTAATTGCGATGAATGCGTCTTTGGGGTTGGTGGCGATGCCTATGCCGTTGCGTTGTAATGCGTTGGTGATCCATTGGCGTAGAATTGGGTCGTCGCATTGAAGGCTGGCCACAGCTATGGTGTTGTGGCTGGCCATGAAATCTCCAATGAGTGGGTTGAAAGTGACTTGGCGATTTTCAAAAAGCGAGTCGATTTTGCCTGCAAGCACAAGGTCCTCGGTTACGCCTTCGATGATTGTGTGGTCGTTGCGTAGTAGCCACAACCGACTTGCGAGTGCAAGTGATTGATTTATGTCGTGCGATGAAAGCAAGATGGCTTTGTTTTTCTCTAGGGCGAGTGATTGCAGTTGTTGCATGGTCTCTACTCGCGATGCTACATCGAGGAAAGCGGTGGGCTCATCAAGGATAAT
Source organism: Muribaculaceae bacterium (assembly GCA_017505535.1). Classification (GTDB taxonomy): domain Bacteria; phylum Bacteroidota; class Bacteroidia; order Bacteroidales; family Muribaculaceae; genus RGIG4079. The sequence goes on from JAFVPD010000001.1 coordinate 44,399, forward strand.
TATGGGGGCTTCTTGGGCGAGCGCACGTGCAATCATGGCCTTTTGTCGCTCTCCGTCAGAAAGATTGGCAACATAATCCTGAGCCTTGTGGGATATGCCCATTGCAATGATTGATTCAGAGACGATGCGGTGGTCCTCATCATCGAGTCGTCCGAGGAATCCGGTGTAGGGGTGTCGGCCGAGAGACACAAGCTCATATACAGTTAGTGCTCCGGCGAGAGTGCGGTCGGTATATACGATGCTTATGAGGCGAGAGATTTGTTTTTTTGAGTATGAGTTTAGGTCTTTACCGTCAATGTGAACGCTCCCTTCAAGGGGTTGCTGAACGCCCGAAAGGGTGCGCAGAAGCGTTGATTTTCCGGCTCCATTTGCTCCTAACAGGCACACGAGCTCCCCTTTGCGCAACGACAAATCAAGGTTGGACAACACGGTGGTTGTGTTGTTGCCATTGCGATATCCTACGGCAAGGCGGGAGGTGCTGAGTATATTTGACGGGTGGCTCATATTGTCAGTTGAAGTATAAAATGCGTTTGCGATTCAAAATGATGTAAATGATGATAGGCACGCCTATTGCCGGAGTAATAGCATTAATCGGAATCACTCCCGACGACCCGGGTAAGACGCTGATGTAGGTGCATAATAAAGCCACCACAGCGCCACACAAGGCTGTTGCCGGGAGGAGAATGATGTGGTTGGAGGTGCGCAATGCGAGGCGGGCAATGTGTGGGACAATAAGCCCCAAGAATCCTATTGGCCCGCAAAAAGCAGTGACAACGGCAGTGAGAACGCCCGAGATGAGGAGCAATTTATTGCGTGTGGCACGTAGGTTTATACCGAGATTTTCGGCGTAGCGTGAGCCGAGTAGCAATGCGTTGAGGGGTTTCACAAGAGTGAATGAAGCTGCGATGGCAATGATGGATAGAATGGCAAAGAGCGGAAGGCGGTCGAGTGTGACGCCTGAGAAGTTGCCAAGTCCCCAAATGACAAAAGAGTGAACACCCTCTTGGGTTGAGAAAAAATTCAACAGAGAGATTGCCGAGGAGGCTAAATAGCTGACCATTATGCCGATGATGAGGAGCATGATGGAACTTTTTACAAAAGCCGAGAAGATGAGTAATACCAGCATTACGGCTCCGGCTCCGATTAATGCCCCTGTTAAGACACTAAGATAGGTGCTGAATGTTGCACCGATAGAGCCTCCCAAAGCAAGCATGACGATTGCTACGCCAAGGCTTGAGCCTGTGGAGATTCCGAGTATTGAAGGTCCGGCAAGTGGATTGTCAAAAGTGGTTTGTAGCAATAGTCCAGAAACGGCAAGGGCTGCGCCGGCAAGCATTGCAGTGCAAGCCATGGGTAGTCGGGTTTCCATCACGATAACTCGCCAGGTCTCTTTTTCGACTGAAGAGCCAACAATTGCATTTATTACCTGCGATAGCGGAATGTCAACCGAGCCATTGATGAGGCATGCAACAAATAAAATCACCAATGCAATAGCGAGACTCCATATCGTGATGGGTTGACGCTTGTTGTGCTCAAGATGTAATCGTCCTTGCATCATTTCACTTGTCGGTAATAATTGATTGTTGTGTCGCTTAACACTCCCGGGTGGATAATATTGATGAAGTCTCTCAATAGTAGCTCGGGGTGGAATGGGAAATCTTCAAAAAAAGTGGTTTTAGCTGTGTTGCAAGCATATACTCCGCCATTGGAAAATGCGCTCATTCGAGCATGTAGCGGGTAATCTTCCTGAAGATTGGCGAGAGTCATGTCGTTGTTGAATGTTTTGATAAACCAAAAATCAGCATCATGAGCGCGGTCGTAAACCGAAGCAAAATCAAGTTGCAATGAACCGGTTGAGGTGTCATCGGCCCATGGGTATGAAGCCGCGGCATCATAAAATATTTGGGCCATATAGCTTCTTCCTCCCGGTAGATACCACACTCCATCTGTAACCATTTCGCTGATCACTGTCGGTCTGTCTTTGCATTGCAAAGCCGAGTCTCTAAGGCTGTTATAGCGAAGTTCAACAACATTATAGATTGAGTCGGCTACTTGGGCCTTGCCGTATAAACGTCCTAACAGCTTAATCCATTCGGCGCGTCCGAGCGGAGATGATTCCATATAGTCGGCACATTCAACGATGGGAATTCCCAATTGCTCAATAGCACCATGTCCGGCGTTTTGGAAGGGTGATGTGAGAATTATTTGAGGCTCATGGTCAATGATACGCTCAATCGAGGGAGACATTGATGCTCCCACGTCAATTACTTTTCCTGATTTCAGTCCGGCTGTGATTTTCGGAAGTTTGTAATATTGAGCATCGCATATAGCCGAAATGCGGTCAATCGCGCCCAATTCGTTTATGGCTCCGGCATGTACCGAAGAGTAAACAAGCGAACTGGAGACGGGTGTCTTAATGACAATCCCTTGAGGGAGATTGTCGGGAAGGTCTGTGTTGTCGGGAACGAGAATGTAGCGTCCCATGACAGCACCTTTATTCCATGGATCTTGTATTGTGACAATAGTGAACTCGTCATACTCGACAATAGAGAGAAGCGACGCGGTTGTCGTTATTGTATCGCCTTCGCGATTGCCGATTGATGCAGTCCCGTTGTTGTTGCATGATTGCAGACCCAATAAATATGAAAAAAGGAGAAAGGAGAAGAGTAATTGTTTCATATTTATAGCGGTTTATAGCGACGCTTTAATTGTATGACTTCCACCGGGCATATCTATTGTGATGATAAATAGGCCATGACCCAAAGCCGAAAGGTCAATTAATTGAGTGCCTGTAATTTCTCCGTCGTAGAGTGTGCCAAGTTGCACGCCGGTAACCGCAGTTGCTTTTACGGTGACGCAACCATTAGCCACAATGCTGAGCTGAGGATTGTTGCCTTTGATTATTGAGGCCGAGAAATTGTCATCATTGATTTGTTCAATGCCTGATCCTTCGCCCATGTAAGTTGCAGAGATTACAGGTGACCATTCAGTCTTTTGGTCGCCATCGATAGTTGAATAGCTTGCTCTTGTGCGAATGTAATATTTGGTGCCGCTAACGAGGTTTTTGCTTGAAATTTTTAATTCTCCTGCTTTTGTTGACATTTGCCATTGTCCTGTTGGACAATCTTCAAATGCTATTTGGCGACCAAACACCTCTGAAGCTGAAACTTCGATGCGCACTTTTGTTGTTCCGGCCGAAGGAGTTGCTATGATGTAATCTTCAGAACGGAATTCTCCTCCATCTTTGGGGAAATATATAACCGGGGCACTCGGTATAATTTCCATTGTTGTAAATGAGATGGGCTCGCTATAGAGGGTTTCACCATCTTTGACGTAGCGCAGTCTGACATGGTAGGTGGTGTATGATCCGAGAGTCCCGGCAGGCAATGTAATGCTTGACGCTGTTGTGGTAGTGGTGTAGATAATGTAATTTTCGGCAAAGTCTGATGATTTGCTGATTTCAACAGTCATTTCACGACCTGAAACGTTCCATGAGATAGTTGGGGTGAGTGTTATGCCTGTAGCTCCATTTTCGGGAGCTGTGATGTAAGGACGGTTGGGTGTGAATGCTCTCACTTCAGAGATGCCATCGCTATAGCCATTACCGCATGCACGCACTCGCCAATACTGTTTTTGATCCAATGCGAGACCCTCAAATTCGTAGGTTGAACATGATGTGGTGTTGCATAGACGAGTATGGCTCATTTGAGTGAATGCTTGGTCTTTTGCTATTTCAATGATGTAGGACGAAGCATTTTCAACTGCGTTCCAAGTGAATGAGAATGGGGCCTCAACATTGGCATTGTTGGCGGGGTAGGTGAGCACGGGAGCCGGCATGGTTTGTGCAGGCTTACCAATGAAAATGGGAGAGTATTCATTGCCATAACGGTCGAGTACACACACGGCATAGGTGTAGCCACTTAATCGATGGTTGGGTATGGTGAACGTTGTCGCATAAGCTGTTCCGAGCAAATATTCGGCCTCGCAGTTGAAGTTGATTACCGGCATAGACTCGGGAACTGCATACACTGTGTAGCGCACATTCTCGTGTCCGTTCCATGTTAGAACTGCTCCATTGCGAGAGAGGTTGGTGATGGGACCGGGATTGTAACCTGGTTTCCATGTGATAGCCGGAACAAGAGCCGGAGTGTTAAATACGGTTGTTTTAAGATAGTGCGCAAACTTTGGCGATGACTTATATAGATATTTACATGAGTAAAATATTGATCCGGGAGCATCGTTTTTGGTGCTTGTGCGGTTTAGACGTATTTGATTTGCAAATTCTTCGTATGATCCACTATTGGGACCTGATGCTTTGGTTGAAGCAATGATTGTTTGTTCGCGTTGACTGAGTGCTTGGGCTACAGCCGTATATCCGGCATCTTTGCTCGATAACGAAGATATAGAGTGACTTGAGTAGAAGTGGCGATTGAATTTTGCTGCCACTTCCGACCACCATGGCGCAACTTCGGCATAATCGGTGGTGTGGCCAATTGTCCAATAAATTTGAGGCGAAATGTAGTCAAGAGAGTGGTTGTAGATCCATGCAACAGGATCAGAGAAAATATCATTGTATTGCCAGTCGCTACCGGGGCTTGGAGTGATACCATATTTTGCAGCAACAGCTCCATTTGAACAAGCCACACCGGCAGGTGATACACCAAATCTCACCCAAGGTTTTTCTTCTTGAATCATTTTGTAAACGGCATCAACCATGCGATTTACGTTTTCGCGACGCCAATCACCATGAGAAAGAGTTCCACCGGCTGCAACGTAAGCATTATATTGTTTTCCGTCGCCACTATTGTCGGTGGGAGTGCCGCTGAGATAGAAATAGTCATCAAAGAGTACGCCATCAATGTCATAGTTTTGTACGATTTCACGTATCACTTTTACAATTTGGTCGGTAACCTCTTGCAATCCGGGGTTGAGGATTGATGCGCCATTAACATCAAGAAGCCATTCGGGGTTAGTCTCGCGGTAACATTTGGGAGTTCCGTTCCATTGGTTAACTTGAGATTCATATCGATAGGGGTTTACCCATGCATGGCATTCAAGACCACGTTTGTGACATTCGGCTACAACCCATTCCAAAGGATCCCAACCCGGGTCTAAACCGCGAGTGCTGACAAGGTCGCTTGACCAAGGCTCGTAGCTTGATTTGTACATGGCATCGCTACGGCTACGCACTTGAAAGTTTACTGCGTTCATGTTATTGACTGCCAACGAGTCAAGTAGGGCAGTCATTGCATCTTGTTGTTTCTTAATTTGTGAGGCGTTGCCGGTTTCGGAAATCTTTGATGGGGGCCAGTCAAGATTCCATACTGTAGCCACCCAGGCACTACGCATTTCGCGTTTAACCGGAGCATCAGCTGCTTGAATTGAGGTCGTAAAGCTGATTAATGCAAATGCCGATAGCATTGCTCTAATGATGTTTCTAATTTGCATGATATTAATCGTGTTAGTTTTAATCTGAAATGCGAGTGCAAAGATACGGAATATTATTGTGATATAATAGATTAAATCTCAAAATTAGCAACTGAGGGAGTGTGCAAAATCGTGTATATTCTGATTTTTAGAAAGTACCTTGTTGCTGGGGTTGAATCAGTAGAAAACAAAAAATCCCGCGATTGCGGGATTTTTTATGAATTAACGATGAATAAGAAATCCTTATTCGGCGTATTTTTTCACGATGATAGTAGCGTTGTGACCACCAAAACCAAATACATTTGACAAGGCAGCATTCACTGTACGCTTTTGAGCCTTATTGAACGTAAAGTTGATGTTGTAGTCAATGTTTTCATCGTTGTCACCTTCTTCGTGATTGATAGTTGGTGGAACGATATCTTCTTGTACTGCTTTGACGCTGAAGATTGCTTCAATTGCACCGGTAGCACCGAGAAGGTGTCCGGTCATTGACTTGGTTGAACTTATGTTCAATTTGTAGGCATGATCGCCAAATACATCCATAATGGCTTTTACCTCAGAAACGTCACCTACAGGGGTTGAAGTACCATGAGCATTGATATAGTCAATGTCTTCGGGTTTCATACCTGCATCTTCAAGTGCATTGCTCATTGCGAGTTTTGCACCGAGACCTTCGGGGTGAGTTGCTGTGATGTGATGTGCATCGGCCGACAAACCGCCACCAACTACTTCAGCATAAATCTTAGCACCACGAGCTTTTGCGTGTTCATATTCTTCAAGAATGAGAACAGCAGCTCCTTCACCCATGATAAATCCATCGCGTGATGCGCTGAATGGGCGAGATGCAGTCTTGGGGCTGTCGTTGCGAGTTGATAAGGCGTGCATTGAGTTGAAACCACCTACTCCGGCAGGGAATATAGCTGCTTCAGCTCCACCTGTTACAATTGCATCGGCTTTGCCAAGACGTATTAAGTTGAATGCGTCGATGATTGAGTTGTTTGATGATGCGCATGCCGATACGGTGCCGTAGTTGGGACCATGATAGCCATATTGCATTGAAATGTGTCCCGATGCGATGTCGGCAATCATCTTGGGGATGAAGAAGGGGTTGTATTTCGGGCCTTGTTCCTCGTGGTGAAGTGCATAGTAGCCTGCTTCTTCTTCAAAAGTGTGAAGTCCACCGATTCCGGCTGCTACAATAACACCTACGCGATTTTTGTTGAGGCTTTCAAGATTTTCAATGCCTGAGTCGTCAACTGCTTGACGAGCAGCAACGATTGCATATTGTGCATATAGGTCAAGAGTGCGTAATGCTTTGCGATCAAAATGTTCGCTTGCATTGTAATCTTTTACTTCGCACGCAAATTGAGTCTTGAACTTAGAGGCGTCGAAATGGGTAATAGGACCTGCTCCGCTCGCTCCGTCAACGGCGTTTTTCCATGTGGTCTCAACGTCGTTGCCAAGGGGAGTGATGGCTCCAAGACCTGTTACAACTACTCTCTTTAATTCCATTATGAAATATTAAGTGAAAAAAGGGGGTTCTAATTACTTGTTAGCTTCGATGTAAGCGATAGCGTCTCCTACAGTTTGGATTCCTTCTGCTTTGTCATCGGGAATTGTGATACCGAATTCTTTTTCGAATTCCATGATGAGTTCTACAGTGTCAAGGCTGTCTGCGCCAAGGTCTTTTGTGAATTCTGCTGTTTCAGTTACTTCGTTTTCGTCGATACCAAGTTTGTCTACGATGATAGCTTTAACTCGAGATGCAATTTCTGACATAATTTTAAGTTTTAAATTAGTAAATTCATTTTGCGGTGCAAAGTAAGTAATTTTATCTCAATTACTAAAACTTTTCTGTGGATAAAGTTTGTTTTTGGGTTGATTGGTAAGATGATTTGGTCTAAATGGCGTTTGTTTGCGCCTATAATAAAGGTTTTTTGGTGATGTTTGAGCTGTTACAGTGCTGTTACATTTTGCTGGTGTGTGGTGCTGGGTAATAAGGATATGTGACTTCCCAAAGATATAGTGCGTTGCCCGGCATTGAGGTACCGGCCGCACATCGATCTTTAGCCGAAATCACGTTTCGGAATTGGTCGATTGTCATTTTCCCTCGTCCCACTTCTATTAATGTACCAACGACAGCTCTCACCATATTGCGCAAGAATCGGTCGGCTGTTATCACAAATCTCCATTGATGCTCTCCGCATTGTTCCCAGTGGGCGTTTGTTACGTGGCAAATGTTTGTTTTAACATCGGTGTGTAGTTTTGCAAAGGAGGTGAAGTCGGCGACTGTGAGTAACAATTTTGCCGCTTCGTTCATTTTCTCAAAATCAAGGGTTACCGGTGCTTGCCAACTTATAGGATACATGAATGGGGATTTTTCGGTGTGTACATAATAATGATATGTGCGTGATGTCGCATCAAAGCGTGCATGAGCATCGGCATGAACCTGATCGATTGAATATATCGCAATATCCTTGCCCACGAGAGAGTTTATTGCTCTAACCAATGATTGAGTGTTTGGAAGAGGAGTGTCTAAATCGAAATGGGCAATCATCATGCGAGCGTTGACACCGGTGTCGGTGCGTCCGGCCCCGGTGATTTTTACTTCGCGGCGCATGATAGTAGTCATTGCACGCTCTATGGTCGATTGCACGCTTTCGGCATTGGGCTGAGATTGCCACCCGTGAAAAGGTGCGCCGTTATAGGCCAGTCGCATGAAATATCTAACCATAGAAGTGCTGCTAAATGACATTAATCTCGTTCAAGGTAGGTGTAGCCATATAGTCCGGAGCGATAGTTGCTCAAGAACTCGCGACCTTCTTCTGGCGTGATGCGGCCTGCTTTCATTGAAGCAGTAACCCAAGTTTCAACGTTGCGCACTAGGCGTTTGTGGCTAAATTGTACGTAGTCAAGAACGTCGGCAACGGTTTCACCCTCGATTATTTGGTCAATTTCGTAGCGATCTTTATACACATCAATGTGAACGGCGTTTGTGTCGCCAAACAAATTGTGCATATCACCCAATATTTCTTGATAAGCTCCAACGAGGAATACCCCTAAATAATAAGGCTCTCCGGGTTTCAATGCATGAACAGGCAATGATGTCGCAGTGCCATGATGAGCGATGAAGTTGGCAATTTTACCATCAGAGTCGCATGTTATATCTTGCAATGTTGCGGTGTGTTGAGGTTTTTCATCAAGGCGAGCGATGGGCATTATAGGGAACACTTGGTCGATTGCCCATGAGTCGGTTAATGATTGGAATAATGAGAAATTGCAAAAATATTTATCCGGAATCATTTTGGCAATTTTACGCAATTCTTCGGGTGGGTGTTTCATTGATGAAGCCATGTCGGCCACTTCTCGAGCCACCGACCAAAATAGTTTTTCAATCTGAGCGCGAGTGCGAAGATCAAGCATTCCGAGGCTGAACAAATCGAGCGCTTCTTCGCGTATTTGTAACGCGTCGTGCCAACTTTCAAAGAGTCGGGCTTGATTTAGACGATCCCAAATTTGGTATAACTCGCGTGCAAGTTCGTGTGCCTCGGGCTCGATTTCCTCTTTTTCATTCCAAATGGGTAATGTGGTGCGTTCAAGTACATCAAAAACCAGAATTGAATGATGGGCGGTCAACGAGCGTCCACTCTCAGTGATAATGTTGGGTTGTGGAATGTCATTCTTGACGCATGCATCAACCAAAGCCGACACCGAGTCGTTGGCATATTCTTGGATAGAGTAGTTCATGCTGCTTTCGCTTGCTGAACTGCGTGTGCCATCATAATCAACGCCAAGGCCTCCTCCGATATCGACAAAGTCAATACTGAATCCCATTTTTGTCAACTGAACATAAAATTGAGTAGCCTCGCGTAGGGCATTTTTGATGCGTCGTATTTTGGTGATTTGACTGCCAATGTGGAAATGTATCAATCTCAAACATTCAGTCATCTTGTTGCGTTCCAAGAAGTCGAGAGCTTCAAGCAATTCGCTTGAATTGAGCCCGAATTTTGATTGGTCGCCTCCCGATTCTTCCCATTTGCCTGAGCCTGAGCTTGAGATTTTTATGCGAATACCCACATTGGGCGTTATTTTCAAACGTTTAGCAATCTCAACAATCAATTTCAATTCGTTGAGTTTTTCTGCCACAAGGAAAATGCGACGGCCCATCTTTTGTGCCAATAACGCAAGTTCCACATAGTTTTCATCTTTATAACCGTTGCAAATAATCAATGCATTCTCGGCTATATTTGTGGCGAGCACTGCATGCAATTCCGGTTTAGAACCGGCTTCGAGTCCCAAGTTGAATTTTTTGCCATGAGTGACAATTTCTTCTACCACTTGGCGCATTTGGTTGACCTTGATGGGGTAGATGATGTAGTTTTGAGCCTGATAATTATACTCGGTGGCAGCTTGCTTAAAACAATTTGAAATCTTCTCAATGCGGTTGTCCAAAATATCAGGAAAACGCAACAATACGGGCGATGCTACATCTTTAACCTGCAACTCGTCCATTATCTCCTTGAGATCAACCGAGGCATAGCCTTCGCGAGGAGTAACTATCACATGACCTTTGTCATTGATGGAGAAATATTTCAATCCCCAACCATTGATATTGTATAGTTCTGCACTATCATCAATACGCCATTTTCTCATCGGCTTAAACTGATTGTTTTTAAAGAGTGAATATTTGTGGTAATTTATAAATTGTCGGCAAAAATAATCATAATTCTGTTCTTTTCCATCAAAAATTCAACTTTTAATTCTAAAAAACGATTTTATTTCATTCCATCTGATTTTTTTATAGCATAGCCACAAATTTTTATGTAACTTTGTAGCCTATCTTTATGTAAAATAAACAAACACAAAATAAACAAACACAAAATGAATAAAAAACTCAGTTTTGCCCTTTTGATGGGTGGTGTATTGATGCTTTCTTCATGTGGTAAGAAACTCAATCCGTTTGCTGCCGATTATTTTTCGGTAAATCCTTCTCCTCTTGAAGTTGTCGGTGACAAAGTTCCTGCTACTGTAACAGGTAAAATCCCGGCTAAATTTTTCCTAAAAAATGCTGAAGTTACAGTAACTCCTTATCTTGAATATAATGGAGTGGAAACTGCTTCTCAACCCTATTATTTCCAAGGTGAAAAAGTGCGTGGCAATAACCAAGTGATTAACTACGAGAATGGTGGCACTGTGACTATTCCGGTGATGTATCTTTATACCCCCGAAATGGCTCAGAGCGATTTGTCGCTTGCTTTTGAGGTGAAACAAGGCGGAAAACAATATGTTTTGCCTCGTGTGAAAGTGGCTGAAGGTGTTGTTGCTACTGCGACTCTTGCAACAGCAGGAGATGTTACACCGGCTATTGCTCCCGACAAATTCCAACGCATCATCAATGAAAAATATGCGGCTGAAATCAAGTTCCTCGTAAATCAATCTGATATTCGCAAAGGCGAGTTGAATAAAGATGAACTTGCAGCATTGCACACCAAAATTGCTGAAGCTAACGAAGATGAAAACCTTGAAATTGAAGAGGTAAATATTTCATCATACGCATCTCCCGAAGGTGGTGTTGACTTCAATACCAAACTTGCTGAAAAGCGCGAATTGAATACTTCAAAATATCTCAAGGACAAATTCAAAAAAGATAAAATCACTGAATTTGGTGAGCTCACAGCTCAATTCACAGCTGAAGACTGGGAAGGTTTCCAACGTCTTGTATCGGAAAGCAATATTCAAGATAAAGAACTTATTTTGAGTGTGCTTTCAATGTATAAAGATCCCGAAGAACGTGAACGGGAAATTCGCAATCTTTCTTCAGTGTTTGATCAACTTGCCGATGAAATTCTTCCTCAATTGCGTTACTCTCGCATCACTGCATCGATAAATGTAATTGGTAAGAGCGACGAGGAAATTCAACAACTCTTTGATGTTAACCCCAAAAATCTATCGGTTGATGAAATCCTTTACTACGCAACTCTCACTAACGACAATGAGCAAAAATTGCGCATCTATGACAAGGCGGCTGAATTGTACCCCAACGACTACCGCACATTTAATAACGTGGGCGTTTGCCAATTCATCGACGAAGACTATGAAGCTGCAAAAATGAATTTTGCTCATGCTGCTCGTTTGGCTTCTGATAGCGCTGAGCCTCAAATGAACCTTGCTCTCGTGGATATGCTCAACAAAGATTACAAATCGGCAAATCAAAAACTTGGTAGTGCTGCCGGTCTTGAAGAACTTGACGAAGCAATGGCAACCTATTACTTGTTGCAAGGTGACGTGAATAACGCCGCTAAGAAGTTTGGCGATAGCAAATCAAACAATGCTGCTCTTGCCCACATCTTAAATAAAGATTATAGCAAGGCTAAGACAATTCTTTCGGCTATAAACGAGCCCGATGCTACAACATATTATTTGATGGCTGTTCTTGGCGCTCGCACAAACAATGAACAAATGGTTTATTCAAATATTCGTCAATCGGCTAAACTTGACAAAGCCATGGGTGAACGTGCGCTCAAAGACCTCGAGTTTACTAAGTTTAACCTCGCATCGGTAGTAAATTTATAATATAATATTATGAAGAAATTTCTTGTGATTCTCGGCGTGTCATTGGCTGTGATGGCTTGTGGCTCTAAAAATGCCGGAGAAGAAGCAGCGCAACACAATCATGAGGCTGATGAACATGCCGCAGAATGTGCTCATGAGCACCAATGCGATCACAATCACGGCGTTCAAGTTGTGGGTGTGGCTCAAGAAGGCGACGCTGCCTCGGGTGAGATAACTGTTGTGAAAATTGATGCCGCCGATACAGTGACATATAACTACTCATCGGCCAATCAAGATAAAATAGCAGCATGGATGCCGGGTGATACTGTGACATTGTTTATTGACCATCACCACCATGGTGACCATCATCATGATTCAATAATGGCAATTAAGATTGGTAATCATGCATGTGCAGGTCATAATCATGAACACGAGCATGAACATCATGAGCATGGCGCAGAGTGTAATCACCAACACTAAATGTCGATAATTAATTAGAAAAAATAGTGGCGCAAAGTAGGAGGTAGCCAAAATTAATCACTATTTTTGGAATAATCTCATAATCCGCTAAGAATAAAAAGTTTATGCGGAAAGTTCAAGAACGAGGTAATGAGTTGGCAACTGTTCTGATTTCTACATACTTGCGTGATTTGCATTGATGTACAACTCATCTTGGAACAAA
>JAFVPD010000036.1 GCA_017505535.1 Muribaculaceae bacterium
GCCTGTGCGGCGGCATCCTTCTTCATATCTGCACTTACCTGAGCACTCATCTGGGCTTTCATCTTCTGATAGTCGGCTTCACTGAGTAGCCCCTTCTTTTTGAGATCGTCCAATTGGGCTAACGCATCGTTTAACACATCACTCACCGTACCTGTTTCGGCTTCACTCTTCTTGCGGTCGGCTTGATTCTTGGTTGCACCCACCTTGTCGGAATGGTTTTTTAACTCCACCACAAGATTGTAGAACTCTTCAGTCTCGGCGTCCTTTTTGATCACCACACCCACACGCTCATTGCTGCTCTCGCCTGAAAGAACCGATACATTTACTTCAACAACTTGTGCCATTACCATTGCGGGCAGTAATGATAGTAATATTGATAGAACTTTGACCATAAACAAAGAGGTTTATATCTCAAAATGGTTAATCTTTTTTGAAAGCGTCTTTTATGGCTTTTTGCACTTCGGGGTCTTCCAATGCTTTTTCTGCATCTTTCATTGTGTCGTCAAATGATTTTTGAAGAGCACCATAGAAATGAATTTCAAGTCGTTGCGGGTATTTTTTGTTTGCCGATAACAAATCCACATTCATTCTCATAAATTTGCCATCACGCTTGAAGCCCCAGTCATAAGATGTTCTTGGGAAGCCCATAATACCTTTTTGAGCAAGAATTTCGTCAATACTCCATTCGGCATTGGCTTCTTCGGGATTGCTTTTTGACTCAAAACCATATATAACCTTGTGGTCGTCGGCAATTTCTTGAGTTTGAGCATAAATTTTTCTGACATAAGCTTTAAATTCGTCTTCAGAAGCGTCGCTCATGTCTTTTTTGATAAAGACGGCACTGCCTTCATAATTGTCTCGATACACAACTCCGCGATAGGCTTTAAGCGTGTCTTCATCAAGATATTCAAAGTCGGGTTTAATCTTATCGATGCTCAGCCCTATTTTTTTGAAAGCCGATTGAGCAGCACCTTTTGAGCGTTCGCCAAACATTCCGGTTTCTACTATTTCTTCTACGTCTTCAGCAGTTATTTTGGCTGAATTGTTGGCATTGTCTGAGCCTGAGCAGGCACTCATTATCATGATGCTTGCTGCACTGAGTAGTGTGATAAACTGTTTTTTCATTGGTGTTATGTTTTAATGTTAGGTTAATTGAAAAATGTTACTTGACATTGGCCTACACAATGAAGCGTTTTTATCGACTGCTCCATGGCAAGTGTTACTTAATCAGATTAAGGCTCGAGTAATCTTTATGAAACTTTTATTTAAACAGGTGTTTAGGAGCGTTGTCTTTTTCATTGTGTAAACCGGTATGTCAATGTTCTATTTTCTCGGCCATTTGGGAACTTGTTCCCAATGGCTCTCACTGTTTCACGAATTGACTTCGTCCATTTGTCGTCGCGACTCGGCATAGCTTAAGCAAGCTTAGCTCTGCTCTCACTGCTTGACAAATTCAACTCGGCGGTTCTTCGCACGGCCTTCATCGGTATTGTTGTCGGCGATAGGGGAGTTCTGACCCTTGCCCACGGCGGTGAGGCGGTCTTGGGCGATGCCGAGTTCCACCAACTTGGCGACGATAGCCTGCGAACGCTGCTCGCTGAGGGTCTGGTTGCTGGTAGGATTACCCGTAGAGTCGGTGTGACCTTCTACCGAGAACTTCAAGTCGGGGTTTTCGGTCATCAACTGCACGATGCGGTTGATTTCACCCATTGATTCGGGTTTAATTGTCGATTTACCTACATCGAACGTGATGCCGTAGGTGATAATCTTTCCGTCAGTCATCATACGGTCATACAATGGTACGGCCCCTTTTGCGATGCGCACATTTTTAAGGTAAGTATAGTTTTCAGGTTGATGATGGCCACTCCAAAATGTTATCCAACCTGCACCGGCCTTTGCATTAGGAATGTTAATCACACGAACACCATCAATATATACCTTTAACGCACGTTTGTTAAACGAGATAGCATAGTGATGCCATTGTCCATCGTTTAATACCAATTGATCACCTGAATTTGCAGAGCCTTTCTTATCCGTATTACTTGTTGAACCATTTTTTACGTAATCCACATCAACACCTTGCTTATCCCAACTCATATTATACCTCAACGTATATATTTCATTATCACGTTCTTGCTCTGGAGCCATGAAATCAATCTCAATGGATGGTGAATGAGTTTTCTCGCTGTTATTATAGAGCATATCGTATTCAACTGTAAACACATCGCCGAGATAATCCGTGGAAAAATCTGTCATCAAAGGTTTTATCCAACTGTCGTTGCCGGCCATCGCAATTACCGTTTCACCATTTACTCTTGCGATTTCAGCAACACCACGTTCAAGGTCCCAACGACTTGGGAACTCGCCCAATTGTTCGCCAGTAAGCAAGTCTTCGAAAATAATTTCATCGCCTGCCACGAAATCGCTCTTGGCATACGTCATTTCGAGCGACTGACCTTTCTGCTTTCCGCTTTGAGCGGTAGCATCGCCATTTCCATTGTCATAGCCTTGTGCATCGGCATTGTTGTTGCCGTTGTTCTTATTCTTGTTTTTGTTCTTCTTACCCTGGTTCGACGACTCCCCTCTGACAGCATCCTCAACAGCATCTTCGGTCTCGTTGAAGGCACGGTCGATGGCGCTCTCTGTGGCTCTCTCCACATTGCGCTCGACAGCGCGCTTTGCGGCACTCTCCGCTGCACGTCCAAGGCCTCGAAGCCAGCTCTGAGCATTCACTGCGGTTGTCCCACTGATTGCAGTGAGCATCAACGCTATAATAACTACTCTTTTCATAAGACTTTGATTTTAAGTTAAACAATAAGTGACAAGCCATTGATGGCAACCGTTTAACTCAAAATGAGAAGCGCGGGTAGTGCTTACTTGTCAAGAAGGTACGACCAAGCACCCATACGAACATAAGCACACCCACGCCAAGAGGCGAGAGCATTTAATGTGCCTATTGTTTGTTCGTAGTAATAATTTGGTTGTTTTACTTGACAAAAACAATAGCCCTAAATGCCATCAAACAAACTGCGTATTCCGCAATTCTATTACAAATATAATTATTAAATTGCAAATATGAAATTTTTAGCTAAAAATTTTGCTATAATCATAATCTTTTAGGAAAAACAATGCCTCTTTTGACAAAAGAAAAACGCCGCAAATCATTGATTTGCAGCGTTTTGTTGATTTTAACCTTTGGTTCAAGTGGTGCCACCAGGGATTGATGTATCCTTGTAAGCACTTGTATCTCAACGATTTGCCTTTGGCTTATATAAAAAAGCCACGAGACTGGCACGTTTAATCTACAATAGAATTCACCTTATTTCATAAACACGTTACGTGCA
>JAFVPD010000037.1 GCA_017505535.1 Muribaculaceae bacterium
AAAGATTGGTTAATTCGCGTCTTTTCAGACGCCAGGAGTGAGGAAGACTCTCAATGTCCGGAGGTTTCGGGCTATGCCCTCAACCACGCGGTTATTATATACGCTTCGCGTCCAGTGCTTCGCACGTTTATCAGTTATATCCGTTTTACCTTAATCCACTTTTTCCAACTGCGTGGTTATTGATTACGCTTCGCGTCCAGTGCTTCGCACGATTGAGGCGGAGGGAATGGGGCTTTAGGGAGTTTCGGGTCTTTAAGGACTCTAAGGTCAATTATTTGCCGGTGTGGTGTTAATTCGCGTCTTTTCAGACGCCAGGAGTGAGGAAGACTCTCAATGTCCGGAGGTTTCGGGCTATGCCCTCAACCACGCGGTTATTATATACGCTTCGCGTCCAGTGCTTCGCACGTTTATCAGCAATATCCGTTTTACCTTAATCCACTTTTCCCAACTGCGTGGTTATTTTTTTCGCTTCGCGTCCCGTGCTTCGCACGATTGAGGCGGAGAGTTTGGGGCTTTAGGGAGATTAGAGGTGGGGGTGGAAAATCTTGTTTAGATGTGTTAAAAGCCGATGAAGAATAGGAGAGTCTCCTATTTTGTTGTAATTTTGACAAAAATTAATATTCACAAAGATTTAACGAAAAAATGACACAACGATTCTTTTCATTACTATTATTGTTTGCAATGATATTTACGGCGGGTTGCAGTGATGATGAACTCGACCGTTTGCGTGAAGATCAAAAGGCCCTTGAGCAGCGCGTGGCAGCTCTTGAATTGTGGCAACAACAGGTTAACGACAATATTGCGGCGTTGCAAAACCTTGTCAATTTGCTTGATGGTAGAGATTATGTGACCGGAGTGACACCTTTGAGTGATGGTTCGGGCTATATCATTAGTTTTTATTATAATGGCGCAGTGATTATTAAAAACGGTATTGATGGCGTCGATGGGTTGAATGGTGCTGATGGTGCTGATGGAAAAGATGGCGCAGATGGCGCAGATGGCGCAGATGGCTCCGATGGATATACGCCGGTGATAGGAGTGAAGCTTGCTTCAGATGGGAATTATTACTGGACTATCGATGGGGAATGGCTGTATGATGCCGAAGGAAATAAGATCAGAGCCAATGGTCAAGATGGCAAAGATGGCGCTGACGGCAAAGATGGTGAAGATGGAGAAGATGGCGCAACCGGTCAACCCGGAGTAAATGGTACCGATGGCAAAGATGGAGCTGATGGAACTGACGGTAAAGATGGAGCCGACGGCACCGATGGTAAAGATGGAGCTGACGGCGCAGATGGCAAAGATGGCGCCGATGGAAAGGACGGAAATACTCCTCAATTGCGCATCAATCCAACCACCAATGAGTGGGAAGTGTCAACAGATAATGGTGTGACATGGACCTCAACCGGAGTGAAAGCAACCGGAAACGATGGTGCTCAGGGCGAAAAAGGCGAACAAGGTGAGCAAGGAGAGAAAGGTGAGCAAGGAGAGAAAGGCGAGCAGGGAGAAAAAGGTGAGCAAGGTGAAAAGGGCGAACAGGGCGATAGCTGGTTTGCCGGAGTAGATACGTCAAACAGTAATTATATAACTGTGACACTCACCAATGGAACAACGCTCACATTCCCGCGATATAAGACTTTGAAAATAGGCACTGATGCCGGAAATGATGCGATTGTGATAACTCAGCTTGGGGAATTTGAGGTGGCACTGACATTGCCCGATGGATTCAAAGAAAGTGACTATGCGGCAATAGTAGCAAATGTTATGTCGGGCCCCAATATGGGGATTGCTACTCGCTCGGCATATTCATCGGAAAATTGGATTGTGACGGTCAAAAAGCCTACATTCAGCAATGGCGAGTGTAATAACGATGCATCGGTTACACTTATTCCTCCCGGCAACATCAAGGCCGGAGATACAGCCGTGTTGAATGTAATGCTCATTAATTCCGATGGTAGCAAAACAGAGGCTGCACGTCAGCTTGTTATGGCCGATTTGAACGCAATGCCATCGCAAGTGCCTCACATATACATAATGACCGATGAGTATGTGGCTGAAATACCCGACAAGGAAACATATATGTCAAGTGTATTTCGTATTGAAACCAATGAATCGCATCATGAAGTGATAGGTAAAATTTCATTGCGCGGCCGAGGGAACTCAACTTGGAACTATGAGAAGAAACCTTATCGTTTGAAATTTGATTCAAAGGTGTCGATATGTGGCATGGAGGCATCAAAAAACTATGTGTTGATTGCACATTATATAGACCCAACGTTGATGAGTAACCCCATTGCGTTCAAGATTGCCGAATTGTTGGGAATGCCTTATGTAAATAGTGCGGTGCCTGTTGAGGTGACGTTGAATGGTAAATATCGTGGGGCTTATATGCTTACCGAGGCAATCGGAATCAGTAAAACAAGTGTGAATATAGATGAGGATAACAGCATATTGTTTGAGCTTGATACGAACTATGATGAAGAGTGGCAATTCAAGTCGGCTGTTTACAATCTGCCTGTGATGGTAAAAGATCCCGATATGACGCAAGAAACGTTTGATTATTGGAAGGCCGATTTTGAGGCATTTGAAGCAGAATTGGCAAAGAATGTAGAGGAGTCAAAATATAAAGAAATGGTTGATTTGAAATCGGTTGCCGATTATCTGATAGTCTATAATATGACCGGAAATCAGGAATTGGTGCACCCGAAGAGCGTTTATTTGCATAAAACGAAAGGAGGAAAATATACGTTTGGCCCTGTTTGGGACTTTGATTGGTCGTTTGGCTACTATCCCGGTTATTCCTACTTCTATTTTGAGCCGGCTGTGGTCAAAGAGATAATAACCTCATCATTGCCCGGAGGCTTGTTCCTTGGAAGAATGTTGTCGGATCCGGAATTCATTTCCATTTACAAGGACCGTTGGGAATATTTCAAAACGTATTGTTATCCACAGTTGAAGGATTATATAGAAAGATATGACGCGCTGATATTGGAATCGGTGGGTAGAGATAGTCAAATATTTGACAATACCAAGAAGCATGCCGAGACAGTGTCGGCAATGAAAACATGGTTAAACTCTCGTATAAATTATATAGATAACGAGGCGAAAACGTTATAATTAAGGGTAAGATGGTAGCATCGCTCAAGGGGAGTAGATGCTACCGTTTTTTTTGAAGAATGAATTTTAACATAAATTTTGGTATAAACCGCTGAAATCGGTTTTTATCATGCTAATTTGGCGAAAAGTGCCGACATGCAGGGGGTATATCTAAAATTTTTTTATTCTTTGCCGAGAAAAAATATCTTTGTAGAGTAAATAATTATATTGATAGAATGACAGATGTTGAATTGACGAAGAGCTGGAAGCGGAAGATGGTCACAATACTCATGCATGTGACTTGTATCTTTATACTCTATTTCCTGCCCGAAATCGTTATGAATATAGGGGACCCTCGTCATGATACAATACCTACCGGGGTATATGTTAAAACCATAGTATATATAGCTGTATTCTATGTCAATTACTTGGTGTTGTTTGATCGTTGCATCAATAAGCCTCATTCGACACTGAGGTTTGTGGGTTATAACGTTGTTTTATTTGTCGTGGCAATGTCAATTATCTATGTCGCTTGGGAGTTGATAGCTTCTAACCAACCGGTGCATAGCGAGTATCAGTCTAACCAGAATATACCACTAAAAGCACCCGATTCAACGGTGTTTTATGTTGGGGAAATGGAGCACAAGATAATGATTTTTACCCGATTTTTGCGTGATGCGATAATATTGATACTTACAATAACACTGAGCCTTGCGATTAAGTTTAGTAATAAATGGGTAGCCACAGAACGTCAACGCGAAGCGCAACGAGCAACACAACGCGAAGAAGAGCTAAAGAGCCTCAGAAGTCAATTGAATCCACATTTTTTGTTTAATACGCTCAACTCGATATATGCGTTGATAGACATTTGTCCAGAAACGGCGAAACATGCAGTACATGAACTTAGTCACATGTTGCGCTATGTGTTGTATGAAAACCCGTCAACGGTTACCCTCAAGCAGGAGTTAAAGTTTGTGGATAGTTATGTCTCACTGATGAAAATGAGACTACATCGAGATGTGGAAATGAAGGTAACATTAAATAGCAATGGGCATGACAATATGTTGATAGCGCCATTGTTATTTGTGACGATAATAGAAAATGTATTCAAACATGGAGATATAACAAATCCTACGAAGCCAATAGAGATTTCAATTATTGCCGAGGATAATGTAGTTAAATGCCATACATTTAACTATGTGCTACCAAGTGATAAAAAAACCGAAGGAATCGGATTAAATAATTTGCGACGTCGATTAAGCTTGTTATATGGCGAAAATGCTGATTTGGAGGTAAGTGCGTCGTGCGATACGTTTACAGTTGATTTGAGAATCAACGTAAAAAATTAACCAAAGTTCAATTTAATAGTTCTACAAAAAAAAGCGAAATGATTACAATTAGATGCTGCGTTATTGACGACGAACCATTGGCTGCTCAACTTATAGCAGCTTACATTGAAAAGACCCCATTTATGGAGCTTGTTGGAGTTTATTCATCGGCACAAGATGCAATAAAACCTATTCTTGATGAGAATATAGATGTGGTTTTTCTTGATATAAATATGCCCCAGCTCAATGGGATAGAGTTTGCCAAGATTGTGCCATCACGAAGTCGAGTGATATTTACGACTGCTTATGATAATTATGCAATTCAAGGCTTTAAGGTGAATGCGTTGGATTATTTGATGAAGCCTATCAGCTATGAGGAGTTTGTGGGAGCCGCCAATAAGGCCTTGCAATGGGCAGAACTATCACGCCAGGCGAGTGCACAAGCCGATAACAGAGAGTATATCATAGTAAAGAGTGAGTATAAATTAATCCAAATAGCGGTAAATGATATTCTTTACATAGAGGGACTGAAAGATTATGTGAAGATTTATCTTGAAAAGGAACAAAAGTGCATCATGACGCTTATGAGCATGAAAGTGCTTGAACGTCACCTCCCAATGTCAAAATTCTTGCGAGTACATCGTTCATACATTGTAAATACATCTAAAATAAAGGTTGTGGAAAGGAATCGCATTGTCTTTGGTAGTCAATATATACCGGTGAGTGAAAGCTATAAACAAGCGTTTGCCGATTATATATCAACTCATTCAATAGCGCCGGCGATAATACACGACGACGAGAACTAATAGTTTTGTGTGGGAGGTAAGGCGAGAGCAATGCCTCCCATTTTTTTGCTCCTGTTGCAAGTGGGAAAGGGCTTAGGGAGTTTAAGGTCTTTAAGAGGCGCTTGTAGTTGTTCATGCCACCTCTCGGCTGTTTGTACCCTCCCGGCACTTCGTGCCACCCTCCCTACCCTAGGAGGGAACTCTTTGTTTTAGACATAAGAACATAAAGACATAAATTTTGGGGTGCAGATAAAGTGGCTCAGTAGTTATTTTGTGTGGGAGACGTGCGAAGCACGATTTGTTACAATGTTGTGATTATACATTAGTGATGTTATCCACACTAAAAAGCGACTGAACCATTATTTCCCAAAGATTGGTTAATTCACGTCTTTGCAGACTCCGGTGTAGGTGGGGTTGTGCTCGCTATCCGGAGGTTTCGGGCTATGCCCTCAACCACGCGGTTATTATATACGCTTCGCGTCCAGTGCTTCGCACAATTTTCGCAATATTCGTTACAAGGTTGTGATTATAGTGATGTTATCCACACTAAAAAGCGACTGAACCATTTTTATACCCCATAAATGAATTCATAAAGTGAGTCAAAAAAAAAGAAGTCCTTCTGCGCCCTTCAAACAGGGAACCGGAGGACTAAAGCCAAAAGGCATGATTTTGTGATTCTAAAGATAGTTGTTTTATAGCAATTTGTTTTGTGTAGAGATTATATCATACTTACATCTCACATTTCTACCATAGTGTCGCTTCACAGCGGGCGTTTGATAGTGTTGCAAAGTCGATAAACAAGAATGATTTTGCGTAAAATAAATAGTGTTTAGGGACTTTATAACGAGTGAACAAATTTTGGTGGTGCAAAATTAGACATCAAAATTTGATAAAGCAAATAAAATTTAAATAAAAAGAATTAAAAGCCAAAAATCCCGCACAAAAGGCGGGATTTTTCGTTGTAAAAGGGAAAAATGTCCTATTCCATGAGCTTGCGATAACGTCGTCGAGTTGGCTCTTTGCCGTCGTTGAGACGACGTTTGTAATCTTCGTAGTCGGAGTAGGATCCTTCGTAGAATACGACGTTTCCTTCGCCTTCAAA
The DNA here is from genome assembly GCA_017505535.1 of Muribaculaceae bacterium. Classification (GTDB taxonomy): domain Bacteria; phylum Bacteroidota; class Bacteroidia; order Bacteroidales; family Muribaculaceae; genus RGIG4079. The sequence continues at coordinate 6,312 of JAFVPD010000037.1, forward strand.
AGAAAGAATGTGAGTGCAGATGCGGTCGAGGAACCAACGGTCGTGAGACACTATGACGGCGCAACCTGCAAAGTCGTCCAGCCCTTCTTCAAGGGCGCGTAGAGTGTTTACGTCGATGTCGTTTGTAGGTTCGTCAAGTAGTAGCACGTTTCCTTCTTCTTTAAGAGCCATGGCGAGGTGGAGACGATTGCGTTCGCCACCTGAAAGAACTGAAATTTTCTTTTCTTGGTCGGCGCCTGTGAAATTGAATTTAGACAGATAGGCGCGAGCATTCATGTCGCGTCCGCCCATTCGGAAAGATTCCACTCCTTGAGAGATTACTTCGTAAACGGTTTTCTCGGGAAGAAGATCGTGGTGGGTTTGATCGACATAGGCTATTTTTACAGTTTCTCCAACGTCGAAAGTTCCGGCATCGGGTTTTTCTTGTCCCATGATGAGTCGGAAAAGCGTTGTTTTACCTGCTCCATTGGGCCCGATAACCCCAACAATACCGTTTGGAGGGAGAGAAAAATTGAGGTCTTTGAAAAGTTGTTTTTTGCCAAAAGCTTTAGCGAGAGAAGAAGCTTCGATTACTTTGTTTCCGAGGCGAGGACCATTGGGAATGAAGATTTCAAGGCGTTCTTCGCGCTCTTTTTGGTCTTCGTTAAGAAGACGGTCGTAAGAAGAAAGACGAGCTTTACCTTTTGCTTGACGGGCTTTGGGAGCCATTCGCACCCATTCAAGTTCTCGTTCAAGAGTTTTGCGACGTTTGCTTGCTTGTTTCTCTTCTTGCGCCATGCGCTTAGTTTTTTGGTCAAGCCAAGATGAGTAGTTTCCTTTCCAAGGAATGCCTTCGCCACGGTCGAGTTCAAGAATCCAACCCGCTACGTGGTCGAGGAAGTATCGGTCGTGGGTAATGGCGATAACCGTGCCTTGATATTGTTGAAGGTGTTGTTCCAGCCAGTCGATAGATTCGGCGTCAAGGTGGTTGGTGGGCTCGTCGAGTAGAAGAATGTCGGGTTGTTGTAGAAGGAGACGGCAAAGAGCCACTCGACGACGTTCACCCCCGGAGAGGGTTGTTACCGGTTGGTCGTCGGGGGGACATTGCAAGGCGTCCATAGCGCGCTCAAGTTTGCTGTCGATGTTCCATGCGTCGGCTGCATCAAGTTTGTCTTGAAGTTCAGCTTGTCGAGCGATGAGGGCGTCCATTTTGTCGGGGTCGTCAAGCACGTCGGGGTCGCCAAAACTTTCATTTACTTTGTCGAACTCGGCAAGAAGGTCCATTATAGGTTGTACGCCTTCTCTGACAACTTCGATAACCGTTTTGTTGGGGTCGAGTTGAGGTTCTTGTTCGAGATATCCAACAGAGTATCCGGGCGAGAAAACGACTTCACCTTGATAGCTTTTATCGATTCCGGCAATGATTTTTAACAAAGAAGATTTACCGGAGCCGTTTAAACCAATGATACCAATTTTGGCACCATAGAAGAATGAAAGATAGATGTTTTTAAGGACTTGTTTTTGAGGAGGGTAGGTTTTGCTGACACCTACCATCGAGAATATTACTTTTTTGTCGTCGGCCATAGTTGAGTATAGGTCAATTAATTTAGGGAATTTCTAAAATTTCACGAATAATTAAAATAATAGTTGCAGGGAACTTTCTTATGGGAGCTTTGTGTTTTTATTTGTGGTCTTTTTGTCGTTGTTTCAAATAAAATATCACAAATCAATTAATAGAAGTCCCCTTTAATTATTTTTTCTTTTTAGGGGCATATCTCACTGCATAGTCGCAGCGAGTTTTGCCAGAGATGATGTTGTTTAACTTGGTGCGAATTAGTTGTTTGCGAATGGGTGAGATGTGGTCGATGTAGAGTTTTCCTTCGAGGTGGTCGCATTCGTGTTGCACGATGCGAGCGAGGAATCCAGAGATGATTTCTTCGTGTTTGGTGAAGTTTTCATCTTCCCATTGCAGTTTGATGTGCTCGATGCGAGTCACGTTCTCCGATAGTCCCGGCAGGCTCAGGCAACCTTCGCCACGAGTTATTTTCTCACCATCAAGAATTTCAACGACGGGGTTAATGAGGACCATTTTGCGACCGGCGCATTCGGGATTGTTTTCACTGACGGGGTCGGCATCAATCACAACAATGCGGTCATTGCGTCCAATTTGAGGCGCAGCGAGTCCCACACCTTCAGAGGCGTACATAGTTTCAAACATGTCGTCAAGGAGTTTTTTCAACTCGGGATAGTCGCTATTGATAGTTTCGGATTTTCGGCGTAACACCGGGTGTCCGTAGAGATATACAGGAAGTTTCATTAGTTATAGGATTTGCTTTGTAAGTAGTCGTTAAGTATTATTGTGGCTGAAATTTCATCGACGATTGCTTTGTCGCGTCGATCCATTTTTTTCATGCCCGAGTCAATCATAGAGCGATGTGCGAGAACCGAAGTGAAACGCTCGTCCCAAAATTCAATGGGAATGTTGGGTAATTCTTTCTTCAGTCGATTTATTCCCGGGGTGATATATCGCATTGATTCGGAATCGTTTCCTTGCATTGTTGTTGGCTTGCCAACGATGATTTTGTCAACTGTTTCGGTAGCAACGTATGATTTAATGAAGTCAATGAGAGTGTGAGTCGCAACGGTAGTCAAACCGTTTGCAACAATTTGCAAGGTGTCGGTAACCGCAATGCCGCATCTCTTGCGTCCGTAATCAATAGAAAGAAGTCGTCCCACAATGCAAAGTTACGAAATTTACTCTATAATGCATATTTGAAAGCCTATAAAATCTATGAATTGATTAAACTTTAGCACCTCGGAGCGTAAATGGTGGGAAATGTTATTTGAGGGAAGAGTATAAATCGTAAAGAGCTTTGCGCACGAGGTGACAGTCGAAACGGTCGGCAATTAGATCTCGGGCATTGCGAGAAAGAGATTGGCGCAAAGAGGCGTCGGAGTATAATCGTAACATCGAGTTAAACAGACTGTCGGAGTCGTGAGAGGGAATTATGAGTCCGTTTTTCCCTTCGATGATGATTTCGTTTGACCCGTTAATGTCGGTTACGATTGAAGGGAGTGCCATTGCTCCGGCTTCAATAACTACATTGGGGAATCCTTCGCGGTAGCTTGGAAAAACAAAAACATCGGCCGCTGCGAGCCACGGACGTATGTCGTGTTGCATGCCAACGGCTTCGATAGATTTGTGGCTTTCGATTGTTTGCAAAATGTGGCTTGGAAGTGGTGATCTCTCTTGTTCCTTGGGCCCAACTAATAGCAAACGAGTGTTGTCGTGGAGCTGATTGAGTTTGACAAAAGCGTTGACCAGCTCAGTGATGCCTTTATCGGCAACGAGTCGCCCGATGAAAATGTATGTAATGGTGTTGTCTTTTCTGAGAATTTTGGCTTGTTGAACGACCTCATCGGAGCGTCGATAGTGATTCAAATCAATGCCTCGTACGTTTCCATTAGCGAGCACATTGAGAGGTTTAGAGGTGATGCGGGCCGAGAGAAGGTCCTGCTTAACCCCGTTACCTTCGGGGATAATAATTGTGGCGCACGAGCAAAGTAGTTTGTCGGTTGCAATGAGTATTTTTCGTTTTAGGCCAGAGGCAGTGGGCCAAATGAGTCCGGTGAATGTGTGAATGCGGTGAGGAACGCGGCACAGCTTTGCCGCAATCATGCATAGGAGTCCGGCTTTTGGCGTCATGCTGTGCACAATCCAAGGTTTTTCGCGATAAAAAAGTCGTATTAACTTTAAGAGCGAAATGAAATCGTGAAAAGGCGCAATGTGTCGCTGCATTGCAACTTTGGCAATTGCAACCCCTTCTCGAGCAGCTACGCGGTCAAGCTCTTCTCCGGGCGATGAAACGGCGAGAATGTCGTATTGACTTGAAAGCTCTTTGAGCATGTCTTTGCAGAAGATGTCGAGCGATAACGGAATCGTAGTAGCGCGAATGATTTTCCTTTTTTGTGGCATAAAGAAGAATGATTAAGTGCCATATAAACGATAACACACCACAAAATTACTAAATATCTTGATAAAATTGCGACCAAATCACTACCTTTGCACTCAAAAGCGAGAGGAATGATTAATAAATACCTGTTTCGACTGATGTTGATGTTGTCGGCTATGACTTTGATGTGGAGTTGTAGTTCAACGAAACATGTGCCTGATGGGAAATATCTTCTTAATAGCGTGTCGATCGAAGTCGATGATTCCGATGCGGCGAAATCGACGGAATTATATAATTATCTAAAGCAATATCCCAACCATAAAGTACTGGGTTGCATGAAGATTCAGCTTGCGACCTATAACTTATCGGGAAAAGATTCAACACGATGGTATAATAAATGGTTGCGCCGATTGGGGCAAGCTCCGTCGGTGTATGATTCGACGTTGACCGAAGCCTCGGTGAGGCAATTGCGTCAAGTGATGGTAAATAAGGGTTATATGGACGCCCGGGTTGATGTAGATACAGTGCGTCGAGATAAGAAAAAGAAAATAGATGTGCATTATCATATAACAGCGGGAGAGCCCCATCGCATATCAAGTTTCACTTATGAGGTAGCCGATAGCAATATTGCTCCATTGATATATGCCGATACCACACTCACAACTATACGCCCGGGTGATTTGCTTGATCGCAATAATTTGGAGGCGGAGCGATTGATGATAACCGAACGATTGCGCGATAAGGGTTACTATGCATTTAATAAAGAGTATATAACGTTTACGGCCGATACGGCCGCCGGGTCGAAAGAGGTGGATTTGACGTTGAATTTGCGTATGCAATATCCCGAAACCGATACCACGCACGCGATAAAATCTCATAGACGATATTTTATACGGAATGTGATATATGTCACAAATTATGAGGGAAGTACCGCCTATGAGAATAATGATTATTTGGCAGAAGATACCGTCTATCACAAAGGGTTGACAATATACTATGGCAAAGACCCATATTTGAAGCCTGCTACGCTATCGGAGTGTTGTTACATCGAACCGGGTGAATTGTATCAAATGTCGCATATAGACCAAACGTATGAGGCATTGAGCCGATTGGGAATCTTGAAATTTATCAATATCAATCTTGAGCAAGTGGCCGAAATAGGAAATGATGCATGGCTTGATGCATATATTTTGCTGTCAAGAGGGAAGAAACAGGGCGTGACACTTGAGCTTGAAGGGACTAATTCGGAGGGAGATCTTGGCTTTGGAGTGGGCTTGACCTATCAACACCGAAACTTGGCAAAAGGCTCGGAAATGCTTACGGCAAAATTGCGTGGAGCCTACGAAAGTATTTCGGGCAATTTAGATGGGTTGATAAATGACAGATATACCGAATATGCGGCAGAGGTGGGGTTGACATTCCCTAAATTTATGAGTCCATTCTTGTCCAAGTCGTTCAAGCAGCGCATGAAGGCCTCAACAGAGTTTGCCGTCTCATTTAATTATCAAGAACGGCCCGAATATACGCGCATTATAGCCGGAGCCGGCTGGAAATACAAGTGGAATAATCGTCAAAATACAGAGCGTCGCACATTTGATTTTATAGATGTGAACTATGTGTATCTGCCTCACAGCACAATCGATTTCATTGACCAGATAGCGCCCTCAAATCCATTGCTGAGATATAGTTATGAGGATCACTTTATAATGCGCATGGGTTATACATATTACCGAACAAATAAGCGCAATGTGCCGGCAATAGGAAGATATTTTGTGCAACCTTCGATTTACACGTTGCGCGCGTCAATAGAGACAGCGGGCAACGTGTTGTATGGGTTGTCAAATCTTCTGGGGCAGAAACGTGAAGATGGCGCTTATAAGGTTTTTGGGATACAATATTCCCAATATGTGAAAAGTGAGGTGGATTATACTTATACACGTAATTTCAACGACCGTAACACGTTGGCATTTCACACCGGATTTGGAATAGGAGTGCCTTATGCCAACTCGTCAATGATACCATTTGAGAAACGTTTCTATGCCGGAGGCGCAAATGGTGTGAGAGGTTGGGGTGTGCGTACTTTGGGCCCCGGTAGCTATGACTCAAAAAATTCGGTTACCGACTTTATCAATCAATGTGGCGATATACGCCTCGATTTGAGCTTGGAATATAGAGCTAAATTGTTCTGGATTTTAGAGGGTGCATTGTTTGTCGATGCCGGCAATGTGTGGACAATACATAATTATGAAAATCAACCGGGCGGAAAATTTAAATTTGACTCGTTCTATAAAGAAATAGCAATGGCCTATGGATTGGGCTTGAGACTGGATTTTACCTATTTCTTGTTGCGATTTGACATGGGTATGAAGGCCTATAATCCGGCCCAAAATCAAGAACGATGGCCTATTATAAATCCCAAATGGGGTAGAGATGCGTCGTTCCATTTTGCGGTTGGGTATCCGTTCTGATAATAGATTGACAAAAAAAGTGTAACAGAGATGAAGAAATTGGTGATATTTGACCTTGATGGTACCTTGCTCAATACGATAGACGATTTGGGCGCGGCAGCAAATTATGCATTGGAACAATGTGGCTTTCCGACTCATCAGATTTCGTCGTATCCGTTCTTTGTGGGTAATGGAGTGAAACGATTGTTGGAACGAGTGTTGCCCGAAGATGCTCGAACAGAGGCGTTGGCGGAACAAATGCGTACGCATTTTATGCAGTATTATGACAGCCATAATGTGGATAAAACCGTCCCATATCCCGGGATTGTCGAATTGTTGGAGCAACTTGCATCGAGAGGCGTGAAGATGGCCGTTGCCTCAAACAAATATCAGAGTGCAGTGGAAAAACTCATTGCACATTATTTCCCCATGGTGGAATGGGTTGCTGTCGAGGGCCAAAAAGAAGATGTCCCGGTGAAGCCTGATCCATCGATAGTGTTTGAAATATTGCTAAAAAATCCAACGCCCAAGGCCGAAGTGTTGTACGTTGGCGATTCGGGAGTAGATATGGAAACGGCACGTAGGGCATGTGTTGAATCGGTGGGAGTCACATGGGGATTTCGCCCGGTTAAAGAGTTGCAAGATTTTTATGCCGATAATATCGTCAATGTCGCATCGGAGATTTTATCAATAGTCGATAAAGAGTGAAAAATTGAGATTTGATGCGTTTTGAGTTGAAATATAGCTATTTTTGAACAAATATAAGTGTGTTATTTGGTGAAAAAGCCGTAACTTTGCAGACAATTTTGGAAAAGCCGTAGATTTTTGCGTGCAAAAATAATTTAAGCTTAACATTTATAATGGATTGGATTCAAAATCTTTTATTCCCGGGTAATACAGGATTGGCGAGTACGCTTGTTTTGTACTCGTTTGTGATTGCTTTGGGTGTTTATTTAGGGAAACTCAAAATGGGCGGTGTATCGCTTGGAGTGACATTTGTGCTCTTTGTAGGTATCATAATGGGCCATTTTGGTTATATGGTTGATGGAGAAGTTTTGCACTTTGTGAGAGAATTTGGGTTGATATTATTTATCTTCTCGATAGGTTTGCAAGTGGGCCCCGGTTTCTTCTCGTCGTTTAAAAAAGGAGGAATGCGACTTAATGGACTCGCAGTTCTCGGCATATTGCTCAATGTAGCGATAGTGTTGGCAATTTATTTTATAGATGGAAATACGTCAATAAGTGCGCTTGTGGGTGTGATGTCGGGAGCAGTAACCAATACTCCCGGATTGGCTGCAGCGCAACAGACGGTTGAAGATGTTGCAGCCTCCAATACAATGGCAATGGGATATGCCGCAGCTTATCCACTTGGTGTTGTGGGTATAATCTTGGCCATGTTTATCATTAAATGGATATTCCGTATAAAAGTAGATAAAGAGGTAAAAGAGATTGAAGATGAGGCTGAAAATAGTTTGTTGAAACCTCATGTTGTGACATTTGAGGCCGCTAACCAACTCATAGAGGGAAAAAATCTTCAAGAGTTGCATGATGTTATTAATTGCAATTTTGTGGTATCACGTCTCATGCGCGCAGATGGCACAATAGTGATACCAAAATCAGAGACAGAGATACACCTCGGCGACAAATTGTTGGTAGTGATGTCGGCCCAAGATGAGGATCGATTGAAAGCCGTTGTGGGCCCTGAGATTGAAATGGACTGGAAAGCGATGCCAAGTCCTGTAGTGTCACGTCGTATTCTTATTACCAAGGGCAACTATAACGGAGCAACAATAGGCTCGTTGAGATTGCGCATGGGTTATAAACTGAATGCAACCCGCGTGAATCGTGCGGGAGTAGATTTGTTGGCTTCACCCGGATTGAGACTTCAAATAGGTGACCGTTTGACGGTAGTTGGCAACGAGGAGGATATCAATCGTTTGGCAACAAAACTCGGAAACTCGATGAAACGATTGAACGAGCCTAATTTGATAACAATCTTTGTGGGCATACTGCTCGGTATTGTGCTCGGCTCGTTGAATGTGGGCTTTGGAATGAAACTTGGTCTTGCAGGAGGTCCGCTTGTTGTGGCAATCTTGTTGAGCCGTTTTGGATATAAATTCAAATTGATAACCTATACATCATCGTCGGCATCATTGCTAATGCGCGAATTGGGAATATGCCTGTTCCTTGCGTCGGTTGGAATCTCATCGGGAAAGGATTTTGCTGCGACGGTGTTTAATACTACCGGAATGTGGTGGGTAGTATGGGGATTTATGATAACCGTGTTGCCATTGATTGTGGTGGGTTGTATAGCTCGTGGTTGTTATAAGATTAACTTTTTGACCATAATGGGTTTGATGTCGGGCGGTTGTACCGATCCCCCAGCATTGGCCTATGCCAATAATAGCACAGGAAATGATGCTCCAGCGGTGGCATACTCAACAGTTTATCCGCTGACGATGTTCCTGAGAGTAGTGGCTGCACAGGTGCTGATATTGATGTTTATGTAGCATTTACATGTAGTATATATACACAGAGAGCGATATGGGATAATCATGTCGCTCTCGTAGTGTTGTAAGGGTCCGGATTTATAAAGCTTCGTTGATTTTAGATAGGATTGTATTGGCTTGACGCACACCGCTTACTCTCCATAAGATTTTTCCGTTTTTGAAAAGAATGAGCGTGGGAATGGATTGAACGTGGTAGATTGATGCCAACTCATTGTCATGGTCAACGTCGATTTTTAGGATTGTAGCTTTGTCGCCAATTTGTTGTTTAACTTGCTCAAGAATGGGCGCTTGCATTTTGCAAGGACCGCACCATTTTGCATAGAAGTCAACGAGGGTGGGCGTTGAACTGCTGATGATAGTGTTGAAATTAGTCATATTGAAGAAACGTTTTTGGATTAGTTTAAAAGTATAACAAATTGGCAGGAGAAAGGTTTTTAAAGTTACTTTTTGTTGTGATATTTGCTGAAATGACCGATAATGGCTAAATTTGCAACTTATTTATAAAATAAAAAACAAAGTTAAACGCAAGGGGCTTGATAGGTCCCCGATAAAAATTCCTATGGCAAGGATAAATCTCAAGGGAATGGGAGTGGCATTAATCACCCCCTTTAAACAAGATAAGTCAATCGATTATGATGCGCTTGCTCGTTTGTTGGAATATCAAATTAAGAGTGGAGTTGACTATTTGGTGGTGCTTGGTACAACCGCAGAAACAGCGACACTCACTCCAGCGGAGCGTCAAGCAGTGAAAGAATTTGTAGTTGAACGAGTGGCTCAACGAGTCCCGCTTGTGATAGGTATCGGCGGAAACAATACAATGGCGCTGGTCGAAGAGCTGAAAACGACAGATTTGAGCCCGTTTAGTGCCGTATTGTCGGTTGTTCCATATTACAATAAGCCATCGCAAGAGGGTATTTATCAGCATTATAAGGCAATAGCAGAGGCGTCGCCTCTCCCTGTGATATTATACAATGTGCCAGGACGTACAGGCGTAAATATGACTGCAGAGACAACATTGCGCCTTGCTCGAGAATTCTCCAATATTGTGGGCGTTAAAGAGGCTTCGGGTAATATCACGCAAATGGACGATATTATCAAGAATAAACGAGAAGATTTCATGGTAATTTCGGGTGATGATGGTATTACATTCCCGTTGATAACATTGGGCGCAGTGGGTGTAATCTCCGTGATAGGTAATGCGTTCCCAAAGGAATTTGCCAAGATGGTGCGCCTTGCATTGGGTGGCGATTTTGAAAAGGCTCTGCTCATTCACCATCGATTCACCGAGTTGTTCAGTTTGTTGTTTGTAGATGGAAACCCGGCCGGCGTAAAATGTTTGCTCAACGCAATGGGGTATATTGAAAATGAATTGCGCTTGCCATTGGTTCCAACACGCATCACAACATACGAGAAAATACGTCGCGTGCTTGATTCATTAAATTAATCATCGCAAAATTGTTTGCAAAGTCAGAGGAAATCACTACCTTTGCACCACTAAATAACGATTGAGAGCTTTTTTTAAGGCCTCAAAGAAAGATGGTCCAGTAGCTCAGCTGGATAGAGCAACAGCCTTCTAAGCTGTGGGTCGTGGGTTCGAATCCCGCCTGGATCACTGAAAAATCAGAAAATAGCCACCTAAAAGGGTGGCTATTTCGTTGTTTAAAAAAGACAAGAATTTATAAAATTCACGTCTTTGCAGACTCCGGTGTAGGTGGGGTTGTGCTCGCTATCCGGAGGTTTCGGGCTCTGCCCTCAACCACGCGGTTATTTATACGCTTCGCGTCCCGTGCTTCGCACGATTTGTTACAAGGTTGTGATTATAC
>JAFVPD010000003.1 GCA_017505535.1 Muribaculaceae bacterium
TAAATTTATGGTCAAGAATAATATTAAAATTCTTTTATTCAACATCAAGCCGTCTGACATTGAGCAACTAGAAAAATATTGTTCACAAATACAAGTCGTTAAACCGGATGAAAATCTTGAAAGATGGCTTAATCGGAAAAATAGTAGTTTAATCAGATGATTTCAAACGGCATTTTCCTGAAAACTCTTCGCCGTGACATCATAAAATATAAATTGCTTGAATTTTAATTGTATCTCAAAAACTTTAACCGATTAAATTGCGCCGATATGATGCGAGTGATAGCCATGATACTGCTAAGCCTCTTGCCGGGACTCCTTCCGGACTAAGAGATTACTCAATATCGATAATACCGAGAAAAATGTCTCAAACAATTAAACAACCCCACCCGGCATAATGAGCGAGGGTGGGGTTGTTGTATGTCGTTTTGTGTTGTCGTGCGAGAATCAGAACGGGAAGTTGATACCGAGGCTTAGGTCGGCTTTGCTTGTGAGCGGAACACCTTGTTTTGAGAGTTTTGTAATCAAATGGTCCATTCCCACAAAGAAATTAAAGCCGGGAACATTCACATTCATCACCCAACCAAATGCACAGCCATAGGTTCCGGCGGCAAAATTAGCACCTGCCGAAAACGCTTTGACGGGATTGACGTTTGCCGATAGACGGAACTCAGTCCAAGTGTAGTCACCTTGCAAGCGAGTGGTGTTTAACAACCCAAATTTGAGATTGCGATACACCGGGAGAGTGTATTGAGCCGCCACGTTAATAGTCGCAGCAAGCATTTTTGAGCGCGCACCTTGGTCGCCCATGTCCTCAAGTTCATATAGAGCTGTGAGATCGTCGCGCATGAGATCAAGTTCGTCATCAAAATTGTTTGCAGCTTCATCATCGACGTTAAACGTGTAGCTATCGGTTGTGAAACTTTTCACCCCATTGGTCGAAGCGAGCATATTGTTGCTCCAATTGATGAAACCGAGATCGAGCACAGCAGCCGAGAAACTCCAGTCGTTGTTGAGTTTGTATTCAGCGCCAAGATCAACCGCTACACCAAAACCATTCACTCCAAACTCATCAATGTCCATTCCATCAACATATTCGTGTTTGGTGTTGTTGTTGATATCATGCTTATAGGCCAAGTTTTTAATGCTTGATTGCAATTGACCCTCAACCACAATATCCCATGAGTTTTCGCCCAAAGTGAGATGAGCTTGATCAAATTGTGCATCAACGTTACCGGCACCCACAAGGAATTTCAAAGCACCACCAATGCGCAATTTCTCATTGATTTTGTGGGAATGTCCCAAAGCAAGTTCGGCATAGGCATCGGCATGCATGCTCAAGTCTGAGATATCATAGGTTTTATTTTGAACACCCTCTTTGAGCAAACGCATGAACGTAGTTGGAATGCGGCTGTTGAGATTGCCTCTCACATTCAACGAAATGGTGTTATATCCTTTAAATGCTTTGAATCCGGCAGCAAGAATACCCACTTTAAAATCGCTTCCAAAACGGCTGTTATCACCTATAGCGTTGAGAAACTCGTTGGCATCAACCGCCGGGTTGAGAAACGTGGTTGTTTTTCCGTCAACATTGTAAAGTACATCATCAAGACTGAGAGTACCCTTCACCCCAAGATTCAGATTACCCAAAGCCGGCATGGCTATGAAATTGCGCTCATTGTCAAATGCGGGATTGGATTGATAGCGATATAGATATCCATCGGTGAAATAGGCCGACTGAAGATTTTGAGCCGAAGCAACAGAGGCTACCGATATAGCCAACACTGCTGCAACTGATTTAATATTTAGTTTCATAATTCAAACTCCTCCATTCTTTTAAAGTTCCTTAATGTAATTACCCGACACCTTAGCACGGAGATTCTTGAGATGAATAACCTCCGAAGGTTTCAACGCTTTAGCCTCTTGCCCTTGAGTTGCAACAGCTTCAAAAGCGATACCGTCGAGATGAGTGATTTCGCCTGTGATGCGTATTGTCAACGGAGCATCAACAGCGCCGGCAACAACATCTACACCTTCAATGTCAACATTGTTGATTTTATTGCCATTCACATCTACGGGATATCCTGTTATTCTTATATCAAGAGGCAACTCATTTGTTATCAAAGCACTCAATTCAAGCACTTTGATAGTAATAGCATCAACATCTTCATCGTTCCAGCCATCTTCGGTGCTACGATAAACGATTTGAGATTGTGGAGCAAGTTCGAGAGGCGAATAGAACATATAGCTACCTTTAATTATGCCCAAACTTTGACCAAGAGCAAAGTCTTTGACATCTTGCTCGGGAACAATTGGGTCGTCGAGAGTTATAGTGAGCGATTTAGGAAGTCCGTTGCCCGACAACACAGTTGCAAGAGAAGAATAGGGGACATGCAAGGCCGATTCATATCCTTCGTAATAGGTCTGAGGCTTTTGAGGCGACAAGCAGAAAACATTCATGTCGTTTTGAGGAGTTCCGGCAATGGTGAAATAGCCGTTATCGAGAGAATGTTCGGTAGATTGCCCATTATTGCGATTGGCTGTAATGGTAATACCGGCTTGTGCCGAAAGATTGTATTTTGCCACCGGATTATTCAACGACAAATATATTTGAGGATTCACAAGAGTGATATCAGTCTTTTCCTGAGATAAAATATCGGGAATGTTGCTCAATGACACCGGAGCAATATCCAATCCATCAAGTTGATACTTAATGCGACCTGTGAATGTGGTGATCAACATGCGACTGAAATCAAAATCGGTGTGCAACTCAATAGTTTTGGGAATGTTCAGGATATTAACACCTTCTTTCAAATCGTCGGCAACAATAACAATTTCGCCCGAATATATACCCACCTTACCATCAAACACAATTGAGTGACTGTTGTGGTCATAATCGATTCCGGCGCCATTAATGTCAACGCCCGAAATTTTCATGTTAAATTCAAGGCTTGAGCCGTAGTGCTTACCATCGTTAAGCGAAAGAATGCCCGTTTTTGCATCATAGCTACCTTCTTCGAGTGAAAGATCAAGCCCGGGCACAATCTGTAATTTGAAATTGCGCAACGTATAGGAATCAACTATATCATCTATCCCTTTGATAGAAAACATAATCTTAATGTTGAAATCGGCCCCGATTTTTTCCATATCGACAATGAAATCGCTCACAGCCGATGTGTTATAGCTAAATTGCGATAATTGTTCGCCAATGGGATAATTCAATTCAAAATCCGATGGAAAAAGACTCTGAGGCATTACACCCGATTGAGATAAATCTACGGTTGTAACAACCGATGGAACTTGTGGTGCGTCAAGATATACCTGAGGAATAGAAACGTCGGACGATTCATATTCACCATCTTGCACAAATACATACTCATCGTTGACAATTTTTATTTGCCCGCCTTCGGGTAGGTCAATGATACTTTGCAGTTTAATCTCATCGATATTAACCGGTAGCACCAAGTCCTTAACCTGAAACTCGGCTGTGGTGTCAATATCCGATAAATCGTAGTCGTCATCAATACAACTTGAAAACGACAAAGCCACGGCCGCTATAACAGCCAATGACATAGGGTTTGACAATTTCATCACAAAAATTTTATTTAGTTTTTAGTTTATTATTTAGTTTCCACCCCACATCAACAGCAACACAAAAAGACAAAAGTGTTAATTAGTTCGCAAATTTACACAAATATTTCAATTTTAAAACATAATTCCCCCTTTAAACACGCAAAAAACACTCATTTATCATTATATCCAACTATTTTCTGTAAATCTGTATAAGGAATATACCTACTTGAATTTAAGAGAGTTATAAGAATTACCTTGTTTTCGGGTAATGAGTTGGCAACTGTTCCTATTGCCGTGGTCTGCATCGCTTTACTTGTTAGGTAACTCATCTTACTGCAAAATTAAGCAATAATTTGGATTTCCTTGCTTCTTTCTGATATAAATCAATCAAATGAAAATCGAAAAGATGTCGAAAAAAAGCAGAATCAGTTAACCTTATAAATGACGTATGGCGATATAAATCGCCATACGGGTTGTCAGTTTTCCTTCTTAGGCAAAGAATCTATGCCACTTAACCTGTACAAATCTTTATCTTACTATTATAGTATAAATGAGCATCACAAAATCCAACATCACCGAAGTGATTCCCAACAGTAATGCAAATTGCGGGAACACAAACATTCCACAAACTGTTAAGCTAATAGATAGAATACTCACTGCAGACTACCACTATAATAACTCACTTCTCTATTGCGAAGTATAGAGTGAATATCCGTCCACGATTATACACCCATAACCCATGAATCCCAATTGCGGATGTATTGACAAAGTTGTTACGATTAACGATATTGTACATACTCTAAGCTATTCATCTGCTGTAGCCTTTCTAAGTGTAGGGAGAATTCTTTTGGAAATAAATTCTCTAATCTACACACAAAACAAAATCATTTGTTTCATAGTGAAATATAATAAAAAATTAATAACCATGGAACCCAAACTCATTTGCACAGTCTGTGAGTCCCAACCTCAGACCTTGGCGACACTTACTCTCCCACTTGTGCAGTACCATCAGCGTATATAGTCTTAACTTCTCTGTTCGGAATGGGAAGAGGTGATTCCTATATACTATAGTCACCGTTGCTAAATTTTATACTCTACAAACCCATTCTGTCCATCATATCATCTATCGAGCCTCCATTCTCCTTAAATGAATCATAATCATCGCCTCCTAAAGCATAATAAGTATCACGCTCATAATCATAGTCATCTTCTATTCCTGTAGGTTCATAATCATCGCATTCATCTTCTTCATCTTCTTGATAAAAGGGACTATTGACAATTTTGTTTTCACTAAATGAAAAGACATATTCTTCTGTCGTATAGTCTTGTGAATACATATTAAAATACAACAAGACTGCGTATTTATCATTACAAGTGTCGATTTCATTTTTATCTAAAGAATTACCCTCAGAGTCTACAACATCATATTCTCTGCTTTTGCCTTGATAATCAAAAAGTTCCAACTTGGTACCTTTATCGTCAGAAAAAGCCAAAACATCGCCCGAAAGAAATCCTCTAAATGATAAATCTTCTTTTTGGCATATAAGGGAACTCTCATTTTCGGAAGTGTAGACTCTTCCATCCAACAATATTACCGTTCGAAGAGTATTATAATGAAATTGAGGATTAAATGTATGGCAATCGACAACATCAACATTTTTGTATTTTACCTCAGATTTACATTCATATCCTAGATTCCCATAAACACCCTTCATCATTCCAATTTGTACGGAAAACCATATTGGTTTGATTGGTGGACAGTTTGCACTTGATGCAAATACAGTTTGTTTAGGATAAGCACGTATTACTTCAACCTTATCATATAAACATTCGTTATTGATTAACTCTCCATGGCAAATTAACCCATATTTTCCATTCTTTTCTACTATGATTGATTCTTCACTTACAAATGTTTCTTTAAAATTCAATTTAATCGATGCTTGGTTTATAGATGTAAAATTTCCCAACATCATGAGATTATTATAAGTATATAATATATCTGTAGTTCCATCTATTTTTTTCATTAATAGATAATACCCTAATATATCTATAGAACTATACATACAAGGGACTAATATTTTATCGTTAACAAATAGTCCTTTATGTCCGATATGGTCTTCAATCAATATTAAATCTTGCTTTTTTATCCGCAATCTTTCGATATTTTTATAGAAGCAAGGCAAAATATATGCAGAGTCATTGAAGAGCCCCCAATATTCGGCTGAAGTATTCGGACTACTGATGCATTCTAAGCATACTTTAATATATATTTGGTATTGTCCTTTTTCTCTATAATGTTTAGAACTTGGCTCCTCTAAGACTAAGAAATCAATTTTACTAAAACTTGGTGGAACAGCAACATTTAGGGTTTCAGTATTTATAGCTCCATACCGGACATAATTATTTCTAATCGGTGATTTTATATGTTGAACAGACATTTTTTGTTCAAAAATAGCGTAATCAGTAATAGCAGCTCTTTTCTTCTGATAGTCATAATCTTTACTGGTCTGAGATACCAATTTCCCTGTTTTATCGTAAATCATAATGCGATAGTAGTCCTCAAGCAAGATCAGAGAGTTGGCAAAACGATCTATTGATTGATTATGATACCAACCTAATCTCTCTTGATTGGCTAATACAAATTCATAATTACTACCATCGTATTCGACAATAATCGTGAACCCTTTGTAACTTGAATTGATATTCTTGTGGTGTAATATGATGGTGTCATCATCTGTAAGGATCTGGATATCTTTTTCCCAATTAACTTTGCTCAAGTCAGAATGGATTAAGAATGATTTTTTCTTACAATTATAATCGTATGATACATCGTAGCTTATAATATTGAGTCTGTTTTGTTTGTCTTCACTAAAATAGATAACATTCATGCGGCAGTATGACAAATATGGACCTGTTGTTTCCCAAAGAACAATATATTTGCAATTAAACGTCTGAACTTGAATAAAATCTCTTGATAAGATTTTGTATTTCCATTTTTCTTTATCATATTCATAACGATTGGCTTCGTCATCTGGTATACTGAAAATATTAATTGTATAAATGTGATATACATTATTTCCGCTACAAAAAAAATAAAAATCACCTATTGTTCCTATATATTGGCAATCGGTAAGTTCGTTATTAGCAATCAGATGTCCGAATTTGTTATTACTCGAAGTCAACAGGTTCGATGACGTTATAATATCTTTTATCCCAAGAATAACCGAATCATCTGTTAATCGATAGAATGTTCCTAATTCTTTATCGTCAGAAGTGAAAATCACCCTATTATCCTTATTTATAACATATATTTTACCCTCCTTACACTCTTCTTTTTCATTTACCATAACATACGACCGACTCGTCCCATTGTTAAAGCACAGAACAAATACCTCTGGTAAATTTAAATCTTTTCTGTCTATGCTTTGACCATTAATGGCGAAAAAATGAATCATGCCATCACTAATCATAGCCATACAAGATTTATCATCTGTGATATAAAAAGGAGCAATTGTAAAATCTGTCTGGTTCATAATTTATATGAGTTTATTTAGTGCAAATATAATATATATTTTTGAGAATCAGTAATCAACGAAATGTCATTCAAAAAATTAGCATCAAGTCTCAACAAAAATGGCTGGAACGACCAATCGCCTTAACGTCGATTATTGAAAAAACTATTTTTTCATAAACACCTTGATACATTCTATGTATTTAAGCCATTTTTCTGCTTTGTTGTGGTAATTTCTAAACTATTTCTCCATTTATGCGCTTTCTGCCTGAACCATTGCACAAGCGGAATGTCATTCACGTATATTTGGTAGTGTCCTTTCCTGCTCTTGTCCTCTTCAAATGAGAAAACCACATTTTCGTCACGGAACTTTCGGTTGAACTCAGGAGAATAGAAATCACCTTTCAACCTTACTTCCTTTAACTTACACAGCTCTTGAATTACTCTTTCAGAGAAATTCAAGGTGTTTCGGCAGAAGTCAATCAACGGTAACAGCTTTTCCACATAAGGAAAATATCGCTGTATCATGTCTATATACTCGTTGAACTTGGTGCGTTCCGATTGATGCTCCCGTTCCATTTGCTTGATATGCTGCATTAATTCTTCATTCTGCTTTTCAAGCACAGATAGACGTTGCTGTAATCCCTCCCTTTCCTCTTTCAACTTATTGCTGCCCAAAAGAGAACCGACCTTTGCCACGAGTGCCGTTTTCGCCTCGGTCTTGGCGGCTTCCAGTTTCTCCGACTTGATTTCCTTTCGCACTTCGTCAAGCTGCCGTTCCGCCTGCCGCTGTTCGGTTTGTAGTTGTTGCACGTTGGCTTCAAGCTCTCCTGTCTGCCGTTTCAGGTCACGGTAGTATTGGGCAGTGGTGGTATGCCGTGCCTCCGACCCTCGTATGCCACGCTGCAATCCGTACTTTGCCATTACCTTGAGTTTCTTTGCTAAATTGCTATTTCCTTTATTTCCGAGATTTTCAGCGTAATGCGTTTATTATCAGTGCAAGATGCACTATTATTCCGATTTCGGTTGATTATTCCAGCGTTTTATTGTAACTTTGTCACTATAAAACTTATAACCGATACACGATATGTCGATAGATAACATTATATCACAAGCCGTAGCTCGTGCAGTGTCAGAGCTTTATGGTATTGAAGTTGACGCGTCAACCATTACGCCTCAAACTACCAAAAAAGAATTTGAAGGAAACCTCACTATTGTAGTGTTCCCATGGGTTAAAGCAGCGCGCAAATCGCCCGAAGCCGTTGGTACAGAAATAGGGGAGTGGCTCGTTAAAAATGAGCCCGCCGTTAATCGTTTCAACGTAATCAAAGGATTCTTAAACATCGTCATCGAGCCCACGTTCTGGAATTCAGTATTGAGCCACATTGAGTCAACGCCCAACTATGGCATCACCATTGCAACCGAAAATTCACCACTTGTGATGGTTGAATACTCATCGCCCAATACCAACAAACCATTACACTTGGGTCACGTGCGCAACAACCTACTCGGCTACAGCCTTTCTGAAATATTGAAAGCATGTGGCAATCGCGTAGTAAAAACCAACATTGTAAACGACCGTGGTATCCACATATGCAAATCAATGCTCGCATGGAAAAAATGGGGTAAAGGTGCAACACCCGAGTCGGCCGAAAAGAAAGGCGACCACCTCATCGGTGATTTCTATGTGCTCTTTGACAAGCACTACAAAGCAGAGATAAAAGAACTCATGGAAAAAGGAATGAGCCAGGAAGAAGCCGAAAAAGCATCTCCGCTCATGCTTGAAGCCCGCGAAATGTTACGTCGTTGGGAACAAAAAGATCCCGAAGTGCGCTCGCTATGGGAAATGATGAATGAATGGGTATATGCCGGATTTGACCAAACCTACAAACGCATGGGGATTGACTTCGACAAAATCTACTACGAGAGCGACACCTATCTCGAAGGTAAAGACAAAGTGCTTGAAGGTCTTGAAAAAGGCATCATGTATCGCAAAGAAGACAATTCGGTGTGGGCCGACCTCACCGACGCCGGTCTTGACCACAAATTACTATTGCGTAGCGATGGT
This sequence comes from Muribaculaceae bacterium, assembly GCA_017505535.1. Taxonomy (GTDB): domain Bacteria; phylum Bacteroidota; class Bacteroidia; order Bacteroidales; family Muribaculaceae; genus RGIG4079. The sequence continues at coordinate 9,150 of JAFVPD010000003.1, forward strand.
ACATCGGTATATATGACACAAGACATTGGTACTGCCAAATTGCGCTACCAAGACTATCCCATCGACAAAATGATTTATGTGGTGGGTAATGAACAAAACTATCACTTCCAAGTGCTCTCTCTACTTCTTGACCGACTTGGATTCAAGTGGGGTAAAGATCTCGTACACTTCTCTTATGGAATGGTTGAGCTCCCCGAGGGTAAAATGAAAAGCCGCGAAGGTACCGTTGTTGATGCCGACGACCTCATGGAAGAAATGGTAACTTCAGCTCGTGAAGTGTCAAAAGAGTTGGGCAAACTCGATGGTTGCTCAGCCGAAGAAGCCGACGCTATCTCTGAAATCGTGGGACTTGGGGCTTTGAAATATTTCCTTTTGAAGGTGGACCCTCGCAAAAATATGACATTCAACCCCAAAGAGTCTATCGACTTCAACGGCAACACCGGTCCATTTATTCAATACACCTATGCTCGCATTCGCTCAGTGTTGCGTAAAGCCGCTGAAGCAGGATATGCCATGAGCGATTACTCTACCGTTGAACCAAACGAGAAAGAAATCTCATTGATACAACGCCTTGCCGACTTCCCATCGGTTGTGGCCGAAGCGGGTAAGACCTATAGTCCGGCTCTCATTGCCAACTATGTATATGATTTGGTTAAAGAATACAACCAATTCTACCACGACTACTCAATCATGCGTGAAGAGAACGAAGCAGTGCGCTCATTGCGTCTATGCCTCAGCGATTGCACCTCACGTGTCATCAGCACCGGTATGTCTCTTCTCGGCATAAAAGTTCCTGAACGAATGTAATCTTTTATTTGTTTAATACTATAAAATTTAATTCTTATGTTTGGAAATCAAACCTTCGTATCTGAGCAAACTTTGACTCAAACCGTCTCAAGCGTTATGAAACGCGTATATGTGAGAATGACTCTTGCATTGCTTGTAACTGCTGTCACCTCATTGTGGGCTGCAAGCAGCGAAATGTTTTTATCATTCATTTTCCAAAATAGTTGGTCAATGTGGGTGCTACTTATTGCTGAAGTGGGCCTCGTAATCGCTATTTCAGGAGCTATTAATCGCCTGAGTTCAACAGCAGCAACTGCGCTATTTTTCCTCTTTGCTGTAATCAATGGATTGGCTCTAAGCCCAATTTACTTTGCCTACACAATGGGTTCAATTGCTAAGACATTCTTCATTACAGCCGGAACATTTGGTGCAATGAGCATCTACGGTTACTTCACAAGCAATGACCTTTCAAAACTTGGCTCAATACTTTATATGGCCTTGTTTGGTCTCATTATCTGCTCTGTCGTTAATATCTTCACCAAGAGCGATACTATGGGCTGGATCATCTCGTTTGTGGGAGTGCTCATTTTCATCGGCCTCACAGCGTGGGACACTCAAAAAATCAAACAAATGGCAGCCATGTCGCCCAATGCAAGCGATGGACGTCTCGCCACAATTGGTGCATTGAGTCTATATCTCGACTTTGTGAACCTCTTCCTTTACTTGCTACGTTTCTTTGGCGGAAGTAGAGATTAAGAGATTTTGCTTGATATTTAACGCACATCTTCATCGAGGTGTGCGTTTATATTTTGTATAAATCATGATGAAACAAATTTGGCATAAATATAAAGACAATTACATACAATTAATAAAACTCGGCCTTCCTATCCTCATCGGACAGGTGGGAATGATAATCGTGGGATTTGCCGATACCATAATGGTGGGGCAATATTCCACCGAAGCATTAGCTTCTGCCTCATTTGTTAATAACGTGTTCAATGTAGCCAATCTCGCCTGCATAGGTTTCACCTACGGACTCACCCCTCTCATCGGAGCCCTATTCACTCAGAAACGATACGACACAATTGGCGCTATGGTGCGCAATGGTGTATTCCTCAACACAATGTTTGCCCTCTTGCTATGCGCTATAATGACCATCGTTTACTTCAACGTGCATCGCATGGGGCAACCAACTGAACTGCTTCCACTCATCAGGCCCTATTTCCTCCTATTTTTAGTAGGGATAGTGCCGGTGGCCATTTTTAATGCATTTGCCCAATGGGCCTACGCCATAAATCGCACTAAAATGCCAATGTGGATAATACTCATTGCAAACATATTAAACATCATAGGCAACTATGTTCTCATTTATGGCAAATGCGGTTTCCCCGAAATGGGACTCACCGGAGCCGGTATAAGTACCTTATTTGCCAGAATATTCACAATGGTAGCAATAGCGATAGTATTTTTCTGTTTTAAAGACTATCGCAGTTACAGCGCCGGATATAAGCAAAGTCAATTGTCACTTCGCATGCTTCGCCAAATCAATCGCACATCATGGCCTGTTGCACTGCAAATGGCCCTTGAAACCGGAGCATTCTCCGTGGCAGCAATAATGGCCGGGTGGCTCGGCAAAGTTCCGTTAGCATCTTATCAAGTAATGGTCACTGTGGGCACTCTTGGATTTTGCATATACTATAGCTTAGGGTCAAGCGTCTCAGTGTTGGTATCCAATGCCGCCGGGCTCAAAGATAATCGACTCATACGCCAAATCTCATTTGCCGGATATCACATCATGCTCACATTAGCCGGCATCTCATCAGTGGTATTCATTTGCTTCGGTGAATACCTCATAAAAGCATTTACCGGCGATCAGGCAGTAATTGCCACCTCAATGAGCCTTATTGTTCCTTTGGTGCTCTATCAATTTTGCGACGCAACACAAATAAACTTTGCCAATGCACTACGAGGCACATCAAATGTGCTGCCCATGTTGTGGATAGCATTTGTGAGCTACGTCATAGTGGGATTACCTGCCACCTACCTTCTTGGTTTCCCGTGCCAATTGGGTATATATGGCATATATCTTAGTTTCTCAGTATCATTGTCGGTTGCAGCAGCACTGTTCTTATACTTTTTTATGAGAACCACCCGCCATCAATGACAGTTAAAGAAACAATATTTTTTTGCTAATAAAGGAGATTAACGTAAATTTGCAACATATTACTTGTTACGGCATTTTCACCGCGACAAAAAGCAAATGGCTATGATAAAAGAATATGACTATCTAGTGATTGGATCCGGTATTGCCGGAATGAGTTTCGCACTAAAAGTAGCACACACAGGTCGAGTAGCGCTTGTGTGTAAAACAACACTTGAAGAAGCCAATACAGCACTTGCCCAAGGCGGTGTAGCCTCTGTGACCAATATGGCTGTCGATAACTTTGACAAACACATAGAGGATACAATGATTGCCGGAGACTGGCTCAGTGATCCCGAAGCTGTAAAGAAAGTGGTAACAGAAGCTCCGGGCCAAATACAAGAACTCATAAAATGGGGGGTTGATTTTGACAAAAACGAGAATGGAGACTTTGACCTTCATCGCGAGGGTGGACACTCCGAGTTCAGAATTCTTCACCACAAAGACAACACCGGTTTTGAAATTCAAGAAAGCCTCATTGAAGCAGTGAAAAAATGTCCCAATATAGACATTTATCAAAACCATTTTGCAATTGAAATAATTACTCAGCATCATTTAGGCAAAATCGTTACACGTCGCACTCCCGGAATAACCTGTTATGGTGCTTATGTATTGTGTCCCGATGGACGTGTTGACACATTCCTCTCTCGAATAACACTCATGGCTACCGGTGGAGTGGGAGCTGTGTATAAAACAACCACAAATCCATTGGTTGCTACCGGCGATGGAATTGCAATGGTCTATCGTGCCAAAGGAACAGTGCAAGATATGGAATTTATTCAATTCCACCCCACAGCATTGTATCACCCCGGAGACCGCCCTTCATTCCTTATAACAGAAGCTATGCGCGGATATGGAGCAGTATTGCGCAACCTCAAAGGTGAAGAATTCATGCATCGCTATGACCCCCGACTTTCACTCGCTCCTCGTGACATTGTGGCTCGTGCCATAGATAGTGAAATGAAACTTCATGGCGACGATCATGTATATCTCGATGTAACCCACAAAGACGCAGAAGAAACAAAAGAACACTTCCCCAATATCTACCAAAAATGTTTGTCGTTGGGCATAGATATTACTAAAGATTATATTCCTGTGGCGCCTGCTGCTCACTACTTGTGTGGCGGTATAAAAGTTGACACTAACGGAGAATCATCAATCAGTCGATTATATGCCGTTGGCGAATGCTCTTGTACAGGTCTTCATGGAGGAAACCGATTGGCGTCAAATTCTCTTATTGAAGCCGTGGTTTATGCCGACGCAGCCGCTCAACATGCTATGGACAACATAAACCACTACTCTTTACGCACCGATGTGCCTGAATGGAACGACGAAGGCACACGACTCCCCGAAGAGATGGTACTTATAACCCAAAGCATTAAAGAAGTAAACCAAATAATGAGTACCTATGTGGGTATTGTGCGTAGCAATTTGCGTCTTGACCGTGCATGGAATCGCTTGGATATCCTATATGAAGAAACCGAGAAACTTTTTAAACGCTCAAAAGCATCTCGCGAAATTTGCGAACTACGAAACATTATCAATGTAGGATATCTCATCATGCGACAAGCTAAAGAACGCAAAGAATCACGCGGACTACATTTCACTATTGATTATCCACCTAAACAACAAAAAAATTAGAAAGACTGTTTTCAAATATTTTTTCCATTTCATTAAGCCAAAATTTTTTTTGGTGATAATGGCTTTATTGGTGACATTAAACACATATGCCACCGATACAGATGAATATGAAGCTGAACTTGTGCCGGTAGGCACAGGGCAACAAAAAGTATTCAAAGGAAAATATCACTTTGTTTCTGAAGAGGGTGATACACTTTTAATGCTCGTGATGAACAACATCACCATTTTACCTCCGCTCAAATTTAAAAACAAAAAACAGGAACAATTCTATTGGCGCACAGTGCGTGACGTAAAAAGAACATTACCCTATGCCAAACTCATTTGTGAAACGCTCATTGAAACCTATGAATACATAGAAACGTTTCCCACTCAAAAAGAGCGCGAAAAACACCTCAAAGAAATGGAGGGAGCAGTTTTTGAACAATACAAGCCTGTGCTTAAAAAATTCACTAAATCACAAGCAAAAATGCTTGTAAAACTCATTAAGCGAGAAACAAACCAATCAAGCTATAACATTCTAAAGGCATTTCTTGGCTCGTTTAGAGCAACTTTTTGGCAAGGATTTGGTAGATTGTTTGGAGTAAACCTTAAAGGCGACTACGACCCCGACAAAGATAAAAACGACGCTATTGTCGAACGTGTTTGTATCATGGTTGAACAAGGAATGTTGTAATTTCTGTGATTTAATATTTATTAAATTTTCAGCAAATATTACCATTATTACAAAAAAAATCTTATCTTTGTTATTACAATTCAATTTAATACTTAACAATATAATTTTTTTACTATGGCAAACTTATTAGATGAAGTGACAGGACCGGTAAACGACAATGGTCGTGATGTAAGGGTAATAGACCGTCAATTACCCGTTGAAATAGGTTTTGGATCTACTATTTTTGAAATCGCATTATGGGTGACTATACCCATTCTCGTTTTGATTTATGTGGCACTTATGGGAAACACTCTCGGCAACCCTTTAATGGTGGGAATTATTGGTTGCTTGGTGGGAATTTTGCCCGGCGTAATTTTTATTTTCATGAAAATCTCGGCTCGCAACTATTTCCAACAACTCGAACAACGCATTCAAGCTGAAGCATCAAACATTGATAACTATTTGGAACAACGTGTGCAAATATTACAAAACGTAGTTGGAATCTTAGATCGTGCTATCGACCTTGACAAAGACGTTATGAAAGCTGTTGCCGCATTGCGTGGCGGACGTTTAAGCGACGATACTCGCAGCGAAGTGAATGCACAAGTTAATACTGCTTTTCGCAGTTTGTTCCCCCAAGTAGAAGCATATCCCGAATTAAAAGCTCATAATGCCATTGCCGACGCAATGCAACAAAACAATTATCTGCAACGTGAAATTACTGCTGCTCGCACAGTTTATAATAGCAGAGTAACACAATGGAACACCGATATTTTCCGTTGGCCCACAAAGATGATTGTAGCAGCACGTCAAGGCTACACTACTCGCATTCCTTTCTCTGTTTCGGCCGAAACACGCGACATGGCAAGAAGTAAGTTCTTTTAAAATAAGTAGGGCATGATTCCTGATATTTATGATCCACTATCGGAATATGCTAATGTTTATAAAGATAAATTTAAAGAAGTAGCTGAAAAGACTTTTGCCAAATTGGCCAAAGAAGCCAATGTCGATGTAGAAGCCAACAAGAAAACTTGTAGCGAAATATATGCTACACAAAACGATTTATCTTCAACAAATTCTAGCATAAAATGGTGGAATATACTACGTATAGCCTTATGGGTAGTAGTTGTTATAGGTGTAATATATGCAATTGTAACTTATAATTCATACGAAAAAGAAAAATTTATAATTGCATGCGTAGCAACTATTATAGTTATAGTTGTACTATTTGGTAAAATACACCCTAAACTGAAAGAATTAAAAGAATGTCGCAATTCTCTTGAGGATACAATAGACCAATTAAAAGCCGAAGCATGGTCACAAATGGAACCTCTCAATAGTCTTTACGATTGGGATATTCTTGCACGCATGATGTCGGAAACTGTTCCACGATTGGAATTTGACCCTTATTTCACAGCACAACGATTGGCCGACCTACAACAGGTTTATGGTTGGGACGATTTTTTCAACGCTGAACGTTCAGTGCTTTATTCCCATTCAGGACTCATAAATGGCAATCCATTTGTGTTATGTCGCACTAAAAAAATGGTGATGGGTTCTAAAACCTATCATGGCTCTAAAACCATATATTGGACCACTACCGAGCGAGGAAGCGATGGAAAATATCACACAGTGCATCATTCTGAAACACTTCATGCAAGTTACACTGCTCCATATCCCGAATATTATAAAAAAACTCGCCTCATTTATGCCAATACAGCTGCTCCTGATTTGATTTTTTATCGCACTAAAAGCGGATTGGCCGGTAAGGAAAATTCATTATCGTTCAAGTGGAAGAATTTTAAACTCAAGAGAAAATCTCGAAAACTCGAGAATAATGACTTTGCAATGATGACAAATGAAGAGTTTGAAGTTGCTTTTGACACCAGCAATCGCAACAACAATCATCAATTTGCTCTATTGTTCACCCCTTTGGCTCAAGAAAGTATGCTCTCGTTGCTCAGTGACAAAGAGGTGGGATTTGGCGATGATTTCAACTTTGAAAAGGATAGAATGATTAATACAATAACTCCCGATCATTTGCAAAGTTTGGATTTGGACATGGATCCTCAACAATACATAATGTTTGATTACGAAAAAGCCCAACAAAATTTCTATAATTTAAATGCCAAATATTTCCACGCAATATATTTCAGTTTTGCCCCATTGTTGTGCATTCCAATGTATCAACAAATAAGACCTCAACATGACATATATGGACATGACATGAGACGCAGCAGTACTTTTTGGGAACATGAAGCATTAGCCAACTATTGGGGAAATAGATATTTTGAACATTCAAGTTGTGTGACCGACTGTATTCTCAAAACTAAACAAGTTAAAACCGGTGATGAAGAGTCAACCATCAATGTAACAGCCTATGGTTATCGCTCAGAAGATCGTGTAACTTATATCAGTAAATATGGTGGAGATGGCCGATGGCATGATGTTCCTGTTTATTGGCAAGAATACATTCCGGTAACAGGCCACGGATCTTTCTACATTAAAGAAGATAATCACGAGCATAATAGTGATATAACTCAACGTGAACGCATCAATCACATTTCACAAGTATTGAATTCTTCTAATATGAAACGATATAGAAGACACATTGCTTCTAAGGTTTAATCAATCACATTAAGCTTTATACATTGTAGTAAGTGTTGATAATATTGTAATTATCAACACTTTTTATTTATATGTCGGTATAACATCAATGTAAATAATATTGATTATTTATCATCATCAATGTTTATAATGAGTTTTTATTATTGATTTTGAATAAGTTACATTGTAGATATTATGTAAATTAATTGTAAAATCAATATAAACATTCCGGTAATAAAACTTTTTCATAACCTATAATCAAATAATTATATGTTGTCAGGAATAATATATAACTTCGTATAACAATACATTAACGAATGATTATATAACAATCTTCTCGACTGTTTAAACATCATGTTTATAACCTGTAGATTTTGTTCAAAAACAATAATAGAGATTTTGATAATTATATTTGCTTTTTTTCAATCACCACTTGTATATACAATTAAATTGACAAAGCAAAATAAGAAACTAAAAGCTTTAAAACAATTTTAAACAGCGTTTTGTTGAGTTATACAATGGAAAAATGAACTAAAGTTATTAACTTTGCACGTTATAAACATAATGTAGATAACATACCTAAATGACTATGTTACAAACATAATGTTGTAGATAACATAATAATAAAGTTGAAGCCTTAGAACAATAACTTAAAAAGCAAGAAATATCTAAAAAAGTTATCATAGCTATCAACAGCCATTATTGTTGTTATTAAAATTAATTTTAAAGAAAAAACATATTAAAAAATAAAAGAATGACTGTCGATAAAGGCTATGTTGATGCTCCGATAGATTTGTCTCTTGATTTAAAATCGGAAATCAAGAGACTCAAAGAGGAAAAGCATGCGGTGATTCTTGCCCATTATTATCAGAAAGGGGAAATTCAAGATCTTGCCGATTACATTGGTGATAGTTTGGCGTTGGCACAAATTGCTCAAAAAATTGAAGCACCTATAATTGTGTTATGTGGTGTGAACTTTATGGGTGAAACAGCTAAAATATTGTGCCCCGATAAAAAGGTAATCATTCCCGACATGAATGCAGGGTGCTCGCTTGCCGATAGCTGCCCGGCCGATGAGTTTGAAAAATTCATCAAATTAAATCCCGGTCACACTGTGGTGAGTTATGTTAATACATCGGCAGCTGTGAAAGCTTTGACTGATGTTGTTGTGACATCTACCAATGCACAACAAATAGTGGAAAGTCTTCCGGCCGACGAAAAGATTATATTTGGACCTGATCGCAACTTAGGAAATTATATAAACAGCATAACAGGACGTAACATGAAACTATGGAATGGGGCATGTCACGTTCATGAGCAATTCTCGGTGCAAAAAATATTGGAGCTAAAGGCTCAATATCCCAATGCAAAAGTACTTGCTCATCCCGAATGTAAAGATGTGGTAGTGCGCATAGCCGACAAAGTGGGCTCGACAGCTGCATTGTTGAATTATGCTGTAAATAGTCAAGAAAAAGAATTTATTGTAGCTACTGAGAGTGGAATAATTCATGAAATGCAAAAGAAATGTCCCGAAAAGGTGTTTATACCGGCACCTCCCGAAGATAGCACTTGTGCATGTAATGAATGTAACTTTATGAGATTAAACACTCTTGAAAAGCTATATAATTGCTTGAAATATGAGCAACCTGAAGTGGTTGTTGATGGAGAAATAGCAGCAAAAGCAGTAAAACCAATTTTACGTATGCTTGAAATATCAGAGAAACTTAAATTGTAAAATATTAAACTTTATAAATATGGAATATAATCACAGAGATATTGAAAGCCGTTGGCAACAATATTGGAAAGAAAATAAAACTTACAAAACCGAGATTGACAATTCACGTCCTAAATATTATGTTTTGGATATGTTCCCTTATCCTTCAGGTGCCGGATTGCACGTTGGGCACCCTCTTGGATATATAGCGTCTGATATATTTTCACGTTATAAACGTTTGCAAGGATTTAATGTGCTTCACCCAATGGGATATGATGCATATGGATTGCCTGCCGAACAATATGCTATTCAAACAGGACAACACCCCGAAGTAACTACTTTCCAAAATATAGATCGTTATCGTAGCCAACTTGATAAAATAGGGTTCTGCTACGATTGGGATCGTGAAATTAAAACATGTGATCCTGAATACTACAAATGGACTCAATGGGCTTTTATTCAAATGTATAATTCTTATTTTAATAAAGCTGAAAATAAAGCAAAACCCATTTCAGAGCTCATTGAAAAATTCAATTCAAACGGTACTTCTCAAGTAGAAGCAGCTTGTAGTAAAGAATTGGAATTTACATCAGATCAATGGAAAGCCTATACCGAAAAAGAAAAGAGCGATGTATTGATGAATTATCGTATTGCTTATCTTGGTAATACAATGGTTAACTGGTGTCCAAAACTTGGAACAGTATTGGCCAATGATGAAGTGAGCGAAGGTGTATCAATACGTGGAGGTTATCCTGTTGAACAAAAATTGATGTATCAATGGTGTTTGAGAGTTTCTGCCTATGCTCAACGTCTTCTTGATGGTCTTGAAACAATCGATTGGACCGATTCATTAAAAGAAACCCAACGTAACTGGATAGGTCGCAGTGAAGGTGCTGAAATGATTTTCAAGATTGACAATAGTGATGTAGAACTTGAAATCTTTACCACACGTGCCGATACTGTTTTTGGTGTAACATTTATGGTACTTGCACCTGAAAGTGCCTATGTTGATAAAATTGTAACTGCCGATAAAAAAGAAGAGGTAGATGCTTATATAAAGAGTATAAAGCACAAAACCGAACGTGAACGCATGATTGATAAAACAGTCAGTGGTGTGTTTACAGGTGCTTATGCCATTAATCCATTAACAGGAAAGAATATTCCGGTGTGGGTGAGTGACTATGTACTTGCAGGATATGGTACAGGAGCTATTATGGCAGTACCAGCTCATGATAGTCGTGACTATGCATTTGCACGTCATTTTGATTTACCTATTATTCCTCTTATTGAAGGATGCGACGTGAGCGAAGCAAGCTTCGATGCCAAAGAGGGTAAAATGATAAATTCTCAAGGTGCAGAACTCAATCTCAATGGTCTTGAAGTGAAAGAAGCTATTGCTGCAACTAAGAAATTTATAAGCGAAAAAGGTATTGGTAAAGTAAAAGTAAATTATCGTTTGCGTGATGCTATATTCAGCCGTCAACGTTATTGGGGCGAACCATTCCCTGTTTATTATAAAGATGGAATGCCTCACATGCTTGATGAAAGCAAACTTCCATTATTGTTGCCCGAAGTAGATAAATTCCTCCCAACTGAAACAGGTGAACCTCCATTGGGAAGAGCTAAAAATTGGGAAACAGAAGAAGGTTATAAACTTGAATTGTGCACAATGCCCGGTTTTGCCGGTTCATCGGCTTATTATTTGCGATATATGGATCCTCGCAATAATGATGCTCTTGTATCAACTGAAGCAAATCAATATTGGCGCAATGTCGATTTGTATCTTGGTGGATCGGAACATGCAACAGGACACTTGATTTATAGTCGTTTTTGGAATAAATTCCTTTATGACTATGGTGTAGTTTGTGAGCAAGAGCCATTTAAGAAACTCATAAATCAAGGTATGATTCAAGGACGTTCCAACTTTGTATATCGCATAAAAGATACCAATACTTTTGTATCATATAATCTTAAACGTGATTATGAAGTGACACAAATCCACGTTGATGTTAACATTGTGTCAAATGATGTACTCGATATAGAAAAATTCCGTGCATGGCGTCCTGAATTCAAAGATGCAGAGTTTATTCTTGAAGATGGAAAATATGTGTGTGGATATGCCATAGAAAAAATGTCAAAATCAATGTTTAATGTGGTTAATCCCGATGACATTGTTGACAAATATGGAGCTGATACATTGCGTTTATATGAAATGTTCCTTGGTCCTCTTGAACAAAGTAAACCTTGGGATACAAATGGTATAGATGGTGTTAACCGTTTCCTCAAAAAATTGTGGGGTATTTTCTACAAAGGAGAAGAAATGGTTGTTACCGACATTCAACCAACTGCCGAAGAATTAAAAGCATTACATAAACTCATTAAGAAAGTAACTTTTGATATCGAAAACTTCTCTTACAACACATCTATCAGTGCGTTTATGATATGTGTAAATGAACTTTCTTCATTGAAATGTCGCAGTAAAGCCATCATGGAACAAGTGCTTGTGGTATTGGCACCATTTGCACCTCACATTACTGAAGAATTGTGGCATGCTATTGGTTATGACACAACAATTTGTGATGCAAAATGGCCTATATACAATGAAGAATACCTTAAGGAGGCAAATGTTACTTATGCTGTTTCATTTAATGGTAAAGCGCGTTTCAACATGGAAGTAGCTGTTGATACTCCTAAAGAAGAAGTAGAAAAAATGGCACTTGCTCATGAAGGAGCTGCAAAATGGCTTGAAGGAAAAACAATACGTAAAATTATTGTTGTTCCCGGAAAAATTGTCAATATCGTTGTAGGATAATAATTTAGTTAAATTGTCGTTTTAATAGTGTATTATAAATACTTTGATTGATAGATGAAGAAAATAGTATTTGCTACCAATAATGCTCACAAATTATCGGAAATTAGAAGTATTTTGGGAGATGAATATGAGATATTGAGTCTAAGGGATATCAATTGTGATGTTGATATCCCGGAGACTGCATCTACGCTTGAAGGTAATGCCGAAATCAAAGTAAGATACATTAAAGAACACTTTGGTTATGATTGTTTTGCCGATGATACCGGTCTTGAAGTAGATGCCTTAAATGGTGCTCCCGGTGTTTTTTCGGCACGTTATGCAGGCCCAGAGCATGATTCATTGAAAAATATGAATTTATTGCTTAAAAACATGAGCGATAAAACCGATAGAAAAGCTCGTTTTCGCACTGTTATTGCACTATTGATAGACAACCAATTAACGCTCATGGACGGAGTTGTGGAAGGTGAAATTACTCTACAACCGCAGGGTGATAACGGATTTGGTTATGATCCTATTTTTAGTCCTGAAGGTTTTGATGTTACTTTTGCTCAAATGGACTCATCAATAAAAAATAAGATTAGTCATAGAGCCAGAGCTACAGAAAAACTTATAGAATATTTGAATCAAATAAAATGACGATATTATGATAAAAAGAGTATTGATATTATTAGCAGTATTATTACCATTTATCGCCAAATCTCAAATGGGAGTGGGTGAATGGAAATTGTACACAACATTTGCCAATAGCGTAACAAAAATGCTTGAGACACCCGATAAATTATATTACTTATCGGAAAATTGTTTATTCTCTTTTGATAAAGAAACCGAGGAGAGCTATTGTTATGCTTCAATTAATAAACTCAATGATAATATCATATCAGGTATTTATTACAATCAAGAAAATAAATATTTATTGATAGCATATAGTTCAGGTAATATTGACCTATTGTATGACAATGGTGAAGTGGTCAATATGTCGGATATTAAAGATGCTACAATGACTACATCAAAAAAAATCAATGATGTAGATTTTCATAATAATCGCATTTATGTAGCTACAATTTTTGGCTTGGTTGTTTTTGACGACCAAAAACATCGTGTTGTAGAATCGGGTATTTACAACAAAGAGTTGCTCGCTGTTGAAATTGTTGGTGATTATATATTGATAAGTAGTGATGGTAAAATTTTAGCTTCATCAATAGATGTACTTCACAACACTTTTGATAAATTTACTACAGTGACTTCGGCCAATGCTGTAGCCATGAATTCAATTTCAGACAAAAAACTATTGATAATCTTGAAGAGTGGTAATGCCTATTCTTTGCGTCATAGCGACGTGAATTTATCGGCCGATATAAGTAAAATCATCACCGGATTTTCTTTTGTGAGCAATGGTGTGAAATATATAGCTGAAAATGCACAAGGAAATCCGTATGCTTTTTCAACTACCACTGTATTCAACTATGATGGAGATGGTAATCTATCGTCATTGACACTTCCGGTTGATTTACAAAATAGGACAATTGCCTATTGGGACAACTCTAATAATTTATGGACCGGTGACAGAAATGGAATTGCTTACTATGATATAAGTGGCGAAAATGTAACCGTGCTCAGAGATACTTTCAAACCCGAAAGTGTAACAGTTACCGAAGTAGTATTCCTTTCAAGAGGAAATTCTGGTAAAGTATATTTGTCAAACAATGCGGCAAGTAAAATTTTCGGTAATTATGACGCTTATAAAATCAGTCACATAAACACTATTAAAGATGGAGTAATCACAAATGTTGAACCGGTAGTGTTCACCGAAGCAAACAAAAATAATCCCTCTGAAACCGGGATTATGTGTGATACTTATCAGATAGTTGAGGACCCAACCGATCCCGATGCCTACTATGTGGGTACATATTGGGACGGTATATACAAAATCAAGAACAATGAGCAAATAGGAAAATATGATTGGACTAATAGTACCATAAGCAAAATTCAAAATTGGTCATGCCATGTTCCTGCTCTTGCTTTTGATAAAAATAATAATCTATGGGCAATGCAATATGTGTCAGGAACACCTGCTTTGCACATGATTACTGCTAAAAATCTCGCTAAGGGAGAAACTCAAATTTCAGATTGGAATGGTATTAATATAAATGACTTTAGTGGTGACAAAGATGGACGTATTCTAATTTGTAAAAAATCAAATATGATATTCATCAGTGATGGAACATGGGATAGTCGTCTTGTTGCATATGATACCAAAGGAACTTATGATGACGTGAGTGATGATACATATTTTGTGTGGACAAAATTTGTTGATCAAGATGGCAAGTCGCTCGACCCTGAACGCATTTGTTGTCTCGTCGAAGATGAAAGTGGAAGAGTGTGGGTTGGAACTATGTCGGGCATATTTGAAATAGCTCGCCCTGCCGATGCTACTAATATGTCTATGAGCGTAAATCACATTAAAGTACCACGTAACGATGGTACAAATTTGGCTGATTATTTGCTTGATAATCAAACAGTGACTTCAATTGCTGTGGATAATTCAAATCGCAAATGGATCACAACATTAACCTCAGGGGTATTTTTGGTGAGTGCAAACGGCGATGAAATTATAGAACATTTCACAACCGAGAACTCAAAAATACCTTCTAATCGTTTATATTCTGTGATGTGTATAAATGATGGTAATTCGGTTTATATTGGTTCTGATGTGGGTTTAATTGAGTATAAGAGCAATTCATCGCCTGCACAGAGCGATTATTCAAATGTATATGCCTATCCCAATCCTGTGAGACCCGACTATACCGGGTGGATTACAATTACCGGTCTAATGGAAAATTCATTGGTAAAAATAGCTGATGCTATGGGTAATGTTTTCTATTCAACTCGATCGGAAGGTGGTATGGTGACATGGGACGGTTGTGATAGCGATGGACAGCGTGTAAAGACAGGTGTTTACTATGTTTTTGCGTCTCAAAATGCCAACGATGTGAGTTCGGGGGCTGTAACAAAAATTCTCGTGGTTAATTAATAGCCACAAAAGATAATTATGGCAATAGGATTAAAATATATTGATGAAGATGACAAGTGCTACGGCATTACAGGTATGGCCATCGGTATAATGGTGTGTGATGCCGAAAATCTTATTTCGTCAATATCTCTTGATGAGGAAGAGGGCAATGCTATGAAATTTACCAACGAAATTTTCACCGCAAATCCTCGCATTCCTGCCAAATTATCTTGGCAACACATGGTTGAGCAATATCAAATAGCCATGGGTATGCTCATTGCCAATTTAATGTGTCGTAATTGTGTATTGCGACAAGGAGGTATTAGCAATGAGATGAAAAATCTTGTTTATAAATATCTTCAAGATGAAGGTAAAAGAATCTGTTCACTTGAAGAAGATGAGATTAAGAGATTGTTTGATAAAAACTATGCTTTCATGCAACGTATATTTAACCACCAGGGGGTACAAAATATTGTGCATGATTTTGTCAGAAACCTCAAGTCATCTCGTTCGATGGAACGTTCTCAGATTATTGAAAATCTGCGTGCATTGAGCATGCTATGAAATAATTTTTTTGAGAATCAAAGGCGATTCGGGTCCCATGTTGAAAATGAGATCAAGAATGCTCAGATTGGAAATAAAACCTAATTGAGCTTTTCTCAATTGATAATATTCTACCGTAGCGATATCACTAAAAGTATCGTTGCGGTAATCTTTTATGTTGCCTGAAATATTATCGGTGTCATAGGTCACAATGTTGTCGAGCAAGAGTATTTCTCGTATTGTTTGGTCTAAGTATCTAATAAGTTTCATGAGATTTTCACCCTCATTGTGAGCCGATAGAAAGGGTTTAAATCTATCAATATAATATTCAAAAAACGGAGTGCGCCCATAGGCCGATTCCAAAGCTACACGATGGACATTCCACCACGCCCCATGCGTTGATATATTTACGTCGTTCCACGACGATTTAGACCCCTTTAAAGGCTTCTCAATGGGTATTGTCAGCTGTAGTTGTCCGTGAGTGTCGGCAATTGTGTAGCGATGCGTGTCTTTTTGACGTTTATTGTATCGGCAATTGCAATCGATTACAACATTGGCATATTGAGCGAGTGTTGCATAAAAGCCAATGTTGCCACAACATAATGGTGGCAACACTGCTGTAATATCGTGATGTACTATGAGGGGAGAAGATGGTTTCACTTGTCGGGATTGGCATCGGTGAATACTCTGTTCCATCTTATACCTCCATTAAGTAACCCTTTGTCTTTATCAAATGAGATGAGAACAAACATGGGTTTACCCACAATGTGGTCTTCGGGAACAAATCCCCAAAAACGTGAGTCAAGAGAATTGTGACGATTATCACCCATCATGAAGTAATAGTCCATTTGGAAAGTATATTCTTTGGCGGGTGCACCATTGATGTAAACTGTGCCATCACGCATTTCGGCATCATTAAATTCATAGTTGCGAATACATCTTTTGTAAATGGCCCAAGTGCTATCGTTGAGTTCAATGGTGGCTCCTTTCTTAGGAATCCAAATGGGTCCAAAATTATCTTGTCCCCAGCCCCATTTTTTGCCTTCTCCCAATGGGTAAATGAGTTCATCGCTGAGAGGTTTATAACGTTCAATGAAATCCAAGTCCGATTTTTGTTTGAGCTTATCAACCATTGCTTGAGTAAGAGGCGATACATATATATCGGGGTAGTCACGAGTGATGGCACGATCATCGACAGCTACACCAAGGTCCTCCCATTCGGCATCGCTCATCATGCGATTTTTTAATTTGAAGAAATAGTTAAACTGAACGTTTTGAGGTTGTTCTTGTTCTTTTCCATTGATAAAAATTGTGCCGTCAACTATTTTAAGAGTGTCACCGGGAAGGCCCACACAACGTTTCACATAATTTTCGCGACGGTCAACCGGACGATAAATGATTTCACCAAAGTCTTTTTCATTTGCTTCAATAAATTTACGGCCAAATTGTTGTACGAGAGTGTAATAGTCGGGATTTTGTATTTTCACGGCGACAGTATCTCCGGCAGGGAAATTAAACACTACGATGTCGCCCAATTCTACTTTCCCAAAACCTTTCAAACGGTGATATTTCCATTGAGGCCACTCAAGGTAACTTTTTGTGTTTACGATGGGCAATGTGTTTTGCACCAATGGAAAATGCACGGGAGTCATGGGAACTCGAGGGCCATATACCATCTTGTTTACCCACAAATAATCTCCCACTAATAAAGTTTTTTCAAGTGATGACGATGGTATTTGATAGTTTTGACCGATAAATGCAAATACAAAATATACCAAAATGAGAGCATAGACGATGGCATCAACCCAACTCATGATTGTTTTCACCGTGGCGCTTTTGCTCTTTTTCCACCAAGTGAGAGGTATGTAACCTGTGATATATATGTCAAAAAGCAAAATGATGAATAATGAAACCCACCAACTGCCAAGCCATGCTACCCAGGCAAAGAATATTAGCGAAACTATACCAAATCTCACCCATCGAGTAGTGGCTGTTTCTTTTATGCGTCGTAAAAAATCGGCTTTAAAATCAAATTTATTGTTCATATTGTTCTTTTAAAATCAATTATTTAACAATTCACCCATCATTTGGTCCATAGTGAGGAATCCTTTGTGCGAGGCTACCCATTCGGCAGCAACAACCGCACCCAATGCAAATCCTTCTCTACTCTTGGCTTTGTGCTCGATTGTGATTGTATCAACGTTGCTGTCCCAAGAAATAATGTGAGTTCCCGGCACTTCTCCTTCTCGTTCATGATTGATAAACAATTCATCGTCTGAAGGGGTTTTCTCGGTCCAATTATTTATGCGTTCAACATTTTCAATCAAGCCTTCGGCAAGTGTTATAGCAGTTCCACTTGGGTGGTCGAGCTTGTGAATGTGATGTATCTCATTCATTGAGGGGGTATATCCTGTAAATTTATTCATCATTGAACTGAGATATTTATTCAGTGTGAAAAATATATTTACGCCAAGACTGAAGTTGGAACTCCAAAAAAATGTGGCTGAATTATTTTCACACATATGTTGTACCTCATTCATGCGAGATGTCCAACCTGTTGATCCTGAGACAACTTTTACTCCTTGAGCAAAAGCTTTTTTGTAATTATCGACTGCTGTGTTAGGAGTGGTAAATTCAATGGCTACATCGGCACTGCGAAACGCGTCACTATCAAAGTCTTGTTGATTATCAACATCAATAATGGCCACAATCTCATGACCACGACTCTCGGCCACACGATGTATTGTGCGACCCATTTTTCCATATCCTATGAGTGCTATTTTCATTCTAAATCAATTATTTGTACAAAGGTACATAAAAATCCGCTTTTTTATGTACCTTTATTCACAAAAGCACTCTTTGAACGAGTAAAAGTTTAGTTTTTATCGATTGGACTAAAAAAGTTTTTTCGACAGTTAAATTTGGGTTTTTAATTTGTCGGTATTATCTTTGTGTTTTAAACCAATTAAATATTGTTTTTAATATTATCGGCTGATAATAAAAGCCAACACCCCATTCAGCATGGTAAAGTATAACAATGTCACTGAAACTGAAGCAAAGTACAAGAACGTGCTTGTTGCACGGTTTTCGGCGTTGAGCGATGTAGCAATGACGGTGCCGGTGGTTTATAGTGTGTGTCGCTGTAATCCCAACACTCGTTTCATTCTCATCACTAAATCGGCCACTCAGTCATTGTTTGTCAACAAGCCCGACAATCTTGTTGTGCTTGGTCTTGATTTAAAGGTGAAATATCATGGAATCAAAGGGTTGGTGAAGCTTTTCAACGATTTGCGAAAGGAATATGATATAGATGCTTTTGCCGATTTGCACAATGAATTTCATTCTCATGTGTTTAAATTCTTATGTCGCTTGCATCGCATACCATTCAAGTGTCTGAATAAAGGAACAGCCAACAAACGTGCATTGACACGACGACACAACAAGGTGATGCTTCCTCTCATTTCGTTCCGTGCGCGTTATAGAGAACTATTCATGGCTTTGGGGTTGCCACTTGAGGAACGTTTCACCTCACTCTATGGAAAAGGTCGAGGTGATTGTGAAACATTTTCCGAGATTAGTTCTCCAAAGCAAGAAGGCGAAAGATGGATTGGAATATCTCCATTTGCCAAATACAAAGGGAAAATATATCCCCTTGAGCTCATGGAAAAAGTGGTAGCAGAAATTTCGCAATGGAAATCAACGCGTGTATTTTTATTTGGAGGCGGCGATAATGAAAGGCGATTATTAGATGATTGGGTGAAAAAATATTCGGGGATAACGTCACTTGCCCAAAAGCAATATGGTTTCCCGGCTGAATTGTCGTTGATGAGCTACCTTGACGTGATGGTATCGATGGATTCGGCCAATATGCATCTCGCCTCAATCGTAAATGTGCCGGTAGTGAGTGTGTGGGGAGCCACGCACCCCTATTGCGGTTTTAAAGGGTGGAAACAGCAAGAGGTGAATATGGTGCAGTTGCCCATGGTTTGCCGTCCGTGTGCCGAATTTGGTGATAAACCATGTTATCGTGGTGATTATCATTGTCTTGCCGGAATTCCCCCACAAATGATTTTAGATAAAATATTAACTGTTTTAAATATAGTAACACCTGATGCCAGATAGTTTTGACATACACTCAGCCCGCAACGATAATGACCGAGACTTTGAGAAAGCTCTGCGTCCGTCAGAGTTTGACTCATTTAGCGGTCAAGACAAGATTGTGGAAAATCTGAAAGTGTTTGTTGCTGCAGCCCGTATGCGAGGTGAGGCTCTCGACCATTTGCTATTGCATGGACCTCCGGGACTTGGAAAAACCACTCTTGCCGGAATTATAGCCAATGAGCTCGGAGTAGGTTTTAAGGTCACTTCGGGACCGGTGCTTGACAAACCGGGAGATTTAGCCGGAATACTCACGTCGCTTGAAGAGAACGATGTATTGTTTATTGATGAGATACATCGATTAAGCCCCATTGTTGAGGAATATCTTTATTCGGCAATGGAGGATTATCGCATTGATATAATGATTGATAAAGGTCCCGGAGCTCGGTCGGTACAATTGTCGTTGTCTCCTTTCACTCTTGTTGGGGCCACAACGCGCAGTGGGTTGCTGACATCACCTTTGAGAGCTCGTTTTGGTATAAATTGTCATCTTGAATACTATGACCACGAGGTGCTTGAACGCATTTTGTTGCGCTCGGCGGCTTTACTCGGAGTGAAATGTACCGGTGAAGCAGCTCATGAGATCGCTATGCGTAGTCGTGGTACCCCACGTATTGCCAATGCTTTGTTGCGACGCGTGAGGGATTTTGCGCAAGTAAAGGGTTCGGGTATCATTGATCCGGAAATAGCTCGTTATGCGTTGGAAGCTCTTAATATTGACCGATATGGACTTGATGAGATTGACAATAAAATACTCACGACGATTATAACCAAGTTTAAAGGTGGTCCGGTGGGATTATCGACAATAGCAACTGCTCTTGGTGAAGATCCCGGCACAATTGAAGAGGTATATGAACCTTATCTCATTAAAGAGGGTTTCATTAAACGCACTCCACGAGGGCGCGAGGTCACCGAGTTGGCTTACACTCATCTTGGACACACTCCCGATGATGGTTTTGCCTCGTTGTTTTAACACGATAGATTTTTAGTTAATCACATTATGGCTGGTATTAAAAGTTTAGCAAAAGACACAGCAATATATGGATTGAGTAGCATTTTAGGCCGTTTCCTCAATTGGTGCCTTGTGCCTCTCTACACAATAATGTTTCCGCCTGAGGAATATGGAATTGTAACCTATATTTACTCGATAGTGGCATTAGCTATTGTAATCCTCATCTATGGAATGGAAACAACTTTGTTTCGTTTTGCAAAGCATGATGATTATAAAGCTTCGACAGTTTATACGACGGCACTCACTTCGTTGGGTTTCACTTCGTCGCTTTTTGTCGCATTGGTGTTGTTATTTCTCAATCCCATTGCCGAGGCTATGGATTGTGCCGACACACCATCATTTGTGTGGGTAATGGCTGTGACTGTTGCTCTTGATGCGTTTACGGCTATTCCATTTGCCTATTTGCGCAACAAGCAGCGTCCCATTAGGTTTGCAACGTTGAAACTCATTAATATCGGATTGAATATCGGATTGAATTTATTTTTCATACTGCTGTGTCCATGGATATGGAAAACTTCACCGGCACTCATTGAGTGGTTCTATAACCCCAATTATGGTATTGGTTATATCTTTGTTGCCAATCTCATTAGTTCGGCAGTGACACTGTTGTTGCTCTTCCCCGAAATTAAGAGTGAGGGATATGTTTTCAATGGATCCTTGTTGCGTAAGATGCTTGTATTCTCTTTCCCGTTGCTCATTGCCGGGCTTGCGGGAATAATGAATCAAAACATTGACAAAATCCTATATCCCAAGTTGATAACCGATTCGGTTGAGGCTATGACCGGACTCGGTATTTATGGCGCAAACTATAAAATTGCGGTAGTGATGATTATGTTTGTGCAAGCATTTAGATTTGCCTATGAGCCATTGATGTTCTCGCGCAAAAGCGATGACCCTAAGCAAAAACATCGTGATTATCGCAAGGCGATGACATTCTATGTCATTTTCTCGTTGCTTATTTTCTTAGGGGTGATGTTCTACCTTGATTTTCTCAAGTATTTCATCGATAAATCCTACTTTGTGGGACTCAAGGTTGTTCCCATATTGCTCATGGCTGAATTTTTCTATGGCATATTTTTCAATCTATCGCTTTGGTACAAAAGTATCGATAAAACCTATTGGGCGCTTGTGTTCACCATTGTTGGATTTGTGGTAATGGTGTCGCTCAATGTGTTGTTTGTCCCAAAATATGGCTACATAGCTTGTGCATGGGCCGCGTTGGCTTGCAATATAGCGATGATGTTGGTTTCTTATATTGTGGGTCGCAAGAAAAATCCAATACCTTATGACCTTGGTCGCATTGCGTTCTACTTCGTTCTGGCCATGGCCTTGTTTGGGTTGTCTTATATTGTGGCAACACCTCATTTTTGGCTAAATATTGCAATACGCACCATATTGATTGTTATATATCTGGGCGTAGTATTAAAGAAAGAGGATATTAATCCACGAGCTTTGATTCAACGCAATAAGGTGAAAATTTAGATGTGCGACAAAACAGTTTTAATGTTTAAAGGTTTATATATTACACAAATACGTTTATCCTAAAAACTAAAATAAAAGTTGAATATGAATCAACCGTTGAAAGTGGCATTGGTGAGCCACAGTGACCGACTTGGAGGAGCGTCGGTCGTGACCTATCGACTTATGAACGCGTTGCGAAAAGCCGGTGTAGATGCCCGCATGGTTGTATTTGTCAAAACCGGTGACGACCCTTATGTGGTAGAGGCATGTAGTCGAAATTTGCGAGCAAAATTGTTCCTCTCGGAGTGTGGTAGCATATTTGCTCAAAACGGCTTTAGTAAGAGGAATTTATTTAAAATTTCAATTGCCAACTCCGGATTACAACTAATAGACCACCCGTGGGTAAAAGAAGCCGATGTAGTAGCCTTGAATTGGGTAAATCAAGGCATGTTATCGCTCAAAGGGGTGTATTTGTTGGCTCAATCGGGAAAGCCTGTTGTGTGGACCATGCACGACATGTGGAACTTAACAGGAGTGTGTCATCATGCCCACGAATGTGAGGGATATAAGGATAAATGTGGTCATTGTCAATATGTGTGGAGAGGTCTGTTTGGAAACGACCTTTCACGTCGTGTGTGGCACAAGAAACGTGAGTTGTATGAATCGACTCCCATTCATTTTGTTGCCGTGAGTAATTGGTTGGCTCAATTGTGTGAGCAAAGTTCGTTGTTGAAAAATCAATCGGTAACAGTAATACCAAATGCATTCCCAATTGACTTCTATCCCGTTTCTCCGGCTTTAAAAGTAGATGAGTTTGGGATTGATTATAATAAGCGGCTTATTATAATGGGCGCGGCTCGTCTTGATGACCCCATAAAGGGACTGGACTATGCGATAGAATCCTTGAATATATTGGCCGATACTCGCCCCGACATTGCAGAAAATTCTTTTGCGGTGTTCTTTGGCGATTTGAAGAATCAATCGGCTTTTGACGGTTTGCGTTTCCCATATAAACATTTGGGCAGAGTCAACGACCCCAAAATGTTGAGACAATTATATGCTACGGGCAATGTGGTAATATCCACATCGTTGTATGAAACACTGCCCGGTACAATTATAGAGGGGCAAGCAGCCGGCTGTGTTCCGGTATCGTTTGGTAGAGGTGGCCAAGCCGATATTATTGACCACCTTGAAAATGGATATATTGCCGAATATAAATCGGCACAAAGTATTGCCGACGGTATTTCGTGGGCATTAGAGTGTGGTATTGATCGTAAGTTGCTACATGAGAGTGTGCGAAGCCGATTTGCATCTGATGTGGTAGCACAGCGATATATTGAGCTATTTAACAGATTGCTTTCCGAGCGTAAGCAGTCATCTAAGTAACAACATCTTTGTAATGGTTACAATTCTTTTTCATTCAACAATATTTGGTCCAATTCATTCTCGTCGATTGGGTACGTCGCTTGGAGTAAATCTTTCGCCTATTGACGGCAAGGTGTGTTCGTTTGATTGTATCTATTGTGAAGCCGGATATAATTCGCAAGGAGCGGGTAAGGCCGGATTACCATCGCGCGAAGAGGTGGCTCGTTTGCTTGAGGAAAAATTGAAGAGCATGGTTGCCAACGGCGAAAATCTTGATGTGATAACTTTTTCGGGAAATGGTGAACCTACTATTCACCCTCAATTTCCCGAAATCATTGATGACACTATTGCGCTACGCAATCAGTATTTCCCCAATGTAAAAATAAGTGTATTGTGTAACTCGACACGTCTTGGTGATGAGTCGGTTGTAAAAGCATTGTTCAAAGTAGATAATAATATACTAAAACTTGACTCGGCAATAACAAGCACTATGCGACTTATTGATCAGCCCAATTCGCCCACGTTTACGTCGGAACAAGTTGTGGAGCAGATTGCACGTTTTGGCAATCAATGCATCGTGCAGACAATGATGTTGCGGGGGTGGCATGATGGGTGCCGCATTGATAACACAACCACAGAGGAGGTTGAGGCTTTATTGAATGCCTATAAACGTATAAATCCGGCTGAGGTGATGTTGTATTCAATTGACCGAAAAACTCCGGAGGAAAATCTTGAAAAGGTGTCAATTGAAGAATTGAATTCTATTGCCGAGACGTTTAGAGCCGCTGGAATAAAAGTGCAGGTTAACTGATGAAGAGGTCGATTGTATATCCCCAAGCACTGACCGAAGGCGACCGCATTGCGATTTTGTCGCCGGCAAGTATCGTAAAAAGACACTATGTCAATGATGCTATTGAGGTGTTGAAACGATGTGGTTGGGAGCCTTATTTGGGAAGTTGCACGCTTTCAAGTCATGGCACATATAGTGGGCCTCAAGCACTTCGAATAGAAGATTTCAAGGCGGCTTTTGAAGACCCTTCTACGCGAGCAATTTATTGTTCGAGGGGTGGATATGGGTGTGTGCAATTATTAGAAGCTCTCGGCAAGGTCGATATACAGTCCGATCCCAAGTGGCTCATTGGTTTCAGTGATGTTTCGGCTCTACATGCTCTCATGCAGTCGAAGGGTGTTGCAAGTATCCATGCGCCAATGGTTAAGCATTTGTCTGAAAACAACGGATTAGATGTGTGGTCGCAGTCTCTATTCTCTATTTTGCGAGGGAATAATGTAGAATACAAATGGCCCCATCATGAGTTTAATCTTTGTGGAGAAACAACAGGACGCATTGTGGGAGGAAATTTGGTGGTATTAAGCCAATTGATAAATACGCCCTTTGATATGTTTGAGGAGGGTGTGATACTGTTTATCGAAGATATTGCTGAAGCAATTTATAAAATAGAGCGCATTATGTGGCAATTGCGACTGAGTGGAGTGCTTGGTTCGTTGAAGGGGCTTATAGTCGGACAATTTGTTGAGTATAAGCCCGATAAGAACTATGCTACGATGGAAACAATGTTGCGCGAAATGCTTGCGCCTTATTCTTTCCCCATTGCATTTAATGCTCCTTTAGGTCATGTAAATGATAATATGCCCCTAGTAGAGGGTGCAATGGCCTCATTGAAGGTGGCAGCTGAATTTACCCATTTATCTTTGCGCATGGAATAATGAGACTATGTCGCAAGTTGTAATATGGACTAAAAATGAGTAACTTTGTGGCATGATTAAAAATTTGCTATTTGATTTAGGCGGCGTGATAATGAACATTAAGCGAGAGCAATGTGTCGCCGCTTTCCAACGTCTTGGAATGTCCGACGTTGATAGTTTTTTAGGTGAATATAGTCAAAAAGGTCCTTTCTTGCGTCTTGAGGCGGGAGAGATTACTCCGTCGGAGTTTCGCGATGAGGTGAGACAATATATTTCTCAAGAGGTCTCAGATGCTGATATAGATGAAGCTTTTTGTGAATTTCTTGTGGGAATTCCCCGCCATCGTCTTGAAGAATTGAGAGCGTTGCGCAATCATTACCGCATATATATGCTCTCAAACACCAACCCCATCATGTGGGAAAGTCGCATAGCTCAAGAGTTTAGACAAGAGGGGTTGGAGATGAATGATTATTTTGATGGTATTGTCACCTCGTTTGAAGCAAAAAGCATAAAACCCGATAGTCGCATTTTTGAGTATGCTATCGAAAAGTGTCAATTGAATCCCGGCGAAACGGTATTTATCGACGACTCATTGGCCAATCTTGAGGCGTCAAGCAAACTTGGATTCAATACATTACATATTGCGCCTGGAGAAGATTTTGCTGTAAAGATAGCAAACGAAATAAATTGAGTTTCTGAAAAAGATGCAACAACGTAGAATTGCAACAGTGGGAATGTTTGATGGTGTTCACTCGGGACATCGCTTGTTGATTGAGCGCATGATTGAGGAGGGGCATCGTAGGGGTTTGTCGTCCTTGGCTCTAACATTCTCTATTCACCCGCTTTCATGCATTTGCCCCGAGCGAGTGCCTCCTATGTTGTTGTCGGTGGATAATAAGCGCAAAAAACTCATTGCGACAGGAGTCGATGAGGTTGAGGTTTTCATTTTCGATTGTGCGTTTCAATCCAAGACTGCTCGCGAGTTTATGGAATTGCTCCATAACCGATATCATGTTGATGTGATAATGATGGGATTTAATAACCGGTTTGGGAGCGACCGCTTGAGTTCTTTTGATGAATATCGTGAAGTAGGGAAAACTGTGGGAGTTGAAGTGCTACAAGGACCCGAATACCCCGGAGTGAGCTCAACGATTATTCGCAATCTCATTGAGAATCACGACCTCAAGCAGGCAAATGCAGCTTTGGGGTATCGTTATTTTATTGAGGGTGATGTGGTGGCCGGTAAGAAACTTGGTCGCACAATTGGCTATCCGACAGCCAATATTTCAATTCCCGATAGCTCAATTCTTGTGCCTCCGGAGGGGGTGTATGTTGCCAATGTTCTGTTGCCCGATGGACAGCAATATGGCGCAATGGTAAATATCGGCCGACGTCCCACAGTCGATGTCAAGGGTGCTCCACGTTCAATAGAGGTGCATCTTTTTGACTTTGCAGGTGATATATATGGACAACGATTGGTCGTTGAATTTATCAACTATATCAGGGGAGAGCATCGTTTTGACTCGATCGAAGCCCTTGTTGAGCAATTGCATAAAGATGAACAGATGGCTCGTGCTATTGTTGGCAACCGCCAAGAGCTGTGAAAAAATGCCAAATGGCAAGCCCCACCGAAACCGACACATTTAGCGAGTGTTTTGTCCCACATTGAGGAATTTCTAAGCACACGTCGCAACAATTAACCACCTCTTGGTCAACCCCATTCACTTCATTTCCACACACGATGGCATATTTTCTCGTAGGTTGTGGCTTGAATTGTTGCAATTCAACACTTCCTTTGACTTGCTCAAGACAACACACTGTGTAGCCCTGTTCTTGCAACGTGTTAATGCAATCAAGAGTGGATTTATGATATTCCCATACGACGGAGTCTTCGGCTCCGAGTGCGGTTTTGTGTATTTCGGGAGATGGGGGTGTGGCTGTTATGCCACATAGCATTATTTTTTCTACCAAAAAAGCATCGCTTGTGCGAAACATTGAGCCAACATTGTTGAGGCTTCGTATATTGTCGAGCACGACTATGATAGGCAATTTGCCTTTTGCCTTATATTGGTCAACTGAGTCGCGTTGTAAATCCCAGATAGTTTTCTTTTCCATGTTGCAAAGTTAATAACTTGTGGGTAAAATATCAACACCGATGTTGATAACATCTATAATTGGTTGATCCTCAATAGGTGTAAAATGTAGAAAACAATGTAAATAACTATTTAGAGCGTGTAGAAAAAGCGCAATTTCACCCGGAAATTGCGCTTTTAAGTTTGTGAGAGATATTATTAATAATTAATATTGTTCTTTTTCGTTGGGGAAGTCTCGTGTCTTTACATCATCAATGTAATGAGCAACTGCGTCGTTGATGATGGTTGCCAAATCGGCATAACGGCGGAGGAATCGTGGTGAGAAACCTTTGTTTATTCCAAGCATGTCGTGCATCACAAGCACCTGACCATCAACACCGCCTCCGGCACCGATGCCAATCACCGGGATTGAAAGTTCTTGAGCTACTTTTGTAGCAAGTTGAGCGGGAATTTTCTCAAGTACAACAGCAAAGCAACCGATTTCTTCAAGCATTTTTGCATCTTCAATGAGTTTTTGTGCTTCGGCTTCTTCTTTGGCTCTAACTGCATAGGTGCCAAATTTGTTGATTGATTGGGGGGTCAATCCAAGGTGTCCCATCACAGGAATTCCGGCACACAAAACACGTTCGATTGATTCTCTGATTTCAGAGCCACCTTCCATTTTAACCGCTTCGGCATGACTCTCTTTCATGATGCGAATAGCCGATGCAATGGCTTCCATTGAATTACCTTGATAGCTACCAAAGGGCATGTCACACACTACAAGAGCTCGTTTCACTCCCTTTATCACCGACTTGGCATGATAAATCATTTGGTCGAGCGTCATGGGTAGAGTGGTCATGTTACCGGCCATAACATTTGAGGCCGAGTCGCCTACGAGTATGATGTCCATTCCGGCTTCATCGATGAGGCGGGCCATTGAAAAATCATAGGCTGTGAGCATTGCTATTTTTTCGCCACGTTGTTTCATCTCAATGAGACGATGTGTGGTGACTTTGCGTTGGTCTTCAGTATAAGTTGACATAATCAAAATGGTTTATGTATGATTTAATCATCGCAAAGGTACAATAATATTTCTGTATTACGACCATTTTGATGAGTAATGGTTGCGTATGCAGGCATTTTTTTGCAATTTTGCATTGAAAAATCAAATTAAGTGGAAATGGCAACAAAAAAAGTTCTGATAATAGGCGCCGGTGGTTTTATAGGCGGTTTTATGGCTCAAGAGAGTTTGCAACGCGGCTATGAAACATGGGTGGCTGTGCGCAAATCTACGTCTCGTAAGTATTTGAGCGACGAGCGTTTAAATTTTGTAGTGCTCGACTATGATGACGAGGCGGCAATGGTGGCAACAATGTCATCGGCGTTGCCCGAGGGTGAACGCTGGGATTATATTGTGTATAATCTTGGAGCCACAAAATGTGCCAATTTTATTGATTTCAATCGCATCAACTATGAATATTTGCGCCGGTTTGTTGGAGTGTTGCGACAATGTGAATTGATGCCCGAGAGGTTTCTTTTCATGAGTAGTCTCAGTGCATTGGGCGAGGGAGATGAAAAAGGATACACTCCCATCACTTCAAAGATGATTCCTAATCCCAATACTCGTTATGGACTATCAAAAATCAAGGCCGAAACATTCCTCGAAATGCAATCAGACGTTCCTTACATCATATTTCGCCCAACGGGGGTATATGGCCCTCATGAGCAGGATTATTTGATGATGATAAAAAGCATCGACAGTCATTGGGATTTTGGCGTGGGATATCGCAAGCAATTGCTCACCTTTATCTATGTTGAAGATTTGGTGAATGCGGTGTATGATGCTCTTGAGTCGGGAGTGGAAAAACGCAAATATATAATTTCCGAGCCACGATCTTATACTCAAAGTGAATTTCGCTCGATTGTTGCCCGTCACTTGGGTGTGAAGTGGGTTATTCCGGTAAAATTACCGTTGTGGATTGTATATATTGCGTCGGTTGTGGCCGAAAAATGGGGCATGGTGCGCATGAAACCCTCTACTCTCAACAGAGATAAATTTAAAATAATGAAACAACGCAATTGGTCGTGCGATGTAACTGATGCGCAACGCGATTTTAATTTTTCGCCACGATTTAGCCTTGATGAAGGATTGAAAGCGACAATCGATGCCTACCTTGCCGAAAAAGTAAGTAAGAAATGACGACCAATAAAAGAAAACCTCCACGTTATATATTGGCTATCGTTGTTTTGATGATGATGCCATTGCTGGCGTATCCGTGGGTATTGTCAACAACTCAGTCGGAATATCGAACACTGGTGGCGATGTATCCCGTTTATGTACTTGCCACCGGATTTCTATCCTATCAGTGCTATGTGTCGCGCAGAGAGTTATTTTACATACTTTTGTTTTTGCTCCTTATGAGCCACATTGCAATTTGGTGGTTACCGCATGTAATGTAATAGCAAAACGACGTAAAAACGACATTAAAAGATAAATAATGTTAATGGGCTGAATTTTTATGACAAAAAATTATGTTGTATAACATATAAATCGATACCTTTGCATCGTGTTTTTCATGGTATTAGATTTAAGGTTAAGAAGATTGGTTGTCGTGATGACAATCAATTTTTTTATGTCCTTATCTAAACTATTAAATTACAACGATTAGAGCCTTGTTTTCGTCTAAAAAATTATAGCCAATAATAGCATTATAGTGATTCTTGGGCAAAAGAAATTTTTGTGATGATTGAAAATTATTATGTTTTGTGCTATTGCAAGAAATATTATATCTTTGTAGCATAGAAAATATTTTTTTATTAATATCACCAAATCACTATCCATTCATGGACTATAGTTTCTTAGATTTTTTGACGTTGCTTGGAGCCGTAGGTTTGTTCCTTTACGGTATGACGCTAATGAGTGAGGGGCTTCAGAAGGCCGCTGGAAACGGACTTCGCAACATTCTTGGGGCAATGACCCGTAATCGTTTTACCGGTGCTATAACAGGATTTTCTATCACTGCTTTGATTCAGAGTTCATCGGCTTCGACCGTAATGGTTGTTAGTTTTGTGAGTGCCGGTCTCATGACTTTGGCTCAATCGGTGGCTGTAATCATGGGTGCGAATGTGGGAACCACTGCTACAACATGGATTATAACGTTGTTTGGATTTAAAGTGGATATTGCAGCATTTGCCTTTCCACTCATTGCCTTCTCGTTACCTCTCTTGTTCTCGAGTAAAAGTCGTCGCAAATCAATAGGTGAAGTTATATTGGGCTTTGCAGTGTTGTTTATTGGTCTGAACATGATTGAAGACAGCGTGCCCGATTTGAAGTCAAGTCCTGAAATATTTGGATTTTTACAACATTATGCCGATATGGGCTTTGGCTCGGTATTGCTATTTATG
The DNA here is from genome assembly GCA_017505535.1 of Muribaculaceae bacterium. Classification (GTDB taxonomy): domain Bacteria; phylum Bacteroidota; class Bacteroidia; order Bacteroidales; family Muribaculaceae; genus RGIG4079. Next base: position 40,295 of record JAFVPD010000003.1, read on the forward strand.
CTCATTGGTATAATTGTTACGATGGTCATACAATCATCTTCAGCAGCAATTGCTATTGTCTTGATTATGTGTACCAAAGGGTGGGTTACGTTTGACCTTGCTTGTTCCCTCATTCTTGGTAGTAACATCGGTACGACAATCACTCCAATTATAGCATCGTTGGGCGCAAATCTTGCAGCGAAGAGAGCCGCTTTGTGTCACTTGATGTTTAATTTATTGGGTACAATTTGGGCATTGGCTCTGTTCTATCCGTTTACCAATCTCACTGTTTGGGTTACAGAAGCTTGTGGACAAGGCGATCCATGTGCGCTATATAGCTATACCGGAAATGATGCTGCTACAATAGCTCAAATGTCTGTGAGTGCTTCGTTTGGATTGTCAATTTTCCACACAATTTTCAATGCGATAAACTTGTCTATAATGATTTGGCTCACTGAATTGTATGTGAAAATTGTGGAACGTATTATGCCAAGCAAGCACAAAGGTGACGAAGAATTCCAGCTCACCTACATTTCAAGTGGTCGTGTAGCTGCTTCGGAATTGAATATAGCGCAAGCCGAAAAGGAAATTTCGGTATATGCTGAGCGTGTTCAACGCATGGTGGACATGGCAAAAGAACTTGTTCACACCAAGGAGAAGAGCGAAGATTTCACAAAACTATTCTCTCGACTTGAAAAATATGAAGACATTTCCGACCGCATGGAGATTGAAATTGCCAATTATCTCAATCGTTGTGCCGAAGGTCGTTTGTCAAGCGAAAGTAAACACCGCATTGCTTCATTGTTGCGCATCGTATCAGAGATTGAAAGCATTGCCGATAGCTGTTTCAGTGTGGCAAAAGCATTGATGCGCAAACAACAGAGCGACGTGAAGTTTACAGAGATTGTATATAAAAATATCGATGCAATGTTTGTGTATGTTGAGGAGGCAATGAAAAACATGCTTGTTGTGCTTGCCGACTTAGAGAATGCACGCGAGGCCGATATTATTCTTTCTTACAACAAAGAACGCGAAATTAATAATATGCGCAATCAGTTGCGTAATGGCAATATCGAAAACATCAACAATAAGGTTTATGAATATCAGGCCGGGATCTATTATATGGACATTGTTGGTGACTTGGAAAAAACAGGCGACTATATTGTCAATGTAGTAGATGCTGTCAAGGAGCAAGTAAAGAAACAAAAAGTATAATTCCTCTGTGAATAAAAACGAGTATCAAGCAACGACAAAACACATTCTCGTTGTTGATGATGAACACGTGATGTGTGATTTGCTTGAATTTAATCTATCAAACGCGGGCTACTCGGTCGAGTCGTGCTATTCGGCCGAGGAGGCTTTGCGCAAAGATCTCACAACGTTTGACCTATTTATCTTTGATGTGATGATGGGGCACATGAGCGGAATTGCTCTTGCCGAGAAGATAAAGAATGATCCTGCTACAGCTCATACTCCCATAATTTTTTGTTCGGCAAAAGATAATGACGATGATGTGATTGCCGGATTGGGGGTTGGGGCCGATGACTATGTGAAAAAACCATTCTCAATGAGAGAATTGGTGGCGCGAGTCAAGTCGGTGTTGCGTCGTCAAGATGAATTTCACCCAAAGCAACAGTCGGTAAATATATTGAAATTTGAGGGATTGGAGATAAACGTTGATGCTCACACGGTTAGAGCCGATGGCGAAAAACTGACGTTGACTCGCACTGAGTTTGAAATGCTATTGTTGTTTATGCGCAATATCAATCGTTTTTTCTCGCGCAATGAAATCTTTGACCACGTATGGCCCGAACATGTGGTTGTTACCGACCGCACAATCGATGTGAACATTTCACGAATGCGCAAGAAATTGGGAAGATATGCTTCCAATATAGTAAACCGTTCTGGGTTTGGATATGGCTTTGTTGACTGATTCGTTACCAACGTGTTATATTGCGGGACGCTACGAAGCCGGTTGTGACGAAGCCGGACGAGGGTGTTTGGCCGGGCCGGTGTATGCGGCAGCTGTGATTTTGCCCGACGACTTTCATCACCCATTGCTCAACGACTCAAAGCAGCTCACCGAGAAACGCCGTGAAATTTTGCGCCCAATCATTGAATCCAATGCCGTAGCATGGGCCGTAGGAATTGTCTCTCCGCAAGAAATCGATAACATCAACATTCTCAATGCGTCAATCCTCGCTATGCATCGCGCACTTGATGGGTTGCAAGTGGTGCCGGGAGCTATTGTGGTCGATGGAAATCGCTTCAAACCCTATGGCGACATTCCATGGGAAACGTTTGTGAAGGGTGATGGACGATTTGGAAACATTGCGGCAGCGTCAATATTGGCAAAAACCCATCGTGACCAATTCATGCAACAATTGCATGAAGAGTTTCCACAATATGATTGGAACATCAACAAAGGCTATCCCACAAAAGCACATCGCAAGGCAATTGAGCAACATGGGGTGACTCCTCATCATCGCATGTCGTTCCGTCTCATTGACCCTCAACTATCGTTATTCTGAAATCTCGCAAAACCATTTTGTGCGACTCATTTTTAGGAAGAATATAATTTTTGCAGTGAAATGTGCGCCGTTTGAGAGATTTATACTAACTTTGTCATCAATTAAAAAAACGATTATTATGGATCTTTTTGAAAAAATCAGCGCCGATATAAAAGCGGCAATGTTGGCCAAAGACAAAGTGCGTCTTGAAACTTTGCGTGGCATCAAGAAAGAATTTCTCGAAGCAAAAACAGCTAAAGGTGGCGATGGCACTTTGAGTGATGACACTGCCATGAAAATTCTTGTGAAAATGGTTAAACAGCGCAAAGAAAGCGCAAGTATATATGCCTCCCAAAATCGATCGGACCTCAGCGAGAATGAACTTGCCGAAGCTGCGGTCATTGAGGAGTATTTGCCTAAACAACTTTCCGAAGAAGAACTCACTGCCGAATTGCAAAAAATCATTGCTCAAGTAGGTGCTACTTCTGCCAAAGAAATGGGTAAAGTAATGGGCGTTGCTTCAAAAGCGCTTGCCGGACGTGCCGAAGGCAAAGCAATATCTGCCAAAGTTAAAGAACTGCTTGGCTAAACATCAATCTATAAAAAGAACGTTTCAAATATCTTGTTATGTTAACAATACAACAAATAAAAGAAGACCCCGCTCTCATCGTCAAAAAACTTGCAGTCAAAGGGTTTGCGGCGCAAGAGCTTATAGATAAAATTTTGCTGATTGACCAACAACGTCGTCAATTGCAACTTGATAACGACAATCGTGCTACTGAACTAAAACAATATGCAGCACAAATCGGCGCCTTGATGAAACAAGGCCAGAAAGATGCCGCCGAAGCAGCTAAAGCACAAGTGGCTCAACTCAAAGAGGAACAAAAAACAGTGGCCGAAAAACTTGAAGAAGCCGAAGTTGCAATTCGTGACATTTTGCTCACTATTCCCAATATCCCCTGTGACATGGTCCCCGAAGGACGCACTGCCGAAGATAATGTGGTGGAAAAAACAGGCGGCGAAATGCCGGCGTTGGGTGCCGACGCATTGCCTCACTGGGATTTGGCTAAAAAATACAACCTCATCGATTTTGACCTCGGTGTGAAAATTACCGGTGCAGGGTTCCCCGTCTATATAGGCAAAGGCGCACGTTTGCAACGCGCTTTGATTCAATTTTTCCTTGATGAAGCCGGAAAAGCCGGATACCTTGAAGTGCAACCTCCCTACGTTGTTAACGAAGCATCGGGTTATGGCACAGGACAATTGCCCGATAAAGAAGGACAAATGTATCATTGTCAACTCGACAATTTGTATTTGATACCAACAGCCGAAGTGCCGGTTACAAACATTTATCGCGATGTGATTCTCAACGACAATCAATTGCCAATCAAGAATTGCGCCTACTCGGCTTGTTTCCGACGCGAAGCAGGTAGCTACGGAAAAGACGTAAGAGGTCTCAACCGCCTCCACCAATTTGACAAAGTGGAAATCGTGCGCATCGAAAAACCCGAAAACTCCTATGCCGCACTCGAGGAAATGAAAGACCACGTACAAGGATTGCTCGAAAAACTCGGACTACCTTGGCACATCTTGCGCCTATGTGGTGGCGACATGAGCTTCACCTCAGCAATAACATTTGACTTTGAAGTGTATTCGGCTGCACAACAACGTTGGCTCGAAGTATCGTCAGTGTCAAACTTTGAAACCTATCAAGCCAATCGCCTAAAATGTCGCTATCGCGCCGAAGACAAGAAAACTCGCCTTTGCCACACTCTTAACGGCTCGGCTCTTGCTCTTCCTCGCATCATGGCTGCATTGCTCGAAAACATAGGCCAATTAGCACCTCAAGGCATCGTAGTGCCCGAATGCTTGCGTCGCTACACAGGATTTGATATTATTGACTAATAACACCATAAACCGCAACAAAGGAGTCTCCATCTGCTAATTGAAGGAGACTCCTTTTTCCACAAAAAACAACTAATTATACCAAAAATCAAACCGCAAAAAAATGAAAATCATCAACTTTGACGAGCAACCATCACTCGTGAGCCAATATATGAAAGAACTGCGCCACGTTCAGCAGCAACAAGACATGCTCCGATTTCGACGCAACCTGCAACGCATCGGCAACATAATGGCCTATGAAATCAGTCGCACAATAAATTATAAAACCATTGACGTAGAAACACCGCTCGCCACAGCACAATGCCAAGTAATCGACACCCCAATCGTACTCGCCACCATATTCCGAGCCGGAGTCCCATTCCATCAAGGATTTCTCGACTGCTTCGACCATGCCGAAAACGCATTTGTATCGGCCTATCGCAAATACACCGACTCGCAAAACTTTGACATACACATAGAATACCTTGCATCACCACTCCTGCAAGGCAAAACACTCATCATCGCCGACCCAATGTTAGCCACAGGAGCATCAATGGAATTGGCCTATAAAGCCCTACTCACAAAAGGCACCCCGGCACATGTGCACATAGCATCGGTAATCGCCTCACAAAAAGCCGTTGAATACGTCAAAGCACACTTCCCCTCCGACACAACAACCCTATGGGTAGGAGCAATAGACCCCACACTCAACGACCACAGCTACATCGTCCCCGGACTCGGCGACGCCGGCGACCTCGCCTACGGCACCAAACAATAACCCTATTAACAAAATTTGGGTAAAATTGAACATCATAAGAAAAAATGCACGAAAAAACTTGCATAATAAATTTTAAAATCATTATCTTTGTGAAACATACCTAAACTAAACACCATTAACCTAAATTATAAAACACTGATGGCAATGAAAAGAATAAGCATATTTGCGCTATTTTGTCTATTATTACTCCCCGCAATCGCCCAAGAAAAACCCAAAGGGGAGCGATATATATATTTGTGGGATGTAACCTTGTCAATGAAGGGATATCAGAACAGAACCCCGGATATTTATGATGATGTTGTCAAGTTTCTTATAAAAGAAATAGGATGTATAACAAATGAAAATGCGGAGATAGTAGTTTGCCCATTTCAAGAGCGAATATTAGAAAATTGGAAATATGTGGCAGATAAAAAGGGGAAAGAAGCTATAATGGACAAGATTATAGAATACAATAACACAGACGTAACCAACACTAATATCTCCGGCCCGATTGAACATGCTAAATCTTCAATTATAAAATCAGACAAAATAAATCTATTATATATATTAACTGATGGCAAACAGACCGGAGGCAATGAGCGATTGCTGTCAGAAATAGAAAAATGGGAAAATTTTGCAAAGATGAATAATGCATATCTGAGATATGTTGCACTAACTTCAAATGCCGAAGACCCCGAAGTAAAACATCTAATAGACCCAATTCCAAATGCAGACTATATTGATCCTGAAAGTTGGAAAGAACAATCTTTTCTTAATTTTGGGGCATCAAAAGATTTATTGAATTTAAATATTGCTGACTCCAAGGTGATTGAAATCCCATTGAAATGCAGTAGCGAAGTAATTGGTATTCCCCAAGGTACAAAAGTAAGAGTTAAAAGTGCTTCGGGTGCTCCTATAAGCATTTCTGAACAGATTGAAGTGAAGGACAATAAACTTGTAGTTAATTTGACGTTTGATTATCAGCAACTGAAAGTTAAGTTGCCAGAGGAATCATCAATGCCATTATATTTAGAATTAATCAATCACGATGATATCTTAGCTAAACAGAATGTTAATGTATCATTAACATCTCCTCAATTAACGCTGAAACTTATAAATACACCCGAAAAAACGCTAACAATTAGAATTAAAAATTAAAAACATGAGAATTATCGCACATACAATTCTATTGCTAACACTCTTATCATTATCTTCGTGCAAAGAAGATATTAAGGGGGTTATATGGGGCGAAACTGAGTATTATACCAATTTTATTGGGTATGATTACGAGCCTGTGGTGATGGAAAAAACGCTTGAGTTGGATTTTAATGAAGATGCTAAGCGCTTAATTTCAAAGCCTATTAAGTTTGAAATTGTAGAGTTAAAGGGAGATAATTATAGCCCGGCAAAGGACATTAAAGTATATAAGAATGGCCAACTCTGTAACGGAAATGAGTTTGACATAAGTACGTCAGACTCAGAGGTTACCATAGGAGTGGAATTTCTTCCGACAGCAGAAGAAGGATATCATACTGTATTTTTTAGGGAAAAGGACTCCGCAGGATTGGATCGCATAGAATATACCGAAATCGGTTCCGGTATTGTAATGAATAATATACACATCATGAATCCTTTGGCGTTCTATTTGATGTGGACTATTATAATATTGGGAGTGGCATATATCCTTTGGTATTTGCTTGTGATATTACCAAAACCTCGAGTAAATAGCATTGAACTTGAATATAGTGAAAGTGGCTATAAGAGAGTGAAAATGAATGGAAGTTATGAACTCGTTTGTACCAGTGATCGCAAACGCAAAGATGGTTTCTTCCGTAAAATGTTCTGTGGAACTCGCAAATTTGAGTACGACGACTTTTGGACCCATGAGGTTACAATTTCTCCGAGGTCATCTCGTGCCACAAGCGCAGTTAAGGTAACGCCTTTGAAAGGTTTTGAAATCGCTGGCGAAAATATAAGAAAAGAGCCATTTGATGTGGTTAATGCCGATGGTTCAAAGAAAGTAACTATAACAACATCATAAAAATATATAACCATATTGATTAATTAACTAAAAACTAAATAACATGAAACCAACAATCTATTTAGGCCTTGGAGGTACAGGAAACTTAGCTATCTCCTATGCAAAAAAACTATTTGAGGAAGAATATGGTAAAGGAGAAATTCCCGCTGGTATAGCTTTTCTAGGCGTTGATTATCAGACTGATATGGATGAAGACCCAAATCTAGCATCTGATATTAAAGAGGATTTTTATAACATCCAAAGCGGTATTAATCCTAAGCAATTTTATCAGATTAGGAGTACTCAACATGGAGAGTTTCAATGGATGTTTGAGAGTAATATAGGAAATATAGAGAATAGTATTTCAAAAGGTGCGAGACAAGTAAGAACAACAGGACGTCTATATTCAGAAATGATATTGATGGATTTTATGGCTAAGTTTGATAATGTTTATAACAATGTAGCCTCAATCCTCGGAGATGCACAAACTGAACATGGCGTCAATATTTATATGGTAATGTCGTTAGCTGGAGGGACTGGTGCTGGATCGTTCATCACATTTGCCAATGCAATAAGACAGAAATATTCAAATCAAATAATGTTGTATGGATATGGAGTTACGCATAGTGTCTTTAAGGCAATGGATACAAAAGGTAATAAAGTCCTAAATGTAGCCTCAAATACCATAGCGTCAATTTTGGATTTAGATTATCTGAATACGGCTGAAATTAATAATCCTATAACAATTACATCTGGGATTAATCAAACAGTTGTTAATAGCCCAATTTTTGATAGCTTTTATGTTGTAGATAATAGGTCAACTGATGGGAAAATAATAAAAAATGTATGTAATTTATGTGAAGTTATCGGAACATGCTTATACGCTTGTGGAGGAGAAACTGGTGCAAAATTTGATGCCGTTTTAAATAATGTTGGTCCTAGCACTGGAAATTATAATGTAGGATATAAAAAAGGATGGGTTCAAGGCCTTGGAGCATGCCAGGTTGTATATAAAGGAGATTTGCTTGCTAAGACCTACGGATTAAAAGCAGCCGTTGAACTTATCCGCAAGATGCGTCAAGAGGGCGCAGAGATTCATCAGGCAGCACTAAATTGGACCGAAGAGGTTGGTATAAGAGAAGATGGTAATGAATATAATCTACTCACAGATTCAATTTATGCTCCTAAAGCAATTCAGAATTTAAGACAGCCCAATTTGGATGTAAAGGATACTGATGCAGCAATACAAGATTTACTTAATAAATATTTCGTTTCGTTGGTGGATTTCCCTACAGAAGAAATTTTAAAGAACCGAACTTCTGCGTTAAAAGTTGCGCTTTATGAAAAAGTTGCGAAATATCTATTGTCTGAAAATGGAGTAGGGAACTCTTTGAAATTCTTAGGCTCTTTAAAGAAATTCTGTGAAAAATATCGCACAGAAATGGATGAAGAAGCCAAGATGTTTAACAAAAGCAAAGAAGAAAAGCAGGCCAATTTTGATGCGTCAGCATTAAAAAAGTACAATGATGAGAAGCATGGTCGATTGACATGGAATCGCGACCAAAGGAATCAAGAACTGTTGGATGAGTATGTAGCACGTCCGGCAAAAGAAATACTTAAAGATTTGCATGAGGCAAAACGTCGCGAATCGGCCCGTGAAATATTTATAGCTTTGCTCGCTGAAATAGATATCTTGAGTCAATCGTTAAAAGACCTTGATCAAAAATTGGCTAATCTATCAGATGAGTATGAAACAGAGTTGTCAAATGTGCAACGAGAAACATCTGATGCTCTAATTTTCGAGTATGATTTGTCATATAATGAGCGAGTTAATATGACAATGGATTCAAATGATATTGTTGTTGCCGATTTTATAGGCAAGTTGGGTAAATCATTAACAGAAATTGGCATTGATACCGAATTGAATGAAAAGATTAAGCAATACACCGAATCACTACCTCAAGCATTGGGTTATCAAGCTAAAATGATTACGGAAGTAGTTGACAATCTATCAGATGATGAATATAAAAAGCTTACAGAAGAGATAAAAAAGAAATCTGCGCGATGGTTGCGTATAGATGATAGAGGGCAGTGTGTCAATTCAGGAAAATCAGTCATGGATGCCGTAATGACACAGTGGGTTGTTTCGATGTATCAACAATCTGAGACCTATCAGTCAAGATTAGAGAATGATAGAAATTTCATTCCTAGTGCAAACGGATACTCGTATTTTGCGAATGAAGCCCTTCGTCAACGTATGATTTTCTGCCGTATAGATGGGTGCATAATTCCTTATTGTATTGAAAGTATCAGTGAAATTGCGATGAAGGAATATGAGACGAATATTATTCAAGCAAAATCCGGTCAGGGCTATAATCCTCATTTTGATAAAATCTTGTTTAATCAAATGGAAGAACTTGATTTTAAACTTAAGCCCGAGCTTAAAAATGAAGCTTTATTATATTGGGTTTGCGGTCAGCTATTTGGAGCATTGGATAAGAATGGCGGAATTTCCTCAATAACAGAGAATGAACGTATCATGAAAACAGATGAAAACAATGTACCTTTAACTGAAGAGAAAAAAGAGCAACAAACGCATACCAAGTATATTTATTACAAGGGAAAAGGCGGGAAAAAGTATGTATTTTTTGACCCTATGGCTCCGGTAGTTGAGCGCGAAAAAGAATTAGGCTCAACCCGCGATGTCGCATTTGCTGTTTTCAAGAAGGATATTTTCCCAAAATATAAAAGTAAGATTGCCGATGATATCAAGAAACAATTTACTCCAAGGATTGCTTATTGGGAAGAGCGAATCAAAGAAATTGCACGCTTAGGTATTTATAGCTATATTGACCGCATTGTGTGCTCAGATAAGAGCAGTGTAACATATTTTAACCAGAAAACGAATGAATTGAATCAATTAGATGAAGAATTCCGATACATAGAAGATGAATTGGTTAATCAATTGAAAAATTTGAAATAAACAAATCTAAATATAAAAATTCACAGTGTTCTTGGTTTTTAAACGCTTAGGACCTGTGAATTTTTAATTATAATCCATTAAAACATATAATATGCTACATAGTGCACATATATTTATTGGTAAAGAATTTGAGCCGTTGGTTGAGTCTATCGGTTCAAATCTGGCAAAACAGAATCCATCTGCAACCCAATATATCAATCTGTATAATTTGATTGGAGAGAAGAAAATCAATCGTCTTGACATTCAACAGTCCGACGACGTTTTATCACTACCCTCGATACAATGGACTGCAATAGAGTCTGACAAAGGTGAAGATTATACATCTTATTGGTCTTCAAAAATTTACGATGTAGTTTTAAATGTGACTAATGCTGCTCAAGGTCAATTATATGTATTTATCCATTTGCCATTATATAATACAGCAGGAGTAAATGCAACAAAAGATCTTTGTAAGGCAATAAATGCATCAATGCGACCGGTAAGCGTTGATTTTGTGGGCTATTGCGATGATATGGCCCCGTTTATTGAGCCAAATGCAAAAAACAAGCCTGAGCCGAGCGCAAAGATTGTTCCTGCCATAAAAGCAATGTATAGTGATTTAAACTATACCCCCAATAGTAATCACTTTGTAGTTATTCAGAATAGGACACAAAAGGGTATCGCTTTGCTAAGTAAAGATGATGGTGAGAAACCATTCCAAGATATGGTGACTCAATTATCGTTGTTGTTTGTGTCTCATTATGACAATATTTTTGATAGTAGAGTGGCTGCACGAGATGTTGTTGGAATAGGTTTCTCGTCACTCTATTTTGACGCATATTTATTTGCCGATTATCTATTGCATAAGACAATGATGTGTGTTATAGATAACCAATCGGTGAACAATAATGATGTTGATGTCAATGCGGCAAATAAACAGGCCAATGAAATACTCAAGAATAAGGCGAACATTCTTTCTAAATTTTTTGAGCAATGGAAAGGTCGAGAACGCGAAACTGAAGAAAATCCGGAGGCTTATGATGCTATAAAAGCGCAGGCTCAAGAAATATTTGACAGAACCGTTAAATATTTCACCGAGAATAAGGACATGACCGCAAAAGCCGCAGTGCTTGCGTCGTTGCTGTCACAGACCGAGTGTGAATTATTTTCAAATTCGGTGTATAATCCAACAAATACTTGCTTTGATGAACTTTATGAAGAAGCAATAGACTTCTTTATTAAAGAAGATGATGTAGAGTATTATAGGATTGCCGATGCCAAACCCTATAATCCCATTCAAGAGCTCAAACAAGTTAATATAAAGCTCATGCAAGCCGAGGTGATGGTCCGGAGTCTTAAAGAGCAACTTGAAGGACTTGAGGAGCAGATAGAAAACACCGAAAACGTGAAAAAATGCTATATTGACGATGAGGGCTATTTCACTTTTGATGACAAAAAATTCCGTCTTCTTCCCGAATTTAATGAGGAACCCCTAAAGGATAATTATGAAGACCACCCCATTGCGGTATCAAGTATTGACTTAAGAAGTAATTTTAGGCCGATACAAAATCAGGGTCATCAAGGTTCATGCTTGTCATTCACATTGACCTCTATCTTTGAGTATATGATGAAAGCAAGTGGGAAAAAAGAGTATGACTTGAGTGAGGCCTTCCTTTACTATAACGCGCGAGATCTTGATGGAGATGGTAATGTGAACGAAGATAATGGATCTCGTTTCCACCCATCAATTGAATCTTTGAGGAAATATGGTCTTGCTCTTGAGAAAGTTTGGCCATACAATGAAGATGTGTACAGTCAAAAACCTTCACCGGAGGCTTATGAGGATGCAGCCACTCGCAAACTCGTTAAAGAATTGAATGTTAGACTCAGCAGTGATGCCATAAAATCGGCATTGGCCGATGGTTATCCAGTTGCGGGATCGTTTGTGCTTTACCCCAGTTTTGATAATAGCGGAGGTTATATCCCAATGCCAACTGCCGAAGAAATGGAGGAGTCGAAAGACCCTGAAAAGCAACATCGTCATGGACATCATGCCATGACAATTGTCGGGTTTAGCGATCAACTGAAAATGTTCCTCGTGCGTAACTCTTGGGGAGTTGATTGGGGCGACAAAGGTTATTGTTATATACCATATGAATACATCGACAATCCCAATTTGTTCAAATTTGCATGTATATTCACTGAAATAACCTCTGTCAAGTTCAAGAAACCTGATTTGAAGGAAATACCGGCGTTGAAAGTTAATAGCGATGATTTGCGTATAAAATATTATATCAACCAGGCATCTCTTCAAGTAAAAGAGGAGGAAGTTTCCGAATTGAAACAACAAAGAGAGAAGTTGATAGTATATTTTCAAGTTCAGAAAAACGTTTATGCAGACGCAAACTCTCGCGACGAGTTTATCCGTGAAAATGTAACCCATTTGGAGGGAATTAATACCACTCTGAAAGATGAAAACAAAAAGATGGGACAAGAGCAAGAAGATATTTTTGTTTCATTTAAAGCCAAACGAAGAAAAGAGGTGATAAATCTTGTCGTATTTGTTTTGGTAACGGCTTTAGTCCTATGGGGTTACAATTATCTCTTGGGGAAACTTGAAGAATTGGGTTCTATAGCAAAATGGGCGGTGGAAACATTCTCATTAAATTATTTGTGGCTTTTGCCTGTTTGGGGCATATATATGATATTTGCCTATATCCGGTTCCGTAAATATTGGAATGAATGGCGCAATCGTCGCGATGAATTGGATTTACAAATAAACAATAACAAAAAAATTATTAAAGCAAATGAATTGCGAATAAGTTTGTTCCGATTTAAAGCATTTGCAGCATGGTTAACTCTGACTTCTCTAGAAAACGTGCAGTTGAAATTGTTACGTACTTATACTAACATTATCAATCTTATTAATAACTTGCGGGCCTGGTACACAGAAACAAAAGAATCTTGTCAGGAGATTGATTTGTCTTCTACATTCCCAAATATTTCTCTGGTAGATAAATCGACACTGGATAATTACTTTGACGCCGAATTGTCGTTAAGTAAAGTCTGCGAGATGGATTTAAGTGTCAATTTGGAGAATTATGAAATAACACCTGAGTATTTGGCTGAATTTAAAGCAAACTTTATCAAAGAGCTTAAAACCAGGTTAATGAATAGCCTTAATGAGATAAAGTTTGATATTGCCAATCATGCTGTGAAAAAAACATTTAACAATATAGCTAAAGAAGTTACCAAAGAAGTTATTAACGATTTGGATAACCAAGCTCAAATGTTTGTTCATGTTCAGAGTATGGAACGTCCAATGGTTGTGCCAGATGCATTATTATTTACTCCCAATATAAATAAGTGGCGAACACAATTGGATAGTTTGTTCAGGACAATCAATCCGTCAATAGACGGATCTGATGACCTTTGTCGTATGACGTTATTGCGCATGGCGACATTGTCATTTGATGAATGTGTGGCACTGAGACAGCCTACTCCAACATCAAAAAAAGGCAAATAATGCTTTGAGGGGGGAGGATTTCCCCCTCTCTTTTATACCATAAAGTCATGAAATTATTTAGAATTGTTGCAGTGGTGGTTGTGCTACTGATGGGTTCGCAGGTTGAAACCGAGGCGAGAGGTCAAGTGATAAAAGGACTTTGGAAAGCCGGAAAAGAACTTGTGAAAGGCGCGTCAAAACAATCTTCGAAAGGAGCTCGAGTGGCTTCAAAGGGCGTCTCCAAGTCGTCCCAAAAGAGTTCTAATGCGCAGTCACGTGCAAAAGATGCCCCGATTTTAGTTGATTGTAGCCGCTGTAAAGGCACAGGGAAAATGCCCTACTGGAATTCTCAATTGCAACAACTACAACATATGGATTGCAGCAACTGTCGCGGACTCGGCAAAGTGTGTAAATAAACTAAAAAAACAGGGCGGGGGATTGTGGTTCCGGCGCCCTGAAGAGTCATAACATTGACAAGACGTGTTGTGTGTGTTTCTCGGTGTAAACAGAAGGATTCGAACCTTCGTAACGCTTGGTAGCGTTGCCACCTTTGCGAGGTGTTTTTGCTGTCCTTTCAGCTGTGTTTCCTCGGTTGCGGTGATATTATGATCGGAGTGTGAGTCTGACTCTAAATTTGTTGGGGAGAGGAGGCTCCGATCATGTTGATATCACCGATTTGCTTTGTGTGTGTTTTTCATGTGTTTCCAAATCACGGTACAAAATTACGATGCTACTGCGCAGCCAATGTGCGTAGTTTGAAAAATTTTTGGAAAATTTTTAGCAAAAATGCAATTACGCAAATAGGTTGCGTAGATTTTTTGTAAATTTGCAAAGATTAACATAAACACGAGTCCTTATTATGCCTGTAAACAAGAATGCATTAATACGCTACAAGACGTTAGACGATTGTTTGAGAAACAATGGTCGCAAATGGACGTTGAATGATTTGGTTGAAGCTTGCTCTAATGCGTTGGCCGAGTATGAGGGTAACTACGATGGTGTATCGGTGCGCACGATTCAAGGTGATTTGCAGATGATGCGTAGTGATAAGTTGGGTTATAATGCTCCCATCGAGGTTTATCAACGCAAGTATTATCGTTATTCCGACCCTAAATTCAGTATAATGCGACTTCCTTTGTCAAAGTCAGATGTTGACACGATGTCCGAGGCTATAGATTTGTTGCGTCAGTTTGAGGATTTTGATCATTTTAGGGAGATGAGCGATGTTGTGAGTCGTCTTCAGGATAATCTTGCAATAGCCAAAGGGCGTCGCCGTTTGGTCGATTTTGAACGTAATAGCAGTTTGCGAGGGTTGTCCTATATCAATCCGTTGTACAATTATATTGAGCAAAGGCGAGTTTTAAGGGTGTTTTATCAATCGTTCAATACGCGCAAACCTTGTCCGTATGTTGTGTCGCCTCATTTGTTGAAGGAGTACCGCAATCGATGGTTTCTCTTTTGCACCAATCACTATAATGGTAAACTTTATAATTTGGCGCTTGACCGCATCAAGGGTTTTGAGTTTGCTGAAGATGAGCGCTACATGGACAATCCGGAGTTTGACCCTGATACATATTTCAGTGACATTATTGGTGTTACTCGGAGTGGGAAAGCTGTAACAATTAAATTTTGGGCCAATAAAGAACAAGCAGCCTATATTCTGACCAAGCCCATTCACCCTTCACAACGAGTGGTGAGTGTGGGCGACAATGCCGGAGGTTCGATTTTTGAGATTAGAGTTGAGCCTAATTATGAGTTTTATGCAGTGATGCTTGGATTTGGTGCCGGGGTTAGAATTCTTTCTCCCAATAGTGTCGTAAGAGAAATCAAACGCACGTTGCGTCTTGCCGCCGAGCAATATGAAAAAGGCTGGGAGATGTAGTGTGAAAAGGGGACATATTCCCGTTTTGATATTTATTAACAAATAGCATCGGCAATAAATCACTAACTTTGCATTTTATAATCCACTAAGCTACCATAGAAAGATGACCAACGCAGTATTATACTTGTTTCCAGTTCCACTGAGCGACAACACGATTGCTCAGGTATTACCGCAGTATAATATTGCAGTCATTAAAGAAATCAAGTATTTTATTGTCGAAAATGTGAGATCGGCCCGACGTTTTTTAAAGCAGTGTGACCGAGCTATTGATATCGATAGTCTCACGTTTTACACCCTTAACGAGCACACCGATGCATCGGAATTGCCCGCAATGCTCCGTCCCATGGAGGAGGGCCATAGCATGGGCATAATTTCAGAGGCCGGTTGTCCGGCAATCGCCGATCCGGGAGCCGACATTGTAGCGATAGCACAACAGCGCGGATATGCCGTTGCGCCATTGATAGGTCCGTCAAGCATATTGTTGTCGTTGATGGCTTCGGGCTTTAATGGACAAAGTTTTGCATTTAACGGGTATTTGCCCATCGATGCCCAAGCGCGAACATCTCGATTGAAAGAGCTTGAACGTCGCATCATGCGTGAACATCAAACACAGATATTCATCGAGACACCCTATCGCAACAATCGCTTGATAGCCGAGCTGTGTCGAACACTTCCGGGCAATATGCGATTGTGTGTTGCAAGTGACATAACAGGCGAAAAGCAATCAATCATCACTCTTCCACTCTCAAAGTGGTCAAAGCGTGAATATAACTACGATAAGATTCCCTCAATATTTTTAATATATAGCTAAGAACATGGCACGCAAAAAATATCCCAACCAAGCCGAACTTCCCGGACTCTTTGATGATTTTGAGGTTACACTACCATCAAAAGAGTATCCCATACACCCCGATATTGCACGCCATGCACAAGAGAAAAAGCAAGAGGAATCGTTGATTGAGACTCCATTAGAAAAGAAAAAGGAGGCTGAGCGATTGCTATTTATGAGCTTTGGCAGTGGAAGTAGTGGCAATTGTGCCTACTTGGGCACCTATAGCGAGGGGATATTAATTGATGCCGGAGTTGATGTAAAACATGTACTCGACTCGCTTGCTGAAAATAAAATACCCATTGAATCGGTAAAAGGGATATTTCTCACACATGATCATGGGGACCACATACGCCAGGCCTACCCAATATTGCGCAAATATAAACACATTGCATTATATTGCACCCCAAAAACACTAAATGGCATTTTGCGCAAGCATAGCGTGTCACGTCGCATAAAAGATCGCCACAGTGCAATATATATCGAACATCAGTACACCGTGGGAGGATTGACCGTTACACCATTTACAGTGAGTCATGATGGCTCCGACAATGTCGGATATCATATCGTAAAAGATAATCAAACATTTACAATTGCAACCGACCTTGGGTGTACCGAGGGACGTTTGTCGCATTATGCATCAACTGCCGATTATTTGATGCTTGAGAGCAATTATGATAGACGCATGTTGATAAATGGTACTTATGCCGAGCAACTCAAAGCGCGCATTTTAAAAGATACCGGGCATCTTGACAATGCCGAGGCTGCACGTTTTGTGTCGGAGAATTATCATGAAAACCTTTCTCACGTGTTTTTATGCCACCTCAGCAACGACAACAATACACCTGAGATTGCCATAAACACGATGACAACAGCCCTAAGAGCAAACGGATTGAAAGTGGGAGACGATAGCGAAAGCATCGCCTCGCGCGAAGCCGATGTGAGAGTCATAGCCTTACCTCGCTTTGAAAGTTCGCGGCTCTTTATCTTGCGCAAAGATTAATAAATCTCATAGCACAAAAATCCAATGAGATCAGTCATAGTTTGCCTACTGCTACTCATCTCCCCAATTGTAGCCCTATCGGCTGCAAACCAATATTCAACATCTCGCATTTCCCCAAAACAGATTGAAGCCAGGGGCGATTCTCTTTATGAAAGAGCCCTGGAGGCATATTCGGCAAAGGACTATGCAAAGGCTTTGCGCGATTGTGAATCATCAATAAAACTATATGAACAAAGCATCGGCACCACAACCTCAAAATATGCATTGACGTTGTATGTCGCATCAATTCTTCACCATTTCAATGGCAATATTGATGCCGCAATCTCCGCCGGCGCTGAGTCAAAGGAATTGATTGCCCGGTCGTTTGGGCGTAGCAGTAGCTCCTATGTCACAGCACTCACTTCGCTTGCTCTAAGTTACTGTGATGGGAAGCAATTTGATCGTGCCATAGAGACTCAGAGGGAATTGGTTGATATACTTCGAGAGACTCCAAAGTCGTTTTCAACGTATATTGATGCACTTGGAAGTCTTGGGGATTTTTACCATACCGCCGGACAATACCGGCAAGCAATTGACACTCGCTTGCAATGTCTTGCCGAATGTTCAATGCTCCCCAATAATGAGACCAAAAAAGCCGAAATTATTGCAGATATCGCAGTTGAATATTACTATGCAGGAGATTACTCCAAAGCCATAAAACGAGGTAAAGAAGCAGTCAATACCACTAAGCACATCTCAGGAGAGAAATCTCCGCAATATGTAACAGCCCTTAATAATCTTGCAAATTTTCATTCGGCCGATGGCAACTATGAAGAGGCGTTGAAGATACACAAACGATGTCTCTCGCTCACCGAGGCAATCCATGGTTCAAATAGCCCTAAATGCGCAACAGTTCTTTCGACATTGGCCGGTTCATATTCACGACTTGGGAACACAACCGATGCAATTGCAACCAATCAAAAAGCATTGGATCTTTTGCAATTCAGCGATAATTCTACTCTGAAAATTTACACTCTCATAAATCATGTGAATTATCTGATTGACTTGGGCAACTATGATGAGGCCGAAATTTTCAGTGCCAAAGCATTGAGTGCTGCGGAGGAAAAATTTGGGCATTTGCACCCGCAAACAGCCAAAGCCATGAGCAAACAAGCACTTGCAAAATACTATTCTGGCAAAATAGCAGAAGCGATAGAAATAGAGACAGAAGTTGTGGCGATAATAAAAGCTACTTTGGGACAAAGACATTCTCAATATGTAGAAGCATTGTCTTCACTCGCAGCCTATCACTCTCGAGCTAAAAAATTTGAAAAGGCCATAGAGCTAACCACCGAAGCTTTAACCACCCAAGAAGAAATCTACGGTAAAGACAATGTGATGTATGCTGTGATTCTCAGCAATCTTGCCATTGAGATGTCGCAAATAGGCAAAAACGCCGAAGCTGCAAAAATGGACAAAGAGGCTGCCGCAATCTTTGCCAAAATAACCCATACACGTCACCCCGACTATGGTAGTATGGTCTCAAACACCGCAGTACACTCATTTGCCGCTAACGATTACGACACGTTTATTAAAGCCGCAAATGAATTCTCTCAACTTGCTACTGACATAGTAAGTCAAACATTTGCCGACCTCACCTCTGATGAGCGCAATTTATTTTGGAGCCGATATAGCAACTGGTTCATACGTTTCATGCCCAAAGCATCATGTGGAATGCCAACGAAAGAGGTAATTTCAAATGCCTATGATTGCACGTTGTTTGCCAAGGGATTACTCCTAAACTCAGAAATAGAAATGCGACAATTGATAGCCGAAAGTGGCGACTCAAGCATGCTGTCGCTCTATGAAGAGATGCAAGCCGGTCGTCGTTGGCTCAATCGACTCTATGAAAAACCGGCTTCAGAGCGTGAATATTCCACCGATTCAATCGAACGCATCGTTGCCGAAACCGAGCGCCAGCTTGTTGCAAAAAGTAAGGTCTATGGCGATTTTACTCGCAACCTGCGCATCACATGGAAAGACGTGCGCCAACAGTTGGGTCGCAACGACATAGCAATTGAATTTGTGTCATTCCCGGTATCTTCCGATTCGACAACTTATGCTGCTTATATCCTCAAAAAGGACTACTCAGAGCCAAAACTGCAAATTTTGAAAGACATTCCCGATGATAAGGCTCTCAAAAAGATGAATATATACACTTCAGCGGCATTGTCGCAAAACATTTGGGGTGCACTTTCGCCACATCTTGAGGGTGTTAAAAACATATACTTTGCGCCATCGGGTCAGCTCTATAACATTGCCATAGAATCACTTCCCCATTGGGAAAATCCCGAGGGCCTTGTTTCCGATTATTGGGAAATACATCGACTCTCATCAACGCGCCAACTTGCAATCAGTCGTAAAAAGGAAGAAATCGCTAATGGCGCTGTGTTTGGTGGATTGTATTACGATACCGATACGTCAACAATTATTAATAACAGCCTCCGATACAATCATCATAGTCGCAGTGTTAATCCAATCAATAGCCAAGAATTGGTTGAGCTCAGAAGTGGGGTTAATTATCTACCGGCGACATTATCGGAAGCCCAACAAATCGCCAACTTGATTTCCAGTAAAACGGCAACAGAGCTATATACCGATACCCTCGGCACCGAATCAACATTTAAGGCCCTCTCAGGAGGAGGGAAAAATTTGTTGCATATTGCAACGCATGGATTTTATTGGACTGAACGAGAACTGCGACGCATGGACGATGTATCGTTCCTGGGATATGAGAACTTCAGTCGTCGTAGTGATGCTGAGGATAAAGCGCTAAGTCGCTCGGGATTGCTTTTGTCAGGAGCCAATATTGTTCTCACGGGAAACAAATTACCCGAGGGAGTTGATGACGGAATTCTCACAGCTCGAGAGATTGCACAATTGGACTTTAAAGGATTGGAGTTGGTAGTATTGTCGGCATGTCAAACGGCAATGGGTGAGGTCACCGGAGAAGGTGTTTTTGGATTACAACGAGGATTCAAAAAGGCCGGAGCTGAGGCCATTCTCATGTCGTTGTGGAAGGTTGACGACAGGGCAACATCAAAGCTCATGACCGAGTTTTACCAACATTGGGCAACAGGGGCCTCAATACATCAATCGCTTGAGCACGCAAAAAAAGTATTGCGTTCACACCCCGAATTTAACGACCCGACATATTGGGCCGCATTTATACTACTTGATGCATTTAATTAACACTACCATGAAATCGCTCAAAAATATATGGCAATCACTTGCCGCCAAACGGCGCATCATACTGATTTCAATCGCAAATGCCTTTGTCATTTTGCTACTATGCTATCTCTACGACAATATGTCGATATCGCTTGACAGTGATGCCACTACACGCCAATGGTTTGAACGGGCAAAGTCTATTTGTGGAATGAACACCGACAGCCTTCCCGATGATCTCTTGATTGTGAATATTGCCTATGATCGCCAATTGGTTGACGTTACCGATAATGATGGAATCATCAAAGGAAATACCGATATAACCGATCGTCAGAAGTTATTACAATTCCTGACAGCAGCACGAGAAGCCGATAGCTATAACTATATAATTCTTGATGTAAATTTCAATAATCGTTATACGACCGAATGGGACTCGGCATTATATGCAACAATCTCGGCAATGCCTCGCATTGTAATCCCAAAACACCACGATGATATTCTTGCCGACAGCTCGTTGTACCCCAAATCACGTTATAGCGAATATGCCACAACAATCATTGATGAAGATTTTGCAAAGTATGACCTATTGCCTGCAGGTGAACATTCTTTGCCATTGAGTGTATATAACGAGTTAAGCGGAAAGGATATCACTCAATGTGGATTCTTATATTTTGCCGATGGACATTTGAGCCGTCGTTGCATAACTCCTCGATTTGTGGTAAAAGCATGGGACGAATATGACGAAAACGGAAATAAAATAATTCTCAATCTTGGGTGTGACATCATCAATTTGGCCGATATAATACCCATAGCCGACCACATCAATGATCGCATAATATTAATAGGCGACATTACTGAACGAGATCGACATGATACATACATGGGAAATGTGTCAGGTGCAATAATCAATGTCAACACCATTTATGCCCTCATGAACGGGAGTCACATAATTAATTGGTGGTCAATAATTCTGCTGCTGATATTTTATTCAGTTGTTTCAGGGGTTACCATCAGTGGAATTGACCTCATGAAACACTTGCCGCTGATAAACCGCATCAAGTCAAAGACCATAATATTTTTATTCTCATTTATTGGATTTTCATTTATTCTCACTATATTTGCAACACTTAGCTATGTATTGTTAGATGCTGAGTTTAATGTGGTTATCCCGTCGTTATACTTTAGTATTTACAATTTGATTGCCAATTATATCACAACGTTAAAACAAGCATGAGATTATTTATCGCCATATTATTAGCTTCTGTTGCCCTCACAGGCAATTCGGAGGTTTATACCATTGCAAAGCTCAACACTCCAAGTATTTTAATCAATGGAAAGGAGTTGAAAACAGGTGATGAATTCAGTGATACCGACAAAATAGAATGGCGAGGCTCCGAAATAATGCACGTTGTGACACAAGACAAACGATTGCGTAAATTCATGGCTCAAGAAGCTAAAGGTCAAGGAAAAACCTCAATCAAGGAAATGATTCAGGTGCGAAAAATGTCGGCAGCATCAACCGACATCTCATCGGCGTTTAAGAAAAACTATGAGCACCTATCGACACGTTCAACCGCGCTATCCTCTGAAGAAGATCATACCGATTTCTTTAGCGATGAATTCCTGGCCTCCGATACAATCTTCATTGACACTGCGTGGAAAACCGACGAGCATACCTATTTTACAATCAGCTATGATTTCAATGGCGAAACCATTGCCCACAAATTGGTCAAAGATCACGACGGCAAAATTGTGATTTCGCCCGATATGCTCCCGGCGGTGAATAGCGACACTACTATTGTTGCAAGTGTTCACTACGTCGAAGAGAAATACAACGAACAAACACTATTAACCGACAAAATGCAACTCACTATCCTTGAGGAAGAGAAGTGAGAAAATCCGTAGCTTGATATTTGAGGTAGAAGCTGTAAAACAACCACAAATCAAACAAAAACAGTCTTCTGTTTGTTATTAATTATAGTAAATAGGTCCAAAAAACGTCAAATAAGGAAATTTTTCCGTATTAAACATTGCAATCCCGGAAAAAGTTACTACCTTTGTACCCGATTAACAAGGACGATTCTAATTTTAGTAAATAATATTTTATCAACAATAAACCAAAGTCTTACAAAATGAGCAAAATCGACTTAACAAAGTACGGTATTACAGGTACAACTGAGGTAATTTACAACCCCTCTTACGAGCAACTCTACAAAGATGAAACTTGCTCTTGCCTCGAAGGTTATGAAAAAGGTCAAGCTACTGAACTTGACACAGTAAATGTAATGACAGGTATTTATACCGGTCGTTCTCCCAAAGACAAATACATCGTTAAAGATGCTACAAGCGAAAACACTGTATGGTGGACTTCTGATGAATATAAAAACGACAACAAGCCTGTAACAACAGAAACTTGGAACACTCTTAAAGAAATCGCAGTTAAAGAACTTTCAAACAAAAAACTTTATGTTGTTGATGGTTTCTGCGGTGCAAACATGGCTACTTGCCTTAAAGTGCGCTTCATCGTTGAAGTTGCTTGGCAAGCTCACTTTGTGAAGAACATGTTCATTCGTCCTACCGAAGAACAACTCAAAGACTTCGAACCCGACTTCGTTGTTTACAATGCTTCTAAAGCTAAAGTTGAAAACTACAAAGAACTCGGTCTCAACTCTGAAACTGCTGTAGTATTCAACCTCACTACTAATGAACAAGTAATCATCAACACTTGGTATGGTGGTGAAATGAAGAAAGGTATGTTCTCAATGATGAACTATTTCAAACCACTTGAAGGTATTGCTTCAATGCACTGCTCTGCAAATACCAACATGGAAGAAACAAGCACTGCTATCTTCTTCGGTCTTTCTGGTACAGGTAAAACAACTCTTTCAACCGACCCAAAACGTAAACTCATCGGTGACGACGAACACGGTTGGGACGATGAAGGTGTGTTCAACTACGAAGGTGGTTGCTACGCTAAGGTTATCAACCTTGACAAAGAAAGCGAACCCGATATCTACAATGCGATCCGTCGTAACGCCCTTCTCGAAAACGTTACAGTTGACGAAAATGGTAAAATCGACTTTACCGACAAGAGCGTGACTGAAAACACTCGCGTTAGCTACCCAATCGACCACATCGAAAACATCGTTAAACCTATTTCTAAAGGTCCGGCTGCTAAGCAAGTTATCTTCCTTTCAGCTGACGCATTCGGTGTACTTCCTCCGGTTTCTATCTTGACTCCAGAACAAGCTAAATACTACTTCCTCTCTGGTTTCACTGCTAAATTGGCCGGTACTGAACGTGGTATCACTGAACCAACTCCTACTTTCTCTGCATGTTTCGGTGCTGCATTCCTTTCACTCCACCCAACTAAATACGGTGAAGAACTCGTGAAGAAAATGGAAGCTAACGGCGCTAAAGCATACTTGGTGAACACCGGTTGGAATGGTACAGGAAAACGTATTTCTATCAAAGATACTCGTGGTATCATTGACGCTATCCTTGACGGATCAATCAACAACGCTCCTACTAAGAAAATTCCTTTGTTCGACTTCGAAGTACCAACAGAACTTCCCGGCGTAGATCCTAACATTCTCGATCCTCGCGATACTTACGCTAACGTTGAAGACTGGAATGTTAAAGCTCAAGACCTCGCTCAACGCTTCATCAACAACTTCAAGAAATTTGAAGGAAACGAAGCAGGTAAAGCACTCGTTGCTGCAGGTCCTCAACTCTAATAGAGCATAACAACTCTCAATAACTCAAGAAGATGTTCCATCGTGGAACATCTTCTTTTTTTTGCAAAAAAATGCGACATGCGCCTTGTTATGGCACAACATGATGTTTATTTTGCAGTGCAATTCACTAATTTACTAACTTAAAAAACATCAAAATTATGGCACGATTGTGGAAAGTGACAGCAAAAGTCAACGTTGGGAAACTGCCTAAAGGCGCATCAGTTGAAATAGTTAAATCGGGTACCAATGCCCGACCGACGGCCCATGAAATTGAAGATGCAATACTTAGTAAGTATAACATTGAAATACCAAGCGGCACAGCCAACAGTAACCATTTCAACATAGAGGAAGCATAGAAAACCTCTAAAAAAACATAAATTACCACGCAGTAGCTCTATTGTGTAGCAATTGTGTGGTAATTTTACATCTAAATAAGTCTCACAACTTAACATGCCACTATAACCATGAAACCCTCCAATTTAAACAGCCACTCCTCGCTCAAAGCTTCGCACGATGTACCTCATGAGCTTAAACTGATTTTCCTGGATATTGATGGCGTGTTGAATACCGGGCAGCATCTCACAAAGTTGAAAATGGACCATCAGCCCTATGCCGACCATTATGGCCCGCTATTTGACCCCAACGCCACCGACAATCTTCGTAAAATCGTTGATGCCACCGGGGCGAAAATAGTTATCACTTCATCGTGGAGATATATTCATGGACTCGCCGGCCTTCGCAAAATGTGGGCTGAGCGCAATATGCCGGGCTCGATACATGGCATCACCCCAACCGACACATTCGGCAGTCGAGGCGACGAAGTAAAAGAATATCTTACCCTATTCAGAGGCAAAACACCCCCCGATTATTTGATTCTTGACGACGAATGTGAATACATTGGCGACCTTAGAAAACGCCTTATAATGCCAAATCCCCTCACCGGCATAACCCCAACAATCGCCACAAAAGCCATTAAAATGTTATCAAACAACGAAACTATTTAATCGTATAATAAATAATGAAAGTTGTGAAATGTTCGCATTTCAGCTAACTTTGCCGGAATTAGAAATAATATGTGCATTCATTAAATAATTTAAGCAAAAAATATCATGAGATTAACAAGAGAAAAACTTATAGCTATATGGCGAATCCGCAAACAATTTTTTGAGGACCAAGCAAATGAGTTTATAGTCAATCGGTTTAATGAAATCAAGGACCTTTTTGATGTTATTAACTCAAAAGTATTAGAGTTTGACACAGACAATCACTGCATTAAAATAGATGGTAAAGAAGTGACCTTCAAGGACGGGACTAAACCTTCAACAACATACTTTTCTTGTAAAGATGATGAAATGACTAAAGATCAAGCGTATGAAGGAGTAAAAATTATGCGTGAAAATTTCCCTGAATATGGAGACCTCATCTCTAAA
The DNA here is from genome assembly GCA_017505535.1 of Muribaculaceae bacterium. Taxonomy (GTDB): domain Bacteria; phylum Bacteroidota; class Bacteroidia; order Bacteroidales; family Muribaculaceae; genus RGIG4079. The sequence goes on from JAFVPD010000003.1 coordinate 66,000, forward strand.
ATAGGGTGCATGCTTGGTGGATTTACATTTGATGAAAATCCTATCATGAAAGATGAATTTCGTATAATATCAAACCGAATCACCGGTCACGATGATAATGCATCACTATATAGTTATGGACAGATAAGGCATCCATCGTCACATTTTGCTGATAATAATTACTTTTTCAATGTAATTAGTACAATTCAAAATATCAAAGATGGCAATTTCGATCCCGATGAGTCAAAATTGGTGTTACGTTGGCCGAGTGAATCATATTATAGCGGTGATGAACAAGCTGAAAAAGCGCAGAAAGAAGCATTAAAATATCGATTCCCATATAAATTTTTCTATATGTGGACTCACACTTACGAAGTCATACACCCTGTTAGTTTATTGGTATATCGAAATTTAGTCAAGCAAGAAGATTTCAAATATGAAGGGGATATAGCGATGAACCAAGACTTTGAGCAATTTGTTGCCGGGTGGAAAGATTATTCCGATCGCATTGTCGGAATGATTCACGAAGATGATCGAGGCGAAAATTTCTATCATGAACTGTCAATGCTCATATCCATATTGATGATACAAAATCAGCAAATAAAGGATCCTCAAGGGCTTCTCAACTCAGGGAATCAAGCAATTATATTGTATGGCCCTCCGGGAACGGGCAAAACATATAGTGCAAAGGACTTAGTATGTCGCGAATTGGGTATTTCAAACGACGAATTAGATGCATATAAATTCAACGAATCATCAATTAAAGAAGAAGGAGCTTGGGCTTTGGTTCAATTCCACCCCAATTATACATACGAAGACTTTATTGGAGGAATAAGTCCACAAATCGAAGGAAATACTCTCTCTTATACTCTCAAAGAGGGGATTTTTAAAAAATTATGCGATAAGGCAAGCTCTCACCCCAATCAAAAATTTATTATTATAATTGATGAAATCAATCGAGCAGATTTATCATCGGTTTTTGGTGAATTAATGTATGCCATTGAATATCGTAATGAAAAAGTTTCCATTCCTAATTTTTCAGAGCCATTTAAAATTCCTTCTAATATTTATATTATTGGAACCATGAATAGTATCGACAAGAGCCTGGTTACATTTGATTTGGCGCTGAGGAGACGTTTTGCGTTTATGAAAATTATGCCCAAAATGAGTGTCCTTGAAACTATTCTTGCTGATTACAACATTAATGAAACATGCATGAAGCAATATATAGATAGGTGTAAGGAATTAAACAAAAATCTTGTGTCTCAAGAGTTACAATTAGGGGAAGATTATCAGATAGGACATGCCTATTTTGGCAAGATTAAAGATTTTAAAAAGGAACCTGAGTCGGGAGATAACTTGCAGATAATTTCAAGTTTTGAGTTAGAAAAGTTGTGGGACTATCATTTGCAACCATTGATAGAGGAATATCTTGGAAATCGCATTGAAGATGAAAGGATCTTAGACTATATTGAATCTCTCAAAGAAAAATTTACTGAACCACTATCATGAGCCTAATCATTGAAGATAGTAATCTCAACGGGGTTGAGGTGTATTATAATCAAAGTGCCGGATTTATGCGTGCCGTAGATGAGTTGCAGAAACAGTATCGCGACGGAACGTTGGATATTGTGAATTTACAATCCTATTCTACAAATGGGCATACCGATTGTCCTATTTGGTATGAAATACAATCTTATACCACTAAAAGATGGACTCCTGTTGTCGATGAGTGTAAATTCTATACATCTCATTATATTGGAAGATTTTCCTTTAACGGCTATTCTATTATAATTAACCCCAGATATGGGAATATTTTCAGCTATTTAATCAGCTATGCCACAAATTTATATCTTCCATTGGGTAGTTCCAATTTGGAGTATAATACAACGTCTAATTCCTATTGGTTGATTGCATTAATTTGGAAGGCACTACTCAATAAGGCTCTGACGGTAGGGCAAATTCCTCGAGAGTACAAAACGGTTCAAAAAAATCAAAAGCACTTTAAAGGACATTTAAACATCAGTAAACACATTCATAGCAATCTATGCAACGCCTCTCGTTTTTTCTGTTCCTATAAAAAGCTTTCTATGGATAATGCCATCAATCAAACGATTCGAGCGGTTTATAAAGTTCTAAAAGGCAAAGGCGTGGGTACTATTATAGGGGAATTTGAAGCCTATGATAAGTATCTTGAATCTATGGGTGTTGGCTCAATAGATAACGTCAATCAGATAGAAAGCATCAAATACACACGACTCAATGACGCATATAGGCCTGTTATGCGATTAAGCAAGACAATTTTATCAAATCAAAGAGCTCAGTCTGTTGATGGTGGTCAAAACAGTGATATTTCCTATTTTATTGACATAGCTGAACTATGGGAAATCTATTTGCTGAGATTATTGCAAAATAATCTTCCTTCAGAATATAAAGTCTTTTCGCCCAACTCATTAAGAGGTGAATCTCTCTTAGATAATGATATGCGCGAAATAAGACCTGACATTCTTATTTCTAAAAATGGAGTTGTAGAAATGGTTATAGATGCCAAGTACAAATATTACAACAATTTTGGAGCAACTTCAACCTTTGGAATACAGCGTGAAGATTTGTATCAGATGACAACCTACCTATATCATTATGGGGAGGAAAATAGAAATATTGTAGGAATATTCACCGCGCCTATTGAATGTTGCGATAATGACATTCACACCTATAGGAATAATCGCAACCATAAAATAGGTCTTGTAAATTTAGATATTACTAAAGATTCCATTGAGAGCATTCATCTCGCTGAGAAAAAGTATATTGAGACAATTATTAATCTTTTAGGCTCAAATTAGATGATACAATTTATCTCTGATGCAGAGCATTATTCGACTGTGATAGAGGCGGCTGCGATGGCTCGTGAGTCGTTGTGGATTGGCACGGCCGACATAAAAGACCTATACATCAAGCAAGGACAACAAGAGAGGCCATTCTTGGGACTGATTGATGAACTTATCGGGCGTGGTGTAGAAGTGAGGCTAATTCATGCAAAAGAACCCGGCCCTAACTTTCGCCAAGACTTCGACCGGTATAAACGCCTGGTCACATTATTGGAAAGAGTCATGTGTCCGAGAGTGCATTTCAAAATTATCATCATCGACCAAAAGCTATGCTACATAGGGAGTGCCAACCTCACAGGAGCAGGCATGGGAATGAAATCGGCCACGCGACGCAACTTTGAAGCCGGCATTCTCACAGACGACTGCACACTCATTTCGCAAGCCATTGAAGAATTTGACAAAGTGTGGCGAGGCAGTGAATGTCAACACTGTCAACGTCGCCGCCATTGTCCCGATCCCATCAGTTAAATGGCTATTGTGATGGTGGCGTGGGGGGATTGGAGGTGGTGTAGGGTGAATTGTGCGTTGTGGCGGGATATTGTTGCGATTGCTGGCGCAGTGGTTGGTTGTGAGTTGTGGTGTAATGTGTTGAGACGTTGAATGTTGTTGGGCGCTGAGGGGTTGATGGGGAGTTTGATATCAAGTAGTGAAAGCCCTGAAATTCCGGCGGCTTTGTAAATGGCTTCTTTGGCGGTCCAGGCTTGTAGGAGAAGCTCAGGAGTGTTGTATGTGGCAATTTCATCGGGCGTGAGGAATTTCTCTTTAACGCGCTCGAGTGTCGGTCGCCATGTCTCTATATCGATGCCTATGCGTTGTGTGGGGTGTGTTGCAATGGCAATGTGTGTGGCGCAGTGGGAGATGGATATGTGTATAGGGTTATTGTGCAGATATGGACTTCCGTCTGAGTGATGGCCGAGAGTCGCGCTGGGACCGAATAAGTTGCGTAGCAATTGTCGTGTTGCGAGTATCTCGGCTTTGCGAGAGTTAGAGGTGATTTCGTTCAGTAGCGCTATATCTTCGTTGGGGGCTGTAGCGATGAGAGAGTCAAGAGATGGTATTGGCTCGATGTATAGCTTTAATTGTTGGTGAAGGTAAAAAACTGAGTTATCGCTCATTGTTGGGAGAGATGTTGTTGATGATGTGTAAGATGTCGTGCTTGACGGCAGTTATAATCGGCGCTACTGAGTCGTAATTTATTGTGCGGTCGGGCGCAAAGTTGAGTGTCCCCGATAGCACCCAATGATTGTTGTCGGTTGTGATGAACATGACCGGGGTCACGATGTTGTCGCGACAAGTGATAATCTCGGCGTTATGTTTGAGATGGTTGATGGTTGTTGTTTGGGCTTGTCGGTTGGTTGTTTCAAGAGAGAAACGTTCCAATCGGTTGTTGATGATATTTTGCACCGACTCTTTGTCGGTGAGAGAAAGTGTGCAATAAATTGTTGCGTTATAGGTCGGATAGAATATATCGATCCATTGGGTGTTGGGGTCGGTGGCCGGTCGGCTTTTTATTTTAGTGATGGCCTGAGAATTGGTCTCAATGTTTAATGGGAAGTTGCTAATGGGAATGTAGATTGTGTCGCATAGTTGTATGCGAGGATAGGACGTTGGGCGAGGAATGGGAACGTTCTCATTTTGGTTGCATTCGCTGAATGATAGTGATGCAATAATTGCAATGGCCCATATTGGTAGCATAGTAATGAGCGCAGTGAGGGTGTTTCCGTTATGACTGTGGCTCATGCTTTATGCTTTTTCGTGATGTGTAACTTTCACTCTGACGCTTGTAATGCGGTGGTGCTCAATTTCGAGAATTAGGAATCGGCAGTTACGATACACTATTGGTTCTTTTTCTTTTGGAAAATCACCTTTGATGGCGAGAAGCATTCCGGCAAGTGTCTCAGAATTTTCGGTCATATCTTGAAAATCATCTTCGTCAAGTTCGGTGACTCTGAAAAAGTCGTTGAGCAGAGTTCGTCCTTCAAAAATGAACGATCCATCGGGGAGTTGTTGGTAGGTTTTTTCCTCAGTGTCGTATTCGTCGTTGATGTCACCTACGATTTCTTCAAGGACGTCTTCAAGGGTTACAACTCCTTGAGTGCCACCAAATTCATCTACCACAATAGCCATGTGTATTTTGCGATGGCGGAAGTCTTCAAGGAGATCGTCGATCATTCGAGATTCCGGCACGAAGTAGCATTCTCTGATGAGAGATTGCCATTTAACTTCTTTGGGGTCGCGGCCGATAAATGGCAGAAGGTCGCGGCTATATAATACCCCTTTGATATTGTCCTGAGTGTCTTCGTAAACGGGTAGGCGAGAAAAACCGCTTGATAGCACCACTTCCATTACCTGTTCAAACGATGATGTTATATCAATGTCGGTGATGTCAATGCGAGGAGTCATGATTTCTGACGCAGTTGTATCGCCAAATTTTAGAATTCCTTGTAGCATCTCTTTGTCGTCCTCGGTGTTTACGTCGGTGATCTCAAGGGCTTGGCTGAGCTCGTCGGTCGAAAGATTGGCCGAGCGCTTAGTTACAACGCGTTTCACTATGCCCGAGCTTTTTTCAAGCATAGAGGATAGTGGGTAGAAAAGTTTTATAGCAAACGAAATGCCTCCGCAGGCCATTTTGGCCCATTTCAACGTGTTGTTTCCTGAATATAGTTTTGGCAGAATTTCACCAAATAGCAATATTAAGAACGTGAGAAGAACGGTTTGTAGAATGAAGCTCATCACCTCGCTCATGCCTTGAAACACAGGCCCGAGAGCATAGTTACATAGAATAACAATGGTTACATTGACGAGGTTGTTGGCAATGAGAATGGTTGCCAATAACCGTTCGGGAGTGTTCATAAAGCCACGAATAGTCTCCCCCTTAGGAGTTTCGTCGAGCTCGTCTAATTGTTGAGGTGTTAATGAGAAATAGGCAATCTCGCTGCCAGAGATGAAGCCGGAAAGAAGTAACGCAATGCCTGCGCATATGAGGGCAAAAATTGACCCTGCGTCAAATGTTACGTTCATAGTCGCCATTATCATGTTAAGTAGCGGCGACGTGGCTGGTAAGGGATCTATGTCCAAGGTTGAGATTTTTAGTTAAACAATATCGCACCATAATCAGTTGGCAAAATGGTGCATCGTAATGATTTGAGTGCAAAGGTACTCAAAAACACTGGAATAATCAACTTAAAACATAATAATAGTGAAATAAGGCGTTTGTTGAACGGTTGTTTGTGGCTTGAGTTGTTATTAACAATATCCTCGCAACTTATATAGCGCATGTTTAGAGTTATTGGTGGGGAATAAATTTAGACCTATGTGGCAATTAACCCCTAAATTATTGGTATCTTTGCACCGAAAATAAAAAACACAAATAAAAACACAAATGAATTTTTATCAACAATCGGTTGAGCAGGTTGTTCAACAATTAAAAACAAACATTGAAAACGGATTAACTCAAGATGAAGTGATAGAACGTCAAAACCGAGATGGTTTAAACGAGTTTGCAAAAAAGAAGCACACCTCGTTGTTGCAAAAGTTCATTGCACAATTCAAGAGTTTTATGATTATTGTTCTACTTGTGGCGGCTATAATTTCAGGTATTACAGGCTATATGAATGGGGAGGGAATAACTGATGCTATCATTATTTTGTCGATTCTTATAGTAAATGCTATCATAGGCGTATTCCAAGAGGCGAAGGCCGAGAATGCACTCGATGCCCTTGAAAGACTATCGGCTCCGCATTGTAAGGTTGTCAGAAACGGAGAGCATCAGGTCATCGAGTCGCGAGACCTTGTCGTGGGCGATATTGTTGAATTGGAGACCGGCGATAGTGTCCCGGCCGACCTACGACTGATAGATAGCGTTAATCTAAAAATACAGGAGGCAGCGCTTACGGGCGAATCTCTACCTGTGGATAAGAATACAGCAACTATTTCAGAGAATGCGCCTATTGGCGACCGAGTGAATATGGCATTTAGCTCATGTAGTGTCACTTATGGCCGAGGTCTTGGGATTGTGGTTGCCACGGGTGAACGCACCGAAGTGGGGAAAATTGCAGCGATGATTAAATCTGTTCCCGACATGCGTACGCCAATGCAGATACGCCTTGACAAATTGGGCAAAGTGCTTGCAGTCATAAGCCTTATTGTTTGTTTTGTAATTTTTGTGATAGGGTTGTGCTATGGACGAGGCATCATGGAGATGTTCATGACCGCAGTGAGTCTTGCTGTTGCGGCCATTCCGGAGGGATTACCTGCAGTGTCAACCGTGGTCTTGGCTCTTGGTGTTCAGCGACTTGCCAAGCAGAATGCAATAGTGCGCAACCTGCCTTCGGTGGAGACTCTTGGCAGTACAACTGTAATATGTTCTGATAAGACCGGGACTCTCACTCAGAATAAGATGACCGTAGTGGAGGCCTATCCTGTTCTATCTCAAAAGGTGCTAACCATTGGAACGCTTTGCAACGATACAACACAAGGTGGCGAAGGCGAATTTTTTGGCGATCCGACCGAAACGGCGTTAATTGCCTGTGCTGAAAATAATGGTATGGAGCAAGAGAAGATAAATGAAATTTATCAGCGCATATCGGAGATTCCGTTTGATTCGGAACGCAAACTGATGACAACGCTTCACCGAAAAGATGAGCATACGATTCTTGTTGCAACGAAAGGCGGATTTGATGAGTTGCTTGCTCGATGCAATCGCATTGAAGATGAAGACGGCACTGTGCGCCCAATTGAAAAAACTGACCATGAACGACTTGCGAATGAGAACAATGCAATGGCGCAAAAGGCATTGCGAGTGCTCTGTATGGCCTATTCTGAAATAATTGTTGATAAAGAGCCTAATGAAACGCAGTTGAACGAGCTTACTGCCCGGGCCGAACAAGACTTGGTGTTTGCCGGCATGGTTGGAATGATAGATCCTCCGCGTGAGGAGGCAAAAGTTGCTGTCGAACAATGCAAAAAGGCCGGGATTAAGCCCGTTATGATTACCGGCGACCATAAAGTTACAGCCTCGGCTATTGCACAAAGTCTTGGTATTATGTCACCGGGTGACAGTGTGCTTACCGGTAGTGAGGTGGAACAAATGACCGATGATGAGTTGCGTAATGAAGCGAATAAAGTGTCGGTTTTTGCCCGCGTTGCCCCTGAGCATAAAGTGCGTATAGTGAAGGCATATCAGAGTCTTGGCAATGTTGTGGCAATGACGGGCGATGGTGTGAATGATGCTCCTGCATTGAAACTTGCCAACATTGGTGTGGCAATGGGTATTACCGGCACCGATGTCTCAAAGGAGGCTGCTGATGTAGTGCTCGCCGATGATAATTTTGCCACGATAGTGCAAGCCGTGAGAGAGGGACGTCGCATTTACGACAATTTGATAAAGTCGATTCAGTTTATGATTTCGACAAATCTTGGAGAGATCATATTGCTACTTGTGGCTGTGCTTTATAATCTTGATATGCCCCTGTTGCCCATACAGTTGCTATTCATTAACCTCGTGGGTGATAGCTTGCCCTGTTTGGCGTTGAGCGTTGACCATGCTGCCAAAGATATAATGTCGCGAAGGGCGATCGATCCTAATCAGGGTATATTTACACGTTCATTCTCTACGCGTGTAGTAATCCAAGCACTTATACTTGGCGCAATGACAATTTTGGCATACGTTATAGGCTTGAACACATCGGTTGATGTAGCTCGTACGATGACCTTTGCGGTGATGATTTTCTCGCAGTTTGTGATGATATTCTCAGTGCGCTCGGGCAATAAATTGTTTGTCGATCGATTCTTTAGCAACCGTTGGTTGTGGCTGACAATCTTCTTGGTCATTGGATTGACGCTTATGGTGATGTTGGTGCCAAGCATGCAATCGTTGTTCCATTTGGCAACCCTCTCGGTGCAACAATGGTGGACAACAATTGGCTTGACATTAGGAGTTTTGCTCTTGAGTGAAATATCAAAGATATTTACAAAATAGGAAAACAACGATCGCATATTGGTCGTATCAACAGAAAATTTTATGGCAAAGAGTCTGGTGCATAACCGGACTCTTTCCGTTTATTTATGGTATAAGATTAAGAGGAATTTTGTCAAAGTGATTACAGGTTGTTGAGGGATTGTTGCGGGAGTGGAAAAAATACTCTATATTTGTATAGTTAAACTTTAAACTAAAATTCTTGAACTATGAAAAAGAAGCTTGTAATTTCGACCGGCGCGGGAATGAGCGCCGAGAGTGGATTGTCAACATTTCGTGACAGCGATGGCTTGTGGGAAAAGTATGACGTTATGGAGGTGGCGAGTATCGAAGGCTTCAATCGCGATCCCGAGCTTGTGCATCAATTTTACAATGCCCGTCGTCGCCAGTTGTTGGAGGTGGAGCCAAATGCGGGTCATTTGGGCTTGGTTGACTTGGAAAAAGACTTTGACACTTACATCATTACGCAAAATGTAGATGACTTGCATGAGCGAGCCGGAAGTCAACGTGTGTTGCATCTCCATGGCGAGTTGATGAAAGTGAGATCAATGAAAGATGAATCACGAATTTACACACTCACTCCCGAAAACTTAGAGACCTCAACGGAAACCCGCGATGAATATGGCGACGCGGTGCGTCCTCATATAGTGTTTTTTGGGGAGCAAGTCCCCAACATTGAACCTGCGATAGAATTGGTGAGAGAGGCCGATATTTTTGTGGTCATTGGAACGTCGCTAAGTGTCTATCCGGCAGCCGGTTTGCTCCACTATGCCCGTCGTGATGCTCAGATTTATTATATCGACCCACGCCCCTCGGTGGTGTGTGACGATCGGGTCGAGGTGTTGGCCATGACGGCTACCGCCGGCGTTGAGTATCTGAAAAAGATATTGCGCCCGTAAATAATTTTGAATTGTAATTGACATTTGTAAAAGGAATTTCGGAAAGTGAAATTCCTTTTTTCTTTAAAGTGCTGAAAATCAAGGGCAATGAAAAATGTTGAAAAAATATCTCGGTTGTGTTTGGTAAATTGCAATATTAGTGCTATTTTTGTGCATAATTAGGAGGTTAACCTTTAGGTTAAGTAAAAAAGAGCCAATATGTCACAAAATAATTACCACACCCCAGCGCTTTATACCGAGACCATCACAGGACTCGTAGTGAATCCATCGGGAGTTTATGCCGATGTCACTATGGGAGGGGCGGGTCACACACGTGGCATTTTGGGGCTATTGTCCGATGAAGGCCGATTGTTTGGGTTTGACCAAGATGAGGCCGCTCTATGCAATGCGCCTCAAGACTCTCGTTTCACGATGGTTCATTCCAATTTTTGTCACCTTAAAAATTTTCTACGCTATTATGGGGTAACCCAAGTAGATGGCGTGGTGGCCGATTTGGGATTGTCGTTTCGACATGTTGATGATGAAAGTAGAGGGTTCAGCTTCCGATTTGATGCCCCATTGGATATGCGCATGAGTCGCGGGCGCAAATTGACAGCAGCCGGAATCCTTGCCGAATATACACCTGAGCAAATATCTAATCTATTTACTATATATGGGGAAATCCCCAGGCACACATCAAAAAGGATAGCATCGGAGATTGAGCGCGCCCGCAAGGTGCGCCCAATCGAGATGACCGGAGAGTTCCTTGAACTGCTCAAGCCATTTATCGATCCTCGCAAGGAGCGTAAGATGTTGGCGCAAATATTCCAAAGCCTGCGCATCGAGACCAATCAAGAGATGCAGGTGTTGCGTCAGTTGCTCACTCAAGCGTTGCAGGTGTTAAAACCGGGCGGGCGTTTGGTGATAATATCCTACCACTCGTTGGAAGATCGTTTGGTGAAGAACTTCCTCAAGACCGGAAATTTTGAGGGAGAGGTTCAAAAAGATTTCTTTGGGCGCAATCTATCCCCATTCAAGCTCATCACCAACAAACCGATTGTTCCGAGCGATGAAGAGATAGAGCGCAATCCACGTTCGCGTAGTGCAAAACTGCGCATTGCAGAAAAAATATGACCTTTAAACCTTTAACTTTAAGATATAGACATGACAAAAGAGACGTACAAAAAAACAGCAAAACACTGGCTCAAGGTAACAGCCTATAACGTGTTGGCATTCCTTGGCGGCCGTAAAGTTTCGGTAGATTTCTTTTTGCGCCACAAATTCAGTGTGGGGCTCATTATCGTGATGCTTGTATCCTACATGGGATCAAAGTATCTTTATCTTGAAGATATTGAAGAAATGCGCAAGTTGTCACAGAAACTTGAAATAGCTGAGACAAAATGCGTTCAGGCAAAAACATTGTATATGAATCAAATACGCGAGTCGGAAATGACCCGGCGAGTTGATTCAATGAAGCTTAATCTAAAAGTGCAAGAAAATCCGCCGTTTTATGTAACCTATTAATCTGATGCTATTATGAGTAAAACAAACACCACACCCGAAAAGGAGCGTACAGCCAAAAAGAAGAAAATTTACAATCGACAAACAATTTTGTTGCGATTTATTGTTGTCGCAATATTAATTGTTGTGTTTGCTTCATTTATTGTTGTCAAGGCATTTAATACTACAATCCTACACTCTGAGGATTGGAATGCAAAGGCGATGAAAACATTTTCCGACACGACAATTGATTATCCCGGCCGAGGCGATATTCTTGCCGATGATGGAAGTGTGCTTGCAACAACCCAAGTGAGATACAGCGTGTGGATCGATTATAGGGCAGAAAAGTTTATGACCGACACCTTTGTTGCAAAACTTCCCATCATTAGTGACAGCTTGGCGCATTATTATCCCCGTCGCACAGCAAAACAATGGCATCAATATTTGTTGGAGCCACTCAGTCGTGAGAAAAAACCAAGAGGACATCTGCTCGTGAAGAATATCACGTTCACCGACTTGCAGAAAATGCGCACCTGGCCATTTTTCAAAATTAAGAATGCCAATCGCAACGGGTTTGCGGCACACTCGTTTCTTAAGCGATGCTACCCCTATGGCGAATTGGTGAAACGTAGCATAGGTCGTGTAAATGAAGACTCGGTTACCGGTGAAATACATGGATACTCGGGCCTCGAATATGCCATTGACTCGTTGTTGTATGGCGTGAACGGCATCAATCGCAAAGTGCCTTTAACAAAGAATGTGGTGGATATGCCATCAATTCCGGCAATCGACGGGTATAACGTTCGCACAACAATCAATGTGGGCATGCAAGATATATTGGAAAATGAACTTGGAACCATGTTGCAAACGTGCGGTGGCGATTGGGGTACAGCTGTGCTCATGGAGACAGCTACAGGTGACATCAAAGCCATTTCCAACCTTGACTATGACCACAAAACTCGACGTGTATATGAAGCGATGAATAGAGCCGTGTTGTGTTATGAGCCCGGCTCGGTTGTCAAAGCCGTTTCGTTGACTATTGCGTTGGAAGATAAATTGGTGAGAGACTCTTCCGAAGTGATTCCCATCGGCCAGTCGTTCCCTTATGCCGGAGGACGTGCGATAACCGACTCGCATTTTATGCCCTCGCTCAAGGTGAGTGAAATTCTTGAGCATTCATCAAATATTGGAACAACAAGAGTGATGGTGCGTGGATTTGGTGAACACCCAAGCGAATATCGTAAGCGTTTGGCCTCAATGGGATTTTTTGAACCGTTCAATATTGGTATCAGAGGAGAACAAACTCCCCGATTCCCAATTGTTGCCGACAATAAAGGTGGCCGCATCGCGTTCTCGCGTCAAACCTATGGATATAATTCTGAAATATCGCCGATGAGCATATTGGCGTTTTATAACGCCTTGGCTAATGACGGAAAATATGTTCGCCCTCGATTGGTAAAAGGCATTGAAGGAAATGGAATCGATTCGGTGATTCCGGTGTCTTATATCCGAGACAGTATATGCAGCAGAGAGACAGCCTCGAAAATGCGCGGAATGCTCACAAAAGTTGTAGAAGGAAAAAGCGGAACAGCTCGCCGTTTGCGTCTCATGGGTGACTATAAGGTGAGAATAGCCGGAAAAACGGGAACATGCTATATTGTTGAAGGGAAACGTTATAATATGGCAAAACGTAGAGTTTCGTTCGTTGGATTTTTCCCTGCCGACAACCCAAAATATTCATGTGTAGTGGTTGTGAGCAATCCCAAGTCGCCACGTGGAGCTGCAAGTGTGAGCGGTGAGGTGTTGAAAGGTGTGGCCAACAAGTTATATGCGAGAGGTTTGTTGGACAATTCATCGGATTATAGAGTGAACGTTGACCCGAAGTCAGAGAAAACTCCGACTTTTTATGCCTCAATGCGCAGCAACAATGCCAATGATGAAATGTTGAAGGATTTATCGATAAATTCAATAAAACGTTTTGAACGTCCAAAGAACGACTCCGTTGGAGTTGTTCCAAATGTGGTGGGGCTTGGGCTGAGAGAAGCAATCTCGCAACTCGAGACCGTTGGACTCAATGTTGAAATCACGGGTGTAGGATATGTAAAAAGCCAAACACCCAAGGCGGGAGAAAAATTGGAACCCGGAACAAAAGTTGTACTATCATTAGTGGAATAAAGTATAATGGCACAAGTGAAAAAACTCAAAGATTTGCTATCGGCAATTATCGTAGAAGAGATTGTTGGGAGCGATGATAAAGAAATCACAACGGTGGTGAGCGACTCGCGTCGTGTCATCGCCGGCTCGTTATTTGTGGCTGTAAAAGGAGTGAGTGCCGATGGGCATGATTATATCCCATCTCTTGCTCATAGTGGAGTAGCAGCAATTGTGTGCGAAACATTGCCACAACAGCTCGACTCTGAGATAACCTATATCAAGGTGGCCGACTCGGCAATTGCTCTTGGGTTTATTGCTTCGCAGTGGTGGGACAATCCGTCTCGAAAACTGCGCTTGGTGGGCGTGACCGGAACAAATGGTAAAACCACCACCGCAACGCTCATCTACGAGATGGCGCGATTGATGGGCTATAAAGCCGGATTGCTCTCGACAGTGTGCAATTATGTTGATACCGAGGCAGTGTCTTCGACCCATACAACACCCGATCCACTCAGCCTGAACGAATTGTTGCACCGCATGGTTGAGGCCGGTTGTGAATTTGCTGCAATGGAAGTGAGCTCTCATGCCGCACATCAACATCGCATTGCAGGATTGCATTTTGCCGGAGGTATTTTCTCAAATCTCACTCGAGACCATCTCGATTATCACCAAACGGTTGATAATTATATAGCCGCAAAGAAATCGTTCTTTGATGTGTTGCCTGCATCGGCGTTTGCTCTCACCAATCTTGACGACAAAGTGGGAGAGGTGATGTTGCAAAACACTCTTGCCAAGCGACACACCTATTCGTTGCGTTCTCGTGCCGATTTTGTTGGACGCATTGTAGAGAGCCGTCTTGATGGTACACTCGTGGCCTTCAACTCGTGTGAAGTTGAAGTGTTGTTTACCGGACGTTTCAATGTATATAATCTTCTTGCTGTTTATGGTGCCTCAATATTGTTGGGGTGGGATAAAGAGCAGGTGCTCGTAAACATGAGCCGACTTGTGCCGGTTGCCGGACGTTTCCAAGCATTTCACTCTAAGCATGGAGTGACAGCAATCGTTGACTATGCCCACACTCCTGATGCTGTGGTAAATGTCCTTAACACGATACGCGACGTCATTGGTGCAAACGGAAAAGTTATCACCGTAGTGGGTGCCGGTGGCAACCGAGATAAAGGGAAACGTCCCATTATGGCCCGCGAAGCGGCTAAACGCAGTGATCGTCTAATCTTGACATCGGACAATCCCCGCAATGAAGACCCTGCCGAAATTTTGCATGACATGGAGGAAGGCCTTGATGCCGAGCAACGATTGAAAACGCTCAGTATCAGCGACCGACGTGAAGCAATTCGCACGGCTGTTTGCCTTGCATCGGCCGGAGATGTTATTCTCATTGCCGGCAAGGGACACGAAGATTATCAAGAGATTAAAGGGGTTAAACACCATTTTGATGATCGAGAAGTAGTGCAAGAGGTTTTCGCTGCGCAAGTATAAATTTGAAAACGCAAAATAAAAAACGATATGCTGTATCACTTATCCAATTATTTGAACGACTTTAATTTCCCCGGAGCGGGACTCATGAGCTATATCACGTTTCGCTCGGGTGCAGCTCTCATGTTGTCGTTGTTTATAGCAACTATTATTGGCCGTAAAATCATCAATCGCCTGCAACTCATGCAAGTGGGAGAGGTGGTACGTGACTTGGGTATTGCTGAGCAAAATGCCAAAATTGGGACCCCCACAATGGGTGGTATAATAATCATCATCTCTATAGTGTTGCCATGTTTGCTTGTGGGAAATCTCACGAGTGTATATATGATACTGTTGATAATTTCAACCTTGTGGCTCGGAACAATTGGTTTCCTTGACGACCTGTTGAAACTCAAATATAAAAACAAAGATGGTCTCAAAGGACGATATAAAATCGTAGGACAAGTGGGTCTTGGTCTCATTGTGGGACTCACAATGTACTTGAGCCCTGATATCGTGATACGTGAAAACCATGAGGTGGAAAACGTTGTGAACCACGAAACAGTGATAACCTATGAGGCTGAAAATGTAAAATCTACGCAAACCACAATTCCGTTTGTCAAAGACAATAACTTTGACTATGCCACTCTCACGTCATGGTTGGGTGATTATGCCCAATTGGGAGGTTGGATTTTGTTCATCATTGTGACAATTTTAGTGATTACAGCAACCTCAAATGGGGCAAATCTCACAGATGGGCTTGATGGATTAGCCGCAGGGACATCAGCCATTATTGGTGTTGCTCTTGCAATTATGGCATATTTGGGTAGTAATGTTGTTTACTCGTCCTACCTCAACATAATGTATATTCCCGGCAGCGAGGAATTGGTTGTATATATGGCCGCATTTGTGGGTGCTCTCATTGGATTCTTGTGGTACAATGCCAATCCTGCACAAGTGTTCATGGGCGACACCGGAAGTCTCACTTTGGGAGGTATTATCGCTGTCTATGCGATTATGATACACAAGGAATTGCTCATTCCGGTGCTTTGTGGAATATTCTTTATTGAAACCATTGCAGTGATGATTCAAGTGCCCTATTTCAAATATACCAAAAAAAAATATGGAGAAGGTTTGCGCATTTTTAAGATGACACCATTGCATCATCATTTTCAGAAACCGGGCGATGGAAGTATTAAGGCATTGATACAACGTCCCAAGGTGGCAATTCCTGAGTCACGATTGGTGACACGATTTTGGATTATCGCAATTTTCCTTGCAGTGATAACTTTTGTAACGTTAAAAATAAGATAAAATACCAATAGATAATGAAACGTCTTGTAGTGCTTGGAGGTGGAGAAAGTGGCGTAGGAGCCGCAATTCTCGGTAAAGTAAAAGGTTTTGATGTGTTCCTGTCCGACATGGGAACCATTGCTCCACGTTATCGTCAAGTGCTTGATGACCACAATATACAGTGGGAAGAGGGAACTCACACCGAGGCGCGCATACTTGCGGCCGATGAGGTGGTGAAGAGTCCGGGCATTCCTCCCACGGCGCCAATAGTACGTCGCATTGTTGAGAAAAATATCCCGATCATCTCTGAAATTGAATTTGCCGGACGTTTTACCGATGCTAAAATGGTGTGTATCACCGGTAGTAATGGTAAAACAACAACCACATTGCTCACCTATCACATTTTGAAGGAGGCAGGGGTTAATGTTGGGTTGGCCGGGAACGTCGGAAAGAGTCTTGCTTGGCAGGTGGCCTATGATAAACATGATGTTTATGTCATTGAGCTAAGCAGTTTTCAACTTGAAAACATGTATGACTTCAAAGCCAATGTTGCGGTATTGCTCAATATCACACCCGACCATCTTGACCGATATGACTATGAGATGCAAAACTACGTGAATGCTAAATTCCGCATTTTGCGAAATCTCACGCCCGAAGATGCGTTCATTTTCTGGCAGGACGACCCGGTGATAAAAGCGCAACTCAAAAACATTAAGACCGAGGCTCGCTTGTATCCTTTTGCCGAAACTTCTGAAGATGGAGCAACAGCCTATATTGATTCTCAAGAGGAGTTGATTTTCAACACTTCGGAGACTTCAATGACAATGCCAAGAGCCGACTTGTCATTGAACGGACTACATAACCTATACAATTCAATGGCGGCAGGTTTGTCGGCCTGTCTTCTCGATGTGAAAAAAGAGGATATACGTCGCGCCTTGTCCGACTTTGAAGGTGTAGAGCATCGACTTGAATATGTTGCAACAGTCAATGGAGTACGCTACATCAATGACTCAAAGGCTACAAATGTCAATTCTTGCTGGTATGCTCTTGAAAGCATGCCCGAAAACACTGTGCTCATTCTTGGTGGAAAGGACAAAGGAAATGATTATACCGAAATAGAACCTTTGGTGCTCAAAAAAGTGAAAGCAATCGTGTGCATGGGAAAAGACAATAGCAAATTGCTTGAATTCTTTGGCGGAAAGGTGGCGCAGTTGAGTGACACTCATTCCTTACAAGAGGCTGTTGATGAGTGTGCACGTTTGGCGCAAGAAGGTGATACCGTGTTGTTGTCACCATGTTGCGCAAGCTTTGACCTGTTCAAGAGTTATGAGGATCGTGGCGAGCAATTTAAAAATGCTGTAAAATCAATGTTAAACCGATAATAATTTAATCATCTATCACTATGCAAGACAACCACTCAAAAAACGTTGACAGCACTTCTAATGAAGTGCCCAACGACAAAACTGCTCCCAAAACTAAGTCAAAAACACACAAACATCGTGCCGACAAACACATTTGGGGCATTTACATTGCACTGTGTATAATCTCGATTGTAGAGTTATATAGTGCATCATCTCGCGAAATTGCTTATTCGACAACAATGGGTGTGTATGAACCTATTGTGCGTCACATTTCAACGCTTTTATTAGGCTTTGTCGTTATTTTGGTGATGCAGCGCATTCACTTCAAACATTATTTTAAGCTCAGTAGAACATTTGTGGTGCTGAGTGTCATAATGATGGTATATGTTCTCATCAATGGAGATATAATCAACGGAGCCCGTCGCAGTTTCACGTTATTTGGTTTTATGGTGCAGCCATCGGAGTTTCTAAAGCTTTCGGCAGTGTTGCTCATAGCCTATGTCATGTCGCAATACCAAATAAACAAAGGTATCTCAACCAAAGGAGTTGTAATATGTGGCATTTCGATTATTGTTTTCTGCGGATTGCTATTCAATCAAGGACTAACCAATACAATATTATTGTTGGCAGTGAGTATGTCAATGATGTTTGTTGGAGGCGTTGAACTCAAGAAATTCTTCTTAATGATATTATGCTATATTGTAGCCGGAGCCGGAGCTTTTGCCTACAAATACATGGCATCAGAAAATGATACAGAGACAGTAGAAGCAACGACAACAACGGTGCAAATTGCCGGTGAAAATGGTCCTAAAGAGATAGAAATAAAATCGGCCGACAAAGGTGAGAAGGAAGCCGGTGGACGTTTTGAAACCTGGATAAAACGTATTGAACGATATGCCAATGATAGCATTCCAAAGTATAAACACCCAATCACTGCCGAAAATCGACAAGAAATGTATTCTTATATGGCTCAGGCAAATGGTGGACTGTTCGGTGTGTTCCCGGGTAATTCTCGAGAAACGGCCCGACTTCCGTTGGCAAACATTGACTACATCTACGCCATAATAATAGAGGACATGGGGTATATCGGAGGAATGTTTGTGCTGTTCCTGTATATGTGGTTGTTGGCTCGTGCCGGTGCTATTGCCACACGTTGTCGCGGTGCGTTCCCGGCATTGCTTGTAATGGGCCCGGCCGTAATGATTTCATTCCAAGCATTATTCCACATGGCGATTGTAACAGGTGTATTCCCGGTTTCGGGACAACCGTTGCCATTGATTTCAAAAGGTGGATCGTCGATTATTATAACCTCGATAGCATTTGGATTGATGTTGAGTGTGAGCAAGCATGCTGTGCGCACCTCTGGGAAGAAAAAAGATTTTAAAGCCGAAATAGAACAATTGCCCGAGGGTGCTCGTGGAGATAATCCCATACAAATATAAACGTATAAAAATCATAACTGCCAAGATGAAAACAAAACGCAAATATCGAATACTCATTAGTGGAGGAGGTACAGGTGGTCACATTTTTCCGGCTGTAGCTATCGCTAATGCCCTAAAACGTCGTGATGCCGATACCGAAATTCTATTTGTGGGTGCCGAAAACCGCATGGAGATGGAGCGTGTCCCTGCTGCGGGGTATAAAATCATCGGATTACCTGTGTGCGGTTTTGATCGTAAACGTTTATGGCGCAATTTTAAGGTGCTATGGAAATTATTTAAGAGTATGAGACTCGCACGTAAAATATTGTGCGATTTCAAACCCGATATGGCTGTTGGTGTTGGTGGGTATGCAAGTGGTCCAATGCTCAAGGCTGCTCAGAAAAATGGCATACCAACTTTGTTACAAGAGCAAAATTCCTATGCCGGTGTAACCAATAAGTTGTTGGCACAAAAAGCATCAGCAATATGTGTGGCTTATGACAATATGGGGCGTTTTTTCCCCGAAAAAAGCATTGTAAAAACAGGAAACCCGGTTCGTCAGGCTGTGCTTGAAGTGTCGCAAACTCAAGCTGAAGCAAAAGAACTTTTGGGCTTTGATTCAAAACGACCTTTGGTTCTTGTTGTGGGAGGTAGTCTTGGCGCTCGCACAATTAACGAAAGCATAGGTGTTTCGCTTGAAAAACTCACTGCGGCAGGTGCATCGGTGATGTGGCAAACAGGTAAATTATATGCCGAAGAATGTAGCGCAAAGGCTAAAGATGTGCCTCATGTAAAGGCCATGCCGTTTATTACAGACATGGGGCTTGCCTATCGTGCTGCTGATGTGGTTGTTTCTCGAGCGGGAGCAAGCACTATATCGGAATTACAATTGTTGGGAAAACCATCTATATTGGTGCCTTCTCCCAATGTAGCCGAAGATCACCAGAGAAAAAATGCACAAGCATTGGCCGATGTGGGCGCATCGGTAATGGTGCTTGATGCTGATGCGCAGGCACATCTTGCCGATGAGGTGGTTGCAATGCTTGCCGATGAGTCGCGCCGTCAACTCATTGCCGAAAATGTGCTAAAGATGGCGCTTCCTCAGGCCGATGAGAAAATCGTAGATACTATTTATTCTATTTTATCTAAAGAATCGAAATAACAATGAACAGTAAAAAATATATATATTTTGTGGGAGCAGGTGGCATAGGAATGGCTGCTTTGGAACGTTATTTTTTGTCACGTGGACATCGTGTGGCAGGGTATGATCGCACTCGCACCGATCTCACTGATGCTCTTGTTGCCGAAGGTGTAGAACTTTCATTTGAAGAATCGGAAAATGCTATTCCTGAGGATTTTCGCAATCCTGAATCAACATTGGTTGTATATACCGCTGCAATGTCGGAATCACACCCGATATTAAAATACTTCCGCCAAAACGGATTTGAAGTGCTGAAGCGTGCAGCTGTGTTGGGTCTCATAACACGCAATTCAAAGGGGATTTGCTTTTCCGGTACACATGGCAAAACCACAACATCATCGATGGCAGCGCACATTTTGCATAATTCCTCGGTAGGTTGTAATGCTTTCCTTGGCGGAATTTTACGCAACTATGATAGCAATCTGTTGCTGAGTGAGACGTCGCCCTATACGGTGATTGAGGCCGATGAATTTGACCGCTCGTTTCACCATTTGACGCCCTATGTTGCGGTTGTTACAAGCACCGACCCCGACCACCTTGATATTTATGGCACTGAGGAGGCCTATCTTGAAAGTTTTGCTCATTTCACCGAGTTGATAAACCCCGATGGATATTTATTGTTGCACGAAGGATTAAAGCTAAAACCTCGTCCAAGTGAAGGTGTGAAAGTTTATACCTATTCGCGCGATAAAGGTGATTTCCATGCTACAAACATTCGCCGTGGCAATGGCTCAATTACATTTGATTTGGTGACTCCCAATGGCGTGTTTAATGATTTTGAACTTGGGGTGCCTGTTGAAATTAATATCGAAAATTCAATTGCGGCAATGGCTGCATGTTGTTTGACGGGCGATTTGACACCCGATGACATGTACTATGCTGTGCGCACGTTTATGGGTCCCAAACGCCGATTTGAGATTGCATATAAAGATGAAAATCATGCAATAATTGATGATTATGCCCACCACCCCGATGAACTGAAAGCGAGTATCTCTTCGGTGAAAGCGTTGTGGGAAAATCGTCGTTTGACGGTCGCATTCCAACCTCATTTATATTCTCGCACTCGTGACTTTGCCGGCGATTTTGCCGAGGCTTTGTCTTTGGCAGATGAGGTGGTGTTGCTTGACATCTACCCTGCTCGTGAAGAACCCATTCCGGGTGTTACTTCGCAAATAATATTTGACAATATCACCTGTGAAAATAAAGTCCTCATCACTAAAGCCGAACTTGTTGAAACGCTCAAAAAACAGGGCTTTGATGTGTTGTTGACAGTGGGTGCAGGCGATATTTATACGTTCATTCCTGAAATCTGTAAGTTGATTTAAAAGGATATGAAAAAATTATTGTGGGGCATAGCAACATTTTTGCTCGTGGCTTGGCTGGGATTTGCCGGCTATTGGATTGTAAGTAGCCATGAGCAAGAAAAATGTGAAGCAATCGATATTGTGATTACCGATACCGTGGGAAACCATTTTGTGTCGGAAGCCGATATCGTGCGCGAAATAGATAGTCTGTCATTAAGGTGCAAAGGCATGTTGATGAGCGAAATCAACACCGACAGCATAGAGCACATGTTGAATGCAATCGATAAGATTGAATCGGCATCGTGTGTGGCATTAAATAACGGTCATGTTGTTATTACGGTTAAACCGATGAAACCGGTGCTGAGAGTGTTCAATAACGATGGGTCGTATTATATTAATCGTAGCGGAAAACGCATATCGGCCGATGCAAGATACTACCTTGATGTGCCGGTAGCATGTGGAAATTTTGACTCGACGTTTACTCCTCAACATTTGTTACCATTGGTCGATTACATATATACCGACTCGGTGTGGAGTTCTTTGGTTTCAATGATAAAGGTCAACACTGCAACCAATATCATTTTGGTGCCAATGATACGCGGGCATGTCATAAACTTCGGAGATGTTGAAAATATTGAAAACAAGTTTTTGCGTTTACGCCACATTTATCGCAACATACTTCCTGTGAAAGGGTGGAACTATTATGATACCCTTTCGGTGAAATGGGCCGGACAGGTTGTTGCAACAAAGCGCAAAAAAGGGTTAGCTGCGCCGGTGGTTAAGATTATTGATGAGAGCGAATTTGAAGCGGCCACTCCTGAGGCTATGTTGACAGGTACTGAGGACGCTCCGATTGATACAATCACCTTTAAAACTCCTCAACCAAAAGTTGATACGACTAAAGTGAAAACACAAGAAAATAAAGACACAACTAAGCAAAAAAATATCTAATATGGAACCTAAATATATCGTAGCTATTGAAATAGGAAGCTCCAAAATTAAGGGAGCTGTCGGTACCGTTGATGACAATGGTGAAATTAAAGTCCTTGCATTGGAAGAAGAAAAGAAAATCGATGCAGTGCGATATGGGTGTATCATGAACGTAGCCGAAGTGAGCGACGTGGTACAAAGTATCGTGCGCAAGCTCGAAAATTACAGCTTCATCTCTCCCAATAGCATCAAAGCGGTTTACGTGGGGCTTGGTGGACGTTCATTGAGTGCTGTACAACGTGAAGTGCAACGTCAACTCCCCGACGAAATCGAAATCTCGGAACGCATCATTGAGCAAACTCGTGAGGAGGCTCGCAACACGCCGTTGGCCGACCGTGATATTGTAGATGTGACTGCTCGTCAATATCTCGTTAACAAACGCGTTGAGGCCAATCCTGTGGGTGTATTTGGTAGCGAAATTTCGGCGCATTTTAATTTGCTCACCTGTCGTCCTCAAATCCGTCGCAATCTCAACATAGTGCTTTGCGAGCGATTGCAATTGGGTATTAATGGTTGCATTGTGCGTCCTACAGCAATTGCCGATCTTGTGCTTACTGAAAATGAGAAACGTCTTGGTGTGATGCTCGTTGACTTTGGTGCAGAAACAACAACGGTGTCAATCTATAAATCAAATTCATTGCAATATCTTGTGACAATTCCGTTGGGCTCGCGCAATATTACTCGCGACATCACTTCGCTCAATTGTCTTGAGGAACGTGCCGAAGAGTTGAAAAAATCAATTGGTTGTGTCAATAATCAAGATGCGTCAAAGATTGATGGTGTGGACCAAATCGAAATTTCAAATTTTGTTCAAGCTCGTGCCGGTGAAATTGTTGCTAATATCGTGGCGCAAATTGAATATGCAGGATACAAAACAACAGATATTCCCTCGGGCATAGTTGTTGTGGGTGGTGGTGCTAAATTGCGTGGATTCAATTCAATGCTTGAATCGCAAAGTGGCATGAAGGTGCGTAGTGGCGCTATCATCGGACACATTTGTTTCTCTGATGGCAACTTGCAAGGATATGATTCAATTGACGTGGTGGCAATTCTTGCCGCGGCAGCTCGTCGCGATGCCGTTGATTGCTTGGATCGCTTAGAGGTTGAAGAACCGGCTCCTGTTGAGACTGTTCAAACGTCAGAGGCTGAACCCTCAAAAACCATCGAACCGGTTAAAGTTGAGACTGTAAAACCGAAATCAGGGTCAAGATGGGCCAAATTGAAGAATGGGTTGCTTAGCGCTCTTGCAGGTCCCGACGACGATGACACTGATGATGACGAAGAAGACGATGATATTAGATAATAAAAAAATAACATAGAATTATGACTATTGAAGATATAACAAACGATCCCACGTTTATTGACCCCCAAAACTCCAAAGACCCTGTGCTCATTAAAGTGATTGGGGTGGGAGGAGGTGGCAATAATGCCATTAACCACATGTATGAACAAGGCATTGAAAATGTTTCGTTTGTAGTGTGTAACACCGACCGCCAAGCATTGAATAATTCTCCTGTGGCCACACGTGTGCTCATCGGACCAAATGTGACTAAAGGTCTTGGTGCCGGAAATAAACCTGAGGTTGCACGCAAGGCGGCCGAAGAGAGTGTTGAACAAATAAAAGCGTTGTTTGACGATGAAACTCAAATGGTGTTTATTACTGCCGGAATGGGCGGTGGTACCGGAACGGGTGCAGCGCCTGTTGTGGCTCGCATTGCCAAGGAACGTGGATTGCTCACTATCGGAATCGTGACCATTCCGTTCTTGTTTGAAGGTAAGAAGAAAATCTTGAAGGCTCTTGATGGCGCCGATGAAATGAGCAAGTATGTTGATGCAATGCTTGTGATTAATAATGAACGCCTTACTGAAATATATGGAGATTTGAATTTCATTAATGCGTTTGAAAAGGCCGATGATACTCTATCGACAGCCGCACGTAGCATCTCAGAAATCATCACTCTCAAGGGTTATATCAACCTTGACTTTAAAGATGTTGAAACAACTTTGCGCGATGGTGGCTCGGCTATTATCTCTACCGGATATGGTGAAGGCCCCGACCGTGTAAATAAGGCGATAAAAGATGCTCTCACTTCGCCTCTTTTGAAAAATCGCGATATTTTCACTTCCAAGAAGCTATTGTTTAACTTGTATTTCTCGCGCGAGGCTCAGGACGAATTTGTGATGTCGGAGGTGCATGCGCTCACCAATTTCATCAATAGCATCGAGTCGGGTGTTGACGTAATTTGGGGTGTGTCATATGATGAATCGCTCGGAAACAAGGTGAAAATCACAATTCTCGCTGCCGGATTTGAATCGTCGTCAGCCATTGAAGATACTCCTCAAGTTGATAACACGCAGATTAAGATCGATTTCAGCGCCGCAGACAAAGTCCCGGCTCAAGATACCGAGACGCAGCGTCTTACCGATGAGTATGGCGAAAAAATAAAAATAATGCAAGCGGTGAAAGAGCAATCTCGCTATGTGGTGTTGCAGCCCAATCAGTTTGACGATGATGCAACTGTGGAAATGCTTGAAAGCACTCCGGCATATAATCGTGATAAAAAGATTGCTGAAGAGATACGTTCAGGTGCGTGTGCTGTTGAAACCATTAAAGGTGACGTGATAGAAGATCAAAACGACGTAGCTGCGGAGCCAACAACTCAGGCTCCTGTTGAAGGCGATAGCCAAGGCTCGTTGCGTTGTGGCGATGAGATTCAGTTTTAGTTAACATTGAGTCGATCAATAATAAACGGGGCGATGCTTTTTTAAGCACCGCCCCGTAATAGTGTTTAATCGCTAAATTATTGAGGTTGGTCAAGACGGAATACAATACGTTGCATGCCATCTTGGTAGCGAGCACTTGAAATGCGGAAACGGCCTATTTCCGACGTCTCTGATACATGTTGTCCCACACATGGGCAGGCATCGTAATCGCCAATGTGGACAATGCGCAACATTTCCGATGCATCGTCGGGCAGACGTTCAAGGTCATATAATTTCGCGGCCTCTTGAGCGGTGATGTATTCAAATTTTACCGGTAGGTTTTGCGAAATAACATCGTTAATCGTGCGTTCAATTTCATGCAACTGCTCGTCGGTGAGTGCCGTTGGAAGCGGATAATCACATTTTGACTTTTTTCGCTCGATATGAGCATTGCGGGAACGTTTACACCCAAAGAGTTTTACCATTGTTCCATTCAGCAAATGCTCGGCAGTGTGCATCGGTGGATACTCCTGCTTGTTATGCTCGTTAAGTTGAATTTCTTGTTCCATATATTTAGTGACAGGGTTAGAAGGGTATTATTTGATATTAATCGGGTCTCCCAGAAAGTGAGGTTTCTTATTGGTGTTAACTTCCCAAACGGCTTTTACGCTTGCAAGTGCTTCGCGCACTTTCATGATTAACTGCCATTTGCGGCTTACAAAATTACCGGCATTATAGGCATCGGCATCAATCCCTATTGAACGAGCAATATATAAAGCACGGCGATTGTGAAACTCTTGGGAAATGATGGTGCATTCCGAGAGTCCGAAAACTTTTTTTGCTCTCACCATTGAATCGTAGGTGCAAAACCCGGCGTAGTCAAGATAGATGGCATGTTTTGGAATTCCGCGAGCAATAAGATCGGCCATCATTTGGTCGGGTTCGCTATAGCTCTTGCGAGAATTGTCGCCACTGATGAGAATTCGTTTTATTTTACCTTTTTGGTATAGTTCAACGGCAGCTTTTATGCGTTTGAGGTAATAGATGTTTGTGCGACCATTACGTCCTTTGGGGTTGGTGCCCAAGAGAATAGCCACTCGATGATTAGGGATTGATTGAGTGTCGCTCCACATGTGACTTTCAGCAACCGATTCCACACGCCATGAGCACATTCCAATTATCCCTGCCATCACTATTCCGGCTGCTAATGACCATAAGAGTATGCGTTTTAATATTTTCGGAAAATTCTGTAGTTTCATATTTTAGAATTACGGTTTAAATATTGAAAGGATTAGATGTGTTATACAAAATTACGAAAATGTGTGAACATTAGAAAGTTTTACTCAAAATAATTGCCTTTAGTAGTTTTGCGAAAACGAGAGAATAAAAACAGAATTAGAAAAAGGTTTAGTTAACGCAAAAATAATTATCTTTGTAACTATGAATACTCTGAATTTTCCATATCAAAAAGTGAAGCAGATGCTGTTAGCATTATTGTTTTCGGGCATTTTGATTGTATCTTTATATGGGTGTGGTCGATCGTCAAATCATGAATTGCGAGATGCAACTGATGAACTGATGCGTCAAAATCCCGATTCGGCAGTAATGCTCTTTGATTTGCTTGGTGGAGATGCTTTAATAATTACGGAGGACGATAATCGGTTGAATATGATTGTTCACTATTGCTTGGCTCGGCGTTACTACTCTTCAGAAGATTATGCTGCAAGTGTGGTCGCATGTCTTGAAGCCGAGAAACTTGCACTATCTTTTGGCGATGATTTTTATTTAGGTGCGATATATGGATTGTTAGCTAAGACCTATTCTACAATATATGCTTACCAAGATGCTCAGCGATATGCACAGTTGGCTTTTGAGCATTATCAATTAGCCGGGAATCGCAATTTATTGCGCAATGCGCAATATAATCTCGCACAAGCGAGTATAGAAACTCGGGATTACGATAAAAGTGAGAAGATTTTAACTCAGTTGATAAAAGAATCTCTGGCAGAAGGAGATACTGCATTTGCTGGAAAGTGCATGAACGAAAGAGCGCATGTATTGTTTAAAATGCATAAATATCCCGAGTCAAAAATTCAGATGATTGTGTTGCGTGATACATACAATTGCCCGTTAAATACAACTTCATGTGGACATTTGGCCGAGATATATGATTTGGAATTAAAGCCTGATAGTGCCCAAATTTATCTTGAAAGAGGGCAAAATGCAATAACCTCAAGTCGAGATAAAGAGGCAATAAATTCAGCCAGATTGAGCATTGCGGTATATAATGGAGATCTTCAGTCGGCATTGTTTTGTCAATTGTCAATGGCCGAAATGCAAAACCAAGCGCTTGACAATGTATGGAAACAGGCTGTTTCAACCCGACAACGTGATTTTTATAATCAACAGACTCTCATTGCACGAGAACAGGCTCGTACCTCTCGGGTCTATATGTTGTTGGCTACAATAGCATTGATTGCAGTGGCGTTGATATTCGGAGTATATTACTTATATAATCGCAATCGCAGACTCAAGTATGAGATAAATCTTGCAACCGCGCGAAAGCAAGTTGAAGAACAACGTTTGCAAGGAGAGGAACAATTACTTGAGAATACTCACAAAATCAAGCGATTACAACAATCAATTGAAGCCATCAGTGCCGACAATGAAAAGTTGCGCGCTGAGCTTGAAGCCGAGAAATTAAAACTATTGGAAGCAAATGGTCAAATAGAAGACTATTTGCAACATCAGCGAGAGTTAAATGCTCACATTGAAGGCTCGGATATATATCACGCGTTACGTACACGCTTACACAATCATTCAGGAGGTGTTACATCTGAAGAATGGGGACATATTGAATCGATAATAGATGAGGTTTCGCCTTATTTCAAAACTCGTCTTTATGGCTTAGGTAAGATTTCCTATTTGGAGTATCGCTTGTGCTTACTCATTAGAATGAAGTTTTCCCCGACGGAGTGCGCTACATTGCTCAATAAAGAGAAATCGTCGGTGTCGTCGGCTCGTTCAAGGTTTTGTAATAAGATTGGGTTGCAATTATCAGTATTAGATGAACTAATCCGCTCATTATAAGATTTATTGGTTGGTGGAAGGGGCGAAATGCGTACGAAATGCGTACAAAATTCGTATATAAAGCGAATGTTTTTTCTTGGAGGTATGATTATGACAATGTAATTTTGTCGCAAAGGTTAACCTGAAAAGCGGAAGCCGAAAAGCGACAGAGTAGGCACTTATCTCTAATATTTATGCTTATGAAAAAATTGTTTGTTTTTCTTGCTTTAATTTTCTCCATATTCGGAGCTAATGCAGCAACAGTCACATTCCTTAGTAGCTGTAATAAGACGGCGACAACTCTACCTCCTTCTGCATTTAAGTCTGAAGCTGAGGCGTATGAGTATTATATGGAACTGAACAGAATTTTATGCAATGAGACTAGTGAAGATTGGATTGTGTTTACAGAGACAATCGATGTGGTCGGATAATACTATTTAATTCAATTTTTGGGGGTATATATAGGATGTGATATATACCCCTATTATAAAATTAGAACACAATGAAAAAAATAAACATACCAATTATAGTATTCATTTTCTCCATATTCGGAGCTAATGCTATCGCCCAAGATAATATTCTGATATTGGATAGGAGTAACGTAGAGTGTATTTATAGTCACACTGTGTTTGACCCGCAGTTGAAAGAAACTCAAACGTATAATATGTTGTTACAAGTGGGAGATAAATACAGCAAATATGCACAGTATGCTAATTTCAGAATAGACTCTGTAATAATGAAAACCAATGAGCAAATATCGTTTAACGCATATCGTCGATTGGCAAAGTTATATGGAAATAGTGGATTCGTCCCTTGGCTTATGAAGAATAGGTTAACCCAGGAACTCACAGTGTATGACAAAGTGTTCATAGATACCTACTATTACAATGAACCCAACCCTCATATAAAATGGACATTACACAAGGAGACAGCCATAGTGTGTGGGTATGAGTGCACTAAAGCGTCAGCCGATTTTCGTGGGCGTAAGTGGGTGGCATGGTACTGTAATATTCCTATGAGTGAAGGTCCTTGGAAGTTTGGAGGATTGCCAGGGCTAATTTTGAAGGTAGAAGATACAATGGGTGAGCATAAATTTGAGGCGATAAGTGTGCGGAAAGGAAGAAATGACATCAGTCAAGAAAAGATAGATTATATGAAAAGTTCGCGTATTCAGCTAAATAAGGCTGTAGCTGATTATAAGAATGAACCATGGAAAAGCGTTCAAGGTTTTGTTCGCAAACCCGATGGCTCGCCCGAAGACATTCCACGGCGCAGATTGTTTCATAATCCTATAGAAAAAGAGTAAAATGAAACGCTTTGTCATAGCGGCGATGATGACTATGACGGTGCTTATAGTATCGGCACGAGTATCGCTATGGGGAAAGGTGACAACTGTTGATGGGGAGCCGATTATTGGGGTTGTTGTGAAAGTATTTGCGAGCAATGGGGATTTAATTGCCTATGGAACTACGCAATCAACAGGTGATTATAAAATTGATTTGGGAAGTGAGTCAGTTGAGGTGATGGTTTCATTTACGGGAATGAGCTACAAAGAGAAAGAGATTGTAGTGACTGATTTTTCTACACCGGTGAATATAACCATGCACGAAGCTCCATTTCAATTGAAAGAGGTTACAATAAAAACCCCTCCGGTGAGGACCTTGGGCGATACTATTGTCTATGCCGTTGACGCATTTCGCAAGGCAAGTGACCAAACTATTGAAGATGTAATTAAGCAATTGCCTGGAATAATTGTAGCAGATAACGGGCGCATAATGTATAATGGGGAGCCAATAAATAAGTTTTATATTGAGGGCCTTGATTTGTTGTCGGGTAGATATGCTTTGGCTACTAAAAACATATCTCCTACTGATGTGCAGAGTGTGAGTGTATATGAGAACCATCAACCCAAGCGTGTATTACAGGAAGTAGAAATTAGCGAGAAAGCTGCAATAAATCTCACTTTGAAAAAGAAGAGAATGTTGCGACCAATCGGAAATGTCACTGGAGGTGTGGGACGAGGAAATGTAGAAGTGGGGTGGAAATCAGAATTATTTTCAATGTTGGTCTCTCCCGACAATCAAACTCTCATTTCGGCTAAAGCCAATAATTGTGGAACAAACTATGCTCAAGAGACGCAGTCGCTCGTAATGGGAGGTAATGCTATAGAAACCGAGGTGTATAAATTGTTTCCGCTCAAACCACTCGGAGTGGCAAATCTTCCGCCCAATCGTTATGAGGGGAATACATCGGTTTTGACATCGGTAAATTCCATTTTTAAACTGAAAGATACTCTCACCCTCAATGTGGTAGCCGACTATACTAAAGAAGATAGTGACTATAGAAATTCATCAGAGATAGAGTATTTTGGGGCTGACGGAAAAGGCTCACTCACCGTTTTTGAAAAAGATGTGTCGCACTTGTCCAGGCATGGGTTTAATGTGAGATTAAAGGTTGAAAACAATGCGTCGGCGTTGTTTTATCAAGATGAATTGAAAATATCAGGGCAATTTAATAATAATGATTATCTGATAGACCGCGCACCTCTTATGTCACAAACGTTGAGGAATAAAGATGTATCTGTATCCAATAGGTTTAATTTTGCATTAAAACACGATAATAGGTTGTGGGAGTTTGCGTCGGATATTTCAGTAGCAAGTACTCCGGTGAACTGCGTATCGGTGGGAATGCTTGATTCCGATTCGCTTGAAGTATTACAAACTTCAGCCGGATTCGCTTTTGTCACACACGAGCGTACAGCTCTTTCGTGGTTATTAAGAAAGTACTCAACATTTGGAGTGCGTCTTGATTTCAAGTCGCGTTATGATCGCATTGATTCAGAAGCTGTAGCAAAAGTGTTGGCAATGCCGTCAATAAATTCAATATCGGGTTATAAGATTGAAACGACAGCAGTCCCGTATTATCAGTATAAAAAAGGCAGAGTGACATGGCGCACCGAAGTGCCAATAAAGATGTATAACATGAGATATGACGATGCTATCGACGACACGATATATAACTATAATCGTCCCGCTATTGAGTGGAATACATCGTTTACCTATAGGTTCCCTAATAATTTGGTGGGAATATTGAAACTTGCTCAGTCTCAATTGCTTGGTGATATCTCGAATTTTGTGACACATCCCATTGCTGTATCTTACAAACAATGGATAGTTCCAGGATCTCAATTGCTAAGTAAAAGAGCGAGCAAGCATGTTACGCTTTCGATGAATTATCGCAATGCTTTAGTTGGCTTCTTTTGGTTCTCTCGGTTATTGTACGGAATGACCGAAAATAATGTTCTCAATAGAAGTGAAGTGGGTCAATTGCAGTTGGTGCAAATGTATCAAAATTATCGCAATAAGTCAAGAGTCTCAATTATAGAGACAACAGCGTCCAAGAGTTTCTATGATATACACACTATGGTTTCACTGAGTGGTAACGTGCAACTAAACAAACGACACACACGTCGTGATGATGAAACCTATGATGTCAATGTGGCGATTTATGAAATAAGTGGCGACATCAGCAGCTCGTTATTGAATAAGCAACTTGAATTGTCAGCCGAATGCAGGTATATGCGTTCGGTACAAGATTTGGGATTTGGAAGTACGGCAATTGATGAGGTGTCGGCCGCTTTTAATGTATCTGTATTCCCGTTTAAATGGCTGGAAATATATGCCAAATCGTCGTTGAAAGTCTCGGAACTTGCGGTAGATGTTACTACTCGCAATTTTTTCCTCGATGGTGGATTGAGGTTGAGCCGGGGACGATTTGATGTGGGATTGAGTGTGACTAACATCACTAATCGCAGGTCATATAGCTATCGTCGATTTATAGAATATGATACTTATACTTATAATTTTTGTTTGCGACCAATTGAGGCTATAGCTTCAGTGAGATATAATTTTTAGTGAAGACCCTACATAGAAAAACAGTCTCGTCCAAGTGAGGAACGAGACTGTTTGTGGTGGGATGTAAAAGTATCAGGTTATTTGATAATACCTGTGATGCGTCTTATTGTGTTGGGAATATCAATGTTGTTGTGTACGGCTTTGAAGTTGTCGGCTCCAACTCCGACGGCAAATAGTGGCACCGGATTGCCGGCATGACCGGTAGATGTCCATTTGATGCCTGTGGCATTGTCAAGCACCTTAAATACTGCTACGGTAAATTCATTGAAATCCTTGTAAAGTGTTTTTTCGTCTTTGCCTGAGCGTTGGTTAAACGTAACGTCAAATTTTTCTTGAAGCAGTGTTTCATCTTTTTCTTGAATGTTGATTTTGCTCCAAAATCCAAGTTTTTCAGAGAGAAGGTCTTTCATGTCGTCCCAAGTGTATATGCGACGAGTGTTGAGCATTGTTTTGCAGAGATCGGCAAATGAATCTTTTGAGATGCGTTGATAATCAATGTTTTTCAACCAACCGCTATATCCGCTTGCCGGAAATCCAATATTCAGCCCTCCGGTGTTGTGGTCGGCGGTGACTACGATGAGGGTTTCATCGGGGTGAGCGAGATAGAAGTCATAGGCAATAGCAAGGGTTTCATCAAAATTGAGCACCTCCTTGATTACAGCTCCGCCATCGTTGGAGTGGCCGGCATAGTCAATGTTGCCACCTTCGACCATCATAAAGAATCGGTCGGGTGATGTTTTTTGCAAGTGTGAGAGTGCGGCTTTAGTCATTTCGGGCAATGTAAGTGTGCCGGGAATAGAGTCGATTGTGTAGCCTACGTTGCTTGACTCAAATTGGGGTTTGTTGAGAAGTATCAC
Source organism: Muribaculaceae bacterium (assembly GCA_017505535.1). Taxonomy (GTDB): domain Bacteria; phylum Bacteroidota; class Bacteroidia; order Bacteroidales; family Muribaculaceae; genus RGIG4079. The sequence goes on from JAFVPD010000003.1 coordinate 98,962, forward strand.
GCGACGAGAATCGGCTTTTGGCAATTCGTCAATGCCATAAACGACAGAAACGTTGCTGTCGGCCAAAACTTTGAACAGGTCGGTTTCTTTGCCATTCTTTTTGCCTCCATAGAGACGTGAGCCTGCGATGAATTCATAGCCCGATGCGGCTGCATCAAGACCAATTTCATATTTCATTGTGCGGCTGGGCTGATGGGCATAGAATGCTCCGGGTGTTGCATCGTCGGGCGCAACGGTTGTGAGCAATCCCACTCCATATCCTGCTGCGTGGAGTTGTGCGGCGATAGATGTAACGGTAGTGGTGTCGGGTGTTACTCCGAGCATTCCGTTTAATGTTTTATAGCCAGTAGCGAGTGCTGTGCCTGCAGCGGCTGAGTCGGTGATTGGTCCTGTTGCAGAGTAGGTCATAGCCCATGACGCCACGGGAAATCGCATCATCAAAAGCGATTGGTCGTTGCCCAATACTGTGCGATTGTAGGTCTCTGTTGCCATCACATGACTCAATCCCATGCCATCGCCAATGAAATAGAATACATATTTTGGGGCTTCTTGAGCTATTGCTGTGAGGCTTAGTCCCAAAAACAAGAGTGAAAAGACTTTTTTAAGTTTCATATTATTTCTCGTTAAGTTGATTATTTGTTCAATTGTAGAATTGCATCGATGAAACGACGGTCGTTGCATAGCCGGGGCACTTTTCGTTGTCCCCCTAATTTGCCGGTTGAGGCAAGCCACTGATCAAAAACACCTGCTTTTGCTTCGACGATTGAGAGCTGGTCAAGAAAAATTCCTTTGTAACGTTTTGCTTGATAATCGGAGTTTTCTTGTTGAAGTAGGTTGTCGAGAGTGGTGGCAAATTGATTGATATCGTTGGGCCGACGGCTGAATTCTATGAGCCATTCATGGCGCCCGCGCGACTTATTGTCGGCATAGACGGGTGCTGCGGTATAATTGAGTATTGCACAATTGTGGGTGGCACATGCTTTTGTGATTGCCGCGTCGGCATTGTGAACCATTAATTCCTCGCCAAAGGCATTGATATAGTGTTTTGTGCGTCCGGCGATTGTGATTTTGACAGGATTGACACTCTCGATTTTCACGGTGTCGCCAATCGGATAACGCCACAATCCGTTGCAAGCTGAGAGAACGAGTGCATACACCTCTCCGGGTTTTACTTTCCAAATGGGAAGCGCTTCAGGTTGAGGCTGATCTATTTGGCTGAGGGGTATAAATTCGTAGAATACTCCCACGTCGAGCAACAACAACATCGCAGGATCGTCAATGGCATTTTGTACGGCAAAGAATCCCTCTGAGGCATTGTATGTTTCAAGATATCGCATCTTTGTTGGGTTGGTGATGGCGCGATATTGTTCGCGGTAGGGTGCAAATGATATGCCTCCATGGAAGAATACTTCAAGGTTGGGCCACACGTCGTGAATAGTATTTGCTCCGGCTTGTTGAATCACCCCTTTCAGCACGGTCAGAAACCACGATGGTACACCTGAAATGTTGGTAATATTTTGGCCGATTGAGGCATTGATGAGAGCGGGGAGCTTCTTTTCCCAATCTTCCATTAATGCTATGCGCTTTGATGGGACTCTCACCATGTTAACAACGGGATTGATGTTATCGATGAGATTGGCCGATAGGTCTCCAACCACTACTCCTTTTTTCAATGTCAACTCGTTGGCATAGCTCCCGCCCAAGATAAATCCTTTGCCCGAAAACATGCGGCTATCGGGGTAGAGGTTGAGGTAATGAGCAACAACGTCAGTGCCACCTTGGTAGTGACATTGCTTAAAAGAGTCGGCTGTGATGGGGATATATTTGCTTTTGCCATCGCTTGTCCCTGACGATTGTGCAAAATGAGTCACGCGCCCTTTCCAAAGAATGTCACGTTCACCATCAATCATACGTTCGACAAGCGACCTGATGTTTTCATATGGGGTGATTGGAACTTTTGACGCGAATTCTTCATACGAAGTAATATCCCCATAGTTGTGTTGCTCGCCCCAAAGAGTATTGCGAGCCGAGTTTACAAGCCATGAGAGTTGTGCACGTTGCACTGCTTCGGCATTTTGAATCCATTGCAATGACGCTTTGACGCGAGGTGCGAATAAATATCGAGCTATCGGTGTAAAGTCCATTTTTGTAGTTTTGAATCCAAAGTTACAAAAAAGGTTGTTAATAGTGGTTGCGATTTAATTAAAATATGCTACAATTTATGTAGGGGGTGTGTCGGGGCACTATTTAAATTGGCTAAGAATTGCTTGTGTCAGTCGCAATCCGCCATAGCTTGCCAATGCTCCAATCTTGTTTTTGAGCCTGACGTTGGGGTTAAACAAACTTGAAAGGCGCAATGTTGTGATGTTTTTCCAACAGCGTGAAACGATGGTTTTATCTGATGTGCCTGATGCCGACATGAGCCATAGGATATTCATATTGGCACTGAATTTACGGTCTTTGGCGGCCGGAAGAAGTTCGGGAAAGTTGTTTCCGATAAACGATTCTATTTCGTCGGTGATGTCAAGCACGTCGGAGCGTTTCAATGTGAAGCTGCCCATGCGGCTCGAATTGCGCTGGCGATAATAGTATAATGCATAATTAAGATGAACAACCGTCTTTGCCTTGAAATATACATGGTAAAAGACTTCCAAGTCTTCGTAGTATATATTGGGCTTAAATCTGACATCGCTCCAAAGTGTTGATTTGTATAATTTCCCTGAAACAGCATTGTCCAAGATGTGTTGGTAAAGAATGTGCCTAACGGCATCGGTGGACGATAGAACGAGATTATTGCTGTTTATATTAGGACTGTCGCAAATGTTTTTTTGATTTGTGGAAAGCCCCACTGAAGATATATCGGCATTGTGAGTGCTTAAATTATCATGCAGTATCTCAATATACTTTGGGTGAATTATGTCGTCTGAATCAATGAACGTCACATAATTGCCATGCATAATATCCAATGCCACATTGCGAGCCATTGATGGTCCTCCATTTTCTCTGTGGATAACTTTGATGCGAGAGTCTTTGTCGGCGTATGCATCGCATATTTCGCCACTATTATCGGTCGAGCCATCATTCACAAGAATTATCTCGAGATTTTGGTAGGTCTGAGCCAACACGCTATCAATGCATTCTCGCATATAGGAGGCCACATTGTAGAGAGGTATTATTATTGTGATTAATTGTTCTTGGCTCATTATTGTGATAAATCTTGTGAGACTCTACTTTTATAACAAGGATTTGGGCCTGATATTGTTTAAGGAGAGGTTTTTTAGTCAAAAAATGTCACTTTGACTTGTTGTTCGGATATAAATAGCTAATTTTGCACTTATTGAAGACTTTGCCTATATGAATATCGAACAGACAATCACACATGCATCTCCCGAAAAATGGACCGAAATAGAACTCTTGCCTGAGTGGGACGAGGAGTTTTATGATGTTTATACGGCTAAAAAATTTGGTAAGTGGCACATGCTCAAAACACTCAAGGCTCAGTATAAAGATGACCCTGAATATCAGAGCATGATACGCAAGGAGTTTGACGTGAGATATAATCTCACTCACCCCAACATTGTGATAATTACCGACTTTGAAGATGTGCCGGGTGTTGGATTGTCAATTATCACCGATGACGTTTATGGGCATTCGTTGCGAAAACTGATTGACGAGCATAGTGTCACTCCGGCAATGATTGAGCAATTGCGCCATGACTTGTTGAGCGCGATTGATTATATTCAAACCCATCACATTGTGCATCGTCCCATATCGCCCGAACGCATATATTTTACCGAAATAGGAGGAAAACTCAAACTCATAGATGTGGGATTTGACCAACGAGGCAATCTTGAACCGGCCGAAACGTCGGAAGACATATATAATTATGGCGTGGTGCTAAAGGAAGCGATTGACTCTATGGAAGAGAAATATCCGTTGTTGCAGAAGATTGCCGAGCGATGCACTCACCCCAATCCTCGCATGCGATATAGAGATGTATCGGATTTGCATCTTGCGTTGGAACGTCGGTCGTCAAATAGATTATACCTGTTGTGTATAATATTCCTTGCGATAATGAGTCTTGTCCTTGCATGGTTGAATTCGCCCTATCGCCCGCAACCTCCGGAAAAAGAATCCATTGAAAATGTCTCATCTCACGACAATGACCTATCAATGACCGAATTTAAAAAACAATAAGCTATGGCTATAACAATACAACCAATCAATCAAACGTCAAATAAAGAACTTCGCCGATATGTAAAGTTCGGTATAGATATGTATAAAGGAAATGACTGTTTTGTTCCTCCTTTGATTTTTGATGAAATAGACACGTTAAATCCCGATAAAAATCCAGCATTTGAATTTTGTGAGGCACAATCATTTATGGCCTATAAAGATTCAAAACCTGTGGGACGCATCACTGCTATTATTAATAATGTAGTAAACGAGCGTACGGCAGAGAAAACGTTGCGTTTTGGATTCCTCGATTTCATTGACGATGCCGAAGTTGTTGATGCGTTGTTTGAAACTGCCGAAAATTGGGGACGCCAAAGAGGTATGACGTCAATGGTTGGACCAATGGGCTTCAGCGATCTCGACCATGAGGGTATGCTCACCGATGGCTTTGACGAATTGGGCACAATGGCCACAATATATAATTATAGCTATTATCCGGCCCACATGCAACGCATGGGATTTGAAAAGGATGCCGAATGGGTGGAATATCAAATGACGATACCCGATGCTGTCCCTGATAAATATTTGCGCATTGCCGATATCGTTCAGAAAAAATACAATCTGCGAGTATTGAAATTTAACAACCGCAAGTTGCTTAAAGAGAAATATGGACAAGCATTATTTGACCTCATTAATGAGGCCTATGATGAATTGTATGGTTACTCTCCTTTGTCGCAGAAACAAATAGATCACTATATTGGAATGTATTTGGGTATTCTACGCCTCGATTGTGTTTGCGTGATTGTTGATGGCGATGACCGCCTTGTGGGCGTGGGTATTTCATTACCGTCATTGTCCCGTGCGCTACAAAAAGGTAAGGGACGACTATTCCCATGGGGTTGGTGGCATTTGATTAAAGCATTGAAATCTAAAAACGACATTGTCGATTTGATGCTCATTGCCGTAAAACCGGAGTATCAAAACAAGGGTGTAAATGCGTTGCTCTTTGCCGACTTACTCCCTACATATATTAAAAACGGATATAAATGGGCCGAAAGCAATCCTGAACTTGAAGGAAACGCAAGTGTGCAGTTGCAATGGCAATATTTTGAACGACGACAACATCGCCGTCGCCAAGCATTTCGTAAGAAGATTTAGTATAAGTAATGAGCGACATCATAATTATACTACTATTAATATTGCTCAACGGAGTGTTTGCAATGTCAGAGATTGCAATAATCTCGGCTCGCAAGCATGTGCTTGAAAAAAAGAGCAAGGGCGGACACAAAGGTGCTGCCACAGCATTGAAACTGGCAACTGATCCCGACCTGTTTTTATCGACAATACAAATAGGAATCACTCTCATCGGAATTTTAACCGGTATTTTCTCCGGCGAAGCTTTGGGTGGACATTTGGCAAAATTATTTGTTGAATGGGGAACACCTATGGCTGTTGCTTTGCCGGTGGCTAAGATTTTGGTGGTTGCCGTAGTGACTTATCTGACTCTTGTGTTTGGCGAATTAGTGCCAAAACGCATTGGAATGGCTTCGGCCGACGGTGTAGCTCAATTTATGGCGCGACCGGTATATTGGTTGTCGGTTGTGGCAAAACCATTTGTGTGGCTGTTGGCAAAGAGCACCTCTTGGCTTGTTTCGCTCTGTGGCATTAAGGGCGATGGAGCAAAAATCACCGAAGAAGAAATAAAATCAATCATACAAGAGGGAACCGAACATGGCGAGGTTACAAAGGTTGAGCAAGATATAATGGAACGTGTATTGCTCATGGGCGACCTCAAAGTCGGCTCAATCATGACACACCGTGCCGATGTGGCATATATAGATGTGTCGGCCGATGTTGAAGCCATAAGAGCAGTTTTCAGGACCGACCTTCATGATAATTATCCTGTGGTGAATTCTTCGCTCGATGATGTAGTGGGAGTTATTACTTTGAAAGAGTTGATATTGCACCTTAACGACAGCAATTTTGATTTGCAATCGCTCATGATGCCCATTCAAGCCGTTTATGAAGACATGAGTATTTATGATTGCCTTGAAAAGTTGATGGCCGAACACCATGCCGGATTCGCTCTCGTTTATGATGAGTTTGGCGAATGTCAAGGCGTAATAACTCTTAGAGATATATTTGAAGGGCTGGTAGGGGTTGTGAATGCCGACGAGGAAGATCCTCAAATTGTCGCGCGAGCCGATGGTAATAGTTGGCTTGTCGATGGTCAATGCTCTTTTTATGATTTTCTGGTCTATTTTGATATGGAAGACGTCTCTGATGCTACTGATTATAATATAATAGGAGCATTGATTTTGTCGCGCTTGGGCCGTTTCCCTGAAACAGGAGAAAAAATAACATGGAATGATTTTACTCTGGAAGTTGTTGATATGGACGGAGTAAGAATAGATAAAGTCCTTGTCACTCGCAATATTGCTGATTGAAGCTAAGTAGCTGAGATATAGGTTAATAGCTAATATTGCACGGCTCGCAATTCTTAATAAATGTGAAATCTCGCAATTTCTTTCGTTGAAAAATATGTTTTATAACATGTTTTTTACTACCTTTGCACTCGCTTTTGGAAAACAACCATCGAGAGCGCTTGATGGGAGAAGCAAAGAAATGCTGAAAAATGGCAACCAAACAAAAATTTTTCTCAAAAAATTTTGGCAATTCAAAAAATGGTTGTACCTTTGCAAAGTTTTCGGCTCGCAAAAATGCGAGAGCAAGAAAGCACACGAACATTGAAAGACTTACAATAGACAAGAAGTAGTACAAGAGCAAAAAGCTCAAGTCAATTCTTTAAGCGAAAATCGGGCGAGGCATCAAAGTTTCGGAGGAATCGTGAAGGCAAAATAGCATATAAAAATTTTGTCTTGCTTTTTTTGAAAAAATAAAAAAACGAGATACAACAACGAAGAGTTTGATCCTGGCTCAGGATGAAC
>JAFVPD010000038.1 GCA_017505535.1 Muribaculaceae bacterium
TCTTGGTTACTTTCATACTGCTTATCGTTTACTAATTTCACTTCTTCATTCTCATCTATCTGAAGTGGTGAACGGAGGTAAACAGTAGTAAACCGTTGTCGTCTTTCTACACGATGTGACAATCCTCACATATCGGGGCGGAATTTGTCACTCATTGTAAACGGATGTAAACCCTTGTCAACTATCTACACGAAATGACAAAAAATAAGCTCCGCAAATTCTCCACGTCAGAAATATGTATCAAAAATATGTGGAAATTTGGGAACCATCAAAAAGCAGCCTGGAAGTGTTAAATTTTAGAATATATTGATAATTAAAGGTTTATGTTTGGTTATTTCTGGTTGTTTTTGGTTGTTTTGGGCTTCTAAATACAGTTCATGAAGGTAGCGTTTCTAATTTCAGTTACCGAGTCAGGGATAGTAATCATTGTCAAAGAGCTCGACTCGAATGCCATTCCTTCAAGTGTGATTATCGAATCGGGGATTGTTACCGATGTTAATCCCGAGCAGTCAGCGAAGGCACACCAACCAATCTTGACAACCGAATCGGGTATATTTATCGATGACAACCTCTTGCAACCAAAGAAGGTGCTTTTCTTAATTGTGGTTAAAGAATTACTGAGAGTTACAGATGTCAAGTTCGAGCAATTTGCGAAAGCTGCCTCCCCGATCTCGGTTATTGAATTAGGGATTGTAACAGATGTTAAATTGGTACAACCATAGAACGCACATTCTCCAATCGTAGTAATAGAGTCGGGAATTGTAACAGATGTCAAGTTGGTACAACAATAGAACGCATGTTCCCCAATCGTAGTAATAGAGTCGGGAATTGTTATAGATGTCAAGTTTGAGCACTTAGCGAAGGCTAAAATACCAATTTCGGTTATCGAATCGGGTATATTTATCGATATTAAACTCTTGCAACCTTTGAAGGCACACTTTTCAATCTTTGTTGTGTCTTTTGGAACAATAGCAACGCCGTCTTTAATTTCAAATTGAGCCATAATAATGTGTTGGTAGTATTTAGGGAATTTCTATAAATTCCACGAATTAGTTAAACAATAGTTATTGAGAACTCTCTTTTGTGCGCTTTGTGTTTTTATTTGGTGCCTTTTTGCCTTTGCCTCAAATAAAATTTCACAAATCATAACAAAGCAATTTATAGAAGTTTCCTTTAGAAAGTTGGTTTTAAGCCCAAATCGTACAGGTAAACCCTGCAAAGAAGAAAAATTCGGTGGGGATGAGAACTATTCGTTGTTTTCGATGATGAAAATTGAGAAGTTCACGCTTCCATAAGTGCGATGGTCATAGAAGTGTGGCAATGATGAGAAATCGTAGTTGCGCGAGTGCTCAATGATGAATATAGACCCCGGTTTAAGCATTTGAGAGTTTAAAATCAATTGAGGTATTTCGCCAAATTGAGGTAGGTCGTATGGCGGATCGGCAAAGATGATGTCATATTTAGCCAATGAAGTTTGGGCATATTTCAAGGCATCGCCTCTCACGATGTTGAAATTGTTGCATTGCAATTGTTGAGCAACTTTGCGAATGAAATTGTATTGAGTGGCAGCCTTTTCAACCGCAGTGACCGATTGGCACCCACGAGAAAGGAACTCAAAACTGATAGCTCCAGTGCCTGCAAAAAGGTCAAGAGCTGTGATGCCTTCAAGGTCGATTATGTTTTCAATCACGTTGAAGATGTTTTCCCGGGCAAAGTCGGTAGTTGGTCGGGCTGTGATGTTTGATGGCACGTCAAACCGACGGCGACCATATTTTCCTCTGATTATTCGCATAGTGGTAGTACAATTAAATCAAACGGAGCTTTCATTGCTTCTTTCCCGGCTTTGAACATCTCCGAGGGGAATATCACCGGCATCACAAATGACAAATGCTTGCGAAGTATTGGGGTGATTGTTTCGCGAGTAGTCGTTGATCCGGTTATAAAAAGTTCATCATTGGTTGGGCTCATTTGCAGTTGTTTGCGGCATGATAGGATATAGTAAACGGCATCGAGAGGGTCTCGATAGGTAAACGTGTTTGCCAATTTTAGTGCTCTATCGGCGAATGCAAACAGGTCGATGTGTTGTTTGCGCAATACGGCATACATTTTTGCATTGTTGCCAAGTTTGCTTTTATGGAAAAAGTATTGGGTCAATGGCGCAAGGTGGTGATGAAGTCGCGGATTGTTGAATGTGCGTCTCAGAAATCTTAAAACGTCAGACTCTACCCCCATTAAGATAGATGCTCCGACGTTATTTAATTCGCAGACAATCATTTCACCTTTAAATTCGGGGAACGAGGTTTCCAAAATTTGTTGACGGAGGGACTCGTCGTTAATTTCGGCAGGAATTACAACAAACGTGTTTGTGTCAATCACGCAGTCAATGCGGTCAAAGTCGCTAAGAAGTAGCGGATTTTCGTAGATGGCATTTTCGAGCGCTTTGAGATGAGATGGCTGAGACTCATCAAGCTCAATTTTGCGGTAAATCAGCGAGTTATCCTCAATGCTGTTGAATAGCAACACATGCAATATTGACCTCTCTATGCGCAACTCAAGTCGCCATAGACGTGGGTTTTGTATCAATTCTTTGTTGAGTATTTCTGCCATATGAGAGGTTATCTGAAAAATTGGTTGCCACTGTTAGATTTGAACCCGCCGCCACCAAAACCGCGATTGTTTTGATTGCCGTTTCTACCGCCTCCGAATCCATTTCCGGAGCCAAAACCATCGTCAAAGTAGTCCTCTTCCTCTTCTTCGTCAGATGTGTTGCGCTCTCTTTCGCCTCGTTTCAATTTTGGCTTGTTTTTCTTTATTTCAAGCGGTTTTTGTTGGTCGATAGGAAGGGCATATATATCCCACGATTGTTCAATGTCCCAATTTTGTTTTACTTTGATTTTTTTGTTGAAATAGAAAACCTCCTCGGGTTGAATGTTTTCTAAGAGTTTTCCGGTGTCGTATTTGGCATTTCCGTTTGCGTCGATATATGCGCGAGCATAGAATTCGCCCGGATCGACATAAGGTATTTCGGCAAGTCCATCGACAACTTTGGCCGTGCGTACAGGCTCATCTGAAGATGATAGGAGCTCTACGATGAGACCTTCCGGTGCATTGGCAATGTCAAAGAATAGTGTGGCATAGTCCTCCTCTTTTTTTACTGAGAATTCTTGCTTAATGGGTCTGTTCCATTCGTTATATATGCCTATAATTGCAGCCGAGTCGATTGAGATGCGATATGTTGCACCCGGAATCCATTGATGTTCCATTTTGTAGGATAGTAATTTTGTGGGCACACTCAATTGTAGCTCCGGAGTGGGGAGCGCTTCCCAAAGGGTGTCGTTCTTGATTTCCAAATGTACACCCTCGGTCAGTATAGTGTCAATGGGTTGAGAGGCATTGAAAACCAATGGTGCATATATGTGCAACGGATTGCCCGATGCCGGGTTGAACGAAAGGAATGTTAGCTCAGGGAGCTTAATGCTATCTGAAGCGAGGGAGTCCTCCTCCTCGTTATCTTTTTTCTTCTTTTTCTTCTCCTTTTTTTCTTTTTTCTTTTCGGTTTTGAGAACCATTTTCAAGGTGTCGGTACCCCACGAAAGTTCTTGAAGAGTGTCGGTGCGTAGGTAGGTCGCAGCGACATTGAGCGTATCAAGAGCAAGGAGGGTGGTGTCTTTAATCCAATATTCAAGGGTGTCTCGTGTTGCGCCGGTGTTCAACAGCGCGAGTTGGTCAAGTTGTTTGCCTTCAAACTCTTTATTTAGAATGGTGATGATTGGTAGAGTATCTGATGGCGCTGCAAAGTTGAAAGTGATGCGCTGACGGTCGGTGCGTTTGTAGTCTTTGAGATATTGTGCTTGATAGCCTTCATTGAACCAAGAAAGAAGTATGTCGTTGGGCAGGAACATAGTGGCCGGAGAGCATACGATGGAATCGGAGCCATCAACGGCGCTAAGAGTGTCGAAAATTTCGGTTGGTTTGGTCGAAGGGGTGAGTATGGTGTCGAAGAATGCAACATCTTCCGAGCGGTCCCAATGTAAGTCGCGATTGACATCATTGATGGCAAAGATGCGATAATTGCCCGGTTTCAGATTGCGAATGGTGAATTGTCCATACTGATTGGTTTTTGCGATACGCTCAAAAGGAAGAGTGGTGATTGCCGTGTCGGATAGGTTGCTGTATATTCCCACGAGCATGCCTTGTGCCGGCTCAAGATTGCGGGCTTCAAACACCATGCCCGAGATGCGTAGCGAGTCAAGTTGGTCGCCTGTGGCGAAATCGGTGGCAAACCCATCGAGAGCATTGCTCTCGTTGAGGTCACTGATTGCATCGGAAAAGTCGATGGTATAGGTGGTGTTTGGAAGCATTGTGTCTTTAAATTCCACCGTAACACGCTTGCCTTGAGCTGAAATGGCCGGCATTGATTTTTGAGCAGGCGAGATAACGACTTTATCCATGACGTCCTTGATTTGAACATTTTCGTCAAAGATGATGGTGATTTTATCTCCTGAGAAATTAGTGGCTCCTACTTGTGGCGAGCTTGAGATAAAGACCGGTGGCATCTCGTCGCGTGGGCCACCTTCGGGACGTCCAATGCTGGCACATGCTACTATAATCAAGGCAAAAACGATGATTAGTAATGTGCGTAGGTATATGTTGTTGAATTTATTCATCTGCTGCTGTGGTACATAATTAGCTATTTCAAACTTCAAAGATAGCTATTTTTTGCGACACTCTGCGATAGTATTGGCGCTTTTAGCGATATTTGATTCTATCGAGGGTATAATGATGCATTTTTTGAGCCATCATTCATCGAGTGAATAGTTGATGAAGTCAACCAATGGTTTGAGCAACGCAAAGCGTTCGGCTGTGATTTCAACCCATGCCGGGTCGCGGAAAAACGCTTCTTTGCAAGAGCACAACCTGCCATATTCTTTGAGCTTTAGCAGCTCGGCTTGAGGGTGGTTTTTATCCCAACCGACGGGCACTTTCTTGAGCCGGTCGCCTATCCATGCTGGAAAATGACGTAGGAACTGTGGATTATTGATTATTTCTTCAAATTCTTCAATGTTGTCAATGATTGCATGACGTAGCTTGCGTAACATCGAGGAGTCGGGGCACCAAATGCCTCCGTATAATCCTGATCCTCCCCACAGATTTTCTTCATCGATGCCCATGTGAAGATAATAGCCAGCTCGATGGGCCTTGCGTCCCCATGGACTTATTGCAGCCGAGAAGAATGTTTTGTAGGGCGATTTGTCTTGAGAGAAACGGGTGTCGCGATAAAATCGGTAGGCGCATGAGCGAGCCGATTGCGACATCAATCCAGGTTCCCATTGGCTCATGAGTGTGACTAAGCGGTCTAAGTCTTCAAGCCATAAGGCGCGTAGCTCATCGTAGGTGTCTTTGTGGCTGTGAAACCATTCTCGATTGTTGTTAACTGCTATTTCGTGCAGAAAGTCAAATAGTCTATGGGTGTAATATCTATTATCGGGCATAATCACTTCAATTGGTTTTGGATTTGTTTGGGGAGTTTGCTTTTCACGAGCTCGTAGCTGTGAACGATGCTTGATTTGATAATATCAACAGGAATGTGCCCCGAAAGGTCGATTTGATTCCAATGTTTTTTGTTGAAATGCCATGCTGCATCAATGCCTTCGTATCGTTCTCGCAATTCGAGGGCAATAACAGGATCGCACTTCACGATGAGCAAATTGGGCTTTTCGAGGGGGAGCACTGCAAACATTTTTCCACCGATGCGAAACACCAAAGTGTTTTCATCAAACGGGAACGCTTCCTCGGCGTGAGGAAGCCCCATGCAAAAGGAGTATATTTCTTCGGGATTCATGCTCGATGAAATGTTCTAAGCAGTTGGCTCTACGTCCTCCCATTCAACATCAATGATGCGCTTGCGTCGTTTTGATGGGTGAAGTGGGGTGGTTTTGTCGTCGGCAGGTTCATCGGCATCAATTGCCGAGTCGTCTATTTCTTCAAATTCAACGTATTCGCCTACGTCGCTACCAAATATTTTTTCATGTTTTGGAGTTGTTTGCTCGGTCGTGCGTTGCTGTCGCATCGCCTCTTCATAAAGCTTGCGAGCCTGACGTCGCATGCGCCACACAGCAAATCCAACTTTCAAAATCGGATATAAAATGAGTAGAAGGAAAATTAAAAGTAAAAATGTCCACATAGTTTTGAAGATGAAAAAGGCTTAGAACAAAATCGTTGTTTATTCGTCTTTATTGAGGCTGAGTACCGACAACAAGATGTAGAAACAAATGGTCCAAGCAAGTCCGGCAATTCCGGTGGTGATAATAAATAACGCCGCAGCAATTAAAATTGCATAGCGTTTCACATTTTCGCGCCAATTGAAATTTTTGAATTTAAGCGAGAACATGCGCAAGTTGGTAATCATCAAGAATGACATTCCAACGAGTAGAAATCCAATGAGGAGGTCGCCGGGATAAAAGTTTTTCATTTGAATCCATGAGCATATCCCTATCCAGAACAATGCATTTGCCGGGATTGGAAGTCCACGGAACGATGTCACTTGTAATTCATCGACATTGAATTTGGCCAATCTCAATGCTCCAAATACCACTATGATGAGGGCTAAATAGGCAACCCAAGAGCCGGGATTAAAGAAGCTGATGGTATTAAACATTAATAGTGCCGGAGCCAAGCCAAATGAAATGAGGTCGGCGAGAGAGTCGAGCTCTTTACCCACGAGAGAATACAAGTGAAGGAGTCGTGCTGCTGCTCCGTCGCAAAAGTCGAATAAAGCAGCTGCAGCTATGCAAAGAAATGCCCATTGGTATCCGAGCAAACTCCCAAATGTTTCTTGACTTTTGAATGCGAGAATGCACGCCATACACCCCGACAAGAGGTTTAGACAAGTTATTGTGTTGGGAATTTGGGCTTTTATTGATTTCAACATTTTTGGCTATTTTTTGAGGCGGGCCACCTCGGTAATACCTCCGGTAGTCTTGTCGCCAATTTTCACTAATATTTCGGCATCAAGTGGTAGGTAAATATCTACACGCGAGCCAAATTTTATGAATCCCATGTGGTCTTCAATTGAGGCTTCGTCTCCAACTTCGGCATAGGTCACGATGCGACGGGCCATTGCTCCGGCAATTTGTCGCATGAGAATGGTTTGACCATTTTTTGCCTTAATAACCACAGTGGAGCGCTCGTTCTCGGTGCTTGATTTTGGCAGATATGCAGCCATAAATCGCCCGGGGTGATGCTTCACATAGAGAACTTCTCCATCAATTGGAAACCAATTGGCATGTACATTAAAAACAGTCATAAACACAGAAAGTTGTTTTACTTTGCAATGAAGATACTCATCTTCAAAGGTTTCTTCAAGTGCAACAACTTTTCCATCGGCCGAAGCAACAACTACATTGTCGCGATTGCCTGTGAAATGACGTCGAGGGGAACGGAAAAAGTTAACAACCAACAAGAATAGTATAGCCGAAACTGCAACTACCGGGATAATCGCCGATTGAGCATAGTACCAAACAAGAGCATTTATTGCTAATAAAATTATCAGCAATATCACCAAAATGTTTGCTCCTTCGCGATGTATCTTTACCTTCATGTGATTGTTTTCTATGATATAGAATATACAAAGGTAAGGTAAATTTTCGGTTTTAACCAAACAATATGGCATATAATTCACTTTTGTCCAAAAATAAAAGTGAATTATACGGCAAATGTTCTATAAATTATGTTTAGATTGGGCTATTATAGAGCAATTATGCTTTGTTCCCGGATTTTAAAATGCGTATGATGGTGTTGGTGACATTGTTTGATGCAAAATCGTGTTGCATTGCAATTTCAAGAGGTACTTTTTCCTCCAAAATAGGATATATTCCGGCAAAGCCCATTTGCGACAAACTATCGCACATCTCTACGCAGCCACCGATTGCCACGACCGGAATTCCTGCTTGCTTGCCTCGCGCAAGTACTCCGGCAGCGGTTTTACCTTTGGCCGTTTGGAAATCGACTTTACCCTCTCCGGTGATTATGAGGTCGGCTCCCGAGATAAGAGTGTCAAATTTAATGGCATCAAGCACCATGTCAATGCCTTTCTTTAGTGTCGCATTTAGAAATGCTCTAAACGCCCCACCCATGCCACCGGCGGCACCTGCACCTGCTACATTTGTGATGTTTATCGCATATTTTTGCTCAATCACATTTGCCAGCGATGCCATTCCGTTGTCAAGTTGTTCCACCATCTGAGCATCGGCACCTTTCTGTGGCGCAAATACAGGCGCAGCACCTTCGGGCCCGCAAAATGGGGTGTCAACATCGCACGCAACGATAAATGTTGACTCGTGGAGGGCTTTGTGAATTTGGCTGTCATCGATTTTTGCTATGTTTTGAAGTTGTCCTCCGCAACATTTTTCGATTAAATTTCCTTGAGCATCTAAAAAACGGAATCCGAGAGCTTGCAACATTCCGGTTCCGGCGTCATTTGTAGCACTACCACCAATGCCTACGAGAAATTTTCGACAGCCACGATTTAACGCATCAAGAATGAGTTCGCCTGTGCCGTAGGTAGAGGTGAGCCAGGGATTACGTTCATCTGTCGCGAGCAGAGGAAGCCCACTTGCCGCAGCCATTTCTATGATGGCGGTCTCTTGAGCAATTCCGTACGAAGCTTTTATTGGGCGAAGTAGAGGGTCGCTAACAGTTGTGGTGATGACTTGTCCGTTGAGAGCCTCAACGATTGCGTCAACAGTGCCTTCGCCTCCATCGGCCACGTTGACTTGCACAATTTGGCATTGTGGATAAACTTCGGCGATTCCTTTTGCTGCACTTTGAGCAACGTCGGTGGAAGATAGAGAGCCTTTGAATGAATCAGATGCAATAACTATTTTTTTCATGCTGGAGAAGTGAAATGACGTTAGAAAATCATGTATGTAACAATGCTACCGATGGCAAGCACTAAACCCACGAGAGTTTCATAGGGAATGAGTTTCAATCGCTCGTTTACGCTGAATCCCATTGATCCGCCTGTTGCATGGAAGAAAGAGCCATGAGGCAGGTGGTCGAGTGTTGTTGCGCCGGCATTAATCATGGCAGCACCCCACACGGCGGTGACTCCGGCTGCAACTATCGCGTCGGCAAATGATGCCGATGCAATTGTAGCTCCGGCGGTTGTTGATGCTGTTGCGGCCGACATGAGTGCGCCCGAGATTGGAGCCATGAATGTACCTCCATTACTCCATTCTGATAGCATATTAACCAAAACGTCTTTTATTGATGATGCTTTAATGATGCCGGCCAAAGTTCCTGTGCCCACAAGCAAGATGGCTATTCCTGACATTTTTTCTAATCCGTAGGATAGACATTTGGTTGCATTTTTAAGGTTGCCTGTGGCAATGATTCCCACTATACCACCAACGGGAAGTGCTATCATCGGGTCGATTACAATGCCGGCAATGGGGCGAAGGGCGAGTAGCAAGATGGTTACAATCGGGCCTAATAAACTACACCACAATGGGGGAAGGTTTTCATCAGAATCATCGGCTTGTTCTCCTTCCATGAGGTCGCCTTTAGGCATGAGGGGGACAATGACAAACACTGTCACAGCCAGCCCGATGATTGCCGGAATGATGCCGGCTCCCATAACCGATGACAATGGTGCGTCAAAATTTTCAGCAGCAATGATGGTGTTGGGGTTGGGCGAAATGATGTTACCACATTTTCCCCCGCCGATTATGGCAAGGAGTAATTTGAATTTTGATAGGCGCAATTTGCAACCTGTGATTATTGCGATGGGGGCAATTGTGATAACTGCAACGTCAACAAACACTCCCATTGCAGTTAATATCAATGCCGAGAGAGCAAGTGCAAGATAAATATAACGTTGTCCCAATGCCTTAATGATGCTTTTGGCAATGGTTGATGCGGCGCCTGTTTTGACAAGCATACCGGTGAGAACTCCGGCAGCAATGATTCTAACTATTGCCGGGGTTATATCTTTTACGCCGGCAATCATTTCGGCCACAGTCGTTTCAAGGCCCCAGCCGGCTAATAATCCGCCGACAATGGCTCCCACGATGAGGCTATATACGGGAGATAATTTCTTGATAATTAATACTATTGAAAGGCAAAGCCCAATGAGGGCAGCAAGAGCACTACTCATAATTTATACTGTTTTTTCATGATTATCATGCGAAGTTAAGAAAATTTTGTCACACTCATGCGTTGCCAACGATTAATTGTGAGGAAAAAGCATAATGCGACAAATGATTGCGGAGAGGGTTATTTGCTTTGTAGCATGTCTATTATCCATTGCCACATTGTAGCAGTTTGCTCGGGATATAGCCAATGTCCGGTATTTTGCCCGATTGAAATTGTCTTTGGTGCTTTGATGACATTGTAAACGGCTGTAGTGGTGGTCGGTGCACAGGTGATGTCGTTGTAGCCATAGGCATAAAACACCGGAGCCGAAAGCATTTGAGCAAAATTGGCCGTATCGAAGTATCGCAAAGTTGTGACCACGGCTTCAGTTTGATAGCGTTGGTTTTTGAGAAGATGGGGCCACCCTCCTGCACGATTGTGCATATATCCTTCCATGTCGCTCAACGCGGGGAAATATACTGCAGTGGCTTTGACATCGGGGTGTAAAGCCGAAACCGCCACTGATAAAGCACCTCCTTGGCTCCCTCCATGAGTGCCCACGTTGCCATTGCATTGAGGAAGTGACAGGAGGAAATCAACGGCTCTGACGCAACCAAGATATACTTGCTTATAATAGTAGGAATATCGGTTGTCGCAATTATAGGTGTGATATGCAGCAAGAGCACTGCGGCCTAAATCGCTATATATTGAGGGCGAGAGGTTTACCGGAATTCCGTGAATGCCCATTTCAAGAACGATAGCACCTTGTGCGGCATGAGCGATGTCGCCTGATTTCTCACCTACACCGGCTCCTGGCAATCGCAGAATGGCCGGATATTTACCGGGAGCTGAGGGCATGGTGAGCATTCCATACATCTTTGAGCCTCCAACGTTGGCGTAGGAAATGTGGTAAACGTCAACTTCGGGTGTGCATCTATCGTTAAGTCGTGTCATAGTGGGGCTGAGAGGTAGCTTGCGGACCGACTCTACTTGTTGTTTCCAAAAAGAAGCAAAGTCGTCGGGCAAAATTGTGACGGGTTTTATCTCGTGAGTGTCAAACCCTATTGTTGCCATTGAGGAATAGGATTTACCATCGACAATGGTGGTGGCTTTGATGCGCAAAAATCCGGGTTGGCTCATCGTTCCCATTTCAATAGTCGTTTCATTCCCGGTGAGAGTGATGCTATTGGAAATGTGGGGCGACATGAGGTCTTGGCTCACTTGATAGTCAATCGTAATATCATTTAGGGCCATGCCGCAGTCGGTGGCAACGACTTTAACGCTTGCTTTTTCGTTGACATGATATAGGGCGTCGCTATGGTTGGGAACAAGAAGCAGTTGTATCTTGGATTGTCGAGGTTGAGCAAAAGCCAATGTCGCAATGAGCAGACAAACTGAAAGAATAAAGTGTCTCATGAAAATTAGTGTTTAAGTGTATAATCGCAACAAAGATACAACAAAGAAGTGAAAGTGATGGTAAAATTATATTTTAGTGAGATTTTTTTTGTGCCATAATTTGGTGGGGTAATGAAAATTAATAGTTAATTTTGAATAAATTTTATCAGCTATGACACAAGAAGAAAGAGACATTGAACTTATCAGGCAAGTGATTGATACCAAGAGGTATGATGGAATTGAATACTTTCACACTTACAAAGGTATTAAGTATTATCGCTTTTTTATGAAGATTGCACAAGGTTGCCATACCGGTATGCCACACCTTGTTTATATAAAAAATAACAAGGTTGTATTCGTGGAAGACTCTCTTGAGAAACGCAGAATAAAAGGAGACAAGCTAACTCATACGCATTAAATCTTTCACGAAATCTAAGAATTATTTGAACTAAAAATTATCGGCGATGACACGAGAAGAAAGGCAAAAGCAGTTAGATGAGGAATTTAAAAAAAATGGCGGATTTCAATCTATTGATGGAGAACCTCGTAAAATTTTCTTATGTGCTTCCTGTTGTAGATTGTGCAGACATTATCATGGAGATGATTATTGTACTTGCAATGCTTACCCTAACGGCATTCCGGATAAATTTGCACTAAGAGTAGGGGAAAATACGCCTCAAATACATAAACAAATAGAGCAAGACCAAATAGGCGATTATATATTTTCACTATCTAATTCTTTAATGTAGTAAGGCAACCCTAATCGTTTAAGAAACTCTTTAATTTCGTATAGTTGGGCATTCAATTGTATTTGAGCCTTTACGCCATTCCACCTCATCAGTTCAGAAATGCTCCTTGTTTAAGATAAATTTTGAGGTAGATGGCAGTGTTGATGTTGCTAAATTGCTATCTTTGCAAAAATCTATATTTGAGAAGTATGAGTAGTTTACAATTATATCTTGTTAAGATTTTGTCGCAATGGGGCCTTGCGCCTGATAATGTTGTGTTGATTTCGCGCATTGTGCTGATTGTGGCCATGTTACTGATTGTGATAATGGCATATTATTTTTGCCATAAAATTCTTGTTAAAATAGTGCGTCGCATCACCCGTAGCACGGCGGCCAAGTGGGACGATCATCTGCTTAATGATCATGTGCTCAATGGTGTGTGTCATCTATTGCCTCCGGTTATCCTCTATGTGTTGTTGCCATTGGCCTTCATGGATTTGCCCGGTACGCTTGACATCATTAGTAAAGCCTGTTTTATTTATATTGTAATAGCTGTCTTGAAACTCGTATGGGCCTTTATTTCGGCGTTGTATGCAATATCATGCGAGAAGGAGCAAACCACGAGTCACCCTCTGAAAGGGATATATCAGATGTTGAAGCTTTTGGTGCTCGCAGTTTCGGTTATTATAATCATTAGTATCGTTGTTGATAAAAGTCCTGTTGCAATACTCACCGGTCTTGGTGCTGCTGCCGCAATATTATCGTTGGTGTTTAAGGATACTATATTGGGCCTTGTAGCCGGAGTTCAGCTCTCGGCCAATGATATGTTAAAGCCCGGCGATTGGATTGTTGCCGAGCGTTATGGTGCCGACGGGTTTGTGAGAGAGGTGACACTCACGACAATCAAGGTGCAAAACTGGGATATGACCATAACAACCATTCCACCCTATGCGCTTATCAGTGACTCGTTTCAAAACTGGCGTGGAATGTTTGACAGTAAAGGCCGCCGAGTGAAACGTTCGCTCAACATTGATATCAGCACCATTAGATTTTGTACCGATGAGGAACAAAAACAATTTGAGGCTAATGGTTGGCTTGAGGGTATCAATGACGTGCCCAAGGACGATGCGATGGTAAACCTGCGAGTGTTCCGCAATTATTTAGAACGGTATTTGCGCAATCACCCTATGGTAAATAATAGCATGCTCTTGCTTGTGCGACAATTGCAACCTACAGCCCAAGGATTGCCATTGGAATTATATTTCTTTTCGGCACGTCAAGATTGGGTAACCTATGAGAAAGTTCAAGCAGCGGTGTTTGAACATGTATTGGCCGTGATGCCAAAGTTTGGCCTCAGAGTGTTCCAAAGCCCATCGGGTACAGATGTTCAGTCGTTGTATAATTGCAAGAATTAAAGTTTGCGTATCAGGGTTAACCCATCACGCAACGGTAAAATCACTTTTTCCACTCGAGAGTCGTTGGCAACATGACTGTTGAAGTCGAGAATGCCACGGGTTTGAGCATCTTGTTTTGATTGAGGGTCAACTACTTTCCCGTCCCATAGCGTATTGTCGGCCAGGATAAATCCGCCTTTGCTCACTCGCGGTAAAACCATTTCATAATAATCGATATAGTTGCGCTTGTTGGCATCGATAAACACCAAATCAAAGTCGCCTTCAATTGTAGGAATTATTTCCAACGCATCGCCAATGTGAAGATGGAGTCTATCGGCATAGGGCGAAGATTCAAATCGTTGAAGGATAAATTCTTCCGATTCGTCATCGATTTCAATGGTGTGGAGATGAGCATCATCGGGCATTCCCTCGGCAAAGCACAATGCCGAGTATCCGGTAAATGTACCCAATTCAAGCACTCGTTTAGGCTGTATCATGTGGGTTAACATTGCCAAAATGCGACCTTGCAGATGTCCTGAGCACATGCGTGCATATAGGTGATAAAGATGGGTGTCGCGATTGAGCTTGCGCAAGATGGGAGGTTCGGCATCAATATGGGACAAAATGTAATTTTCAAGTTGTTCCTCAATGCTTTCATGTAGATAACGCTTGGCTGAGATGAGTTGGGCGCGAGCTTGTTCGGCTTCAGCGATGATGTCGTGCATTGTTTTAACGGCCAAAGAGGGATATTTCCCAATGGCGGTCTCTCCGGTGAGGAGCAAAGCATCGGCATGTTGGTAAACGGCATTAGCAATATCCGACACCTCGGCGCGTGTAGGGCGAGGGTTTTCAATCATTGAGTGCAACATTTGAGTTGAGACAATGACCGGTTTGTGTCGTCTGTTGCACTTGTCAATAATGTCGCGTTGAATTGTTGGAATTTTATGCGCCGGAATTTCTACTCCTAAATCGCCACGTGCAATCAATGCACCATAGCTGACGTCAAGAATGGCATCGAAATTATCAACGCCTTCTTGATTCTCGATTTTGGCGATGAGCTTAATGTTGCTATTGCGCGCAACGAGTAGTTCCTTGACTGCGAGGATATCTTCGGGACGACGCACAAATGAGTGGGCAATATAATCAATCCCGAGGTCGATTGCATAACCTATATTTGTGATGTCACGTTGAGTGAGGGCGGGAAGATTGAGATGCGCATCGGGCATATTCAGGCTTTTGCGCGAGCCGAGAGTCCCATCGTTTAGGGCTACAGCGTGTATTATGGAATTCTCAACACGCTCAATTTTAAACTCAAGAAACCCATCATCAAGAAGCATGTGCATTCCCTCCTTGACCTCATCGGCTATTTCGGGGAGTGAAAGGCAGATGCGTTCGTGGGTTGTGATTCCTGTGGGGTCACCCACAAAAGTAGTGGAGTCGCCTTGAGCAAAAAATATTTCAAGATCATTTTCAGTGTCGGTAGTGCGTACTTCCGGCCCTTTGGTGTCAATGAGAATGCCAATTTCGGGCGAAACAGCTCTCACATTGTCGACGACACGCTTAAAGCCCTCAAAATCGATGTGGGCAGTGTTCAGTCTCACATCGGTCATTCCATTGTCGTAAAGCGATTTGATGAATGCTTTATCGCAACGTGAATCGGAGATGGTAGCAATGATGCGGGTTTGAGTCATTATCTTTTGCATAGAGCTTCAATCCCCAATCTATAACTGTCAAGTCCAAATCCGGCAATAACACCACGGCACACGCTTGAAATCATTGAATGGTGGCGCACTTCTTCGCGCGAGTGTACATTTGAGATGTGCACCTCGATGACGGGAGTGTTTATGGCTGCGATTGCGTCGGCGATGGCAAGCGAAGTGTGGGTATAGGCCCCGGCATTTAGCACGATGCCGGCATATTCGCCGTTGAATCCGGCATTATGGAGGGTGTCAATAATATCGCCTTCATGATTGCTCTGGAAGTAATCAATGTGGTAATTGGGATAAGTATTGCGGAGAGTTTCAAGGTAACTTTCCATTGAACTGTTTCCATATATTCCGGGTTCGCGACGACCAAGAAGATTGAGGTTTGGACCGTTGATAATGAGAATTTTCATATTCAGTGGGGCGTTTAATGAGCTAAAAGGAATTCTAAAGGGGTGGCAACTCTACGTGACCATGATTTTTCGTCGTGGGAGTGGCCTGGGAATATGCTATGTTTAAATTGGTCACTATTGTAGCCAAGTGAGTCAACCAATTCAACCATTTGATTGAAGTAGGGGATATATACTGTGTCGTAGGGGCAGTCGCCGTTATCAAAGTATATGCGATGGGTCATGTCGAGAGGGAGATTCTCTTTTAAATAGTTGCGCATGGCCGATGGGAAATCGGTGTTATGTCCAAGAGCTCCGGTCCAATGGGTTGAAAGGCAGGCTGCCGCGCCAAAAATTCCGGGATATTCACACAATCCATAGATTGAGATGAGTCCTCCCATGCTTGATCCCATGATGTAGGTTGAAGATGTGGAGGTATCGACCGAGAATTTGTCGTTGACAATCGGACGTAGTGTGTTGACAATAAATGCGAGATATTCATCGGCTCTGAAATTGTCGCGACACATCTTATTGATAAATGAGATGATAGTGTCGTTTTTGAGCGCTTTCAATGGCTTTTCGGGCATGAGATCGCCCAATCGGGAGTCGTTGTAGCTATATATGCCAACGATTATAGCCGGCTTAATGGCTCCGTTGTCAATGAGTTGGCCTGCCACAGAGTCAATTTCCCATGCTTGATGATTCCACGTTGAAGAGGCATCAAATAGGTTTTGTCCGTCATGCATATATACAACAGGATATTTCATCTCGTTGGAGTATCCCGATGGTGTCCATATATCTACATTGATGGTGTCATTCATTTCGGGAGAGAATACATCAAGGTGATATAAATTGCCCGAAGAGACTGACAAAGAGGAGGTGGGAAGTCCCACTTTCTTAGAGTTCATGTTGACAATAATCAATGGAACAAGTATTAGTGCCAATATAGATATAATCCACTTTTTCATATCAATGTTTCATTTCTACTTTAGAGGTTGGCGGCAGAGTGGTGTTGCGTTTGTCGATTGCATCAATAACCTCATGGGCAAGGTGGACAAATGAGTGGGCTGTAATGCTGTCCTCGGTTGCAATGGGTGAGCCATTGTCGCCGCCTTCGCATATTGTGCCGACGATGGGTATTTGAGCCAACAGGTTGACACCAAGCTCTTTGGCGAGATTTACGGCGCCTTCGCGGCCAAAGATATAGTATCGTTCATCGGGGTGAGGGGCAGGTGTGAACCACGCCATATTTTCCACGAGACCTAAGATGGGCACGTTGACTTTGTCGCCCATGAACATTGCAATGCCTTTGCGTGCATCGGCAAGAGCAACCTCCTGTGGAGTAGATACGATTACAACTCCTGTGATGCCGAGTGTTTGTACCAGTGTGAGGTGTATGTCGCTTGTGCCCGGAGGCATATCGATAAGGAAGTAATCAAGTTCGCCCCAGTCGGCATCGGCGATGAGTTGCTTGAGGGCATTTGAGGCCATTCCTCCACGCCACAATACGGGCGAATTTTTATCTACAACAAAGCCGATTGATAGTAATTTAACGCCATATCGTTCAATCGGAATGATGAGGTCACGACCATCTACATTGTGCATGAATAATTGTTCATCTTCAACACCAAACATCTTAGGAACCGATGGCCCGAAAATGTCGGCATCAAGAAGCCCAACTTTGTAACCTTCGCGAGCGAGTGCCACGGCAAGATTGCTTGCAACGGTTGATTTTCCGACACCACCTTTACCCGACGATACGCCAATAATGTTTTTTACACCGGGAAGTGGGTTTGCCGGCCTTTGAGGTGCTTGCTGGCGAGTTTTAACTGCGATGTTTCCTTTGATGTCAATTTCAGAGGATATATATGTGAGTATGGCAGTTTCAGCTGCTTTCACAACCGATTTGATGAATGGGTCGGTGGGTTTCTCAAATATTATGGAGAAGCTCACTTTGTTGCCATCGATGCGCATGTCATCTTCAATCATTTCAAGCTCGACAATGTTTTTGCCATTGCCGGGATATCGCACGTTGCGTAGCGCATCAAGTATGAGATTGGGGTATAATCGTTCCATTATTTTTTTAGATTTGCTAAAGGGGAGTAACTTTTGGGTTGCAAAGTTCGGGGCATTGGATTTCGCCTCGAGAAAAACTTCGGTAGGTATCAAATTCAATCTCAACCTCGGGTTCAACCAATTGGGTGTCGTGGTCAAGTGGGAAGCTGATGTATTTGATTGTCAGACCTCGGTCAAGCCATTGTTGCTCGTAGAATGTCTTTATTTCAAGTATGTCGCTCACATATGATGAGTGATATAAATCGTCGGTGTCAACGATAGCCGCAATCTTGTTTAGCTCTACAAGAAGGTGGGTGTAGGTATAAAGAAATGGGCTGTCGGTTTTGAGATGCACGATTCCATTGGGCATGAGCACCTCACGATATAGGTTTAGGAAACGCGTAGAGGTGAGACGTTTACGCACTTTTTTCATTTGTGGGTCGGGGAACGTAATCCATATTTCCGACACCTCATTTTGTGCAAAAAAGTGGGGTAAAAGTTCTATGTTGGTGCGCAAGAATGCTACATTTTTCAATCCTTGACGGGTAGCTTGTCCGGCTCCGGTCCACATGCGAGCGCCTTTAATATCTATTCCAATGAAGTTCTTGTCGGGGAATTTTTGTGCAAGACCAACGGCATATTCGCCTTTCCCGCAACCCAATTCAAGCACAATGGGATTATCGTTGTTGAAGTATTGTTTGTTCCATTGTCCTTTAAGGGGGAATCCCGATTCTTTGAGAATACCAAATGGATATTGGAATACACATTCCATCGATTCCATATCCTTGAATTTGCGTAGTTTGTTTTTTCCCATTGGTTAAAACGATTTGTGCGGTTAGTTTATGCGCGCAAGTTTAAACGATTTGTGTAATCCGTTGTTTAGCACAACGTTAATTATGTAGATGTGGCAATCCCATTGAGCTGTGTCAATTAAGTGGGAGTCGCCGTTGGGATCAATGTGGTTGTATTGGCGTCCGGCAGAGTCGTAGATTGTGATACTTGCAATTTCGCTTGATGCTTTGACAACCAATGTGTTTCCTGCGAAATGGGCAGTAATAAGTTCGGGATCAATACCGGGTGAATTGGTGCCAACCGATGACGCACGAGTCACTTTAAATTCTTTCCACTGAGGTGCTTCAGAAAATGCGTCAAACATGTCATCGCTTACGTAGAGTTTGACCTCGGGCTGGTTTACATCTTGCCACACGGTGCTACCTAATGCCGGGATAGTTGAGTGATTTTCAACGCTGAATTGTTGAATGCTTGTCCACCCTTCAAAGGCATTGTTGCCAATCGAATCGACCGATGCCGGAATGGCAAGTGATGCTATTTGCGACATATCCATAAATGCAAAGTCTCCGATTGTTGTAACTCCATCGTGGAGTATTGTCTCGGCATTGGTTGATGTTGCTCCTTTGAGCATATAATTGCTTATGGTTGACACGCCTTCGGGGGTTGTATATGTTGCAAGAAGGGGACAATCAAAGAATGCGCCTTCGCCTATTGAGGCAACATTGTTGTTGAAAGTAGCTTTAATGAGCTTTTGACAACGCGCAAAGGCCCATGCTCCAATGGTGCTTAATGAGCTACATGCGCTTGTGTTGATTTCGGTGAGGCCCGATTGAGTGAATGCTTCGTCACCAATAATTTTTAAGGTTGACGGAATCTCAATGGCCGATAGCGAAGAGCAATGGGCAAATGCTGAGGTTCCTATGGTTTGGAGCGATGCGGGAAGTGTGACATTTGTCAATGATTTGCATTGGGCAAATGTGTGATTCCCGATTGATGCTATTTTGTCGCTCAATGTGGCCGATGCGAGTGATTCACAACCTTTGAATAGGAAATTTCCGATGGTTGTTACATTTGACGGAATCGTAATGGTTGCGAGTTTTTTGCAACCGGCAAAAGCTGCATCGCCAATGGTTGTTAATGTTGAGGGAAGTTCGATTGAGGCAATGGCGGTTGATGATAGAGCGCCTTCGCCTATTTCTACCAAGTTCTTGGGGAGTTTAATGGTTTCAATGGCTGAGCCCATTAGTGCAAATTGAGGTAACGCATTTGCTTTGAATTCCTTTTGCCCCAAAAATGTAGATGCATCGGAACATGCCATGATAGAGGCCCCGGCCAAGTCAAGTTGTTTGAGGCTTTTCATTTTTTCGGAGATGAAGGTGAAGTCGTTGGCGTTCATCTCTCCGGTTACTACAAGAGTTGTAGCAGTAGTGTCGGCCCCTACAAATTGGTACAGTACACCTGCCTGAGAAGACACCTCTATGGCTCGGGCCGATAGACTCATCATGAGAAGGACTGCGATATAGAGTATTTTCTTGTACATAGTTAGTCAAAGAAATGATTATTATGCAAAGATAGCGCTTTTATTTGAAAGTCTTGACTTTCAATGT
Source organism: Muribaculaceae bacterium (assembly GCA_017505535.1). Taxonomy (GTDB): domain Bacteria; phylum Bacteroidota; class Bacteroidia; order Bacteroidales; family Muribaculaceae; genus RGIG4079. The sequence goes on from JAFVPD010000038.1 coordinate 20,198, forward strand.
GAAATTTGGGCCCTGTTGTGAGAATGATTAAACAAAAACAGGCGTCCCAAAAGGACTGCCCCTTTTCGGAAGTGAATAATACATTATTTCCGAATTGACTGATTGACAAAGTGTTAAGTTGTTTGACGGTGAAACGACTTTTCGTTAAAAAACCGTTTAAACCTTTATTTTACGAAGATTCTACTCTTCTCATGTAGTCTTCTATGTAGTCTAAATTAAGACCAAATAGTGCTACCAA
>JAFVPD010000039.1 GCA_017505535.1 Muribaculaceae bacterium
GCGTTCATCCTGAGCCAGGATCAAACTCTTCGTTGTTGTATCTCGTTTTTTTATTTTTTCAAAAAAAGCAAGACAAAATTTTTATATGCTATTTTGCCTTCACGATTCCTCCGAAACTTTGATGCCTCGCCCGATTTTCGCTTAAAGAATTGACTTGAGCTTTTTGCTCTTGTACTACTTCTTGTCTATTGTAAGTCTTTCAATGTTCGTGTGCTTTATTTCTCAAAAGCGAGTGCAAAGTTAAGTGCTTTTTTTGAACTGACAAAATATTTTTGAAAATAATTTTATCACAAAGTTTCGCTAATCCTGGTTTACTTCTTCAAAATCAGAAATTTATCACAGTTTAGCCGCCCCAATCTTTAACATCTATTAACCCTAGAAGGCTTTTTTTGCGTTATATTCATTTGCTTTTGCGCAAAAGACATCTCAAACACCACAACAAAGGTTCTACATAAATTCAACTCAAAAAAGTTATCTACACAACAAACGAGAATGGGAATAAATTTGTAACTTTGAAAAATGAAAATAGGCCCATCAAATCCAGCCTATATCGAAACCTAATACATTATTATATATATGCAACCCTTTATACATCTACATGTACACTCTCAATTTTCCGTTCTTGACGGACAAGCTTCAATCCCGGCATTAGTTGACAAAGCTATTGCTAATGGCATGAAGGGCTTGGCTATAACCGACCATGGGAACATGTTTGGGATAAAAGAATTTTTTAACTACGTAAAAAAGAAAAATTCAAAAGCCAACGACGCCATCAAAGCAGCCAAGAAAGAGATTGAATACTTTGAAAAATTGAAAAAAGGAGAAATTAAACCAGAGAAGAAAAACGAGGGCAACGAAAACACACAAGAAGAAGAACCCGCTGAAACTCCAGATGAGGCCATAGCTCGACTGAAAGGCGAAATTGCTTCGCAAGAGGAAAAGTTATTCAAACCGATTTTTGGGTGCGAGATGTATGTTGCCAACAAGTCTTTACTTGAACACACCGACAAAAAAGACACAGGGCGCCACCTTGTTGTGCTCGCAAAAAACGAAAAAGGATATCGCAATTTAATAAAAATCGTTTCAAGAGCATGGACTGATGGGTTTTACTCTCACCCTCGCACCGACAAAGAGGACCTCGCTAAACATCACGAAGGACTTATCGTATGTTCGGCATGCCTTGGTGGCGAAATACCTCGCTTGATACAAGCCGGAGAGATTGAGGAGGCCGAGAAATCAGCAAAATGGTTTAAAGATGTTTTTGGCGAGGACTATTACATTGAGTTACAACGCCATAAAGCCACCGTCCCACGTGCCAACCACGAAGTATTCAACATTCAGGAGCGAGTAAATCCGGAACTAATTAAAATTGCTCGCAAATACGACATCAAACTCGTGTGCACTAATGACGTACATTTCGTCAACGAAGAAGACGCAGAAGCGCACGATCGACTGATTTGCGTTTTGACCGGTAAAGACCTTGACGATCCTAAACGCATGCTCTACTCAAAACAAGAATGGATGAAAACACAAGAAGAAATGAACGAAGTGTTTTCAGACATTCCCGAAGCCTTGAGCAACACGATGGAAATTCTTGACAAAGTGGAGTTTTACACCATTGATCATGGGCCCGTATTGCCAAACTTCCCTCTTCCCGAAGGATTTGACAACAACGACGACTATTTGCGACATCTAACCTACGAAGGAGCAAAACGACGTTGGGGAACGCTCACCGAAGAGCAAAAAGAGCGCATAGACTTTGAACTTGACACGATAAAAAACATGGGATTCCCCGGATACTTCCTCATTGTGCAAGACTTCATTGCCGCCGGACGCAAACTCGGCGTATCGGTTGGTCCAGGCCGTGGCTCAGCAGCCGGTTCGGCCGTAGCCTATTGCCTTAACATCACACAAATTGACCCAATAAAATATGACCTCCTTTTTGAGCGATTCTTAAATCCCGACCGTATATCTTTGCCCGATATTGATATCGACTTTGATGATGATGGCCGTGCCGACGTATTGAGATATGTAACCGAAAAATATGGCGCAGACAAAGTTGCCCGCATCATCACCTATGGAACAATGGCCGCAAAATTGGCCATTAAAGACGTGGCACGTGTACACAAGCTGCCCATCTCGGAAGGAGACCGGCTCACCAAACTCATTCCTCGGCACATGCCCGAAGTAAACGGCAAAGAGCTAAAACCCACTCTAAAAAACTGCTACGAACACGTATCTGAATTCAAGACAGAGCTTGCAACCGGCAGCCCATTAATTCTTGATACGCTAAAATATGCCAAAGAGCTCGAGGGGAATGTTCGCAACACCGGTGTTCACGCATGTGGTGTTATCATTGGACGCGACCCCATAACCGACTGGGTACCAGTCAGCACCGCAGCCGACAAAGACGGCACAAAACTTCTTGTTACACAATATGAAGGCTCGGTTATCGAAGACACCGGACTCATCAAAATGGACTTCCTCGGGCTAAAAACGCTCTCTATCATAAAGGAAGCCCTTGCCAACATCAAACTCACTCATGGCATAGATGTTGACATTGATAACATTCCTATCGACGACCCCAAGACCTACCAACTTTATTGCGAAGGTCATACTACCGGAACATTCCAATTTGAATCGGCCGGAATGCAAAAATATCTTCGCGAGCTACAACCCAGCACATTTGAGGACCTCATTGCCATGAATGCACTATATCGCCCGGGGCCAATGGATTACATTCCCGACTTTATCAATCGCAAGCATGGCAAATCGCCCATATCCTACGACATTCCGGTCATGGAGAAATACCTCAAAGACACCTATGGCGTCACCGTCTATCAGGAGCAAGTGATGTTACTTTCTCGACTTCTTGCCAACTTTACCCGCGGCCAAAGCGACACCTTGCGCAAAGCCATGGGCAAGAAAATGATCGACAAGATGAATGAATTGAAAAGCAAATTTATTGCCGGAGGCAACAAAAACGGATATGAGACCGAAGTACTTGAAAAAATTTGGGCCGACTGGGAAAAATTTGCATCCTACGCATTCAACAAGAGTCATGCCACATGCTATAGCTGGGTAGCTTACCAAACAGCCTATCTGAAAGCTAATTTCCCGGCTGAATACATGGCCGCCGTATTGAGTCGCAACCTTGCCGATATCACCAAATTAACCGGATTCATGGACGAATGTAAAGCCATGAAGATCGAAGTAAAAGGTCCCGATGTAAACGAAAGTTTCACCAAATTTGGTGTCAACCGTCAGGGGGATATACGTTTTGGACTCGCTGCAATTAAAGGAATCGGCACAAACGTAGTGAACGACATCATTGCCGCCCGCGAAGAAGGTGGGCCTTTCACTTCAATATATGATTTTGTTGAACGCGTCAACCTCTCATCACTCAACCGTCGCACAATCGAATCGCTCGCATTAGCCGGAGCATTTGACTGTTTTGAAGGCCTCGATCGCGAAGATTTCTTCGCAAAAAACAACAAAGACGAAAGTTTCACCGAAGTGATTATTCGGTATGGACAACTATTCCAAAACGACAAAAAACAAAAAAGCGCATCACTCTTTGGCGACGAAGATGAAAGCCTCACCATAGCAGCTCGCCCAGAGCCAATCAAAGGCGAAAAATGGAGCGACATCGAGCGCCTCAACAAAGAGAAAGACCTTGTGGGCATGTATCTTTCGGCACACCCACTTGACACATATTTCATGGAAATAAACTATGGTTGCGGAACAATAAAAGAACTCATCGAAGGAGAGCCGGCCGAAGGCAAAGAGATTGCCATCGGCGGCATCGTCACCGGATATGAAACCCGAATGACCAAAAAAGGAGGCCAATTTGGCATTCTAAAAATAGAAGACTACACCGGAAGCACCGAATTGAAATTTTTCGGGCAGGACTTCATCGAATTCAACAAATATGGCCACGTGGGCATAGCCATAAGAGTACATGGACGATTCCAAAAAAGATACAACAGTGAGGAGTTGGTATTTAAAGTTACCAATATCAAGCTATTGCAAGACATTAAAGGCCAGGTAATATCCAACATCACCCTCCAAATAAACAAAGATGACATAACACCCGAACTCCATGAACTATTAGTTGATCTCATAAAATCATCAACAGAAGATCGTTGCACGTTACAAATTGAGATAACCGACGAAAGCATCGGGCGAACCATAACACTCACGGCGGGAGTCAAAATCCCCGTCAATAAAAAGCTCATCGACAAACTTAATCAACAGCGAATCAACTTCACTATCAATCAATAGAAAAAATCTATTGCCAATTACCTAAAACTTGATTAAATTTGCAAGCAAAACAACAGAATATTAATCATTAAACACATTATAACATTATGGCATTCAAATTCACCGACGAAAACGTTGAAGAAATCATCAACTCAGGAAAACCCGTTGTTATTGACTTTTGGGCAACATGGTGCGGTCCATGCATGAACATGTCTCCCACAATTGACGAATTGGCAGAAGAATATGCCGACAAAGTCGTAATCGGCAAATATAACGTAGATGAAGAAAGCGATTTCAGCACACAACATCGCATCATGTCTCTACCCACAATTCTTTTCTTTAAAGATGGTAAAAAAACTTCACTACGTCTCGCCGGATCTCAAAACAAAGCAACACTTGTAGAAAAAATTGAAGAACTCTTAAACCTATAACGGTTATAGATGAAACCCGCAATTACACTTGTGACAGCATTGTTGCTCTCGTTCGCAACAATGCTGTCGGCGCAAAATGACACAAGAGGCTCTTGGAAAATCGAGCGAGGTTCACGCGGATATAAAGCCGACGATACCCCGGGAAAAGAAGAATATAAAAAAGGAATGGACTTCTATCTCGGCACAAACGGCCAAAAACGCGACTACAAGAAAGCACTCGAGCTACTCAACATCTCAGCTCAGGCCGGCAACCATTTAGCCCTATACCAATTGGGCAACTGTTTCTACTATGGCAACGGCGTAAAAATCAACAAGAAACGAGCCGCCGAATATTGGCAACAATCGGCCGACAAAGGTTGCATAGAAGCCATGTATGAATTGGGCAACCTCTACTACAAAGGCGACAACGTCAAACGCAATTACGACACCGCCATAAAACTATTCCGGGCAAGCGCCGAAAAAGGCAACCACGCTGCACTTTACATGATGGGAGAATGCTATTGGAATGGGCACGGCGTTGACAAAGACAAAAACATCGCAATCGACTATTGGGAAAAATCGGCACAAAAGGGCAATCACAAAGCCAGAGAAAAGGTTAAAGAGCACTCCGACAAAAAGAAAGAACAATAATGGGTTGTATAATTGAAAAAAAAAGACTATCTTTGCACCCGATTTTATAAAATAACATTCAAACAAATCAAAGTTAAACAACATGAATCATTACGAAACCGTTTTCATTTTAACTCCCGTTTTGTCTGATGCTCAGATGAAGGAAGCGGTAGAAAAGTTCACTAAAGTATTGACCGACAAAGGTGCAACAATCGTGAACGAAGAAAATTGGGGACTCCGCAAATTGGCTTACCCCATCGACAAAAAATCAACTGGATTCTACACTCTCATTGAGTTTGATGCAGAACCCCAAGTAATCAAAAAACTTGAAACTGCCTATCGTCGTGACGAGCGCGTGCTTCGATTCCTCACATTCCGTTTGGACAAATATGCAGCAGAATATGCAGCAAAACGTCGCAGTCTCAAAGCATCTAAAGTAAACGAACAAAAAGCAGAAGTTAAGGAGGACTAAATCATGGCACAAGCACAATCAGAAATTCGTTACCTCACTCCACTATCAGTGGACGTTAAAAAGAAAAAATATTGTCGTTTCAAAAGAAGCGGAATCAAATACATCGACTATAAGGATCCCGAATTCCTCAAAAAGTTCCTCAACGAACAAGGTAAAATCCTTCCCCGTCGTATTACCGGCACTTCATTGAAGTTCCAACGTCGCGTAGCACAAGCCGTTAAACGCGCACGTCATTTGGCTCTTCTCCCCTATGTTACCGACTTGATGAAATAATTTTAAAGCTCAGGAGAACAATAAATATGAAAATTATACTTAAAGAAGACATCACCAACCTTGGATACAAGGACGATGTAGTAGAAGTTAAAAACGGCTATGGCCGCAACTATCTTATCCCACAGGGTAAGGCAGTTATCGCAACTCCTTCAGCTCTTAAGGTTTTGGCAGAAAACCAACGTCAACGCGCTCACAAATTGGCTAAAATAAAAGCTGATGCTGAAGCAATTGCTGCAGCTTTGCAAAATGTAGCATTAACAATCGCAACCAAAGTAAGCGCAACAGGCACAATCTTCGGTTCAGTTGGCAATGCTGAAGTTGCAAAAGCTCTCGAAGAACTCGGACACAACATTGATCGCAAAATCATCTTCGTTAAAGGAGTTAAAGCAGTTGGTAAATACACTGCTACTATCAAACTTCACAAAGAAGTTAGCGTAGAAGTTCCTTTTGAAGTTGTTGCAGAAGCTGCGGCCGAATAATTCAAGCACACAACTCAATAACATAACAATAAAGGCCTGCCATTGCGGTGGGCCTTTATTTTACTCTATTTTCCCCGCCCATCTTACACCTCAGCAACAACACAACAACCTCGCCAACCGTGAAAAAAGTATAACAAAGCTACTCCTTATCAAAATGTTTCGTAACTTAGCACGATAATACCTAAAAAAACATGGATACACTACAGGCATTCATAAATCACCCTCTATTTTACTGGTCATTGGTAATATTATATATTTTCTCAATAATCAGTACGATAGTCGTGATATTGTCTGAAAATCGCAATCCGGTAAAATCGCTCGCGTGGGTCACAGTGCTCATTCTTCTTCCATTGGTGGGACTCGTCCTATACTTCTTCTTTGGGCGAAACATCAAAAACACCCGCATGATATCGCGACGCAACAAACGACGTCTGCTCAAGAACGAAGCCTACCGCAAAATCGACTACACTCGACTTGCCGAAGAACTCACCGACGAAAGCGTTCAACAAATACTCCTCACCCACTCCTTGACCGGTGCAACATACTATCCGGGCAACGAAATAGAAATATTCACCACCGGGAAAGAAAAATTCGACGCTTTTATTCGCGACCTCAAAGAAGCCCAAAGCTACATACATCTACAATACTACATCTTTGAGAATGACAACATAGGTCAAACGATTAAAGACCTACTCATCGAACGGTCCAAAGCCGGCGTCAAAGTAAAAGTAATCTACGACCACATCGGGTCAATTCATGTGCGAAATCGCTTTTTCAAAGAAATGCGACAAGCCGGCATAGACGTATATCCATTTTTCAAAGTAACATTTACACCATTTGCATCACGCATAAATTGGCGCAACCACCGAAAATTGTGCATCATTGATGGCAAAATCGGATATATTGGCGGAATGAATATTGCCGACCGATACATCAACGGCGTCAGCTATGGAGTGTGGCGAGACACCCACCTACGCATTACCGGCCCGGCCATCAATGCCTTGCAATACTCATTTGCTGTTGACTGGTCTTTCATGGGGCTACCACTCATTGAAGAAGACATATATAGCCACCCCAAGAAACCCACCAAGGGAATTGGAATGCAAATGGCTACATGTGGTCCTACAAGCCAATGGCCCAATTTGGCATTCATTTTTCACAAAGCAATCGCAAACGCAAAAAAACGAGTATATATCCAAACTCCGTACTTTTTACCCACCGAGAACCTCCTCAAGACACTTCAAACCGCAGCGCTATCCAAAGTTGATGTTCGCATCATGATTCCACGTCAACCCGACTCACTGATTATGAAACTGGCATCGTTCTCCTACATTGAAGAATGCCTAAAGGCCGGAATAAAGATATATCTTTACGATGCAGGAATGCTCCATAGCAAAACACTCATCGTTGATGACGAATTTTGCACCATAGGCTCAACCAACTTCGATTTCCGTAGTTTTGAGCACAACTTTGAATGCAACATGTTTATGTATTCACGCCAAACATGCACACAAATGCAAGAAATATTCATGGCCGACACAGCCCAATGCACACGCGTAAATGCGGTAACATGGCGCAAGCGCCCAATAGCTGAAAAAGCCATGGAATCAATCATACGCCTACTGAGCCCCATTTTATAGACCTAAACAGGAACATCAGCCGCCTTTGGCGTACAAAACTCACCCTCTTCAAAATATTTTTCAAAAAAAACAATCACAAATAACAATACAACAGAAAAAAATCACTACATTTGTAAAAATTTGGAATAAAATGACCGAGAAAGCTCAAGAGCCTATTGAACGCATAATTGAAAAAGCCGCAATAATAACAAAGCGGTACATTGACTTGCGCCAAGAAAAGCTCAAGGCCGACGCCTTGATTGAGGACCTCTCGACTACGATAAAACAACAACAAGATGAAATAGAACGATTACGATTAGAGAATCAATATCTCAAAGTCGTAACCACCACCGACCCTAAACGAGAAAGCGTAGAAGAGAGCCGCGCCATTTTATCTGAATTAGTGCGGGAAATCGATAAATGCATCTCAGAACTAAGCGAAGAATGATGCAATGAAAGATGAACAACAAATAACAATACGCATAGCCGACTCCAAGCCAATGGGCCTAAAAATAAAGCCGGGCGACGAAGAGGCAATCAGAACCGCTGAAGACAACGTAAACAAGCTTTACGAAAGTTGGAAAAAGCGATTCGGAGACAATGATAAAAATATGATTTTGGCTCGTATAGCATTTACGTTTGCCAAGTTATATCAGTTGCAGATTGAAAAAGAAGCTGCATTAGGTGTCAAAGTAGAGCAACTCGAAAAAAGAATAGACGAATTGCTTCAAAACATTGAATAAGGCCCAAGAATCATTATCTCCTTACAATTAAGCGATTAACTCGTTTAATTAAACCGATTACCGCACAATCACGTTGGACTCCCCGAGAGCCAATGAGTGAATGTGCGGATTTTTTATTTAGAGTGCTACCACAATAGCGGCTCAACAAGAATAGAACATTAACATAACAACATAGTATATTACACTATTAAAATTTTTATAAAATGACAATCATAACTATCATCATCTATGCCGCCATAGCAGTAGTTGCCATAGCCTTAGGTATTTTTGGGACCTTGGCGGTGCAGAAATCAATGGCCAAGAGCCAAGCTAAAACAATTATTGATGAGGCCAATCGCGAAGCCGAAGCAATAAAAAAAGACAAATTATTGGAAGCCCGTGAAGCTGAAATTCAAATAAAAGCTGAAGCCGAAAAACAAGCGAACTCTCGCCTTGCCAAGATTCAATCGACTGAGGCTAAAATGAAGCAACGCGAACTACAATTAAATCAACAACAAAGCGAAAATCAACGCGCTCGCAACGAAATTGAAAGCCAAAAAGCCAATCTCGAAAAGCGCAACAACGATCTTGACGTTCAAAAAGCCGAAGTTGAGAAACTAAAACGCACTGCCCAAGAAACACTTGAACAAATTTCAGGTCTATCTTCTGAAGAGGCTAAAGAAAAGCTTATCGAGTCTCTTAAAGATGAGGCAAAAACCGAAGCTGCGTCATATATCAATGACATCATGGATGAGGCCAAAATGACAGCCAACAAAGAAGCAAAACGCATTGTTGTTCAATCAATTCAACGCGTTGCCACTGAAACTGCAATTGAAAACTCGGTCACAGTATTCCACATTGACTCTGACGAAATCAAAGGTCGCATCATAGGTCGTGAAGGTCGCAACATTCGCGCCCTTGAAGCAGCAACAGGCATTGAAATCATTGTTGACGACACCCCCGAAGCAATTGTACTTTCAGGATTTGACCCTGTGCGTCGCGAAATAGCTCGTTTGGCCCTTCACCAACTCGTTGCCGATGGTCGCATTCACCCGGCTCGCATCGAAGAAGTTGTTGCAAAAGTGCGCAAACAAATCGAAGAAGAAATCATTGAAACAGGAAAGCGCACTGCTATCGACCTCGGAATCCATGGCCTACACCCCGACTTGATACGCCTCGTGGGTAAGATGAAATATCGTTCAAGCTACGGACAGAACCTTCTTCAACATGCCCGCGAAACAGCCAATCTTTGCGCAATCATGGCATCGGAGCTCGGATTGAATCCTAAAAAAGCTCGTCGTGCCGGATTACTCCATGACATAGGTAAAGTCCCCGATGATGATCCGGAACTTCCTCACGCAATCATCGGTATGAAACTCGCCGAAAAGTATAAAGAGAAACCCGAAATATGCAATGCTATCGGAGCTCACCACGATGAAATTGAGCAAACAACATTGCTTGCCCCAATCGTTCAAGTGTGTGATGCCATTTCAGGTGCTCGTCCGGGTGCTCGTCGCGAAATTGTCGAAGCCTACATTAAACGCCTCAACGACCTTGAACAACTTGCTCTTTCATATCCCGGAGTAATCAAGACCTACGCAATCCAAGCCGGTCGTGAGCTTCGCGTAATTGTTGGAGCCGACAAGATTGATGACATTGAAACCGAAAAGCTATCATCTGAAATAGCCAAACGCATTCAAGATGAAATGACCTATCCGGGACAAGTTAAAATCACAGTCATTCGCGAAACTCGCGCAGTGAGCTTCGCAAAATAATGCGCAACAATGGCAACTGACAACGAATATAACGACATTCAGGCTCAGGAGTCGGAGATAGATAGCGTGGCAACCGGGAACAACCCGTGCTACGACCGCGAAAGCAAATGTCCCAGAGGAAAACTACATTGCTATAACTGGCTTGAAGATGTTCCCGGCGGATATGCCGACTTTGACATGGTGGAAGTGCAATTCAAGAACACTCGCAAGGGATTCTATAAAAACAGCACAAATATTCCACTTGCTATTGGCGACATTGTTGCTGTCGAAGCGTCTCCTGGACACGATATTGGCACCGTGACACTAACGGGGAAACTCGTGGCTTTGCAAATGAAAAAAGCCCACATCAAACCCGATGCAGAAATACGCCGCGTCTTCAGAATAGCCAAGCCCTCTGATCTTGAAAAGTTTGAAGAAGCAAAAGCTAAAGAAAACGACACAATGATACGCTCTCGCAAAATTGCAGAGAGTTTGAACCTCAACATGAAAATTGGCGATGTTGAGTATCAAGGTGATGGGAATAAAGCAATCTTCTATTACATTGCCGATGAACGTGTCGATTTCCGACAGCTCATCAAAGTGCTCGCCGAGACATTCAAAGTGCGCATTGAGATGAAGCAAATTGGCGCTCGACAAGAAGCCGGTCGCATTGGCGGAATTGGGCCATGTGGACGTCCTTTGTGCTGTTCAAGTTGGATGACAAACTTTGTATCGGTGGCAACAAGTGCAGCTCGATATCAAGACATTTCTCTGAACCCTCAAAAATTGGCAGGGCAATGTGCCAAACTCAAATGTTGTCTCAACTTTGAGGTTGACACATACGTTGAAAGCGTCAAAAAACTTCCATCAAGAGACATCAGACTTGAGACTGCCGATGCTACTTATTTCCATTTCAAGACCGACATATTCAAGCGCGAAATAACCTATTCAACCGACAAGTCGGTTCCGGCCAATCTTGTTACAATTGATGCCGATCGTGCTTTTGAAATAATAGCAATGAACAAACGTGGCGAGAAACCACTACAACTCATGCGTGACGGAGAGCAAAAGTCGGTTGAAGTTAAAGAATTTGGCGATATCATAGGTCAGGACGGAATCACTCGTTTTGACAAAGCCAAGAAGAAAAAACGCAACAAAAACAAAGGGAATAACCAACCCCACTACGACGCTCAACATCATGAACGAAGCGGAAATGGTAATAACCGACGTAAAGGCAACAATAGGCGCAACAACGATAAGTCTCAAAAAAACGACAACAATAATAGCGAAAATGCATAAATTGTTCATATTCATCTTTCTATCATTGTGCTTGGGAGCTTGTTCTCTCGGGCACAATGATTATAGCGACTTTAGCAACAAGCCGGCTCAAGGGTGGGGCTACAACGACACAATTTCGTTTACACCTTCTTTCGCCGATAGCATTGCAACCGGCAATCTATCCATAGCAGTGCGACACGACAATAGCTATCCGTTCCGCAACCTTTGGGTTGAGGTAACCATCAACATGGATTCGATTGTCACATCGCGAGACTCTATAAACATTGAATTTGCCGACATATACGGCAACTGGCACGGCAAAGGCATTGGTTCAACGCTGCAAATTGAAAAAGGAATCGCCGAGGGAATTACATTGCCCGATTCGGCAAACATTCACATAAGGCACATCATGCGTGTTGACACTCTACAAGGTATTGAGCAAATAGGAATTTTCTTTTTCTCCGACAAACAAGATTAAGCATCTAACTCAAATGGCACAAAAATTTGACAGTATAATCTTCGACATGGACGGCACCCTGTGGGACGCCGTAGATTCATATTGCAAAATATGGGACAAAACATTCAATCAAATGAATATTGATGCTCCGATTACACGCCGTGACGAGCTACTTAAGTGTATGGGACTTCCCATTGATGAGATTTTCAACCGCATCGTTAAAGTTGAGGTTGACAAAGAGGAATACTTGCGTTTGCTTGACATAAACGAAAAAGAAATGATGCCTCTTCTTGGTGGCACTCTATATCAAGGAGTGAAAGAAGGAATTCCCCAATTGGCTAAACACTACCGATTGTTTATGGTGAGCAATTGTGGCGCATTAGGTCTCAAAAACTTCACTAAGTTCACACAACTTGAACCATACATTGAAGACACTCTCACTTTTGGAGAAACATTGCTTAACAAGGCTCAAAACATCTCACTGCTCATTGAACGAAACAACCTATCAGCTCCAATTTATATGGGCGACACTCAAGGAGACAGCAATAGCGCACATGCGGCCGGCATTCCTATGATATTTGCCGAGTACGGATTTGGAGAATGTAGCGACGCTGAATATTCGGTTGAAAGTTTCACTCAATTTGTTGACCTATTCACTCAATTTTAACATGAACACAAAATCATACGCTCCTCAAAACGAGCTAAATCTAAGAATCGCTAAAATACAATCATTGCTAAATGCTCAAAACATTGACGCAATGATCATCTGCTCAAACGCAAATATTTACTATACGTTTGGTCTCGTATTTAACGGCTATGTATTTATCCCACGCAACGGACATGTAACATATTTCTGCCGACGTCCTGTTGGGCTTACGGGCGAAAACATTACATACATCTACAAACCTGAACAAATTGCTGAATATGTCACCGGGATTGAGTCAATCGCATTGGAATTAGACATAATCCCCTACTCTACAATTACACGTTTGGCAAAAGTATTCCCCAATGCAACCATTGCCAATGCATCGGCTATCATGCGGGCTGCTCGTGCAATAAAAACCGATTATGAGCAACAACGTTTGAGAGAATCGGGGATTAAACATGCTATGGCATATAGCCACATTCCTGCCCAATTTAAAAACGGAATGACCGACCTTGAACTACAAGTTGAAATTGAACGATTTTCACGACTTCAAGGCTGCATCGGTCAATTTCGCATCAGTGGCGAGTCAATGGAAATGTTTATGGGCAACTTGCTGTGCGGAGAAAACGCCGACAACCCCACACCCTATGACTTTGCAATGGGTGGCGCCGGGTTAGACCCATCACTGCCTGTTGGTTGCAATGGAACTACAATTAAACCCGGAATGGCTGTTATGGTTGACATGAATGGTAACTATACCGGATACATGACCGACATGACAAGAGTATTTGCATGTGGCGAATTGAGCGACATTGCCATCAAAGCCCACAATTGCTCACGTCGCATTGCGGCCGAACTGGCAGCAATGGGCACTCCCGGCACCGAAGCCAAAGCCCTTTACAATCGTGCCATTGAAATAGTCCAAGAAGAAGGTCTCGAAGACTACTTCATGGGACATAAACAAAAGGCCGGATTTATTGGGCACGGCGTTGGCATTGAAATCAACGAAGCTCCGGTTATTGCACCGAAAAGCCGTGACATTTTACAAGCAGGAAACGCAATAGCTCTTGAACCGAAATTTGTAATCCCACACGTAGGAGCCGTTGGCATTGAAAACACTTATATCGTGACTGAAACCGGAATGGAATCAATTACCAACGCTCCCGAAGAAATTATAAACCTAATATGAAACACCCAATTGCACAAAAAATTGACACCCCCCTATTCCACATGGTAGGCGAAGTCGCCGATTCACTCAATCGCGAATGCTATACTGTGGGAGGATATGTGCGCGACCTATTTCTTAATCGCCAATCCAAGGACATCGATTTCGTAACCGTTGGAAGCGGAATCGACGTTGCCGAAGCTCTTGCCAACAAATTGGGACGTGGAGCTCACCTTTGCGTTTTTCAAAATTTTGGCACAGCCCAAGTAAAATACAAATCAACTGAAATTGAATTTGTAGGAGCCCGCCGCGAATCCTATCGTCGCGATAGTCGCAAGCCAATCGTGGAAGATGGCACTCTTGACGATGATATTTCTCGCAGAGACTTCACCATCAACGCAATGGCCCTATGCGTCAACAACGACCGATTTGGAGAACTGATTGATAAATTTGGAGGCGTAGAAGATCTTCAACAAAAAATAATACGCACTCCTCTTGACCCCGACATAACTTTTAGTGACGATCCTCTTCGCATGATGCGAGCTGTGAGATTTGCCACTCAACTCAACTTTACAATCTTCCCTGAAACGTTTGATGCAATCACGCGCAATGCCCATCGCATTTCAATCATTTCCAAGGAACGCATCAACGACGAACTCATGAAAATAATGAGCTCGCCCAAACCTTCCATCGGGTGGAAACTTTTACAACAATGTGGCCTGCTTAAACTCATTTTCCCCGAATTAGATGCCATGAAAGGCGTCGAAGTAGTAAATGGCCGAGGACATAAAGACAACTTCTTCCACACGCTCGAAGTCGTTGACAATGTTGCTCTTAAAAGCACCGATGTGTGGCTTAGATGGGCTGCATTAATGCACGATATTGCCAAGCCTGTGACCAAACGTTGGGACAATAATATCGGGTGGACATTCCATAATCACAATTTCATCGGGGCAAAAATGATTCCTCGCATTTTCCGTTCTATGAAATTACCATTGAACGAAAAGATGAAATATGTGCAAAAACTTGTGGAACTACACATGCGCCCCATTGCACTTGTCGAAGAGGAAGTTACCGACTCGGCCGTAAGACGCATGTTATTTGAGGCCGGCGACGACATTGAAGACCTCATGACTCTAAGCGAGGCCGATATCACGTCAAAAAACCAGGAAAAAGTGCGCCGTTTCCTTGACAACTTTACAATCGTCAGACAAAAACTCATCGAGATTGAAGAAAAAGACCGCATTCGCAATTTTCAACCACCAATTTCGGGCGAAGACATTATGCAAATCTTCAACATACCTCCTTGTCGGGAAATCGGATTAATTAAAGAACACATCAAAAATGCAATTCTCGACGGAAAGATTCCAAATGAACGAGATGCAGCATACACTCTTATGCTTGAAAAAGCAGCCGAATTAGGACTAAAACCCATAAACTAAAACAAGCGGGCAACTAAAATCACTAAGTTGCCCGCTTGCTGTTTTTCTTCATTAGTTACACCTTAATGACTCTACTCATCTCATATGACTCCAATTTATTTAAATCCTTCAAAACTTCTGTGATTTATTCTATTTTGACAAAAATTATACGTATATTTACAAAAATTTTATTTTCTCATGAAAACTCATTGGATATTCTCTCTCATTGTATCGTGTTTGTTTTTAGTTGGTTGTTCCGACGAAAAACAAAGTTATGCGCCAATTATTGCCTCAGATGGTTCACTTCCAGACTCTATATCAACCATCTTCCAACACTACGATTACCCCGAAGGAGTGATTCCGGTTATTCATTCGGTCAATTCAATTGACAACCCCATGGAGACCGGAGTTGTTGCTGACACATTGTTTGATTTTTACAGCGAACAATTTGATCGCCACGATTTTGAAGACTACGGGATTCTGTTTTTCATCAGCAAAAATCCAAAGCTCATTCAAGTGCGTGTTGGAGACCATTTTAATGTATATTCCCAGTTAGAAGGTGTATCAATGGGCGACAAGTACCTAACAGTCCAACGACAATATATTAACGAAAGGCAAGACTCGGCCGTAGTTGCACTACTGACTCAAATCTGCAATAATGCCGAGGAGCGTAATAACCTCACATGGTATCAAAGCTCGCAATTAACATCTCTCACTCAAGCTATAAATTCAACAATGTCATGGGCTGGGTCTCCATCAGAAAACCTATACGGCAAGATAATCCTAAAACCAATTTATTTTATATTATCATTGGTTTCGGATCTCACAAATTCATGGATTATAGGAATTGTCGGAGTATTTATAATCCTGTTTTTATTTAGAGTTTTAATCACTCACTTACTTAAACGCTACATCACCAACCTCACTGCTCTTAACATTTCTCTAAAAATTCTATCCTTTTTGTGTTCATATTTTTTACCGGTGGCAACAATGTCTTGTGCTTTTATTTTTTCAAGCGGTAGAGTTGAAGATTTCATAGCGCTAAACGCATGGGGAGTACCTTATATTGAATATTTAACTTTACCAGTTGAAATGTTTAAACCGGCTCAAAGTATATGGTTGGCTGGCTTCTTTTTGTTGACAATGGTACTCTCAGCAGTAGTGACTAACGACTACTTTTTAAACTCACTACTTCCCAACAAAATTCAACGTCGGCATTATGATTCTCTTGAGCCACACCAGATTGCGTTTATAGGAACAAATGTAGAGGATTCCGACCCTACTCCGTATGCCACGATTTTTTCTGACAAAATAGGAGAAATATTCGGTCTTTATTTTGGATTGGCAATCCCAGCCATGTTCTTCTTTTCGCCGGCAATTCTTTGGACCGGGATAATGTATAGCATTGTAAAAATCACATCAAAGAGCCGCATATATGCAACTATTGTTAAAATACGCAAGCAATATCGCAGCTACGATTCTATTCCAGACATCGCAATATCTATATCTCACCTCATTTTAATCCCTATTTTTATAGGTATAATGATATGGATTAATTGGATTATTGATCCGTTTGACAAGAAGGTTGACTCTTCTGAAGAAAAGATAGAGGTCACTACCGACGTAATCAAGACTATATGTATTAATACCAAAACCGCCAACCTCCGCACCGGGCCAGGAAAACAATACGACTGCTTAACATACTACAATAACGGATATCAACAACGCATCCAAGCCCATTATAATGACACTCTTGAGGTCATAGATGAGGCAAACGGATGGTATAAAGTGAGAATTCCTAACACTAAAATTGAAGCATATATCAAAAAAACTCTTTGCCGAGATTTATAACCACTTCTTGACGGAAAGATTCCAAATGAACGAGATGCAGCATACACTCTCATGCTTGAAAAAGCAGCCGAATTAGGTCTAAAACCCATAAACTAAAACAAGCGGGCAACTAAAATCACTAAGTTGCCCGCTTGCTGTTTTTATTGTTCACGCCATTTGTTTTACATAATGCCTTTTTCTCGCAATCGACATTGCCATGCCCATGCCGAGCGCATTGTATCGTCTATCGAAATCTCAGCCTTCCACCCAAGCACATTGTTGGCATGACTCGGATTGGCCCACACTTTTTCAATATCTCCGGCACGACGACCAACGATTTTATGTGGCACTTTTACTCCTGTAGCCCTCTCAAACGATGCGATTAATTCCTTAACCGACAAGCCAATGCCTGTTCCAAGATTAAATATTTCAATCTTTGACTCACTTTTATCCTCAAGCATTCTTCTGATCGCTATTACATGAGCCTTGGCAAGATCTACTACATTTATAAAATCGCGTATGCACGAGCCGTCGGGGGTATCATAGTCATCACCAAACACACTCAATTCTTTACGAATTCCTATTGCCGTTTGTGTCAAATATGGAATCAGATTTTGAGGAACACCATTGGGCAATTCTCCGATTTCGGCCGATGGATGCGCCCCAATGGGATTGAAATAGCGCAAAATCACACTTTTGAACGATGCTCCGGCATTGATCACATCGGTGATTATCTCCTCACAAATCTGCTTAGTATTTCCATAGGGCGATGTTGCTTTCTTTATGGGTGATTCTTCAGTCACAGGATTCACATCAGGTTCCCCATATACGGTGCATGATGATGAAAAAACTATACCCTTCACAGAATATTCTTCCATCAAATCAAGCAGATTCATGAGTGTATTCAGGTTGTTTCGATAATACATTATAGGGCGTTGCATTGACTCGCCAACAGCCTTGCTCGCCGCAAAATTTATTATCCCTGAAATCCCTTGATATTTTTCAAACAAATGACGCATAGCAATAGGATCGGCACAATCAGCTTCCTCAAAATGTGGCCTTTTGCCGGTAATTTGCTCAATACCATCAAGGACTTCGATATTGCTATTGTATAGATTATCGACAATAACAACATCATAGCCGGCATTTTGCAATTCTACGACTGTGTGCGAACCTATATATCCGGTTCCTCCCGTAACGAGGATTAATTCTTTATTCATTTGAAAAATCTTTTTTTAATCCAAACTCCAATACAAAGATAAATATTATCTCTGGAAAAATCTAACGAATGAAGGAAAACAATGATGGCAACACTAGTGTTCAATGACTTATGAGGAGTTTTGATGAAAGCCTCGCCGATGCAAAAGTGCAAGGAAATGAAAGGTAATGAGGGCGGACGGTTTTCAAATCATTACCCGATAACGAGGTAAGTTTATAGGTCGTTGGAGTTTATTTCTACTCTCTGCTACATTCTGCATAACAATGTACAACTCGCTGATAACTAATTTTGTAACCAAAAAAGAATTGGATTATGCGAAGTACATTTAAGGTGCTGTTCTATGTGAACGGAAGTAAGGAGAAAAACGGTATTGTCCCCATTATGGGACGAGTTACAATCAATGGCTCGGTGGCACAATTCAGTTGCAAACTGACCA
>JAFVPD010000026.1 GCA_017505535.1 Muribaculaceae bacterium
GAGAGTTGTCGTAACTTTCATGGAAAAAGCGGTCAAACTTTTCTTTAAAGTTACTAATTTTCAGGGACTTTTACAAGTAATAACTAATTAAAAAATCAATCATATAACTGACAAAAAATTAATTTTTGTCATCTACTAAAGATTCAGGCATAAAAAGAAAGTGTGAGCCACAAAACTTATTCCATAGATGGCTCTGGACTGCCCGACGACGAATAAGTAAAACAACTCACACCTTTGGCGTTTATATGAAATAACATATATACAAACCAAAAGAAGAACGTTTGACTTAATTTCGGCGTCTATAGCGAATTGTCCAGATTCTCTATGCGAAATGAAGTTATACGCTTCCTTACTATGTCTGTTGCTTATCGCAACGATGCAAATTTAAGAAAATATTTCCAATTTAGCATGGTGTGAGTTGTTATATTTTTACTTATTTCTTCGTTTTGCAAAATTAGTGGAAATTTTACTACCGACAAGTGTACAAACTGTACAATTTTAGACTTGTAATTACTTTCGTTGATTATCACTGAAGCAATGCAGCTTTTCGCCGAGCACAATCAACAAATACTTGCGAAATTTTATCAGGATCAGTATATAACTTAGGGTCAGATAGGCACAAATAAACAACAACCCGCAACACATCGTGACCTACAGCCTTTATTGTCGCCATGTCAGTCTCCGGGAATAATTGAGCGACACTATCTTTCTCCTTCTCTATCAACAATGGGAGTTCAAGATTTAAGCGCGTTCCCAATCGCTGTGATGTATCAGTTTTAATATACTCTTTTTTAAGTTCTTCAAATTTGCGATATTGACGAGCGTACCATTCTTTTTTCAAGTCATAATGGCCTCTAATTGCCACAAACCAACCCATATTTGCCTCGGCGGTGTCAAGTTGTTCAGCCGGGGTGAGTTTACGAGTTTTATTGGGAACTTGCTTGGGTGTTTTAATAATCTCTTTTTCTTTGATGTCAACCTCAGACTCTTGAGGGTGCTCATACGATAACGAGTCTTTCGCAACTATCTGTTGCACAGAATCAACCGATTGAGATTCTATCTCTGTGGAATTATAGTTTGCGACATATAATCCTATGCCCACTATTGCAAGACCAATTAAAGCCAATATTGCTGCGATGGTGTAGCGGGGCTTGCGACTGAGTAATATTTGAGCATCTGCAATTGATGCCGGGCGATCATCAGAATCGTCAGCGGTGCACTTTGAGATGAATTTACGATATTCTATACTTGGCTTTACGCCGATTTCATTATAAATATACTCTAATATGCGACCAATAGCATAAATATCAGCTCTACCATCGACTTTTGCACCATTCAAGAGCTCAGGTGCTGCAAATTCCTGGGTAAAACCTACGGAACGATCAAAACTTCCGGTAACTGAAAACCCTAAATCTATAATTTTAACCGAATGGTCAATATCGGTAATCATGATATTTTCGGGCTTTAAATCCAAATGAACAACCGAATGGGCATGTAAATATTCTACAGCTGCAAGCAGTTGAGATATAAACCTGTCACTATTTCGACTTGTCTTAAAATAATCCGGATTATCGCTGATGAATTGAGCGAGAGTTACACCTTCAATCCATTCGGTAAATATTGAGCATGCATTTTCGTCAAATGCTATATAACGCACAATACCATTATGATTAAGGTTGAAACCTATTTCAAACTCTTTTTTAAAAGTGGCTTTTATTACAGAATCCGAAATATCTTTGGCTCGTTTGAGAAATAATAACCGACCATAATGTCTCACTTTAAAGGCATCACAAGTAGCTCCTACAGTTGATAGTTGCTGCACTTCTACATAGTCAATCGACTTTGCTAAAGCATCTATTTCATGTGTAAATCCAGAGTTAGGCATTGTCTTCAGTTATTATATCAATATCTAAGATTCCATCATGTATTGCGGCCGTATAGGAGCCTAAATCAACCCCATTACGCACAACACTCTTAAATTCCATTGGCTGTCCCTTTGTTACCTGATAGGCTTTTACGATGTCGCCAACACACAATTGACTATTTAAGCTCTTAACGACTTTAAACTGTGCCGGGGCAATGCATTGCAGTATAATTTCTCGATTAGGCAAATATGTCACCAACAATTTCTCTCCAATCTTTATCCTCATAAGAAAGAAACAGTGATTATTAAACGATGATGTGCGACGCATTAATCCCAAGCCAATTAATACCTCCCAATTCTTATAACCAATTCCTCTTGCAATTAAATCAAGAGTATATTGAGATGGTGAAGATGTGGATTCTATAATCCCAAATGCTCGTTTAATTGTATTAGCCGAGATATGCTCACCACGTATTTCAGAGATTTGGCGAGCAAACATCGTACAACCTATCGATGTCGATAGGTCATAGCGCACAAATTGCTGTATGTGTGCAATTACGTCGTCAGGTAATTTCATAATTTGGTCCAGATATTTATCAAAGTTAGTAAAAAGTCTATAATCTCACAAATTTTGCTTACTTTTGTGGAAAATTAGACAATGAAAATTACATTACTCGCCATAGGCAAAACCAATGCTCGATTTTTACAAGAGGGTATTGATCAATACACTAAGAGACTGAGCCATTACATTCCTTTTGAATTAAAAATTTTGCCAGATGTAAAAACCACAAAGGCATTGACAAACGAAAAGCAAAAAGAAATGGAAGGGCAAATGTTTATGTCTGTAATAGGGCAGGGTGACTGGGTGACTCTGCTTGATGAAAAAGGGAAAGAATTTACCTCTCGCGAATTTGCATCATATATCGACAAAAAAACCATAACCATTCCTAAAAACCTAATATTTATCATTGGCGGACCTTATGGATTTTCTCAAGAAATGTATAATCGCGCAAATGAGAAGTTATCCCTTTCAAAAATGACATTTTCACATGAGATGATACGATTGTTCTTCGTTGAACAGATTTATCGCGCTATGACAATTCTTAAGGGTGAACCTTATCATCACGATTAGACGATAAAATCAACCATGATGCGGTCTGATATGAGCATATGTTCTTCGGCTATTGATAATTGATTATTCTTGATTATCATCTGACCGTTGTTTATATAATGTTGCGCCGTTTCAATTAGTTGATTGTACCTTAACTCACCCCAATGACTTTTATAATAACTTAAACTAATACCATCTATAGTGCGTAATGACACTATAATATAATCGTTGTGTCGCTCATCTTCGGTTTCAATCTCTTCCTCACAATATTTTTCACCGCTCTCAATGGTTTTGATATATGCTTTAATATTATTAGGATTACATCTACGGTTCATTCCATCAAAACTATGTGCAGAAACGCCTAATCCCAAATAAGGCATATCTCGCCAATAGTTACTATTGTGAACGGCCTTACAACCGGGTTTTGAGAAGTTTGAAATCTCATAGTGCTCATAATTATATCGACGCGCCATATCAATTAATACGCCATACATTTGTTGAGCCAATTCCTCGGAGGCTTCTTTTACCCGTCCCTGCTCCCTCATCACATATAGACGTGTCGCCGGTTCGTAGGACAGCAAATAGGCTGAAAAATGAGACAATCCCATTGATAGTAATCTCTCAAGAGAATCTTTCCAACTCTCAAGAGTCTGATTGGGCAATCCATAAATTAAATCCCCACTGATATTCGTGATTCCAGCCCTCTGCATCACAGCAATTGCTCGGATTGCATCGGAGGCAGTGTGACGCCGACCTATGAATTTCAATTGAGAGTCATCAAACGATTGTATCCCCATGCTCACACGAGTAATTCCTAATGACAAAATCAATTTGCACCATTCTTCGGTAACATCTTCGGGGTTTGCCTCAATTGTGAATTCTTCCAAGGACTCAAATTCCACATATTTGCACAATCCATTAACAAGCTTAATCAGCAACTTTTCAGGCAGCAACGAAGGTGTACCCCCTCCGATATAGATGGTTGTAAATTTGCTTGAGATTTCGGAACATCTCAACTCATATTCTGTCAATATTGAGTCAATATACCCCTCAATGGTTTCTTTGCGTGGAGTTGAAAAGAAATCACAATAGGCACATTTTGAGTGACAAAACGGAATGTGAATATACAACCCTGACATTATTGTTCTTTTTTAGGAGTTTTTCCACATACATTTTTAAACGGACAAAACGCACAATGGTCATTATTGAGTGTTTGAACAAATGGCTTATCGGGGTCAAATATCTCTTCTAATACAGCATGAAATCTGCTCAAAAATTCGTCCTTAACATCGTGATAATCATATATTTCCTTTTTACCAATAACTATCGGCGCTAATGGTGTTGTGTACAACGACCGCATTTTATATAGAATCGGTTGAATTGGACTATCGGTGTTTTTATCTTGAGCATAAAGCACACAATAAATAAGTAGTTGTAATAGCGCTCCATTATTATCTGAATTTGCGCTACTAAAAATTTTATCGAAATCAGACTCGGTTTTATCAGACCCTGTTTTATAATCTACTATGCGCAACTGATTTTTGCCATTAACGGTTGCAGTGTCAACACGGTCAATAAACTGAATAAAATTTACTTTTAAATTATCATTAACTTGATAGGAGAGAGTAACACGCTCTTCGGCCGATTTAAAATGAATCGGCGCGACGGTCTTCTCTACCTCAAAAAGTCTTTTCAGAGTATATAACATTATATCGGCCAAGACCTCAGCTTCTCCATATATTGGAGTAGTATTATTATCACCCAGTCGATTGTAATGCTTGTTAATAACAATTGTTATTTGCTTCTTAAGATATTCATCGGAATTATTGGCTAAAATATCTAATTCTTTCGTTGTAATTGGCTGACCTTTCATCTCTGTATAGATGCGTTCAACAACTTCATGCACAATATTACCATAGGTAATATCATCCATATATTCTTTTACGTCATCTTCAACATTTATCCCTTCGATCTTCTGCAAATAGAATTGTAAAGGACAATGGACATAAGTTTTTATAACGCTTGCCGATAGGCTTTTTTTACTTCCCGGAGTGCAATATTCCTGAAGTTTTGCCATAATTTCGGGCGTTTTTTCTACTACAATTTTCCTTTGTTTCGAAGCATATATATCATAATCGGCCAATTGGAATTTAATTGACTCATCGGGATATAAATATTTTAGCTGATATAGGAATCTTGACATATCACCACTACTTAATCCCGAAGTGCGTGCGTCATACAACAAATATACTTTTTTTGAACGAGAAAGAAGACGATAAAAATAATAGGCATATATACTCTCTTGGAATTCAATTGTTGACATTCCATAACCTCGCCTCAGTGCTTCAGGAATGAATGATTTTGCATAATGTTTTCTAGGGAAAATACGTTCATTCATTGATGGCAATATTATATTATCAAAGTCCAATGCTCGTGTTTCCAGGACGCCCATTACTTGCAACCCATTCAACGGCTCCCCAACAAAGTTAACGGTATCTGATGCTATTGCACGCTCAATCAAATGAAAGAACGTGTGCTCTTCCATTTTAATATCATATTGTGTTGCTAAACGACTCAACATTGCCAACGATTGCTTATATCGTTCTAAGAACATTATATCCAGAGTCACTTTTTTTCGTGACATTCTTGATAATGATTCTTTCACATAATCAACAAGTGTAAGAGCATATTTAAAAACGTCGTCGGCCAAATTGACATCATTTACCGGCGTGAACAATGGCTTGAGGTGTGGATACTCGGTCAAAAGATATTCAGCCGATACATTAAACACTCGATTTGCTGAGATATAGTTGCATATTTCATTACATTCGTTTGAAGCAAAAGATCTCAACAATGGCTGTGATAACACATCTTTAACATCTTCGTAAAAATAAACCCACTGATCTTTTACTTTGCGAGCACGAAGATGCATTGAAACCACCGCTCGCATAAAAGCCGATGCCGACGTGAATCGCATGGGATAACCCATTGTGATATTTACTTGAGAAAACTCCTTTGGCAATGAATTTACGATAGGGACAAATAAATTTTCATCGGGAAGAACAACCGCCGTATTAATTGCATTTTCAGCAGTAGTTAATTTATTATTACATAAATCTAATAAAATCTGTCCGGTCAATTTGGCTTGTCCTACATTTGACGAAACTCCAATTACATTAATTTCAGGGAAACATTCAATAGGAGGTTCGGCTAAATCATATCGTGATTTAAATAACTCAACATATCTACGCAAGAAACGCGATGCTTTATTATGAGCATGCTTATAAGCCGGAGAATTATAGTCCCAATAAAAGTCGGCTAAGCCAAGGTCTTTCAGCCTTTCAAAAATCTTAATTTCGGCTGTTGACAAGACATTAAATCCGACAAAAATATATCGTTTGTGCGGTAAACTCTCACTTGAAATGAGCGATAAATTTTCTGCTGTTTGGCGGTATATACGACCGGAGTAGGAGAGTCCCAATTCTCCCAATCTCGTTCCAAAAGCTTCATAAATATCATATAAAACCTCCCAAAGTTTTACAAAACGATCTCGAGGGCGTTCACTATCATAACTATTATTTAAATGTGACCAAAATTGTTCAACGCTCTCTACCGAACGGTCTTCCCCCCAATATTTCTTAATGATTTCAACCTGTTCAGGAGTCAAATAATTACTATTAATTTCTTTTAGTCGTTTAATGTTTGTGAAAAGCTGCTTGGCATCAACCAAATATTTATCGACATCGTTGAAATCATTTAGAATCATATCGCCCCAAAATTGGAACTGATTAAAATCAACATTTTCAGACGAAATTGATCTATATACTTCATACAAGATAAACAATTGCTCAAATCGTGACGCCTCAACATCTTTTGAGAACCAACTAATTAAATCAGAGATGGTTGCCACGTGTGGCATCATAAACGTGTTTTGGCTTAATTCCGATAAATATTTCCCAAAGAATGCGCCACTACGTTTATTTGGAAAAACAAAACAAAACTCACTAATCGACTTTTGTTCGTTCAATAAATACACCTGAGCAACACGCTCTAAAAACGACATCATGTTTCTTTAATATAATTGTAACTATTTATCTGACTTAAGAAGGAAAATCACCTTTATAGCGGTGTCAAAAAACACAATTTTAGAATTAGCATTTGACGAAATATCAACCAATGCTTTATTCAAAACCTCAATGAGTTTTTCCACATTGCGCTCAGTGATAAATCGGGCAAAATTGCGACTAAATTCAGCCTCTTGAGCATTTAAATAATTGATTTGCGGGAGGTTCAAGTTATAGACAAAGTTTTCACGTATAAGTCGTTGACAATAGGCGAGAAATCTCATAGCTTGCTCTCGTCCAAATCCCGCCACGTTCTCACTCCACATTTTCAGGTCTTTGACTTTTCGCTGATAGGCCAAGCGCATCAGGTGAACAAACATGTCAAAGAATAATTTATTCTCGTCCGACACTGATATCAACTTCTCAGCTTGAACAATACTACCTTCGGCAAGATGGGCCAAAGAAATAGCATCTTGACTACCAACTGAGTATTTTGTTTCCAGGAATGAGGCTATAATATCATCGGGGAGACGTCTCATTTCAATGCGTTGTGTGCGAGAATAAATTGTCGGCAAAACCTCTTTAGAATTATTACTTGTCATTACAAATAATGTATCGTCATGGGGCTCTTCCAAAATCTTCAACAATTTATTGGCACATTCTATATTCATGCGCTCAGGCAACCACAAAAGAACTATCTTATAATCCGACTTATGTGAAGTGTAATTGAGTTTTCTGATTAATTCAACACTTTCATCAACATATATTTGAGGTTGTCCATTCACATTCCCTAATAATCCCGGCCATTTTTCAAAACTCATAAAGGGATTTTCGGCAACAAACTCTTTCCATTCTTGAATATAGTCATCGGAAAATGAACGTTTTGGCGAGGATTTTTTCAGTACCGGAAAAACGAAATGAGTATCAATATGATTAAACGAAGCATGCTGAATACACGATGGGCATACTCCACAACTATCTCCATTCTGTCTATTTTCACAATGCACATATTGCGCAAAAGCTCGAGCTAATGCAAATTTCCCGATTCCCGACGGACCTTCGAGCAAAATAGCATGAGGAATTCGACCTGACTCCACAAAATTGCGAAGTCGATTCTTGGCCGATTCATGTGATGGTATTTCACTAAATTTCATATGCGTCAATATACATTTGAGGCAACTTGTTTAACACTCTGAGTTGCATTCAGTGAGTAAAAATGAATACTGGGAACTCCATGTGAAATCAGTTCTTTCACTTGAGACGTACACCACTCTACGCCAACAGCCTTAACCATTGAATCGTCCTTGCATTTTATTAATTCATGCACCAAATCCGACGGTAAGTCAACATGAAACACTTTTGGCAAAATGGTCATTTGCCCCATAGTCATAATTGGCTTTATTCCGGGAATAATGGGCACCATAATTCCGGCTTTTCGACAACGTTCAACAAATGAAAAATATTTTTCATTATCAAAAAACATCTGAGTTACAATATATTCAGCTCCGTTGTCAACTTTGAGTTTAAGCCACTGCAAATCCATTTCTAAATTTGGCGCTTCTTCATGCTTTTCAGGATATCCGGCAACACCATAACTGAATTGCTCACCTGTGATTATATCCATCTTTGTTCCATCAAGAAACAACCCTTTATTAAAATCATTTACTTGCAATTGTAATTCCGATGCATGAGAGTGCCCATTTTCATTTGGAATAAAACGACTTTCATGCTTTGCTTTATCGCCTCTTAGTAGCAACAAATTTGTTATTCCTAAAAAATTGAGATCAATCAATGCATATTCTGTCTCAATCTTAGAATATCCACTACAAATAATGTGAGGTACTGCCGGAATATTATATCGCTGTTGTATTGCAGCGGCAACGGCAACAGTACCGGGGCGAGAGCGTTCTGTTACTTTTTGATACAAACCATCAGGAGTAGATTTATATACCAATTCGCTCCTATGAGTTGTGATGTTTATATATAACGGATTAAACTCCTTTAAGGAATCTATATTCTTAAATAACTGAGAAATACCTTTACCTTTTAATGGAGGTAACACTTCAAAAGAAAACCCGGTACCGGTATGATTTTCTATTAGTTGAGGAATAGTCATTGTTTAATTGATTTATTATTGCAAATTTAATGATTTTCGCCGATATTCAAGTATGTCTGCTTTATTTATTTTAGTGACAACTTTCATTCTGTTTCAACAACGACACGCAGCAGATGGATTTTATCATCGGCTATGAGGTGAAGTTGTCGGGCAATCACAATTGTAAGGGTGTGCCTCAAGGGGCTTTCTATGACATCTGCGATGAGCTCAAGGGCCGTTACCCAAAGGATTTCAAGTGGCTTGGGTGGCATCCTAATTGTCGGTGCTATGTCGTGCCTATCATCAAGAGCGAGGAGCGTTTTTGGGAGGACGAGGACAAGCGGGGTGATGACAACGAGGAGATTACTGAGCTACCGGACAACTTCAAGCAATGGGCTGCGCAGAACAAAGAAAGAATTGATAAAGCCGAGCAACGGGGTACACAACCTTATTTTGTGAGAGATAACAGGGAAAGAATAAAAGCGGTCCAATCATTGCTTGGAGAAGCATATTCTTCTATGCGAAGTGCTGATACTACTATAAAATTAGACCCGACACCTATACAAGATATTACAAGCATACGATTAAAAATAGATGAAATAGCAAAAGCCCATCCGGAATATTTTGCACGAGGATATAGGGGTATAGTTGCGGTCTCTAAAGAAACCGGATATATGTCCACAACAATGGATGGTCTGATTTCAGTAAACTTTGCGACTGATAAAAATGGATTCAATGCCGGAGAATCTTTATTGTCAGCATTTGAGAAATTAAAAGGAAACTCTCCTCTTACTTTTAACGAAGAGTATTCTATTGAGGTGTTATGGCACGAAATATTGCACAATAAGAGTAAAAATACTGCGGTACTACCACCTATTGACTCTCATCTTGGATTTCCACGTTGTGTTGCTGAAAACATAAATCAATATGTTGCAAGGAGCAGCTATGGAGACTTTTTAAAACAATTGGGTCGAGATCCAACCCATGCCGGAGCAATTATGGCAAACGGGTATAGCTACAACTTTACTTTGCAAAATTTGAGAAAGATATTAGATAAGGCCAAGATTAAGGAAACAGACTTCTTAAAGGAAGCAGAAGATGTCTTGATGAACGATTACACTGATATTGATAAAAAGATTGATAAGATATTATCATCTAAGTACAAAGGTAAAGATGAATGGAAGATAAGTAGGGTGTTTGGTTTTATTGAAAACAAAGACTTTAATGAATATTTAAAAATCTTGCCATAGTATTTTTAGAAAATCTTGTTCTTGCATCTTAGCCCAATAAGATTGAGCTTTTGAGGTATCTCCTCTCATAGAGAAAAGTAATCCAAGTGGTAATTTATATTGTCATTTGATTTGATGTAAATATGGTAATATTTCATAAAATGCGACTCCCCTCTAAAACCAAATCTCTTCCATTCTTCAGCAGTGGGATTGTAGTCTAATATTGTTTCAATATGTTCTGCCATAATTGCTCTTTTTTATTTACAAAGTTTAGAAATTACTAACAAATAAGCAATATTTTTATCGCCTTAATTGTTTGTCAATCAAAGATTTTGAGTAAATTTGTAGTATGGACAACTTGAATTTTTAGATACCGGATTTTATTATCTTATTGCATGGGACAATAGCAAAATCCTTTTTCTAAATTATAGCATTGTCAAATTAGTGCTTAATAATAAACTATATATTTTCAACGTTATTATCTCTGATAAGAGACT
The DNA here is from genome assembly GCA_017505535.1 of Muribaculaceae bacterium. Classification (GTDB taxonomy): domain Bacteria; phylum Bacteroidota; class Bacteroidia; order Bacteroidales; family Muribaculaceae; genus RGIG4079. The sequence goes on from JAFVPD010000026.1 coordinate 10,861, forward strand.
TTGATATGAAACACCTTTTTTGCGTCACAATAATCTCTCTGCTTTCAAATGTACTCTGCTCAGCTCAATGGGTCGAGGATATACTCGCAAATGGATATGAGCAACTTACAATAACTCACGACATGGAGAAAGATAGCCCCGTTTCAACTATCATTCGTAAAAACATGGTAAACAACACCTTGAAAACAGGTGTTCTGTATATACACGGATATAATGATTATTTCTTTCAATCTGAAATGGGAGAGCGGTTTATCGAAAATAATATCGCTTTTTATGCTATTGATTTGAGAAATTATGGTAGGTCAATACGAAATCACGACATAATATTTGACACATCAGATATCAGTGAATATTATGCCGACATTGAAGCCTCAATCCAAATAATGAAAGATGATGGGATTTCCAATATAATTTTAATTGGTCATTCTACCGGAGGACTTATCGCAACTCGATACATGCAAGTACGAGACAGAGAAGAAATTATAGGACTAATCCTTAATAGTCCTTTCTTTGAATGGAATATGAGTCCGTTAATGAAAGATATTGTAATCCCGGTAGCGTCTTCAATGAGTCATTTATTTCCCAATATGTCGTTCTCACAAGGTAATAGCACGGCTTATGGTGAAAGCCTACATCTTAATCATCATGGCGAATGGCGATATAACCTTGACTGGAAAATGATGCCTTCGCCCAAAGTAAAAACGAGGTGGTTAAACGCAATAAATAAGGCTCATAGTGATGTAGAAACAGGACGAAAAATTTCAAAACCCATCTTACTAATGCACTCCGACAAAACCATTATTGGTGAGACCTGGAACGAATCCTTTCAAACTGGCGATGCAGTTTTAAACGTTGACGACATTTCTCGTATTGGTCGCTCTATAGGATTCTCAATAAGAGAGGCCACCGTAAAAGATGGCCTCCATGACTTGTTATTGTCTCGTAAAAATGTAAGAGATGCCGCTTATAATTGCATTTTCAAATGGATATCTGAAATAACTGCAATCAATCTCTATTCTCCTCAGTAGTTCGAGCTATTTGATCGCGAGACAACGCCAACAATTGCTCAAGTTTTTCACCTCGGTGCATTGCCGCCTTCAATCTCGTAATAATTTCAGAATATTTATAGGTCATTGCAAACGCTTCGATTTCATCTTTCGTGAGCTTTATTGACTTATTTCTATTGCCATTAAATCTGACTGAAATAGAAGCCCCTTTATGCGCACACGCAAACTCTCCAAGAGTATCGCATTCTTCTTTGACAAATGTTATCATTTCAGAACTTGACGACCTATAATTGCGATCCCCATCAAATGGAACAGTTGCAGTTGTAACTGTCTCACCATTTGCAACGAGCGAAACTGAAGTATGTTTCAACCCATCTTGTAGTGAAGAAATGACATAAAAATCACCTTCAGGAGTTATTCGGGCTTGAATTCCATTTTTATCCAAAATTGACTTATTTGCCTTTTTGGCAACAATATATGGCTCAACCAATTGAGGATTACTGATCTTCACAAAATTTGATTCCATTTCTTTAAATAATCCTTGCATTACCGCAATAAGACTATCATTTTGTTCAATATCTCTTAATGTTTTACCCTCGATTGCTTTTGGTCTCAAATTCATAGCCTTTCGTCTCACGTCAATTTCACGTGGATAACATTTATCAATTGAGTCCAACAATGATACAGCGATTGAATATTGACGACTTTCAATTGATTCTTCAGCTTGCGTTAATAATTTATTTGCTGCATCTCTATTATTATTACCACATGATAAAACACCAAACATAATAGCGCTTGCTATTACTATTTTAGTTACTACGTTGCACATCTTTTACTCCTTTTACTGTTTTAATTTTTTTAATCAAATTATTAAGGGATTGTGTATCACTCACTCCGACTACCAGATAGCCTTGGAACAAGCCATCATTTGAGTCAATTGCGATATTGCGTAAAGACACATCTTTTTCCTTTGTAATTATTGATGTTATATTTGTTACAATACCAATATCATCATGGCCAACGATGCGAAGTGTTGCGCCAAATTGTGCGCCAAGTTTTCCAGACCATTTAGTGTTTATGAGTCTATAGGGATATTTGCTCTTAATATTTTGAGCATTGGGGCAATCTATTCTATGGATTTTTATAACTCCCTCAGATGAAATGAAGCCGAAAACGTCATCTCCATATATGGGATTGCAACATTTTGCCAACTTATAATTAATCCCTTTAATATTATTGCCAATAATTAGGACGTCACTATTACTTTTATCTTCTTGAGTGGGTTGCAATGTAAACCCTTCGGCCGAACGCGTTTCTGTATTCTCTGCCAATTTATTAGATAGAGCCAAATACTCATCTATAACATTAGTCACCTCAAGTTTTTCTTGTGCTATGTCATGATAAAAATCAGTAACTGTCTTATAGCCCATCTTTTTGATAAGCTTCATCAGCAAAGCCTCTTCAACCTCAATTTTACGATTCTTGAACCTTCTATGTAGTAACTCTTTGCCAAATTCCGAAGATTTACTACCCATTTCGTGAACCGTTTGACGTATTTTGTTTCGGGCCTTTGATGTTACTACAAAATTGAGCCAGTCAAGTTTGGGCACTTGATTTGATGAAGTGATAATTTCGACCGTATCTCCACTTTTGAGTCTATAATTAAGTTTTTGATTTCGCCCGTTTACCTTTCCACCTGTACATGCACAGCCCAACTTTGAATGAATATTAAATGCAAAATCAAGTACCGAAGCACCTAACGGCAACTTATATAAATCACCTTTAGGGGTAAACACAAAGACTTCTTTATCATAGATATCCATCTTCATGTTTTTCATCAATTCCATAGGTCCGGTCTCAGCGGCTTCTAATATATCACGCACATTGTTCATCCATGTGTCAAGATTTGACTCACTTTTTATTCCTTTATACTTCCAATGCGCAGCCAAACCTTTCTCAGCAACGAGGTCCATACGTTTAGTGCGTATTTGCACCTCAACCCATTTATTATCAGGCCCGTAAACAGTTGTATGCAAAGACTCATATCCGTTGCTTTTGGGGATACTCAGCCAATCTTTCATGCGTGAAGGATTGGGCTGATACATATCTGTTATCAACGAATAGGCAAGCCAACAATCGCTTTTTTCTTTCTGTAACGTGGAATCTAAAATAATGCGTATTGCAAACAAATCATATATTCCATCAAGGTCGTTATTTTGTTTTCTCATTTTGTTCCAAATGGAATATATTGATTTTGTTCGACCTTTGATTTCAAATTTTAATCCTTCCGATTCTAATTTTTCTTTTACAGGTTTTATGAAATCGGCAATATATGCCTCACGCTTCACCTTTGTCTCGTTTAGTTTGTGTGCTATCTCAGTATATATCTCGCGATTGGTGTATTTAAGAGACATATCCTCCAATTCCGATTTGATTGCATATAACCCCAATCGATGAGCCAATGGCGCATATAAATAATTGGATTCATATGCTACATCGTGGACATACTTTTCATTTGGATGGTGATTAATTGCTCGCATAAGGGCCAAACGATCAATAATCATTATTATTATAACCCTTATGTCTTCAGCAAATGTGAGCAACAATTTTCGGAAATTATCACTTTCAACGGCAGCTTGACGACTATACAACGATGAAACTTTGAGTAGACCTCTTATGAGTTTTGCAATATCTTCGCCCCATTCTAAGACTATCTCTTCGGCCGGAATAAACTCAGTTTTACATAAACTATGCAACAATATAGCAATCACCATGTTTCGATCCGGGCCAATCTTATCACAGAGTAGGGCAGCTGTCTGCAAATTATGAATTGTTGGATTTATACCATACCGATCCCTTCGGCATTGATTTTGACCAATACCTTCAGATATTGTTTTGCGCACTTTTTCAACATCATCTGACTCCAATACTTCACGTAAAGAGCGTAAAATACTTCTACTCAATTGAAGCAGTGTTTTTTTCTCATCTGATGTAAAATACTTCTCGTCCATTATTCTGAGCATTATCCGAGGAACATAAATGTTCTTCTAATTATTACATTTCATTCATTTGTTCTATATAGTTCAAAATTTCCTCTCGACCTCGGCCATCTTGACTTGATGACATAAATATCGGAGGTAATTCTTCCCATTGCTTGAGCAAAATATTAGTATAATTGTTGATATTTCGTTTTCCGGCTTCAGGCCCAAGTTTGTCCAATTTGGTAAAAACGATACTGAATGGCACCTCATTTTCACCTAACCACTGCATAAATTCAAGGTCAATTTTTTGAGGCTCCAATCGTGAGTCAACCAAAACAAACAGATTGGTCATTTGTGCTCTATTCAAAATATAATCCTCAATCATTTTACGCAACATTTCTCGACTTTCCTTCCCACGTTGCGCAAATCCATATCCCGGCAAGTCAACAATGTACCACTCCTCATTTATTAAGAAATGATTTATCAACATTGTCTTACCCGGCATTGATGACGTATGAGCTAAATTTTTGCGCCCGGTCAACATATTAATCAACGACGATTTCCCAACATTTGATCGGCCAATAAATGCATATTCCCGTTTATCGCTCATTGGGCATTGATGAACTGTTGAATTACTAATTTCAAATTTTGCACTATTAATTTTCATATCATAACTTTTATTAAACGTAAAGTTAAGAATAAACATTTTATAAAACAAACTACAACGAGAGTTAGTTTAGATATTTTCGGATTTTTGACTAACTTTGCCACAAATTACAATGTTAATGGCCCGAAAGAGAGAATCGATTTTTCATTTTAAACAATTTAGCATTAAAAACGACCTCAGTGCTATGAAAGTTGGCACCGACGGAGTTTTATTAGGGGCATGGTGTAATGTCAGTAATTCGACAAAAATTTTAGATATCGGCTCCGGGACGGGACTCATCTCTTTAATGTTGGCTCAACGTTGTAATGCTCCAATAATTGGCGTTGAAATTGAGCTGAATGCCGTTTCCGAATCAATTTATAACATCAATAATTCAAAGTGGTGCGATCGCATTACTGTCAAACATGGTGACATTCTTGATTTGACTCCATCTCTTGCATCTATTGGTGTTGACCATATTGTGAGCAATCCTCCATTTTTCACAAACGGCTTAATTGCACCTAATCATACCCGAGCTTTGGCTCGACATTGTGGTAGTTTAAATTTCAATTCACTCTTAGCCGTAAGTAAACTGATTCTCCCGAACTACGGTCTATTGTCTTTTATATCTCCGACCGATTGCTACGACGAAATAATAGAATCCGCAGTTTCTAATCAACTCAATGTTAGTCGCATTACTTCAGTTTTTTCCTATAGAAAAGACTCTAAGCCAATACGACTTCTATGGGAAATGACTCCAACATCAATTGGCAATACAATTAAATCAAATATCACAATTAGAGATTCTATTAATGATTACTCTCAAGAGTATATAAACCTCACAAAAGATTTTTACTTAAAATTTTAGGAAATGAACACTCAGAAAATACAGCCACGCGTTTCATTTAGTCAAAAATTTGGATTATTCATTTGTGCATGGATACTAACGACTATTATTGGAGGCACAATAATTGGATTAATTCAATATAAATTTGGAGGTGATTCAACTCCGGCACTAAGAATTTCAACAATAATACAAGATGTTTTCATTTTTATAGTGCCTGCGATAGTTACGGCGGTCTTTATTACTCGCACTCCGGCGTCATTTTTATGTATTGATCGCTTTGTATCAGTAAAAAAGATTGTATTGACACTCTTAACACTTACATTGGCAATTCCAATAATGAATTTTATTATTGAATGGAATGCCAACATTCATCTACCTGATTCGTTAAGTTCCATTGAACAATGGATGAAAAATCAAGAAATAGCTGCAGCTAATTCTGTAACCATTCTTTTGGGGAAATCTGACATACCCAACCTCATTATGTCAATTTTAATTGTCGGTATATTTGCCGGACTGAGCGAAGAATTATTTTTCAGAGGAGCGCTACAACGCATCTTTCAATCAAAACCGATGAATATCCACGTAGCAATATGGTGTACTGCCATCATATTCAGTGCTGTTCACATGCAATTTTATGGATTTATACCTCGCATGTTGTTAGGCGCATTTTTTGGTTATTTACTTTGGTGGAGCAAATCATTATGGTTGCCAATCATTGCTCACATCTACAACAACACCTTAACCGTAATTTTCACATGGTTAAATAATAGGGGAGCGGTTACAATTGACGCAAACTCAATTGGAGCCACGACAAACTATCAAGACATCATTATTGCGATAATCAGTCTGATTGTTACTATTATTTCTATTTACTACTTGCGCAAAGTTCTGACTAAAAATATTAATCAAACTTCTTGCGATGGAACACAAAGCCTCGGCCAAGGTACTTCTCTTTAACCACAGGGTTCTCAGCCAACTCTTCGGAGGTGCCTTGAAAGAGTATTTTACCTTCAAACAACAAATAGGCTCTATCGGTAATACTTAATGTTTCGGGGGCATTGTGGTCGGTAATGAGAATCCCTATATTTTTTTCTTTGAGTTTGTAAACAACCGACTGAATATCTTCTACCGCGATAGGGTCAACACCTGCAAATGGTTCATCAAGCATTATAAACTTGGGATTAATTGCCAAGCATCTTGCGATTTCAGTACGACGACGTTCGCCACCCGATAATTGATCCCCTAAATTTTTCCTAACTCCGTGTAAATTAAATTCACTAATAAGACTTTCGAGTTTATACTTTTGATATTCTTTTGTCGTATTGGTCATTTCCAACACCGCCCTTAGGTTATCTTCAACACTCAACTTTCGAAACACCGATGCCTCTTGAGCCAAATAACCAATTCCATGTTGAGCTCTTTTATAAACCGGAAACTTTGTAATATTTAAATCGTCAAGAAATATCTCACCTTCATTAGGTGTAACCAAACCAACAGTCATATAAAACGTAGTGGTTTTCCCGGCTCCATTAGGGCCTAAGAGACCAACTATTTCACCTTGGGCAACATTGATTGAAACATGATTTACAACAGTTCGTTGACGATATTTTTTCACCAAGTTATCGGTGCGCAATACCATTTTCTCGTTACTCTGTTGTTGATCTTCAGTATATATTGTTTCTTCCATTTGTTTAGTTTTGAATTTGACCTTTAATATAATCCGCTATCAACTTGATTGCAATATGATTATCTCCACCTTGTGGTATTATTACATTTGCATATTGTTTTGTTGGTTCAATATATTTGTTATGCATAGGTTTTAGCACATCTTGATATCGGTCAATAACCATCATTGGGGTGCGTCCTCTCTCAACACAATCTCGTGATATAACACGTATCAAACGATCATCGGGATCGGCATCAACAAAAACCTTTATATCTAACATTTCTCGCAACGTGTCATCATTCAACACCAAAATACCTTCTACAATCACAACGTCACATGGCTCAATTTTGATTGTTTGCGATTGACGAGTACATGTCAGATAGGAATATGTTGGCATTTCAATTGATTCACCCTTTTTAAGCGCATTCAAATGTTCTACAAGCAACGACCATTCAATTGCCGCCGGTTCATCAAAGTTAATCTTAGATCGTTCCTCAACAGGAATATGACTTGAATCTTTATAATATGAATCTTGTGGCATTACCGCTACTTTATCTGACGGCAACATACTTACGATTCTATTTACAACGGTTGTCTTTCCCGAACCGGTTCCTCCGGCAATACCAATAATGAGCATTTATTTTTTGCATTTTGTATTTATTACTACAAACTTAGTAAAAAAAACGGAGCTAACAATAATAAATAATCCAAAAAAGACCAGATATTGGCATTATAGGAAAAATCTCTTGCATTTTCAGCTATTGAAAATGCCAAGAAAATAGCTAACTTTGCAACTTAATTAATGGATTTTTAATTATGACCATAAAATCATCGATTGAAACTTTTGGCAAATATTGCCTTTTTATAAAGCGAGTGTTCACTATTCCCGATAGGTGGGCTGTTTTTTTTAAACGCACTGTTTTAGAAATAACTAAATTAGGAGTTGATTCTATCCCTCTTGTGCTCATTATTGCGATTTTTATTGGTGCTGTAATTGCAATTCAAATGCAATTAAATATTATGTCACCACTAATTCCGGCCTACTCAGTTGGTTTAGCGACTCGTGAAATCGTGCTTCTTGAGTTTTCATCGTCTATTCTTGGACTTATTCTTGCAGGTAAAGTAGGGTCCAATATCGCATCAGAAATTGGGACAATGAGAGTCACCGAACAAATCGATGCGCTTGAAATAATGGGTGTTAATTCAAGTAATTTCCTTGTACTTCCAAAGATTATTGCATTTTTGATTTTTATGCCGGTACTTGTGATCTTTTGTATGGTAACATCGCTTTTTGGAGGTTATTTAGTAGCTATATTTACCGATTTGTTCCCCGCTTCAAGATATATTTATGGAATACAAACCATGTTCAACGAGTGGTATGTATGGTATGCTTTGATTAAATCATTGGTATTCTCGTTCATAATCACATCTGTTGCAGCCTATTTCGGATACTATGTAAAGGGAGGTGCTTTACAAGTTGGGAAGGCAAGTACTAATGCGGTTGTATCAAGCAGTATTCTCATTCTATTACTTGACGTCGTTCTCACTAAACTTTTGTTACAATGATCGAAGTTAAAAATGTTACAAAATCGTTTGATGGTAAAACGATTTTACACAATATTGATGCAAAATTCTATGCAGGCAAGACTAACTTGATAATCGGCCAAAGCGGTTCGGGTAAAACCGTTTTAATGAAATCAATCGTTGGCCTTGTACGTCCCGAAGAGGGGCAAATTCTATACAATGGTCGAGACGTCATGCAGATGAATCAAATGCAAATTAAAGACCTTCGCAAAGAAATTGGAATGCTTTTTCAGGGCTCTGCTCTATTTGACTATGAAACAGTATTGGGCAATGTCATGTTTCCCCTCGTGATGTTCACCGATATGCCTCAAAAAGAGATGAGAGAACGTGCATTGTTCTGTCTCGAGCGTGTAAATCTGAAAGGTGCCGACAAAAAATATCCATCTGAGCTATCCGGCGGTATGCAAAAACGCGTTGCGATTGCTCGCGCTATTGCGCTCAATCCCAAATATCTCTTTTGCGACGAACCAAACTCCGGTCTTGACCCGAAAACGTCAATTCTAATTGATGAATTATTGCACGATATAACCGAAGAATATCAAATGACAACCATTATAAACACCCACGACATGAACTCGGTTTTGGGAATTGGTGAAAATATTATTTTTATAAACAAAGGCCACAAAGAGTGGGTAGGGGATAAGAGTCAAATTTATTCTGCCGACAATCAAGCATTAAATGACTTCGTATTCGCCACTGACCTTTTCCAAAAAGTCAAAGATTACGTTTCAAAGAATCAATAAAATAAGCAAGGAGTTTGACTCCTTGCTTATTTTTCGTTGAAATATTCATTACATTTTTTCTTTTAGGTAGCTACCCGTATAAGATTCTTTAATTTCTATTACTTCTTCGGGCGTGCCGGTTGCGACAACCATACCTCCTTTATCTCCGCCTTCAGGCCCCATATCGATTATATAGTCAGCACATTTGATAATATCCATATTGTGCTCAATAATAATAACTGTATGCCCTTGATTTATAAGTCTATTAAATGAGTCAAGCAACGTATTAATGTCGTGGAAGTGCAAACCGGTTGTTGGTTCATCAAATATAAACATCGTGGAGGCTGATTGTTCTTGACTTAAATAATATGCCAACTTAACTCTTTGGTTTTCACCACCTGAAAGAGTCGATGATGATTGCCCAAGTTTAATATAACCCAAACCTACATCTTTCAAAGGTTGTAACCTTTTCACTATTCTTTTCTCTGTAATGCCATTGGTTTCGCTGAAAAACTCTATTGCCTGATTTACAGTCAAATTCAATATATCACTGATATTTTTCCCTCGATATTCAATTTCCAAAACATCATGTTTAAATCGTTTGCCATGACATGCTTCACACGGCATCGTAATGTCAGCCATGAACTGCATTTCAATGGTTATTGTTCCCTCGCCCTTACATTCGTCACATCTTCCGCCATCAGCATTAAACGAGAAAAATGCGGCATTAAAGCCCATTTGTTTTGCGCTTTGTTGTTCAGAAAAAAGACGTCTAATTTCATCATATGCCTTCAAATATGTAGCGGGATTACTCCTTGTTGATTTTCCAATTGGGTTTTGGTCAACAAATTCTACTGATTCAATCCTATACATATCCCCACGCAATAATTTAAACGAGCCGGGGGCATCTGTAGTTTGTTCTAAATGACGCAACATCGCACGATACAATATATCCCTTACAAGAGTCGATTTACCGGAGCCACTAACACCGGTGACAACTGTTAAAACGCCCAATGGGAATTTCACATCAACATTTTTCAGATTGTGTTCTCGTGCGCCAACAATCTCTATATAGCTATTCCATTTGCGTCTAATCGAGGGTACTGGTATTACCAATTCTCCATTTAAATATTTCACCGTATAGCTATCGGTCTTCGTCCCTAATGAGGCCACGTCTCCTTGATATATGATTTCTCCTCCTAAACGACCGGCCAATGGACCAACATCGATCAAATAATCGGCAGCCCTCATTATCTCTTCATCATGTTCTACAACTACTACAGTATTCCCAAGTTGCTGCAATTTACGCAATACTTCAATTAATTTTTTAGTATCACGAGAATGAAGACCAATACTGGGTTCATCTAATATATAGATTGAGCCGACAAGACTGCTCCCTAACGATGTCGCAAGATTTATTCGTTGACTTTCTCCGCCTGATAGGGTATTCGACATACGGTCCAGTGTCAAATATCCTAATCCCACATCACATAAAAATGTGAGACGATTACGTATTTCAATTAGCAACCGAGAGGAAATTGCCAATTCCTGCTGAGATAATTCTATATTATCAAAAAACTTTTTCAACAACTCAACAGGCATCGCTACAAGCTCTGAAATTGGTTTTCCTGCAACATAAACATACGATGCCTCTTTTCGCAATCTTTTACCTTGACACTCAGGACAAATAGTTTTTCCACGGTATCGCGCAAGCATTACTCGATATTGTATCTTATATTGACTGGCCTCAACCATTTTGAAAAAATTATCTATGCACGGAAATTCGGCATCACCATCTCCATGCCACAAATAATCTTTTTCATCTTGTGTTAAATCTATATATGGGCGATGAATGGGGAATTGAAGGGTACTTGCTTTGTATATAAATGCTTTTTTCCATTCACTCATTTTCTCACCTCGCCAACAAACTACAGCGTCGTCATATATTGAGACCATCGGATTTGGAATTACCAATGCCTCATCTATACCAACTATACGTCCAAAACCCTCACAACGGGGACAGGCTCCAAATGGATTATTGAAATTAAACATTTGGTCATTGGGTTCCATGAATGAAATCCCATCAGACTCAAACTTGCGTGAGAAATTGTATCTTTTGATGTCTTTATCAACCCAAACAAGCATCACGCACTCATCTTGTCCTTCAAAGAATGCGGTTTCTATTGAATCGGCCAAACGACTCATTTCATCGCCTTCGTGTGTTACTGCTAAACGGTCTATCAAAAGGTCATATTCCGCTACATTGTCTTCAGTATTTATTATATCGTCAATCAAGATAAACTCTCCGCCTTTTACCAAGCGAGAGTAACCCTCTTTCAGATATATCTCCAACTGAGCCTTGAACGATCTATTATGTAATAATTTTACAGGAGTTGCAATTGCAATTCGAGTTCCGTCGGGATAACCAAGAGCTGTATTTATTACATCTTCAATTGTATGTTTCTTCACCTCTTGTCCACTCACAGGGGATATTGTCTTTCCTATGCGACCATATAACAAGCGTAAATAATCATAAATCTCGGTTGACGTGCCCACTGTACTTCGTGGATTCCTTGTGTTAACTTTTTGCTCTATCGCTATTGCTGGAGGCAATCCTTTTATAAAATCGCATTCGGGCTTCGCCATCTTCCCCATAAATTGGCGGGCATAGGACGACAAGCTTTCTACATACCGACGTTGTCCTTCGGCATATAACGTATCAAATGCAAGTGACGACTTTCCAGAACCTGATAGCCCTGTGATTACCACAAACTTATTTCGTGGTATTGTCACATCAATATTTTTCAAATTATTGACACGAGCTCCTTTTATAATTATATCCTTCTCAGCCATTAAACAAGGTTTATTTGTAGTTGATCCAACGAATAAGGTCCTTTATTGTGGGTTTCTTGCCATACATAAAAATACCTACACGATATATCTTTGCTGCAACCCACACCATTGCAATAAACGACACATATAATAACACTAACGAGAGTATTATCTCCCATGTGGCGATACCGAATGGAATACGTGCCATCATTACCATTGGTGCTGTAAACGGTATCATTGACATAATCGTTGCCAAACTAGAATTAGGATCATTTACTACGGTCATTGATAATACCAAACCGATTATAATAGGGAACACCACAATTGATTGGAATTGACCTGCATCTTGAATATTATCAACAGCCGATCCAATTGCAGCATAAATTGAAGAATAAAATAAAAATCCGCCTATAAGGAATAGCAATAGGAATCCAAATATTCCCAATACATATCCGACATTGCTAATAATTGAAATGGCTTGAATCATTTCAGCATCATTTACAGCTGTTGCCATATTTATTGTGCCTGCATTATATGCCGAAACTTCACTCATCACCTCGGCAGGAATTATCACTGGCAATAAAGCCCCGGAAACTACAGAGATGAGCACTGTCCATATTAAAATTTGAGTCACTGCAACCAACCCTATTCCAATTATTTTTCCCATCATAAGTTGTGATGGTTTTATTGATGACACGACTATTTCAAGCACACGGTTATTTTTTTCTTCAATAATACTTGTCATGACCATTTGCCCATATAGTAATAAGAACATATACAACATTAACGTCATAATCATTCCTATAACATAAGACAATACCGATGAAGATGCATTTGACCCTTCTTCTTGATCACTCCTAAATGTCTGCATAGACACCGTTGCTTCTACTTCGTTAAGTATTTTATCTAAGTTCTCTATGTTATATCCTTTTAAGCGATGGGCTTCAATCGCTTTTTCTATTTGAGATGTAATGTTCATCTCAATAGACATTGACGAAGCACCATTAGAATACAACGTTACACCCGATGGTTTTGTTAAAATCTCGCCATCTATCAATAGAATCCCATCTAGATCAGTTCTTGCCAATGCCGAATCAAGTGGAATATCAACTGAAACAAAATTCACTTCATCGCCATTTTTAAGGTGCTGACCAATAAATCCACTATTGTCAATTACTGCAATTGTTTTTGAATCAGATGTTGACATTGACACAATTAAAGCCGGAGCGACCATCATTGCCAACATTAATATAGGCATAAGCAATGTGCTTATTATAAAACTTTTCTTTGATACTCGTTCAAGATATTCTCGACGAATTACAATTCCTATTTTTGAGTTCATTACTATAGTCTTTATTTATTATTTTTCGCTCAATAACACTCTTATTGATTTGATGAATTTACCGCTTGAATAAATATATCATTTATCGTTGGTTTAACCTCAACAATGCCTCTGATATCAACCTTTTCGTTTGCAATAGTTATTACATCTCGCAACGAAGTATTTTCTTTTAAGTCAACAAACATTTGCACATCTGATGATTGAGGTACACTTTCTATTTGATAGGTTACTAAATCAGTTAAAGCGCTCTGTAAAACAGTTACATCGCCATTAAATGTCAACATGTATCTATTAGGTGAATAACTGTTGCGAATATCATCTATTTTTCCTGATAAAATATTGCGCGATTTATTTATCAAGGTTATGTGGTCACATAATTCTTCCACACTTGACATGTTGTGGGTACTAAATATTATTGTTGAGCCCGCATCACGCAATTTTAATATCTCTTCTTTTAGCATATTTGCATTTATAGGATCAAATCCAGAGAATGGCTCGTCAAAAATGAGCAATTTGGGACGATGTAATACAGTTATAATAAACTGTACTTTTTGCGCCATTCCCTTTGACAATTCTTCAACTTTCTTATCCCACCAATTGAGTATATCAAATCGTTCAAACCACTCCTTTAACCGCTGAGTAGCTTCTTTTTTTGACAATCCTTTTAGTCGAGCAAAGAAAACGGCTTGCTCTCCAACTTTCATTTTTTTATATAAGCCACGCTCTTCGGGCAAGTATCCAATATTATATACGTCTTGAGCATTTAAAATGTGGCCATCAAAATAAACATTTCCACTATCGGGAGCTGTAATGTGATTAATAATTCTAATTAAAGTTGTTTTTCCTGCTCCATTTGGTCCAAGTAGCCCATATATACACCCTTCCGGGACAGACAAACTCACATCATTTAAAGCAACATGTCCTGTATAGGACTTTGATACATTCTCGATTTTTAGTATATCCATTGTTTAATTTAGTATTTATTTCTTTTAAATTAGACGCAAAAAACTCGCAAAAATTTCAACGACGAGCTAATATTTTGCAAAGTTAATTATTTTGAGGCATTTCTATCGGCTCATTCTCGCAAATAATACCGATAAATATAATTAGGAGGACAAGTTATTGAACTTGTCCTCCTTTTAGTACTAACCTTGTTTTATGGGATTATCATTCCGATAATGATACAGCAAAATAGTGTTTCTTTCCGGTAGGATAGATTCCTGTTATAAACATTACTTTGTCATATTCATCACTTTTCATTATCGCTTTATATATCTTTTCGACATCTTCTTGTGAGCTTACTCGAGTGTTATTTATATCAAGTATTATAAAGCCTTCTTTCATTCCTGCCGACTTAAATTTTCCATCTTTCAGTCCCACGACTTGTACCCCTGAACGTATTCCAAGTTGACGCATTGTTTCAGATGAAACTTTTTGGAACGCACAACCTAAATCCATCACATCACTAGCCTTGGTTATGTTTGTATTACCTTGATTGTTTCGCAATGTGGCATTGACTGTTTGTTTCTTATTGTCTCTGACAAATGAAATGGTAATCTTATCACCTGGGCGATATTTGCTCATCTGCTCTTGGAGCTGTCCTGACGTATGAGTTTCAACTCCATTGATTTCTATTATAACGTCTCCTTCTTGCAATCCGGCCTCCATAGCAGCACTACGTTCTTCCACTTTTCCGACATACAATCCCGCATTTACTGCTGTAATATTCTTCTCTTTTGCAAGCTGTGGGGTGAGTTCTGAAAATGCAATACCCAATATTGCTCTTTGAACTGCTCCATATTGTTTTAGGTCGGTAATAATCTTTGTCACAATTGAGGAAGGTATAGCAAATGAATACCCTGCATAATTACCGGTTTGAGAATATATTGCGGTATTAATACCGACCAATTCTCCGTTGGTATTAACAAGCGCTCCACCTGAATTTCCGGGATTTACAGCAGCATCGGTTTGTATAAATGATTCTACACCCATTTGGCGACCATTTGTTACGCTTGAAATATTACGAGCCTTGGCACTTACAATTCCGGCTGTAACTGTTGAGGTAAAGCCAAATGGATTCCCTACAGCTAGAACCCATTCTCCAACTTTCAAAGCATCAGAATCGCCTATAGGAATAATGGGTAAATCTTCAGCATCAATTTTTATTAGCGCCAAATCGGTTGTTGCATCTGATCCAACAACGGTTGCATTAAAATTGCGATTATCATTTAGTGTAACCTCCAAACGTTCGGCACCATCAATCACATGATTGTTTGTTACAATATAACCATCGGAACTTATAATTACTCCAGATCCCAAGCCCAATTGTTTTTGTTCTTGTTCCTCGGGTTGTTGCTGTTGTTGGCGTCTGCGATAGGGGTTCGGGCCAAAAAAGAAATCAAAAAATGGGTCACTAAAAGCATCGCTTCCTGCGCGATAACTTGATCGAGGAGTTGCAAAACTCTTAATACTTACGACACCATTTACCGTATTTTCTGCCGCGTAAGTAAAATCAGTGGGGGTAGTTGTGCGTTTTGATACAGTAAATAAGTTTGACACTTGACCTGAATCATTTGCAACAGAGCCATTGTTAACTTCATCAACTCCGACTCCTTGATTATTGGCACATGCTGTAATTGAACATGAAAAAGCAGCAAGCGATGCAAGCATGAATGTTTTTACTGATTTGTTCATATTAGATAATTGTTAAAATTAATAATTCAACCTGTTAAAATTTAACTTTTGCTTATTTGACCGCAAATGTATGAAAAGTTTTAATCTTCCGCTCAAAAAAAATACACTCTTAATCTATTTTAATACAATCACGTTAATTCTTAATGAAATTTTTTATAAATAATGTCATAATCTTCACTTTTTGGTATAAACAATTATCCTATACAATTGTTTTTGACTATTTTTGTCTCCATGAAACTAAAACACTTCTTTTTTATAATTACTATTCTGTTATTTACAGCTTGTAGCTCGTCTAAACAATCTGTAACTAACGAGAATTCCTATCAATCGACCCTCAATCAAACCAAACTAAAGGGTGATAAACTACGTGATGCAATAGTTAACGAAGCTCTTAAATGGAAAGGTGTAAAATACAAAAGTGGGGGAGAGTCACGTAAAGGAATAGACTGTTCCGGACTAACGATGACTGTTTACAACAAAGTTGTAGGCTATAAACTACCGCGAAATTCAGCAGCCCAACAAAAACACTTGAAATCAATATCCAAGAAAAAATTAAAAAAAGGAGATCTTATATTCTTCTCTATAAAATCAAAGAAAGTAAACCATGTTGGACTTTATATCGGAAACGGTAAAATGATTCATGCATCAAAAAGCCGAGGTGTTGCGATTGACAACATTTCCGATAAATATTATGTGAAACACTATCACTCTTCGGGAAGAGTTAAGGCTCTGTTTTAATAATCAATTCTGACTATAGACAATTACATACAAAAAAAGAGATTGCGATCGCAATCTCTTTTGGGTGGAAGATGGGGCTCGAACCCACGACCTTCGGAACCACAATCCGACGCTCTAACCAGCTGAGCTACGTCCACCATTTTGATGGTGCAAAGGTACGACTATTTTTTATATTTACAATAGAATTCACCATTTTTTTATTCAAATACCATCATTTTTTTGTTTTTAATAGCTTTATCTCGGTTGTATCGCACGGTACATTTCTATTATATTTGTCAAAAATAGCTTTTGCCGATTTTATAAACTCCTGACAATTAGCCCGCCATGCTTTCTCTGTATAATTTTCGGCCGGGAACAATCTGAAATTCTCTGTTGATTTATGAGGTGGAGCGGTAAAAACTAATCTATATTTAGCTGAATCAACCTGGGCAATACCTTTTTCATTTCGCGACACAAATGCCTTTACTACTGCGCCTCCTCGTGTATCTCGCGTTTTCATATTAGATATGAAATTTCCCAACGAGTAAACCAAAAGAATATTCTTATTGTGCTGAATACTATATCTCATCTCCATTGGCTGTATTACATGAGGATGACCTCCTATGATCATATCAACGCCAAGGCTACAAAGATATTCGGCCAAGGATTTTTGAGATTGATTGGGGAGCAATTTATACTCATCGCCCCAATGCACACACACTGTAACCAATTCGGCTCCGGCTTCTCGTGCGGCTTCTACATCTCGCTTAATTTTATCTCTATCAATATAATCTACTATAACATCTGTGCGAACTTCTATGCCATTTGTTCCATAGGTATAATTCAAAAAAGCAATTTTTATCCCGTTTATTTCCTTTATAAATGGGAGCATCTCGGTTCGATGAGCACTGTTGCGATAAATTCCGATATAATCCACCTCTCGATTTTCAAACTGAGAGATTGTTCTCAACAACCCTTTATCGCGACGATCAAGTGTATGATTATTTGCGGCAAGCATTAAATCAAAACCGGCCGACATCAATGCATCAAGATAAGCATCAGGCGCACTAAAACAAGGATATCCGGAGTAAGGTTTACCTCCTAATGGTGTTTCCAAATTCACCACGCCATAGTCGGCATTTTGAATATATGTCCCAAGTTGCTGAAAATAATCATCATAATTATGACTTCCATCAACTTGCTTTGATGAGTCGATTTGCGCTTGATGCTGCATAGCATCTCCTGCAAATACAATTTCGGCCTCTGCACGGTTCCATGACAAAAAAGGCAACAATGACACTATAACCGGGAAGAGGCCAAACATTTTATTCTGAGATTTTAATTAATACACTACATGTTGCGCTGCCAACAATGTATTTTTCATCAACGAAACGATAGTCATAGGACCAACACCTCCTGGCACAGGAGTAATGAACGAACATTTTGGCGCAACATTTTCAAAATCCACATCGCCACATAATCTGAATCCACTCTTACGAGTCGAATCTGGCACTCGTGTAGTGCCTACGTCAATTATCACAGCTCCGGGCATAACCATATCGGCCTTTACAAATCCGGGGCTACCAAGTGCTGCAATAATAATATCGGCATTGGCACATATCTCTTTCAGATTCTTTGTCGAGCTATGACACACTGTCACTGTTGCATCGCCGGGATTATTTTTTTGCATCATAAGTGATGCCACCGGTTTACCTACAATGTTACTACGTCCAAGCACAACGCAGTTGGCACCTTTTGTGGGGATATTATATCTTGCCAACAATTCTAATATCCCTGCAGGAGTAGCCGAAAGATAACATGGCAAACCTATCGACATGCGTCCGACGTTTATGGGGTGGAATCCATCTACATCTTTTTTGTAATCGATAGCTTCAATAATTTTTTGTTCTGAAATGTGCTTTGGCAACGGAAGTTGAACTATGAATCCATCAACCGATGCATCATTGTTTAAATCCTCAATTGTCTTCAACAATTCAGCTTCGGTTACATCTGATTCATATCTTATCAGTGTTGACTCAAAACCACATTGCTCACACGCCTTCACTTTATGAGCAACATATGTTTCACTTCCGCCATCATGGCCAACAAGTATTGCAGCCAAGTGGGGACGTTTTTTACCCTCGGCTACCATTTGAGCCACAGTTTGGGCAATCTCTTTCTTTATAGTATCGGCAACATATTTGCCATCAATCAATTCCATATAATTCTAAATTTAGCAATATTAATGACGACGCATGTTTCGCATCATCTTCATTGGATTTTTCATTGTTGTAGCCATTCTCATCATTTTGCGAGTTTCTTCAAATTGCTTCAACAATCTATTAACCTCTTGAAGTGTTGTACCAGAGCCTTTTGCTATGCGTTGACGGCGACTTCCATTGATTATCTCAGGATTAGTACGTTCTTTTTCGGTCATTGAACGAATAATCGCTTCAATTCCTTTAAACGCATTGTCATCAATATCCAAATCTTTTATAGCCTTACCAACTCCGGGTATCATCGACGCAAGGTCTTTTAGGTTACCCATTTTTTTGATTTGTTGAATTTGATTTAGGAAGTCGTTGAAATTGAACTGATTTTTTGCAATTTTGCGTTGTAATTCACGAGCCTCTTTCTCGTCAAACTGCTGTTGTGCTTTTTCTACAAGAGAAACGATATCACCCATTCCGAGGATACGATCAGCCATACGGGCAGGGTGGAACATATCAATTGCATCAAGCTTTTCTCCGGTACCCACAAATTTGATGGGCTTGGTGACAACTGTGCGTATTGACAACGCTGCACCACCACGAGTATCACCATCAAGTTTGGTGAGTACAACTCCATCAAAATCAAGACGATCATTAAATTCCTTAGCCGTATTTACAGCGTCTTGACCGGTCATTGAGTCAACAACAAAAAGTGTCTCTTGAGGATTGATTGCTTTTTTAATGCGTTCAATCTCATCCATCATTTGTTCATCAACAGCAAGACGACCTGCAGTATCGACAATCACAAGATCAAGATGATTGGCTTTGGCATGTCTGATTGCGTTTTGAGCAATTTCAACAGGGTTGTTATTTCCTTCCTCGGTATATACCGGCACATCTATTTGTTGTCCAAGTATTTTCAACTGTTCAATCGCAGCGGGACGATACACGTCACAAGCAACCAACAACGGACGTTTTGCCTTCTCGCTCTTGAGTTTTTTAGCAATTTTTCCCGAGAATGTTGTTTTACCCGAACCTTGAAGTCCCGACATTAATATTACAGTTGGATTGCCCGACAAATTAAGTTGGGCAGTATCGCCACCCATAAATTGGGTTAACTCATCGTGTACGATTTTTACCATCAATTCACTTGGTTTGATGGCATTTATCACATTTTGACCGAGAGCTTTCGCCTTTACGGTATCGGTAAATTGTTTTGCTACTTTATAGTTAACGTCGGCATCAAGTAGTGCACGGCGCACATCTTTCAATGTCTCAGCAACGTTAATCTCAGTGATTTTTCCTTGACCTTTGAGCAATTTAAAACTTCTCTCAAGTCTTTCGCTTAGATTTTCAAACATATATTATCGTGTGTAAATATTCTTTTTGATGATAATTAAACTCATTTCACAAGGCGATTGGTCGCTGTATCAGGGAAAACGACCCATGGCTTAAACGTTTTAGCTTCTTCAAAAGGCATTGTCGCATAACTCATGATTATTACGATATCGCCTTTTTGCACCTTACGAGCCGCAGCACCATTTAAACAAATCACGCCACTTCCTCTTTCGCCTTTGATAACGTAGGTATCAAAACGTTCGCCGTTATTGTTATTTACAATATATACACGTTCACCGGCTATGATATTGGCGGCATCCATCAAATCCTCATCGATTGTGATACTTCCAATATAATTGAGATCGGCTTCTGTTACAGTCACTCGGTGAATTTTTGATTTCACCACTTCAACTTGCATCATTTTTTATTTGTGTATTTAATATTATCAATCAATCTGACTTCACCGCAATAAACTGTGATACACCCAACTGCTACTTCTGCATCTGCCCAATTTTCAATAGGTTGCATAGTCAAGCCATCAACAATTTCATAATATTCAACTTCAAGTTGTGGATAGGAGTTGATTGTATCAATCACATATTGCTTAGTTTCTTGCACAGAGTGGGAGAGGGCATAGTCAAGACTCTCCGAGAGCGTCTTTGCGATATTGGGAGCTATTGCACGTTGCTCGGCAGTAAGACGCACATTGCGACTACTCATCGCGAGGCCATCACTTTCACGCTTTATGGGACAATCAATAATTTCGATATTAAAACCCTCAAGCTCAACCATGCGACGAATAACTGCAATCTGCTGAAAATCCTTTTCGCCAAAGTAAGCCTTGTCGGGCTCCACCATTGCAAACAACTTGCTCACAATTTGCGCCACACCATTGAAATGGCCGGGACGCATGGGGCCTTCCATCACCTCTGCAACAGGTCCAAGATCAAACACTCGAGTATCGGGCTCGGGATACACCTCTTCAACCGATGGAATAAATGCATAATCAACACCGGCTGCAGTCAATTTTTCACAATCAGCCTCTTCGGTGCGAGGATAAGTGCGTAAATCTTCAGGATTGTTGAACTGAGTGGGGTTTACAAAAACACTCACTACCACTATATCATTGTCTGATCGCGCCCTATCTATCAGAGAGATGTGACCGGCATGAAGAGCTCCCATTGTAGGCACCAAGCCAATTGAGCAACCGGCAGCACGTTTTGCGCCCACTTGTTGTTTAAGCTCTGCGACTGTACGTATTACTTTCATTTCTATTTTGCTATATGCATATTTTTGTGCAAAATTACGCAATTAATCGCTGATTAACAAAAGAATCTATGCCTTATATTTGCCAAAATAGTCGGAATGAGTTATTTTTGTACAATATTTTCATAAAGACTCCGATGGAACAAGAATATGCATCAACTTTGCTGGAGAATGCGGTGAGCGAGTTGTCGCGGTTGCCGGGTATAGGGCGCAAAACGGCTTTGCGCCTGGCTTTGCACATTCTCCGCCAAGAGGAGAGAATGGGCGTTACGCTCGGCGAAGCTATCATAAATATGCGACGTGGTGTGAAGTATTGTGGTGTGTGTCACAATATCTCCGAGACCGACATTTGCCCAATCTGCAATAATCCGTCGCGCGATGCTACCACAGTGTGTGTAGTTGAGAGCGTAAAAGATGTGATGAGCTTTGAAAACACTCGTCAATATACGGGATTGTATCATGTGCTTGGAGGGGTAATATCTCCAATGGACGGCGTCGGTCCCGAACAATTGGAGATCGAATCGCTTGTCTCTCGCATAAAATCGGGCGAAATAAAAGAGGTGATTTTAGCTCTCAGCGCAACGATGGAAGGGGAGACTACCAATTTCTACATCTACCGCAAGCTTGGTGCATTCCCCATCAAAATCACTCAACTTGCCCGTGGGGTTTCTGTCGGCAATGAAATAGAATACACCGACGAGATTACTCTTGGACGCTCGTTGTTAAACCGCACTCTCTTTAGCGACTCATTCAAGAACTCATGACCGACGGAATTATCACATTAAGAGCCCTTGAACCCACCGACCTGGATTCTCTTCTTCGTTGGGAAAATGATTCTTCGCTTTGGTGCGTGGGTAATACGATTGCGCCATACTCCCGCAAACAGTTGTGGGAATACATTGAGACCTACGAGGCCGATATTTTCAAATCGCGCCAACTGCGATTAATGATTGAAACTGCCGACAATCACCAAGCGATTGGCACCATTGACTTGTATGACTTTGACCCGGGTAACCAACGTGCTTTTGTGGGAATACTCATTGATAGCAAATTCGGCCATCGTGGTTATGGCTCTCGAGTTTTGCAATTAATTGCCGATTATGCTCGCAACTTCATTGGCATGCATCAACTCGTTGCCATCGTGCCGGAACATAACACACACAGCCTTAGATTATTCACCAAATGTGGCTACACACCCATTGCCACTCTGCCCTCATGGCTTCACTTTGGCAATACTCGCCAAAACGCCACTCTCTTTCAGCTAATACTGAAATAATTTCAGAAAAAACATAGATTTTCTCATCTTGTGCCGCAGTTTGGCATAGGACACATCTAATTTTGCCGAAAATAATTAAACAATACCACTATGAAAAAGAAAGTTACCTTAAATGATGTCAAGCATGCGCTTGATTGTGGAACACGCCAAGAACAAACTGAAGCTATTGAAGCCTACATCGCTTCGTGGACCAATAGCAAAGGCTATCACGCCGCCGGAATTGTAAATATCCACAACGTCAAATCTGTCAAATAATCACCCTCACCCATGATATAATCTCATCTCTTAATACTATGCACAACAAAGGCAACGATTAGTGTCGCTGCCTTTGCTTTTATGAGTTTTATCTATTTAATTTTGTACTTCTTTATTTGTTCTTTGACCTACATTACTTTTTTTGCGCTGACTTTTATTGGGGTTACCATTCACCCCTTTGGAATTTAGAGCCTTTGTTGTTTTATTTGAAGCACTTTGTTTTTTAACCTCATTTTGATATGTAGTGTCTTGGGTGGAAGTTTTATCTTCTTTTGGCAAAGGTTTATAACCAACTTTCTTCAATGCAGATTTTACAATTGGATTACTTGTCGTGTATTTACACGTATTATTCTGTCCGGCGTATAGAAGCATCTTATGTGCGGCCGCCGGGTCATCTTTTGCTACATTTGCTGCAGCCTCAGAAAATTTCTGATCACAATATAGCCTATTAGCCTCCGGATTATCAAGTGCAAAAGTAACAGTTCCTTTTATTTCTTCTTTTTTCTGTTGTTTGGCCTGTTGTAGAGGAGATTGTTGTGCTTGCGGTCGAGGATTCTGCTGTGGTTGCGTTTTAAACGGCTGCTGAGGTTGTTGTTTAGATTGCGGTACTTGTTGGGGAGATTGTTCTCTACGTTGTCTTAATGCTTCATCAGCCTTTTTAGTCACAACATCTTTAATTGATACTTGCGCAAAGCATGTTAATACTCCACACAAATACATACTTAAAATAATGACTCTTTTCATACTATACTATTTTATTGTTTATTACGTTGTATTGCTTTATTTGCATCTAACATATTATTAAATTTCACCATATCTTCATTATTGAAATTGGTTAATCCATTTGTGGCATACTCTGCCAAATATTCCTCAAATGTTGAATAATTTAATCCTGGTTTTTCTATATTTTCGTCACTCACAAAGTTTTCTGGTACTTCTTCATTGTTTGATTGAGGTCCTTCCATCGTTTCATCATTTGTCTTTGGCGTATAATTGATTCCCAAATCTGTGAGTTTAGCAACGATAGAATTTTTAAGTTGCTCTTCCTTAAACATTTCTAATAGTGTAGGTCCGAGATTTTCAACATCATACAATGACTCACTAAATCCTAAGTATAGCAGATCTCCAAATTGAGACAAGTGCATTAATGCTTCATTTGAGCTATAACCACTTACTTGGGGTAGGCTATAATAATTTTCAGCCTTTATAGATTTATCAAGTTTTTCAGCTCCTGTTGTGGACATATATTGATCTCTACGTGCACTTGCAGCATATTTTGGCGCATTCTTCACAAAATGACGTTCATAGCCGACTCTACGGTCTTCAGCATTCTGACGTTGCATTTCTCGTCTTTTTCTTTCTTGTTCTTCATGATATCTCTCAAGACGCTCCAAAAATTCTTGTCCGGAGTATCCGCTATAACTTGTTGTTCCTGTCATCTTCCTTGTAGATGTCCTACGAGTACTACTCGTTCGTGTTCTTGTTTGTGAGCTCTGGGAACGACCAGTTTCCATATATACATGTGCACCTCCATTCATCCACCAATATTGAGAACTTGTTTGTAAATGAGTCGTACTTCTTACGGTATTATTAATGGCATCTCGCTCATTTGCCCATTCTTTGCTATACATGCCGCCATTCAAACTCTGTGCCGTAACCACGATGCAACTTATTCCAATTATTTGCAGTATAATTAATCTTTTCATAATACTTATTTTATATTTGATGAACTATTTATAGCATGTTTATACAATTCGTTAATCATGCGAGTGTTATATTCTTTCAGAAATGCCGGTTTATCTTTACTTTGCTTATATTCAAGAACGGCCTTTCCATATCGTCCTGTTGTATCGTCTCTTACATCTTTCCAATAAGGAACAATTAAATTTTCATAGTGCATCTTATAAACGTAATCAATGTCGTCATCGGTTACTTTTACTTTACCTCGAGTAACATCTACAGCCATCACCTCACCGGTAGATGGTCGTAAAATCTCAAACGATACTGTTGATTTTGCACCTCGGTCAAATATCTTTGAAACAGCATTTAAATCCTGAAACTTTCTTCCTGTAACCATAACTTTATTTACACTTAAAATACAATCTCCGATTTTTAACCCTTTCTTTTGTGCCGGACTATTTGAGTAAACATATTTAACCACAACGCTATCATTCTTTAAGTCAATAAATATCCCAGTACCTTTTTTTGAATCAAAGGACTGTTTTATACCTTTTTTCACTTTATTCTTCAACGATTTTATTTGACTTGGGACATCTTTTGAAATATCATAATAAGGCATTACCGGATACTCTTTATCTTTTCCCATAAACACCACATCATATTCGGGTTTCCATCTTAAAAGGGATATTGTATCAACGTACTTTTCCCATTTGATTTCTTCTCCTGCCTTTGCTTTTGTTTGTCTGAAATACAATTTACCAGTGAGTAAATTATCATTAACCTTCTTCAATCGAGCTTGCAAAACAAATATCTTTTTTGACGGAGTAAATATTGCATCAAAAATAGCATTGATAGCGGTTTCTCCTAAATCCACTAACATGTCCGTAGCAATTTTTTCCGATGTGCTATATTTATATCGCTGATTTACCTCTCCGGCTATAGTAGCCCCTATTGTGGCTGTAACTTGCCTTAAAGATTGAGCAATATCTGCATTAAAATTCTTAAGGTCTTCCGATGACCATATCACACAAATAGAATCAGAGGCGTATGGCATCACTATCTTTGATTTTATATCATCAGTAGCATCCCATACCCATCCTCGCGTTTTATTGCAGATTCGTGTATTAAAAGCAGAACGCCGCTCTAACCAAAAATCAGTATTACCGGATAACTCGTTTATTTTTAAAATATATTTTGGAGTATGACCAAGACCATACCACTCTTTTTTATCATATAACATATCCGAAACCCACCAACCATCCAAGTTTTTTAGCGAAGTAACAGGTTTTCGCATCTCATCAAGATAGGAATTCAAAACTGAAGTATAGAATGTTGTTTTAGGATATCGTTGCAACTTATATATTGCAGATTTAAGATTTATACTATCACACAGCGCTGCATAACAATACCCTTTTGTAAAGTATATTTGAGATTTTACTTTCTGAGAGTCAATAGGTAATAATTCATACAAATTAGTCGCAGAAAGAGCAAACTCCATTTTTCCCTCGCTGACAAATGTAAATGCTACTTTTGAAACACTTTCCTCTAATGCAAGTTTATCCTCTTGAGACGCATTTACATAGTAATTATATATCTTCATTGATGGCACCGAAGCATCGCTGTTTTGGGAGTTTAAAAGGATATAATCGGCAATCCAATCTTTTAAGTCTTCTTTTAAGTCTTGTCCGTTCAAAGTTATAGGAGAAAAAATAGTAATAAATAAGATTAACAGACCTGACAAAATGCTGTTAGTGGGATTATTGTGCATAAAATACTAAACTGTGTTTCTCAATCCTCGGTGAAACGTTAATGTTTAGACATAAAAAAGGTGTGAGGATTGTATCTCGGTCTTATCCTGTATTCAGGTCTTGGCTTACCTACTGCACGGATAAGACGACAGCCCCACACCGATAGAGCATATACTGCGCCCTCTCGGGCATGGGTATAGCTACCGATGTAGGTGTCATCGCAATTCCTCTTCGTGCAGTTTTCAGACGGCCAAGTTTGAATACAGAAGATAAAATTTCAATAACACCTTTTTCGGTGGATTGCTCCACCTTTAACAAAAAGTTGAAAATTTCTGGGCTGTCTCTACAACCTTAATTTCCAACCACAAAGTAAATTATTTTTTCCTTCTTTACAAAATTTTATGCATATTTTTTATCAATCTCAATTGTCAGATGGTGAGATAGGGTGGTAGAGCCAGCCTCGATAATCTTCGCCCATGAGGCGCACAATTTTGTGCCAATAGGCATTATCGGCGCCGTCAAGTAATATTTCACTATCGCGCACTTGCGTTACAGCCCACACATGATGCCTTAATTCATCGGCCAATTGACCTTTGTCCCAACCGCTATATCCGAGAAAGAATCTTATCTGTTGATTAATCTGCTCATGTGAGTTTACATATTTTATTATTTGGTCAAAGTCTCCGCCTACATATAATCCGGGGAATATTTCTTGCGAATTTTGTATTATGTGGCCAATTGTGTGAATATAATATAGACGATCGGGCGATAATGGGCCTCCACAATAAACCGGCATAGGCTCTTCGTTGACTATTTCAGCCACCAACGATTGCACGTTTATGTCAAGTTGGCGATTCAACACAATTCCCATCGCGCTTCCTTTAGCATCGTATTCGACCAATACCACTACGGCATGATTGAAAAATTCTTCACGCAAGAATGGCTCAGCAACAAGCAACGCTCCTTGTATGGGAGCGCCGCTGTTGATATCTATATTAAACAATATTGACTCTAAATCATTCATCAAGATTCTTCGGCAAGGAATTTTTCAACATCGAGAGCTGCACGACAACCTGTTCCCGCAGCTGAGATTGCCTGGCGATAACGAGTATCGGCAACATCACCCGCAGCAAATACTCCGGGAATATTTGTTGCAGTTGTGGGACCTTCAAGCACTATATATCCGGCCTCATCAAGATTTATGTGGCCACGGAAAATATCGGTATTGGGCTTGTGACCGATGGCGAGGAAAAATCCGTCAATGGCAATATCAAACAAGCGTTCTTTATCGGTGCCCTTATTTTCCACAAGATGGGCTCCCTCAACAAATTCTTCGCCAAATAGACCTACGGTATTGGTATTAAACAACACCTCAATATTTTCTTTGTCAAACACTCGTTTCTGCATCACTTGTGAAGCACGAAGATAGTCCTTGCGCACTATCATATATACTTTTGACGCAAGATTGCTCAAATACAATGCCTCTTCGCAAGCAGTGTCACCGCCACCTACGACCGCCACAACACGTTTGCGATAGAAAAATCCGTCACAAGTAGCACATGCCGAAACTCCGAGTCCGTTATATTTCACTTCATCGGGCAATCCGAGATATTTAGCCGAAGCTCCAGTTGCTATAATAATAGTTTCAGCAGCAATAGTATCTCCGTTATCAACTGTCACCTTATAGGGACGGGCGCTGAAATCTACATCGGTAACAATACCCGAGCGTAGGTCGGCGCCAAATTTTTCAGCCTGACGGCGCAAATCGTCCATAAGTTGTGGACCGGTTACACCCTCGGGATATCCGGGGAAATTCTCAACTTCTGTAGTTATAGTCAATTGACCACCGGGTTGTTGACCGGAATATAGAATAGGGGAGAGGTTGGCTCGTGAAGCATATATTGCCGCAGTATATCCGGCAGGGCCTGAGCCTATTATAAGACATTTTGTATTATACTGATTCATAATTATATATAATTATTAGGGTTAACGTAAATCTATTATTTCGGCTTCGGGATATTGCGATTGATTAAACATGAATGCACCAATTGGCAATGATTTTCCTTCTGACACATTTTTGACATTAATCACAATCGGAGACGTGTTTTTAGAGTGAATCTCAACCGACTTAGGATATAACGTAGGTCTATTGAGTTGCAAAATCACACTTGTAACACCCGACGAAGATATTGGCACTAATTGTATTTTATATTCATTGGCCGTTGACTTCAATAACGAGGCTTTATAATTATTGCGAAATGCGCTGATTATAGCAAACGGGTTCACTTGCTGCAATTCCTCTACAGTAGGTTCGGTTACATTTACCTCATTGGTCTCTGTAACGAGAGTCCACTGAGTGCGGCCATCATACCACACCTTCAACGCCGAAGTCTCAAGATGAAAACGATCACCAGAGATAACAATATTACCACTGACCATACCTGAGTTGTCGTGCATGGAAAATTGTGCCGATATCGACTTAACCGTTTGGTAACGACCGGTCGCATCAGTCAGTATTTCATCGGCTGTCACAGCATGAGCTTCTACACCCATAAATGCTATTAACAACATTAATATAATATCTTTTACCATAGCTTTCATCTTAAACACTCAATCCAATCAGATGGTTTTACATAGAGGCCAATATATGCTCAAGTTGAATCAAATCAACTAACACTTGACGGGGTTTCCCCCCCTGAGCAGGGCCCACAATTCCCATTGCTTCCATTTGGTCCATTATACGTCCTGCGCGATTATACCCAATTTTATAGGCACGTTGTAGTGACGACGTTGACGCTGTCTGCGAATTTATTATTGCACGAGCAGCTTCTTCAAATAATGGATCTCTATCGGTAATTGAGCCAAATCCACCTCCATCTCCACCTGATTCAGGGATATAATCGGGGAGGAAATAGGCATGCTCATATCCAATTTGATTGTCAATACTATCACAAATAGCAACAACCTCTTCGGTTGAAATAAATGCACATTGCGCACGTTCAATTTCGCCATCACGCGAAATCAACATATCACCTTTTCCGATGAGTTGTTCTGCTCCCGGACGGTCAAGGATTGTGCGTGAGTCAACATTTTGTTGCACGCGGAATGCTACTCGACCAGGGAAATTTGCCTTAATCAAACCGGTAACTACATTGGTTGATGGGCGTTGAGTTGCCAATATCATGTGAATACCAACCGCACGTGCTTTTTGTGCAATACGCGCAATCGGTGTTTCTATTTCTTTGCCTGCAGTCATTATCAAATCGGCAAACTCATCGACAATTACCACGATATATGGCAAATAACGATGTCCCTTTTCAGGGTTGAGTCGATGGTTGACAAATTTTGCATTATATTCCTTGATTGAGCGTGCGTCAACTTTAGACAACAAAGCATAACGATTTTCCATTTCAATACACAATGAATTAATCGTGGCAACAACTTTTGATGGATCAGTTATTACGGCACTTTCCTCATCGGGTAATTTTGCAAGATAATGTCTCTCAAGTTTTCGATAGAGACTCAACTCCACCATTTTTGGGTCAATCAGCACAAATTTCAATTCGGCCGGATGTTTCTTATATAACAATGATGCAATTATAGCATTGAGGCCCACCGATTTACCCATACCGGTTGCTCCGGCCACAAGCAAGTGGGGGATCTTTGTCAAATCGGCAATATACACATCACTTGAAATGGAGACGCCCATTGCCATTGGCAACTCTGCCTTAGATTCTTGATATTTCTTTGAAGAAATTATCGACTTCATCGATACTATCTGAGGCTCTTTGTTGGGTACTTCAATACCAATCGTTCCCTTACCTGGTATTGGAGCAATAATGCGAATTCCCAACGCCGACAAATTCATCGCAATATCATCTCCAAGTTGCTTAATTCGTGCAATTCTCACACCCTCGGCCGGAACAATTTCATAGAGAGTCACAGTTGGACCAACTGTAGCCTTAATCTGTGATATTTCTATTTTGTATTGTTTGAGTGTATCAATAATTCGCGCTTTGTTTTCCTCTTGTTCTTCGATATCTACACTATTTCCGCCTGGACTATGCTCAATCAAAAGATCTATTGATGGAAATTTGTATCGCGACAACTCTGCCGTAGGGTCAAATTCGTTTGAAACAATCTCTTGGGCCTCTTCAATCTCTTGAGTGCTTATCTCCAGCGATGCATCTTCTGAGGGTTCTTTAATCGGATCAAATATTGAATCCTCTTCATTAGTGCTATCATCTTGGTCTTTAGGTTCAAAATCCAAGATAACTAAATCGCCCGACTCGTCGGTTTCTTCTACATCTTCAATCTCTGCAACTTCTTCAGGTTTATCATCTTCAACCTCTGCGGTCGCTTCAGTTTCTTGTTCTTGCTTGGCCTCTTCCGAAATACGTTTCTTGCGAGCTTCCAATGCTTCTTTCACCTTGGTTATAACTACACTTATTTCATTGTAGAATATCACCGCAACTATGGCCACTAAAATAACACTGACACCTATTGCGCCCCAAATTCCGGCCATCTTGATAAGAAAATCATTAACCAAGAACCCATGCATTCCACCCAAATGGAAATAATTTGTCACATCATAGGTTAATAACCCCACAACGATTGACGTTGTAATAGAAATCATGACACATTTAAAAGTCAATGGCCAAAATCTAAAATGATAAATCTTAAACATTGATGCACACAGGGCAAAGCAATAGAACACCATTACAAATATTCCGATACCAATACCCTCGGCGATCAACAAATTTGAGACAAATGCACCCAACGGACCACCTGCATTTTTTATTGACTTTGAGTTTTCATACATTTCGGCCAATGACATATTACGAACAAAGTTCTGATCTTCGGCACCAAATGTCAAAAATGAGAATGAAACAACCGCAACATATACGGCAATAACACATAATACAATGGAATACAGTATCATTACTCGCTTGTCACAGACAAAGTCAACAAACTGTTTCAGTTTGTTTTGTGAGGCTGTTTTGTTGTCGTCTTGATCAGTTGAATTAGACTCTGATGCTTCTGGAGTTTCATCTTCGGCCAACACATCATCGCCAAAATTCTCGGGATCAAAATCATCGGTTGAGATATTAACCAATCCCTTTTTTCTTGTTCTCTTGTTTGTTTCCATAGTTTAGGATATAATTTAGTTTAAAGATTATGCAATTCTTGAATTGTTGCAATAGGGTCGGGCGATGAAAACACAAAATTACCGGCTACGAGAATATCAGCTCCGGCTTGAGCCAATTGAGCACCTGTTTCCATATTCACGCCTCCATCTACTTGAATTTTTGCCGATGAACCACTTGCCGAAATAAGTTCACGCAATTGTTTAACCTTCTTAATCGTTCCGGGTATAAACTTTTGGCCTCCAAATCCGGGATTAACCGACATCAACAACACCATATCAACATCAGCTACAATATCCTCCAACAACGACACCGGTGTTGCCGGATTGATTGTTACAGCGGCCTTCATTCCGGCTTGTTTAATCTGCTGAATGGTACGATGTAGATGTGGACACACCTCATAGTGTACATTCATTATGTCGGCGCCACAATCTCTCACTTGCGACACATATTTCTGTGGCTCAACAATCATCAAATGAACATCGAGAGGCTTTGTAGCATGTTTTTGCACAGCTTTAATCACAGGAAAACCAAATGAAATATTAGGCACAAAAACGCCATCCATTACATCAAGGTGTATCATATCTGCAGCGCTGGCGTTTAACATCTCCACGTCGCGTTGTATATTGCCAAAATCAGCTGATAATAAAGAGGGGGAAATAAGCATAATTTTTCTCTTGTTATATTACTTTTTATGTTTCATTACATTCCACACTATCACCATGACACATATCACCGCAATAGCAAGACCGGCATAGGTTAAATAACTGTTATATTTCTCTACCGTTTCAAATA
This sequence comes from Muribaculaceae bacterium, assembly GCA_017505535.1. GTDB lineage: Bacteria > Bacteroidota > Bacteroidia > Bacteroidales > Muribaculaceae > RGIG4079. The sequence continues at coordinate 43,614 of JAFVPD010000026.1, forward strand.
GTTGATCCAACGGAACGATTGTTCCTAACCACCAACCCAATGCAGCAAGAATCACATTCCACAATATTGCACCCAATCCGGTAAACAACACAAATACCCAGATATTCATACGCGCCAAACCAGCCGGAATAGATATCAATTGTCGCACTGCCGGAATAAGACGGCCTATAAATGTTGATATTGCTCCATGTTTATCAAAATATTGCTCTGCAGTTTGAACTTTTGACTCGTCAATTAAACATGCGTGGCCAAATTTACTATTTGCAAAACGATACACGATCGGACGTCCAATCCATTTTGCCAAATAATAGTTTATTAAAGCTCCCACAATTGCCCCCATTGTTGCAACAACTACAACCATCACGATATTCATGTCTCCTTTTGTGCATGCCAAATATGCAGCAGGAGGAACTACCACCTCCGACGGAAAGGGGATAAAGGAACTTTCAATCACCATAAATACAAACACAAACAAATAGTTTGCATTCTCAACAAACCACTGAAAAAAATCGGCTGCGTCAAATATTGCTAAAGTAATCATTTTCGGTCGTTATTTAATAATAAAGTACAAAGATAGCAATTTTTCACAACATTCCCATTTCGACAAACAACTTTCGATAATGCTCTGCCTTTTTAGTCAATGCAAGAGGGTAAGCCCTTGACGTTGACGGCATGCGATAAACTCGCAAATCTCCTCCATCAACCTTCACCTCTACATATTCTCCCACATTGGGCACTGCAATCCCCATCTGCATTGCAATCTCTTGGGCAGCCTTCTCACCTGTAGCCACAAGTGCTCGGCATTCCGGCATGTTCTGTAACACATCACCCAACGAGAGAGGAGTGACTATTTCAAGAAATTTATCTGATGCATTTCCTTTCAATCGTCGCACCTCAACAGCCATATCTCCAACAGCAATTTTCTGTTCTTGGAGAAAAGCCTTTATGTCGTTCAATTTAAATGATTTTGAAGCGACATCACAAAAATGTTCCTTATCATCATAATATAACAACCCCATGATTCGCCAAAAGTCATTAATCCAATTGGGATAATAAAATTCCATTGACCACTTTGAGCTATCAGGCGGAAAACTTCCAACAAATAATATTTTTGCGCCATAGGGAATATACGGCGTCCAGGGGTGACACTCTATTTCTTTTTCCATACAATTGCAAAATTAATAAAAAGATTCCACCTTGCACACGAACAACTTGAGGAATTGCAAAACAATCCTCCACAAATAGGCATCAACTTCAACAAAGGCCGACAAGCCAAAGCCGAATGGAAACAAGCCGTTGCTAAGGCTACCGACAACGTGGCTTTTGGGGATGCAGTTTCCGGTATCATCAACCAACAATCAGCCGAGCAAACTACCCAAGAGGCGCAACCTAGGTTCAGTCGCTTTTTAGTGTGGATAACATCACTAATGTATAATCACAACCTTGTAACAAATCGTGCGAAGCACGGGACGCGAAGCGTATAAATAACCGCGTGGTTGAGGGCAGAGCCCGAAACCTCCGGATAGCGAGCAC
>JAFVPD010000040.1 GCA_017505535.1 Muribaculaceae bacterium
CAACGTAGCTGCCATCAGGGCTCATTGTAGCTTGGTTTACAGAAACGCCTTCGGGGAGTGCCACTTTCTCAACAGAAGCGACATTCAATAGTTGAGCATAACCGAAAACGCTTGCACCGAGCAATAGAGCTGATACAAATACTTTTTTCATGCTGATTAGGGTTAAAATTGTTAAAAATTAAAAGTAATGATTTATGCATTTTGTCTCCAAAATTACAAAATAGAAGGAGAATGGCACACGTTCTTAACTAAGATTAACACAAATAACGTGAAATGTAGCACCTTTTATGCGAAAACCGATGTCGGAGCTCCTATTGATGCGTGATTTTGCAATTTTTTCGCCCTTTCTTGCATATCATAAAGTCAAATATTACCTTTGTGATAAAATGACCTCAAATAAGGCAAATTCCCATTGTTATGAAGTATTTTATTTCGGTAGGCGAAGCGTCGGGCGATATCCATGCAGCGGCTCTCATTGATGCGATAAAGGTGGTTGACTCTCAAGCTCAATTTGCGTTTCTTGGGGGTGATCTCATGTGTAAATCAACGGGTGTTAAACCTGTGATTGACTATCGTGAGATGGCCTACATGGGATTTAGCGAAGTGTTGCGACATCTGCCGCAAGTGTTAGGCAATCTCAAACGTGCCAAACGTGCGTTGGAACAGTTTCGCCCCGATGCACTCATTCTCATCGACTATCCGAGTTTCAACCTCAAATTGGCTCGCCATGCCCATAGCCTCAATATCCCCATCTATTATTACATCTCCCCCAAAGTGTGGGCTTGGAAGGAGTATAGAGTGAAGGATATAAAAAAATATGTGCGACGATTGTTCTCGATACTGCCGTTTGAGGTGGAATTTTTTAAACGCCACAACTATGAGGTCACCTACGTGGGAAATCCCTCGGTCGAAGAAATCGAGATGAGAATACCATCAATCCCCTCCCGCGAAGATTTTCTTGTGTCAAATAAGTTGTCCGACAGGCCCATTATGGCCCTTGTTCCCGGAAGCCGACAAGGGGAAATACGCAATAACTTGCCCATCATGATAGAGGCCGCAAGCCGTTACCCTCAATTCCAAGCCGTAGTGGCCGGAGCGCCGGGCATTGAGCCTGATACTTACAGCCGATACACATCGTTGCCGGTGGTGTTTGACGCTACGTTTAACCTCATGAGCCATGCCCAAGTAGCACTCGTGACATCGGGAACAGCCACTCTTGAAGCCGCATTGTTGCGCACGCCTCAAGTGGTGTGCTATCGTGCAAATGGCTCAAAACTATCCTACAACCTCTTCAAGCACATTCTCAAAATCAATTATGTGTCATTGCCCAATCTCATTGTCAACGACAAATTAATACCCGAGATGTTGTTGCATCATTGCAACGTCGACGAAGTGAGCGAGGAAATTGAGAAAATACTACCCGGAAAACCGGGCAGAGAGCAAATGCTAGACGGATACAGCCGCATGCGTGAAATACTCGGCAAGAGCAACGCCGCCACCGCCACCGCCACCGCAATCTACAACGACATCAAACAATTGCGATAAAATCATTATCTTTGTATCAATATTGAAAAAGAATAAAATCAATGAATAATATTGAATCGATCAAGGCGATAAGTTGCCTCAAGGGTAAGGAGAAAATTAAGGTGCTATTTGTGTGCCTCGGAAATATATGCCGGTCGCCGGCGGCTGAGGGCATCATGCGTAGCATTGTTGAGGAACATGGCGAGGCCGATTGCTGGGAGATTGACTCGGCCGGGACAGGTAACTACCACATAGGCGAGTTGCCCGATAATCGCATGCGCATTCATGCTCGTCGTCGCGGGCTTGAGCTGCAACATCATTGTCGCCAGGTGACAACCGACGATTTCTATGAGTTTGACCTGATTGTTCCGATGGACGCGTCAAATGAGACCAATCTCAAACGCGTTTCGCCATCGGAGGAATGCGATGAGAAGATTGTTCCTATGGCACAATTTTTCAATCGTTTCGCTCATTTTGACCATGTGCCCGATCCCTACTATTCGGGTGCTGAGGGATTTGAGCGTGTGCTTGACTTGCTGCAAGATGGCTGTGAAACCCTGTTTAATATCATAAAAACAAACAATACCAATGCGTAAATATTTAGTTGTGATCATGTCGATGTGGGCTGCAATCGTTTCGGCTCAGACATCTGTTGCCTGGCAGTCGTTGGGCAATGCCACTGATGAAAATGGAGCCTATTACATTCAACGTTTTACTGTGCGCAATGCCAAAGGTGTTGAGCGCTTGTGTTTTAATCAGTTTGCCCGACCAATGCAGGCTCTCAATCAAGGCGATGAGGTGCATGAAATAATTCCCGGGTATTACTATATAACCAGCGAGGGTTTTGAAAATGACAGTGTGGTGATTGACGTGCGCACTCGTGGCACGCTTTCAACGGTGAGTTATCGCCCCGATGGCTTTCATGTTGTGAAAACCGATGGCACTGTCGAGCCGGCACAGTTTACCCGTGCCGATATTTCTAAGTCGCCCGACCAATGGTGTCAGCCAGGGAAGGATCGTATGCCCTACGGTGATGAGATATATGCGTTTAATCAATCATTGAAATGTAAGGAGAAGGTTGGTCCGTTTGACATAATACCCTCGCTCAAGAGTGTGACACAAACACGCAAGGGCTATTGTTCTCAAGCGGTAAATCCCACGGTAAAGCCTATTACTCATTCCAATGAGGAGTTTTATCGCATAGCCATAGAGGCCGATAGTGTGGTCATCGAGGCCGCATCGCTACGTGCCGAAAAACTTGCACGCGTGGTGTTGATGAAACTATGGCATCGCAACAATGGAAAAATCCCTACTGCGATAATTGAGGATTATCCCGATTTTCATTATCGCGGATTTATGGTCGATATATCCCGAAATTTTCAAACGATTGAAACTCTTGAAGATGTAGCGTTCCGCATGTCGCAATTGCGCATGAATAAGTTGCATTTCCACTTTAGCGATGACGAGGCTTGGCGATTGGAAATTCCGGCGTTCCCCGAATTGACTCAAGTGGGCTCGCGACGTGGATATACTCTTGATGAAAAGGACCATCTCGTGCAGATTTTTGCCGGAAATGGAAATCCCGATGAACCCTCGGGAACAGCAAACGGATATATCACTCGGGCACAATTTATTGAGTTCCTGAAAAAATGTGATGCACTCGGTATTGACGTGATTCCTGAGATAGAGTCGCCCGGCCATGCCCGTGCTGCAATCAAGGCTATGGAAGCTCGCTATCGTCGCACCGGCGATCCTCTTTATCGCCTCATTGAAGATGACGATACGTCAAAATATACGTCGGCTCAATCTTTTCACGACAATGTGATGAATCCCGCTCTACCGGGGCCCATAAACTTTATGCGTACGGTTATCGGCGAACTTATCTCGATGTATCGTGAAGCAGGTGTGACTCTCGAGGCCATTCATGTGGGTGGCGATGAGGTGCCTCGCGGCTCATGGAATGGCTCGCCATCGGCTCAAGCATTTATTAAAGCCAATAATAATATCGATGGGGAGAAAGGTCTCCATGCCCACTTTGTAAAGCAACTTGCCGAAATCCTTGCTGAACGAAATGTGCCAATGAATGGTTGGCAAGAAATTGCCATAGGTCATTCCGATGAATTCAACGCGTTTGTGGCTCCAAAAACCGGCGGAATTAACTGCTGGAGCACATTGCCATCGCATGGCAATGGTGGGGTTACCGTGCAAGCGGCCAATAATGATTTCCCGGTGATATTGAGCAATGTGAATCATTTCTATCACGACCTTGCCTATAATTATCACCCTCAAGAGCCCGGACTTTTGTGGGGTGGGGTGGTTGATGAATTTGCAACGTTCAAAGGCTATGCTCGTGAGTTGTGCCCCGTTTCTGATGACAAGTTCAAGAATGTGATTGGTGTGCAAGGGCAGTTGTTTGCCGAGACATTGCGCTCGCCCGAACAGCTACAATACTATATATTCCCCAAAATTTATGGCTTGGCCGAGCGTGCTTGGAACATTCAACCCACTTATACCGAGGCCAAATACAATCGCATCATTGCCGAGAAAGAATTGCCTGCGCTTGCTGTTGACAACTGTAATTTCCGCATGCGTCAACCGGGCGTGATGGTTTCATCGGGTAAGGTGAAGATGAACAGCCCTTATGAAGGAGCAGTGATAAGATACACCCTCGATGGAAGTGAGCCTTCGGTGCAATCGCCGATATATACCAAGCCGTTTAAGACTCAGGCAACTGAAATCAGAGCCCGATTGTACTATCTTGGGAAGGAAAGCGTCTCAACTATCCTATACAATAAAAAATAGGTGTGTGATATGGCCGATTTCTTATTCTCGTTTAACTGGAACGTTGATGCGCGACTCAAAAAGGAGTTTGCGCAAAAATCGATTGCGCAATTTGACCCAATATCCACTCCCTATGGTATAGCGACATTTATCGACAATCCGGCCGATAGCTACACCAAGGGGTTGGCGTCGATGATATGCCTCCGACTTAACGATGTTGAACGTTCTGAACTCATTGATTATTCGCAACTCAACGCATGCAACATTACAAATGTGCATCTCGTTGCCGGGTTCAGTGGATTCCTCACGATTGAAGTTTTTGGCGAAGTGTGCAATGCGGAATTGTTTAGAAATGACATAATTACCCTCGCCAATCGCCTTCCCGAATGCCATGGGTTGATATCAACCTATGTTGAATCGATGGGAACGTATTTGTCCTCTCGTGAAGATTTCTCATTTGGACAGCCGTTATTATTGTGTGAGCAGCAACTTTGTGATTCGTCAGAGAGTTATATATACACAACTCATATCTTTTCGGCCGACAATGCTGAGATTAAGCACCTTCAGCAATTATATCATATACCCGACACGCCATTGTCGGTTGATGGTGGGAATGTATGGCAACGATTTGGCAAGCAACTATGGTTGTTGCCTCAAACACCCAATATTGAAACGATGCACCGACTATCGTTTGCCAATATTTTGGCCGTGTGGGAAGTGCTGATCTACGACACCGGCGCTATTAATTATAAAAATTTCTTGAGGCTCATCATTGACAAGCAAGAGTTTGATCACAATGTAATGCGTGATGCCATAAACAGAGACAATCTGCTATTGCAAGAAGTGAGCATTGCTACGCGCGAATTAACTACCGAACAGAATGACTTTACCGTGCAGTCGCGCCTGCAATTTGGAACGGCTATGCGCAAAGACGCATTTGACAAAGGCCAGAAAATGCTATGTTATGCCATTGAAGGAATTGACTCCTCTAAACAGTCTAAATCAAACAAAGCAGTGGAGATAATTCTGACGATACTCACCGCAATGAGCGTTTATTCGGTGGTTAACGACGGGTTTACTCTCATGACAAACAAAGAGGAGGAATTTACGTTCCATTTTCTATCGTCATTCCTGTTTGCACTTGCCACCGCAGTGATGCTTGTCATTCTGTTTATAGTCATTCGCAAACGCGATTGACCCTTGAAAAGTAATTTTTTACCACAAAAAGCAATCTATTTTTGGTTGTGAAAGGGTTTTTTAGTACTTTTACGCAACCAAATTTAAATCCCTATGTTGAAACGCTTGGTTATCACTCTGCTACTGACGTTTGCTACCGTATCTGTTACGATGGCAACTCAGCCTGCGTGGGAAGCAAATCCCAATGGGAAAGCTACGCAAACGATTGAGCGTTCCGACAACGACCAAATAGAAATATATGTGCGAGATGGGTATGTTTATATCAACACCCCTCACACCGTTAATGTGAAAATATTTTCAATACTTGGTCAGCTCATCTCTCAACAGGAAATTCCGGCCGGAAACTTCAGATTGCGCATTGCTTCGCGTGGAATATATATCTTGAAAGCCGGACCGATTACTCGTCGTATAACAATTTAATCACCCCGTCAACATGAATAATTTTACATTTTGCAGTCCCACAAAATATGTGTTCGGACGCGATAAAGAGTCTTTAACCGGACAGCTAACCGTGGAAATGGGTAGCAAACGTGTTCTCATCGTTTATGGTAAAGGTAGCGTCGTGCGCAGCGGATTGCTTGACCGTGTAAAACAATCGTTGACCACCTCTCAAGTGGAATATTTTGAACTCGGAGGCATAAACCCCAATCCCACCGACGACCGAGTTTATGAGGGAATTGAATTGTGCCGAGCCAATAACATTGACGGATTGATAGCCGTGGGCGGCGGGTCGGCAATTGATACTGCCAAAGCAATTGCCGGAGGTGTTCCCTACGAAGGTGATTTCTGGGACTTTTTTGCAGGAAAAGCTGTGATGACCGATGCTCTACCCGTGGGAGTTGTGCTCACAATACCGGCTGCCGGTAGCGAAGGCTCCGGAAATTCTGTGATAACCAAACTTGACGGATTGCACAAAATCAGCCTGAGAACGGAAAGCGCATTGCGTCCCAAATTTGCCGTAATGAACCCCGAATTGACATTCACTCTCCCTCCTTATCAAACGGCAAGCGGTATAGCCGACATGATGACACACATCTATGAACGATACTTTACCAATACTCCCGAAGTGGAAGTTACCGATAGAGTATCGGAAGGTGTGCTAAAAGCAATCATCACCGAGGCTCCACGAGTAATGGCCGAACCCGAAAACTACGAAGCTCGTGCCAATATCATGTGGTGTGGTACACTTGCTCATAATGGAATATGTGGTACAGGCCGACAAGAGGATTGGGTGTCGCACTTCATGGAACATGAACTGAGTGCAGTGTATGGCGTGACTCATGGAGCAGGTCTTGCAGTGATTGTTCCGGCATGGCTCACGTTTATGGTAGAGCACAATCCGGGAAAAGTTGCGCAATTTGCGCGCCGAGTGTGGGACGTTGTAGAAACCGACGACCGAAAAGCGGCTTTGCAAGGAATTGAAAAACTCAAACAATTCTATAAGTCCATCGGAATGCCAATAACCTTGAAAGAACTCGGCATTGACAATCCCGACATTGACCTCCTCGTTAAAAAACTTCACGAAAACAAAGGCCAAACAATAGGCGGCTACTATCGCCTCACCCCCACCGAAACAACACAAATCTACACCTTAGCGATGTAGAATTTGAATAGAAACACACTCAAAACGTGCTCAGATTTTTACAATATACCGACTCTTAAATACTAATAAACACATTATTATGGCTAAATATGAAATAAAAGACGGCATTGCCATTATCCCCGAAGGCACACAAAAAATTGATGAGTTCGCCTTCTTTGGTTGCAATCGCTTAACATCGGTAGTAATCCCCGATTCTGTGACTGAAATAGGAAAGGAAGCCTTCTATGGTTGCAAGGAATTAACTTCTGTCACTATCCCTGATTCAGTGACTGAGATAGGAGAGAGAGCTTTCTCATGGTGCGAGAGCTTGACTTCGGTGACTATTCCCGATTCAGTGACTGAGATAGGCGTTGGTGCCTTCTATGGTTGCTCTGCCTTGACGGAGATAAAAGTAGCAGAAGGGAATCCAAAATATGACTCACGCAAGAATTGCAATGCAATAATTGAAACTGCCAGTAATAAACTAATAGTAGGTTGTAAATCAACCAATATTCCCGATTCAGTGACTAAGATAGGAGAAAGGGCTTTCTCTGGTTGCAAGAACTTGTCTTCGGTGACAATCCCTAATTCAGTGACTGAAATAGACGAAAGTGTCTTCTCTGGTTGCTCTGCCTTGATGGAGATAAAAGTAGCAGAAGGGAATCCTAAATATGACTCACGCAAGGATTGCAATGCAATAATTGAAACTGCCCGCAATAAACTAATAGTAGGTTGTAAATCAACCAATATCCCCGATTCGGTGACTAAGATAGGCGAAAGGGCCTTCTCTGGTTGCAAGGAATTGACTTCTGTCGTAATCCCCGATTCTGTGACTGAGATAGGAAAAGAGGCCTTTTCTGGATGTTCTAGACTGACTTCTATCGTGATGCCCGATTCAGTGACTGAGATAGGCGAATTGGCCTTCTCAGAATGTAGTGGTTTGACTTCGGTCGTGATTCCCGATTCAGTAACTGAGATAGGAGAATGGGCCTTCTCGGGTTGTAGAGGCTTGACATCTGTGACAATTCCCGATTCAGTGACTAAAATAGGAGAAGAAGCCTTCTATGGTTGCTCTGCCTTGACGGAGATAAAAGTAGCAGAAGGGAATCCTAAATATGACTCATGCAAGAATTGCAATGCAATAATTGAAACTGCTCGCAATAAACTAATAGTAGGTTGTAAATCAACCAATATCCCCGATTCAGTGACTGAGATTGGAGAATGGGCTTTCTGTGGTAGCAAGGAATTGACTTCTGTCGTAATTCCACCTTCAGTGACTGAGATAGGAGAAAGGGCCTTCTGTGGTTGCAAGGAATTGACTTCTGTTGTAATCCCCGATTCAGTGACAAAGATAGGCAAAGGGGCCTTTGCAGGTTGTGATAATTTGCCTTCGGTGACTATTCCCAATTCTGTGACTGAGATAGGAGAATGGGCCTTCTCTGGTTGCTCTTGTCTGACTCAGGTGGTTATTCCCAATTCGGTGACTGAGATAGGCGAAGTAGCCTTCGGTGGGTGTATAGGTTTGACTTCGGTGACTGTTCCCAATTCTGTGACAAAAATAGGAAATTCGGCCTTCTTGGATTGCTTTAGCTTATCTTCGGTAACAATCCCCATATGTTGTAATATTAAGAACGTCTTTATGGGTTGTTTTAAACTGACA
>JAFVPD010000025.1 GCA_017505535.1 Muribaculaceae bacterium
ACCCAAAATGAAACAAATTCTTCTTTAAATCAATAGGATTAATTATTTTAGAATAAATATATAATACAACAATGAGGTATATATTATTATTAATCGCAATAGTCGCTACTATGCGTGTTTGTGGAAAGGAAAAACTGAGTAGAATCGAACTTGCGGAAAGCGTAACAGAGATAGATGATGAAGATACGTTGTTTATTGAGTACGAGCAAATGCCTCAATTCCTCGGTGGTGAAGTCGCATTGATGAAATTCATTGCTGATAATCTGCATTATCCCGATTCTGCAAAAGCCAAGAAAATACAAGGCTTCGTAGTGGTGAAATTTGTTGTTACCAAAACGGGTGAAATCGGTGAAGTTAAAATTGTGCGATCAAAAGACCTCGACCTTGATAAAGAAGCCGTGCGCATAGTGAAATCTCTCCCCAACTTTATCCCTGGAAAACTCAATGGAGAAGTTGTGGACATGTGGTACACTCTGCCCATCACATTTAAATTGCAAGAATAAAATGAGTTTTTATTAGCCTCGATACCAACCAGCCGTTTTCACTTATAGCAATTCACACTCTACTCCAACAATATTAATGCCCAAAACGAGAAGATAAAGTTGCCCCCACAAAAAATTGAGGTTCTGACATTCCTAAAATCTCATTTCTCTCATAGCCTTGAAAAGGACTATGATACAATTTTAAGACAACGAAGTAAACTTGTACAACAATCATTTAGATTTAAGAGTAAAACATATATGTATCACCCGAAATGAAACAAAGATCTTTAATATTATTTTTCATAAGTATAGTTCCTATGCTGTTATATTCTACTGATAGAATTGCAGGTGTATGGAATTGGGACAACACTAAAACGATTTTGGGGCAGAAAATGGAGTCTTATCCTGATGCAAAAGTATTGTTTAACGCTGATGGAACTGCCGTGTATAAGCAATCAGGTGTTGAGCCTGTAAAAGCGTCTTGGGTATTAGAGGGTGATACTCTCATCGTTTCATCGAATAATTTCATTTGGGATATAAAATATCTTAAAGCCGGAGATGGCTTTATGTTTAGTTATGATATTAATTATCCGCCTGAAAAGAATGGGAAATTACTAAATTGTCCCGGAGAAAAAGAGATATATATATTACACTCCGATTCCGCTTTATTGGTTCCAATTGACAGTAAGGAGACCGGTTGTTTGAGAAAATCAAATTTAACGAAAGACGATTTTAATAAATATACTCCTCATCACGCATTACAACTGGTAAATAGCTTTGATATTCATAAATATACCGAAATAGAGGGAAAACCACAACGCCGTCACACTCCTCGAGTGATAGATCCCGCATTCATTGACCGTATAAATCCATTCCCCATAGAAGGAAAAATTGACAGCCTGTTAGAGCAATTGCCTGAGAAAATAGATAGTATCGAAATTAAAGTGTTAGAGCTTGATAGATATATCTATGATTACTTTGCAATTGACCGTAGAGCATTTGACAAAACATTTGATTATCTTTTAGAGCATAACGACTCTAATGGATACAATATAGATTATGTACTTATAAAAGATAGCACTCTAATATCTCGTTTTTGTGACTACTTAAAATATAACCGGCCATTCCCTGCTGAAGCTATATCCATTACACCCAATAATGCATACCGACAAAGTCGTGGAGATACTGGGACTTTTGGCATTTATACTGAACGGTCACAAAATAACGACCCATTAGAAGTAAGAGGTAAAATCATAATCTATAGTAATAACGAAGTTATAAATTGCTATATGTCTCACGATTCATTTGACTTTAAAAGCCACCGATATAATCAATCTTCACTTTTGGAATTTTTCTTCATTGTCCTAACATTAGACGAATGAGTTTTCATTAGCCTCGATACCAACCAGACGTTTTCACTTATAGCAATTCACACTCTACTCCAACAATATTAATGCCCAAAACGAGAAGATAAAGTTGCCCGAGGTTTGAGGAAAATTTAGGACTATTCTTTTAACAATAAACAACGAGGAGGCAGTAAAGATACCGTCTCCTCGTTAGTTATATTGAGAGTAAATGTGTTATCAATCGCCCATGGTGCGGAGTAGTTCGTCGTTGTCAGCGGTACGCTCCATGCGGTCTTTAATAAATTCCATTGCCTCGATAGAATTGCGGTCGGAGATGAATCGGCGCAGAATCCACATTCGGTTTATAGTATCGGAGCGCAACAACAAGTCGTCGCGACGAGTACTTGAAGCCATAATATCAACTGCGGGGAATATGCGTTTATTAGACAATTTTCTATCGAGTTGCAATTCCATGTTTCCTGTACCTTTAAATTCTTCAAAGATTACTTCGTCCATCTTAGAACTTGTCTCGGTCAATGCAGTAGCAATGATTGTGAGCGAGCCGCCATTTTCAATGTTACGGGCAGCCCCAAAGAAACGTTTTGGTTTTTGCAACGCATTGGCATCGACACCACCCGACAATATTTTGCCCGATGCAGGAGAGACTGTATTGTAGGCACGAGCCAATCGGGTGATTGAGTCCAACAGAATCACTACGTCGTGGCCACATTCGACCATGCGTTTAGCTTTTTCCAACACGATACTTGCTATTTTCACATGACGTTCGGCCGGCTCATCAAATGTTGACGCTATCACCTCGGCATTAACCGTACGGCTCATGTCGGTAACCTCTTCAGGACGCTCATCAATGAGCAAAATCATGATATAGGTCTCAGGGTGATTTTCAGCAATGGCATTGGCTATATCTTTGAGCAGGATTGTTTTACCTGTTTTGGGAGGAGCAACAATGAGTCCACGTTGACCCTTACCAATAGGCGAGAACATATCTACAACACGCGTCGAAAGATTACATGTGCGACCGCTTGTGAGGTCAAACTTCTCATCGGGGAATAGTGGTGTGAGATGTTCAAATGGCACTCTATCGCGTATGAATTCGGGTTGTCGGCCATTGACACGCTTCACATTGCTCATTGGGAAATATTTCTCACCCTCTTTTGGTGGGCGTATAGTACATTCGACTACGTCGCCGGTTTTGAGGCCATGAAGCTTGATTTGCGACTGCGTTACATAAACATCATCGGGCGATGATAAATAATTATAGTCGCTTGAACGCAAAAATCCATAACCATCGGGCATCACTTCCAACACACCGGCAGCCTCAATAAATCCGTCAAAATTATATTGTGGCATCTGAGGTTGTTGTGGCTGTGGCTGTTGCTGTTGTTGATTATTATTGCGATTTTTTTGTTTTTTACCCTGTTTTTGTTGTTGGGGCATTTTTTGCTGTTGTTCCTTGCCGGGCTCGGTGATTATGATTGGCGCAGTAGCGGCGGCAATAGCAGCAGCTGCGGCAGCTTCCTCTTTTTCACGTTGAGAGCGTGGCACAAACTTGCGTCCTTCGCTACGAGGGAAAAACGACCCGAATGCCGAATCTTTTGGACGGAAATCCATCTTGCTTTTTTCGGCCCCTTGTTGGGACTCTTGAGGCTCCGATGTTGCCGCAGGTTGTTGCTGAGCTTTTTCTTCGGCGGGAGCTTCTTCCGAGATTTTATTTTCGACCGGAGCTGTTTCGGCAACAGGCATTTCTTTGGGAAGAGGTGCAATCAATGTCAAGTCGTCATGGTCATCTTCGTCGGGCATAGGAGTTGGCACCGATTCAGCTTCCATGTTTTCAACCTTGGCAGGCTCTTCAGCAGCTGCCGGTTGTTTCTTTTTCCGTCCGCGTTTATTGGCTGCCGGTTGCGGAGTTTCTTCGGGAGCCGAAGCAGCCTTAACGACATCGGTTTCGGGCGCTTGAACTTGTTGTTCGTCCGATGATTTCACTTCTTCAGGTTCTTTTTCTTTTTGCTTCTTGGCTTTTTCCGGCACTTTTATTTCTTGTGCACTTTTATCGGCACTTTTTTCTTTACGAGGTTTACTCTCTTTAGTTGCACGTCGTTTTTTTTCGGTGGCCGAAGCAGCCATATCAATAGCTTGCTGGTCAAGGATACGATAAATGAGATCGTCTTTGGGGGTAGAATCAATTTTTTTCATACCCATCGATTCTGCAATCGATTTAAGTTCAGACTCACTCATTGCATTGAGATCTGAAATGTTGTACATATATTTAAAATAGATAATGTATCAGATATTAGCATCATGGCACAACTTGTGCTCATAATTTTTTTGCTCTGTTTGGCTATATACTTCTGTAATAAAAAGGATTGAGATAATGCCTGTTTGCTCTACATATACTAAATTTGGCACAAGGCATCGTTGGATATTGCTCTGAAAAGCGTTGCAAAGTTACATCGTTTTCCCGAATAAACAAACATTCAGCAAAAAAGTTTTTGTAACTTTGCCATTAAATCAATCATAATGCAACAAAATGACGCATAATCCTATTTCCCAAAAGACTTTTACACGTGACGACATCGACTGGGTGTGGGTTGATCTGGACGACACCATTTGGGATTTCAAGAACAATTCTTGGGACGCATTGGCTATGGTTTATCATGAAGCCGGATTAGACAAAGCATTCAACGATGTTGACTCGTGGCGCAATATCTATCTCGAGAACAATCATCGATTGTGGGCTTTATATAATAGTGGAGCCATCACTAAAGAATTTCTCATGATGGAGCGTTTCAGGGTGATACTTGTCAACGCAGGATACAGCGACACCGATGCTCGCAAGCTCAGTCCCAAATTGAGCGACATATATCTCGACCGACTTGCCGCTATGAGTCGGTTGGTTCCGGGCGCGCTTCAACTCCTAAACCATCTGCGCGATAAAGATTATCACATAGGAATCATCAGCAATGGATTTTATGAGGTGCAATATCGCAAAATGCAGTCGAGCAATATCACCCACTACTTTGAGACGATTGTGCTGAGCGATGATATTGGCGTGAACAAACCCGACGTGCGCATCTTCAACCACGCCGTCGCAAAAGCCCAAACGACGTCCAATCGCTCAATCATAATCGGCGACAATCCCACAACCGACATCATCGGAGCCATCAATGCCGGGTGGAATGCCATCTGCTTCAACCACAACGGTTGCAACGAAAGTCCTACGCCAACACAAGCAATTGAGATAACCCATCTTGACGAGGCCCTCGCATTATTGCAATAATTGGTCGATTTAACGCCTAAAATAGTGCTATAATGAGAATTATTTCAAAAAAAGCATCGGAATATTGTGCCTAATTAAAAAAAAAGTACGATATTTGCAGTTGCAAAATTTCAGGCGAGAGCAATTTCAAGCTCAATCGCCTGTATTTCATGATTTTACTAATAATATTAAAATAAACTACAATGACTAAAGCAGACATCGTAAACGAGATTTCAAAGACTACAGGCATTGAAAAAGCCAATGTACTTGAAACTATCGAAAAATTCATGGAGATTGTAAAAGACTCACTCGCTAACGGACAAAACGTTTACCTCAGAGGTTTCGGTAGCTTCATCGTGAAAACTCGTTCTGAAAAAACCGCTCGCAACATCTCTAAGAACACAACAATCATCATTCCTGCACACAAAATTCCAGCATTCAAGCCTGCGAAAGTGTTCATGGAAGACGTAAAATAATATCGCGCGACACTATTGATTATCGCCAATTTAGAGAGAATAAACCCAATTTACTAATCATAAAAGCGTAACAAAAATGCCAAGCGGAAAGAAAAGAAAAGGCCACAAGATGGCTACTCACAAGCGCAAAAAACGTCTAAGAAAAAATCGTCATAAGAAAAAATAATCAACTGTGTGACATTTTTTCTATTAAGAAGAAAACTATACAGAGAACAAACTTGATGAGGATAACTAAGATTTCCCGCGAGAGTTTGTTCTTTGTGTATTGTAATCAATCGTTTTAACTCAACTATTGTTCAACGGCCACTCCATCAGTGTGGCCATCTAAGAAAATGAAAAGCGAACTCATAGTAGATGTACAACCCACCGAGGTGTCAATCGCCTTAGTGGAAGATTCCCGACTCGTTTCCTTGCAGAAGGAGTCGAGGAATATCTCCTACGCAGTTGGCGACATTTATCTGGCTAAAGTAAAAAAACTCATGCCCGGATTAAATGCGGCCTTTGTAAACGTAGGCTATGAAAAAGACGCTTTCCTCCACTACTTAGATCTTGGCTCCCAATTCTCATCCTATGCCTCTTTCCTCAAACAGGTATTAGAAGACAAAAAACACGTACCGTCGGTTTCTAAAATGAAACTTCTGCCCGATATTGACAAGCATGGTTCTGTTACCGACACGCTTACACAAGGGCAAGAATTAATGGTTCAAATTGTCAAAGAACCAATTTCATCAAAAGGGCCTCGCCTCACAACCGAAATCACCTTTACCGGACGATACCTTGTGCTCATTCCTTTCTGCGATAAGATTTCAATATCGCAAAAAATTAAAACAACTGAGGAAAAACTACGTTTGCGACAACTCATTGGCAGCATTAAACCTAAGAATTTCGGCATCATAGTCAGAACATCAGCCGAGGGCAAACGTGTTGCCGAGCTCAACCACGAGCTAAAAACACTCTTAAAATGTTGGGAAGATGCAGTTGCCAAAGCACAAAAAGTCGCAGCACCCTCGCTCATCTTTGAAGAAGAAAGTCGCATTGTGGGTGTCTTGCGAGACATTTTCAGCCCCTCATTTGAGAGCATCTATGTCAACGACAATGACATTTATAGCCAAATCGCAAAATATGTCAACCTCATTGCGCCTGAACGTCAAGAGATTGTAAAGCTCTATGACAACGACGAACCCATTTTTGACCACTTTAACATCACCAAACAAATCAAATCGTCGTTTGGCAAGACGGTTTCATTTAAATCGGGTGCTTACATCATCATTGAACACACCGAAGCCCTGCACGTTATTGACGTAAACTCGGGCAACCGTGCCAAAGCCGGCACCGACCAAGAAACCAATGCGCTTGATGTTAACATGAGAGCGGCCGACGAAATTGCGCGTCAATTGCGACTACGCGACATGGGAGGAATCATTGTCATCGACTTTATCGACATGAACAAGGCCGAACATCGGCAAGCACTCTATGAGCACATGAAAGAGGTTATGGCCAACGACCGAGCTCGACACAACATCTTGCAACTAAGCAAATTTGGGCTCATGCAAATCACCCGTCAACGTGTGCGTCCTGCACTTGACATCGTCACAACCGAAGCATGCCCCTCTTGCTTTGGCAAAGGCGAAGTTCAACCTTCGCTACTTTTCACCGACATTCTGAAAGAGAAAATCGACTATCTTCTTAACACCCTCAATGTAAAAGGCTTCATAATGTATGTACACCCATTTGTTGATGCCTACATAAAAAAAGGTCTAATTTCTATTTACACCAAATGGCGAATGAAATTTGGTCGCAAATTCAAAATCATGCCCGATCAATCTCTCGCCTATTTGCAATATCGTGTCATAGACAAAAACCGCAACGAAATTGACCTGAAAGAGGAAAAAGACATGGACTCATCATCGTCCAAAACAAAATCTAAAGCCAAGAATCGAGACAACGAGGAATAAGCGCATTGCGCCGATCCTTATAAGGATTTACCCTCAAACACACAGCGCAGACGACAATGTCGCCTGCGCTGTTGTTTTATAGATAGTTAAGCTCGTGGCCTAACTTGGGAGGTGATTATTCGGCAGTTGCCAATGGTGAAGGAGCAGTATATGTGCGAGCCGCAAGTTCTTGGTCCAACATATAAATGCCCATGCCATTGTCGCCAATCAAAGTGAATTTATCAATGAGTTCTTGAGCACTTTCTTCCTCTTCAACTTGTTCAGAGATAAACCAGTTGAGCATTTCACGAGTAGCATAGTCTTTTTCTGACTCAGCCAATGCATAGATATCATTGATGAGCGCTGTTACTTTTTGCTCGTGAGCGAGAGTAGCTTTAAACGCATCGAGGGGTGTAGCCCATTCGATTTCAACAGCGTCAATAGGTTGCAACACGACTCTTGCGCCACGAGAATTCAAATAATTCATAAAGATTTCGGCATGAGCTTGTTCCTCTTGGAATTGCACCTTAAACCAATTAGCAATACCATTGCGTCCTTGCGCTGCAAAATTCATTGACATTGAGAGATAAAGGTAGGCCGACCACAATTCGGCATTTACCTGCGCATTAATAGCGTCTTCTACTGATTTTTTTAGCATATCCTTTCTTTTAAAAAACGATGATTATTATTCTTTTTTTTAAATATTTATTTAGTCGCTACAAATATAATTATTTTTTACAAAAAAGCCTCTATTGCTTTGTAAATAAAATAGCCACACAATAATAATTTGAGCAATGTACCACACAAAAAACCGAGGAATGAACCTATGGCCGATTTCAACGCCTCGGCAAAAGTGCGATGAGCCAATAATTCTCCCACACATGCGCCGGCAAACGGGCCGACAATAACTCCCAGCGGACCAAGAATTAGTCCTACAATAGTTCCAATAATACAACCCCAATTGCCATATTTCGTACCACCAAAAACCTTCGTACCCACGATTGGTATAACATAATCCAAAACCGCCATCAACAAGACTATTACGCCCCACATGACAAGTGTAGCGGCTGAGAAACTAACCCTTTCGGTAAAATGCAAACACAGCATTCCAAGATAGGCTATCGGCGGTCCCGGAATCACAGGGACTACACAACCGGCAAGCCCTACAAGGAGGCACAATACACATAGTATTATCAATAAATATTCCATCTATATATCATTCTATTTAATCACAAAGTTAATATTTTGGTGTAAAATCAACAACTAAAAAACCATTTCCATTTCTTATTTCTTCCAATTGTGAATAAAGGGAACTTCTAAAAATTGCTTTGTGATGATTTGTGAAATTTTATTTGAGGGGATTTTTGTTTTTTTGTCGAATGAGCATAGCGAGCTATGCGATTGAGACAAAGGCAAAAAGACACCAAATAAAAACACAAAGCGCACAAAAGGGAGTTCTCGACAACTATTGTTTAACTAATTCGTGGAATTTATAGAAATTCCCTAAATATAATCGCTTAGGATTAGGAGTTTATACTTTATTTCGTATCTTTGCGTGGAAAAATCATTCTTTGAAATAAAAATATGGACGAGAATCTCAAAAAAACGCTCAGTAAAGACCCCGACGGCTTGCTGACATATGAATACATAGCCAATAATATCGACACCTGCTTCCCTATTATTGACGACTTGATAAACAACATGATTAACGTTGATAGCAACGGCCAATTTTTAGTCAGTGCGGCACGTTATCTCAACGCTATTGATGCACAACAATACTCCGAAGCAATCTCTCGACTAATTGCCGCGGCAATCGACAAAGACCGAGAACGAAAATACATCGGTGATCTCTTGCAAGGCATTTGGGGTAAAGATTACCAACAACGTGCCGACGAATTGAATGCAACCGACAACAATTTCCGACGCATATATAAACGTTTATTCCCTACCGGAATTTAAATCATACATTAACAACCCTTTTAATCATGCACAAGATTTTACTATCACTCACAACATTATTAATTTCATTGGCATCATGCAATGCCGGAGCTAATACCGACTCTGCCGCCAATAATAATCCCACATCAGAAATGGAATCAAACAACACTACTGCGCCCGATACTTCATCGGCAATGGTTGACATCAAAACAAGTTTGGGAGATATTCGCATTCTTCTTTATGGAGAAACCCCTAAACACCGCGACAATTTCATAAAACTCGTAGAATCAGACTTCTACAACGGAACTCTTTTCCACCGCGTGATCAACAAATTTATGATTCAAGCAGGTGACCCCGACTCAAAAGGAGCTGCTCCAGGCAAAATGCTCGGTGCAGGCGGTCCCGGCTATCAAATCGATGCTGAAATCGTATATCCCAAATACTTCCACAAGCGCGGAGCTTTGGCTGCTGCTCGCCAAGGCGACCAAGTTAACCCCGAGAGAAAATCTTCGGGCTCACAATTCTACATTGTGACAGGAGATGTTGTCAACGATAGCGCCATCAAACAGATGGAACAACATCTCAACATGCAACAGCAACAACAAATCTTCAATCAACTTGTGATGAAGCATCGCGACCAAATCATGGTAATGCAACAAAATCAAGACAATGCCGGATTGCAAGCGCTTCAACAACAACTCATAAAAGAAACCGAAGCCGAAGCTGCTAAAAACCCTTTGAAACTCACTCCTGAGCAGATTGAAGCATACACAAGCGTTGGTGGCACTCCTCATCTCGACAACCAATATACCGTCTTTGGCGAAATCGTTTCGGGCATGGACGTAGTTGCTAAAATTGAAAAAGTAAAAACCGACCAAGCCGACCGTCCTACTGAAGATGTAAAAATCATCAGCATGGAAATAGTGAAATAATGATTGAACTAAACCACTTCACACTTTCTAACGGCCTTAGAGTCGTTCACAACCATGATAGTGCCACCGCAATGGTGGCACTTAACATCTTGTACAATGTAGGTGCTCGCGACGAGAATGAAAATCTCACAGGACTCGCCCACCTTTTTGAGCATCTGATGTTTGGTGGCAGCATAAACATTCCCGACTTTGACCAAGCAATGGAGCAAGCCGGAGGGTGGAACAATGCTTGGACAAGCAACGATTTCACTAACTTCTATGACGTCTTGCCGGCACAAAATGCCGAAACGGCATTTTGGCTCGAAAGCGACCGCATGCTCAGCCTCGCCTTCAGCGACAAGGCTCTCGAAGTGCAACGCAGTGTCGTCATTGAAGAGTTCAAAGAAGTGTGCCTCAACAAGCCCTATGGCGACATGGCTCATCACTTGCGTGACCTGGTCTATACCAGCCACCCTTATCGTTTCCCGACGATAGGCAAAGAAATATCCCACATTGAAAAAGTCACTCAAGATGACGTCATAAAATTTTTCCACTCCCATTATGCGCCCAACAATGCAGTGCTTGCCATCTCAGGCAACATCAGCTTAGAAGAGACTAAACGATTGGCCGAAAAATGGTTTGGCGATATTCCTCAACGAGAAATTACGCCTCGCACATATGCACCCGAGCCCAAACAAACTGCCCCGCGCCGCAAAATAGTCACCGCCGATGTCCCTCAAGCCGTATTAATCAAAGCCTATCACATGCCGGGACATGGTCACAAGGATTACATTCCCTGCGACATCATCACCGACCTACTTGCATCGGGACGCTCGGCTCGATTCTATCGCAATCTGCTCATGGGCACCGACCTATTTACCGAGATTGACGCGTCAATCACCGGTAGTGACGAGCCCGGCTACCTCATGCTATCGGCACGACTGAGAGAAAATAGCGATAGCGCAATACAACAGGCCGAAGAAGCCATTGAAAACGAAATTCAAAAATTGTGGAACAATACAATAACCGAATATGAGTTGACTCGCACAATCAACCGATTTGAATCAAACAACACCTTCTCAACCATAGGATTCCTCCCCAAAGCCCAAGCCATGGCCATGGGAGAAATGCAGGGTGAAGACATCAACCAAATCACCTCAAAATATCGTGCAGTGACAATTGAGCAAATCCAGCAAGTTGCAGAACATGTCCTCAGCCCCAACAATTGCTCAACGCTCGTCTATAATCGTCGCTAAAAATGCTTTTTCTGAGCAAAATCTCATTTCGTATTGTTTTTTTTACTAAATTTGAAACCGATATTTAACCAAGCCTCTATGGCCATGAATATACCATGAAGGCAACTTCTTGAATGTAACTAATTTATACTCTTTAATTATGGAATTGCGTGAACAGCCCACCAACCTCAACAATGAGGCACAGGGCCAAATCTTGAACGACGGACACAATGATGTCATGAATGAGAACAATGAAAGTGAAAATGCCATGGTCGCCGACAATGACAAAACTCTTTCAAAAGAAAGTTTGATTCAACAAGCCGAAGAAATATTAAACAAATCGGCCGAAGAAATAACACGAGACGAATTGACTCGTGTGAAACTGCAATTCCATGCTTTGCGCAAAACTGAACTGGAGCAAGAAAAAGCTGAGTTCCTTGAAAAAGGTAACGAAGAGGCGGCTTTTGCTCCTAAAACAGACGAAGCAGAGGAAAAATTTAAAGAAATCCTCAACCAAATAAAAGATAAGAAAGCTGCTTATGCTGCTGAGCTTGAAGCTACTCGTCAAGCCAACTACGAGCGCAAATCGGCTATCATTGCCGAAATTACAGAAATGGCAGCCGACACCGACAATGTCAATCGCTTGATGCCTCGTTTCCGTGAATTGCAACAGGAATTTAAAACCGTAGGAGAAGTTCCTGCCACATTAGTTACCGAACAATGGAAACAATTCCAAGAAGCGGTTGAACGATTCTACGATCAATTGAAAATCAACAAAGACCTTCGCGACTACGATTTCAAGAAAAATCTTGACGTGAAAGTCCTCTTGTGTGAAGAAGCTGAAAAGCTAACAACCGAGAATGATGTTGTTGTAGCTTTCCGTCGCTTGCAAGACCTCCACGACAAATGGCGCGAAACCGGCCCCGTTGCAAAAGAAATGCGCGAAGAAATATGGAATCGTTTTAAAGATGCTTCGGCTATCATAAATAAAAAATACCAAGCATTTTTTGAAGAACGCAAAGCGCGTGAACAAGAAAACGAAGCAGCAAAGACTGCAATCTGCGAGCGAGTAGAAGCTCTTGACTTTGAGTCGCTCAAAAGCCATGCAGCATGGGAAGAAATGACAAAAACCATTATCGCAGCTCAAGAAGACTGGAAAAAATTGGGATATGCATCAAAGAAAATGAACAATGCATTATTTGCTCGTTTCCGTGAAACATGCGACCGTTTCTTCTCACTCAAAGCCGAATATTTCAAGAAGATGAAAGATGAGCTAAGCTCAAATCTTGAAAAGAAAATAGCTCTTTGCGAACGTGCCGAGGCTCTAAAAGATAGCACCGATTGGAAAAAAGCTTCGGACGAATTTGTTGAAATGCAACGTCAATGGAAAACTATCGGCTCTGTTGCCAAGAAACATAGCGATGCTGTGTGGCAACGTTTCCTTGCTGCTTGCGACTACTTCTTTGAACAAAAGAAGAAAAACACAAGCGGAACACGTCGAGAAGAACAAGCCAATCTTAAAGCGAAAAACGAAATTATTCACGCACTGAACAATATCGACCGCGAAATGCCTCGCGAAGAAGCCATCAAACTCATTAAAGAATATATGGCTCAATGGCAAAAGATTGGTCACGTTCCCTTCCGCGAAAAAGACAATATATATGAAGCATATCGCGCGGCAATAAATGCTTTACACGATCACTTTGACATGAGAGAAAGTCGCGCTCACATTGCCAACTTTGAATCGACCATCAACGACATGGGCAATGATGAAAACCGACTCTATCGTGAAAGAGAACGACTCATGCGTGCCCTTGAACAAAAACGCAATGAGTTGCGCACTTATGAGAACAACCTTGGATTTTTCAACTCCAAATCTAAGACCGGCAATTCTATGTTCCGTGAAATGGAACGAAAGATGCAACGCATCAAAGACGACATTGCCATGATTGAAAAGAAAATCGGAATTATCGATAGCAAACTATAAGATGCTACCTATTGGATACAAAACTATCCAATAGCCCAATGAATAACACACGCCCCGAGGTCACAAAATTCCACCTCGGGGACGTGTTGTGTAAAATAACGAACTGTACCCCATCGGGAATATCAAATCCCCTAAACACTATATCTCAAGTATATGACAGCCAAATACTCAAAAGGAAAATACGGCAAATATATACAATCAATGTTAACCATTGCCGACTTTGCTGTGCTTAACATTGTATTTATCATCACATGTCTCATTTCATTCGACATGATACGTGAGCATGCACGCGTGACTCTTTTCTTAGTCAACTTGTCGCTTGTGCCGGCCACTTTAATTCTCAGGAACATTCACCGCCAAAGAGCAATCTACCTTGACCACGTAGTTTCGCGAGCTTTGCAAATGCTCGGAATTCATGCTGCGTCGTTTCTCATACTGCTTTTTGTGCTCAAAATAGCTCACATTCCCGTCAAAACGATGTTGCTATTCTATGCATTACTCATAGTTATATTCCCCATTTGGTGGACTATTGCCCGAATGCAACTCAAACGTTTACGTCGCAAAGGCCGCAACTTTATTCGCATCATTATTATCGGGACCAATGCTACTGCTCGTCGCCTTCAAGATGAATTGGAATCAGATGCCGGATATGGTTATAAAGTTATGGGATTTTTCGATGACACCCCTTCACCCAATTTCACCGGCAACTACATCGGCAATTTCGACCAAATAGATAGCTTTGTCAAGGATAATGCAATAGATGAAATATATTATGCAATCTCAGGCGAAAAAGAGACAGAATTGCGCACTGTCATAAAAATTGCCGATGACAACGTAATCCAATTCTACTATGTGCCACAATTGAGCCGCTACATCAATCGTCAATTTGACATGAACAAAATAGGCTTGATGCCGGTACTCACATTACGCAACAATCCGCTGAAACGTTACATCAACAAGTTCATAAAACGCACTTTTGACATCATTTTTTCATCAATCGTGCTATTATTCTCACCCATTATATTCATTCCGGTAGCAATTGCTATTAAAATTTCCTCACCCGGACCCATTTTCTTCAAACAAAAACGCACCGGATACAGAGGACAAGATTTCTATTGTTGGAAATTCCGCACCATGAAAGTAAATGCCGACAGCGATAAGGTGCAGGCAAAAAAAGATGATCCTCGCAAAACCCGTGTGGGCGATTTCCTACGCAAAACAAGCATAGACGAGCTCCCTCAATTCATCAACGTGTGGTTGGGCGACATGTCGGTTGTTGGGCCACGTCCTCACATGCTCAAACACACTGAGGACTACAGTAAATTGATTGACAAATACATGGTGCGACACGCCATCAAACCCGGCATCACCGGTTGGGCACAAGTTAATGGATATCGTGGTCTGACCGAAGAATTGTGGCAGATGGAAAAACGCGTCGAATATGACGTATGGTATATTGAAAATTGGACATTCCTCCTTGACCTCAAAATTATTGTACGCACCGTCTTGAACGCTATTCATGGCGAGAAAAACGCATTCTAATGCGTCAATCAGCGATAGCAACAGGAAAATCAACGATTAATCGCCGGCACTGTATCGGCAGGCATTGTCACTGCCAAAATGCGATGTGTCACCTTGTAGGGAGTTGCTTGCCGGCGAGGTTTTGCACTGCGATAGTAGTAAAAACTAAATTGTTTATCCCACGATGAGAAATAAACCTGTCTGGTTGAATGGGCCGGCAGAGTACATTTCACCCATCGTGTCACCGCATGAAGTTCTCTTCCCGACTCATCGTAATAATTCAGTTCAATCTTCAGTGAAGAAATATCACGACTATATTGATTGGTCACAAAAAACGTCTCACGTCGGGAATACAGCGGCTTATCATAGCCCGAAACTTTTAGCATCTCTGCATCGGGAACAATCGTATCTTGCACGACAACAACCGCCTGTTTATAATCGTCCTTCAACTGAAGCCGCCCCCGGGTTGTGCGTTGTGAAAAGGCATTCACCGCAATCAACCCTGCAAGTAATATCGTGCTCAACAAAACTCTCATAACTCTACAAATATCGAGGTGTTAACTCCTGTCCCTCTTCCAATGGGAATACTTTCTCACAACCATCAAGCCCCCGGCGAGAATCACCTCGCTTGGTTATCGAATAACGAAACATATAAGGCACCATACGCCATAGGTTCACCTTTATTTCTGATTTCTGCTTGGTAAACGATAGTCGTCGGTCACTTAGGTTAATCGTAAAATTGCGCGCAACCGACAACGTTGTAGCACCGTCAAAATCGGTATATATACAGGCTTCAAAGCAATCCTTCTTTGCCGTAGATTTGAGATAGCCCATCACCGTTCCGGGCACGACCGATAATCGCGGAGAGCGCAACACCACCATTCGATAACGCCTCAATTCGTCGTTTGGCTGATTGCTATCGACATATCGCTCAATCACAATATAGCTACCATTATCGATCCATTGCCATATTCCTTCTATATCGTGAAGAGGCAATTGAGAGAGGCGCGACTCCACTTGCGTGCGCGACTCATACCCTTCAACAACTTGCGACTCCTCAGGCACAACATCAAATGCCATCGCACATAACGGGAATAGCATCACCAATAGCAGCCCGAAGCATCGCATTTTCATGGCGTTTTTTACTTTTTATGAATTTCTAAATCGTTGCAAACTTGTAGCTGAAGCCAAAGCTCAATATTTCCTTCAATTGCCAATCTTTCCATTTTGCATCGGCTGCATGATCGGTACTTGAGTCATATCGCAAATGCACATACACTTTTGTCGAGAGGAAACGATTCACATCAAAACTGATTGTATTTTCCCAATCACCTTGCACATATTGGTAATTGGTAAACACAAACAATCTTGAGTTATAGGTTATATTATAGGCAAGCTTCCATGTAAATTTACACTCGGCATTGGAACCCACCTGGCTCTTTGTCTTGTGCCCCTCCTCTATTCCGAACGAAGTTTCATCGAGTTTATCATTGGCACAAATCTTCAAGTTGTAGGAAAGTGGAGCTACCGACGCATCAAACGAGACAGTCTTTTTGGGATTGGCATAATTATAGGTCATACCAAGACCCAAGTTTAATTCAGCCGGTGACAACAACGCGGCTGTCAAGTCATTGGTGTTTTTCTTGTAGCTGTTAAACAACTGCGTTTTAAAATCAACCGACACCGAGTAGTACCATCTCTCCTTGGCTTTAACACCAAACTTACTATTTACTCTGAAGATGTCTTCACTGATACTATAATTGCGCAAAGAATCATCGGGAGCGCTATTTAAGCCAAGTTTATATTGTATTGTGGTCTCAAACATGTACTTGGGATAAAATGCCTGATTGAGTTTTATGTTATAAATCCCATTGGCAATCATGTTGAGATTATTATTACCCCCTTGATACCAGTTGGGAGAAATGTAGGCTTGGGAGAATTGCAACGACGCGTCAAACGATTGCAACCAATTAACTCGTTTAACCTCTTCGGCTTTCACCTCGTTTTCAACCACATCTTTATCTATATTCAACTCCTCGATTGTTAAAGTAGATTTTGTCGGATCAACTTTTGCCTCAAACTTTTTAGGCGGCTTGGGCAATGTTGCCATATTATATTTTACCATCTGAGGATTCTGAATCATCACATTTTGTTTGATGCGACGCATTGTTTCATCTTGATAAACAAGACGGTCAATCCATGTCAAAGGTCCCTGTTCAACCCCCGAAGCCCTGGTATCCATGAAATCTATACTGTCAAACATTTCATACTCGTTAAACACCAACGGTCCGAAAAACGCATCGGGGAAATACATCGGCTCAGGTTTTACATAGTTGGCACGAGCTATTGAATCGGCGCGAGCAATCGAGTCGGCACGTAATTTATTTTTCCACGCAGCAATCAAACGCGCACGCTCTTTTGCAATTGAATCGGCCACAAACGCCTTACGAGCAAGTGCTACACTATCCTCGGCCTCGGCAACAATGGTTGTTGCCTCAGCTGTATCATTTGACACCTCTTGTGCCACAACTGTGTTGAACATCGACAACACTATCGACACAACAAGTACAACAACACAATTTACTACTTTTAATCTCATCAAAACAATTAATTCTAAAGGTTTAATGTTATCTGATCACTCACCTCGGAGCATACGCAGTGTAGATTGTACACGTTCCAAAAGTCAACGCTTTGAAACGGCAATCGACAAACCCTGCCTCTTGCATGAGACGTAACATGTCATTGCCTTGCGGAACTGCAGCAATACTCTCGGGGAGATAGGAATAGGCTCGCACATCTTTTGATACCATGCGCCCAACAGCTGGAATTATGTAACGAGTATAAACCTTGTATAATGGTTTGACAAGTGGAGACGTAGGAGTTGATAGTTCTATCACGCACAACATTCCACCCGGGCGCAAAACCCTTAGCATCTCTTGATAGCCTTGCGAGAGATGCTCAAAATTGCGCACGCCATAGGCCACAGTGACACAGTCAAACTCATCATCGGGCAAAGGTAAATCCAGACAATCGCCTTGCACAAACTCAATTTTTCGGTCAAGGCCTGCATCGGCCACCTTGCTACGCCCGATTTCTATCATTCCTTGCGACAAATCTATACCCACAATCTTGTCCGGGTTCAACTCCTTAGCAAGTTTTATCGCAAGGTCGCCTGTTCCGGTTGCTACATCAAGAATTGATTTAGGTGCATGACTGCTCAGAATCTTCACTGCCTTAGCACGCCACAACTTATCGATACCAAACGTCATGGCACGATTCATAAAGTCATAGGCAGGTGCAATCGAGTCAAACATTTCCTGCACTTGCTCGGTCTTGCACCTGCTATTATCATAGGGGTTTATTTTTTCGGCCTTTACCTCCACTTTCGTCTTTTTGAGAAAACGTTTATCGTTTCAATTGAGCGAGACATGCTGTTACATTTGCCTCAATGCGAGCAGCAAGATCTTCATCGGCAGGTTTGCAGAAATCCTCTCCGGTGATGTGTTCATATAGCTCTTGGTAACGTGCCGACACACTTTCACAATATTCATCGGTCATTTCGGGCATTACTTGACCTTCTTTACCCATGAAATCGTGGTCGATGAGCCATTGACGCACAAACTCTTTTGAGAGTTGTTTTTGGGGCTCGCCGGCATTGAATCGAGCTTCATAGCCATCGGCATAGAAATAGCGTGATGAGTCGGGAGTGTGGATTTCATCGATGAGGATTACTTTTCCATCGCGCTTTCCAAATTCATATTTTGTATCTACAAGAATGAGGCCTTTCTCTGCAGCCATTTCGCTACCACGTTGGAACAATGCACGAGTATAACGTTCCATTGTTTCATAGTCTTCTTTTGACACGATACCTTGTGCTATGATTTCCTCTTTCGAGATATTTTCATCATGACCGGCATCTGCCTTAGTAGTAGGAGTGATAATGGGTTCGGGGAATCGTTCGTTTTCACGCATTCCGTCGGGGAGCGCCACACCACATAGTTCGCGACAACCATTCTTATATTCACGCCATGCGCTACCGGTCAAATATCCGCGAATAATCATTTCCACTTTAAATCCTTCACACTTGAGGCCCACTGTTACCATTGGGTCGGGTGTCGCAAGTTTCCAGTTGGGAACGATGTCTGATGTAGCATCGAGGAATTTTGCTGCGATTTGGTTTAGCATTTGTCCTTTGAAAGGAATCCCTTTGGGCAAAATTACATCAAAAGCCGAAATGCGGTCGGTGGCAATCATCACCATCAAATCGTCATTGATATTATATACGTCACGCACTTTACCGTGATAAACACTCTTTTGTCCGGGGAAATTAAATTCTGTGTTAACTAATGTAGTTGCCATTATTTTTTATGTTTTTTGTTAATTATTTTCATTATCATTTTCGCTCTCAGCCTCGGGCTGTTCATCAAGTTTACACTTGTCCCATGCTTCGTAGGCTTCGACAATGCGTTGCACCAAATGATGTCGCACAATATCTTTTTTGCCAAATTCAACCTTACCTATTCCGTTCACGTTTTTGAGCACTCTCAAGGCTTGAACAAGGCCCGAAGTCGTTGAACGTGGGAGGTCTATTTGGGTTACGTCGCCGGTGATTATCATCTTGGCATTCATTCCCAAACGTGTGAGGAACATCTTAATTTGATGAGTAGTGGTGTTTTGTGCCTCATCAAGCACTATCACCGCATCGTTGAGTGTTCTACCACGCATAAATGCCAATGGAGCTATTTGTATCACCTTGGTCTCCATATATTCCTTCAGTTTCACCGCAGGAATCATATCCTCGAGCGCATCATATAACGGTTGTAGATAGGGATCGATTTTATCCTTCATATCTCCCGGGAGAAATCCGAGTTTCTCGCCGGCTTCTACAGCAGGACGTGATAGAATAATCTTGCGAACTTCACGATTTTTCAATGCTCTCACAGCAAGCGCTATCGCTACATAGGTTTTACCCGTTCCGGCAGGGCCAAGAGCAAACGTGAGGTCGTTTTCTTGAAATGTTTTAACAAGCAATTGTTGATTGGGCGTGCGACCTGAGATGGGTTTTCCATTAACGCCATATATAATCACATCGTCCATCTTCAACTCGCGAGGAGTTTCGCCTTTAATAACGTCTAAGATTACCTCCTCGGTGAGTTTATTATATTTGACGCAATATTCCTCAAGTTCTTTTATTTTTTTCTCAAATTCAGCGGTTTCTTTATCGTCTCCGATCACCTTTATCACAGAGCCACGTGCGGCCATGCGCAATTTGGGGAACAAGTTGCGTATCAGTTGCATATTACTATTATTGACCCCATAAAAACTCACGGGATCAACATTGTCTATTATCACAATGCGTTCTATCATAGATAAGAATAAATTTAGTTTCACAAAATTACACAAAAACGACGGAATAATCAACGCAAAACCACAAGAATAGCTCCACTTTGTTTGTTTTAAAGTCATATTGGGCTAAATCCCGCCATTTGCGTACTATTTAAAACAAACAGCGCACCATCGTTTTTCCGATGATGCGCTACTATTCTATTCCTTCAACAAAATCCTAATTTTTGGGCACTTCGGGAATATCAGGCATTGTTGGGTTATTATCTGACGAAACGGTCTTGGGGTTGGGTCCATATTGGTTGTCACCGGGTTGGCTATCACTTGCCCACCACACGATGAGTATTATAGCACCTACAAATGCCAACAAGATGCAGAGCAAATAAAGCACCAATAGTCCTATATTGCTTGCAAATAGAATTGCCATCGATTCCGGATCCACATCACTGGCACCCGATGCGATAGATACTATTGCGGCTCCAACAATTGAGACAAGAACACACATAGCCACTAAACTTGGTACTATTGAAAGCAACAACCACCATCCACTGCGATTGGTATCGTGAAGACGACGGATTGCAACTGCCAATGTTGGCAACAAGATTGCTAACGAAACAAGCATATTTATCCCGGGCATCCAACATGTTACAAGGTTCAGAATGACACTAAACAAATACCAATACCAAAATTCTGAACGGCGTGCACGACCTGTAAATGTCGCATACTTTGAAAATACGGTTTTAATTGCTGTTACAAAATCCATAACTTTTGAATTTAAATGTTTTAATAATTTTCACAAAGATAATGATTGTTTTGATATATTACAATATTTTTCGCTATCTTCGCATCAATTTTAAATCCATCAAAAACTATCAACATGAAACTCAAATTTCTTGCAATCATCGTAGCCGTTGTCATTGCCGGCTTCACTACTGCAACATGTGGCAACGCCCAAGAGATGGCCTCTCCGACTCAAGTTGACACCATAAACGTACCGGCCAATGCTATTGAATCGCCAATGCGTTGTTCGATAATTCTCCCTGCCAAATACTTTGAAGAAAACGATACCACTCGCTATCCTGTTGTATATCTCTTACACGGATACGATGGCGATTATTCGTCTTGGTTGAAACTCACTGAGCCTCGTTTGGATAGCTTGGCTTCCGAATATAACATGATTTTTGTGTGCCCCGATGGTCGTGATAGTTGGTATTGGGACTCTCCCGTGGTGAAAAATCTTCAAATGGAAACCTTCATCACCTCTGAACTTGTGCCATACATCGACAACAACTACCGCACTATTCCTTGTGCAAGCAAGCGTGCCATCACCGGTTTCAGCATGGGCGGGCATGGTAGCATGTGGTTGGCAATGCGCCATAGCGACCTTTTCGGATCGGCAGGTAGCATGAGCGGAGGTTTGAATATCAACAAGCCCAAGTGGGCCAAGTCTTGGAAAATGGCCACTCGCATAGGCTCTCAAACCGAGCACCCGCAACGTTGGATCGACTACACAGCTATAACCCTCATCTCTACCCTTAAACCCGGGCAACTTAATTTAGTTATTGACTGTGGTGTTGACGACTTCTTTATCGGTGTGAATCGGGAATTTCACGAAGAGCTACTAAAGCACAAAATTCCACACGACTACACCGAGCGCCCAGGCCGCCACACACACCCCTATTGGCGCAATTCTTTACGCCATCATCTCTTGTATTTCCACGAAATATTCAACAAATAGCGAATATTGAATTGTCTGTTTCCGACATATTGATTATTTTTGCATAAATAATACCTATATTACTAATATTTTAATTTCAACAATTATGTTAGAATTTATCATTTGGCTTGTCGGTTTAATCCTTTGTATTAAAGCCGTTATTGAAATTTGGAACCTCAATGGAGACTTTGCAAAAAAACTATTGTTCATCATCCTTATCCTTCTCACAAGTTGGGTAGGTCTCGTTGTTTATTACTTTTTTGCTAAAGACAAAATCGCAGGTTGGGTTAAATAATCCACTCCCATCCCCAAATACATCAAAGGCTACCTCGTTGAGGTAGCCTTTGATGTATAACAAAATAAGTGGCGTAGATAGGACTCAATGAAGTTCCTTCCTACGCCACAATAGTTTATTTGGGAATCTTAGTACCTTATCTAAATTACATCAAGTCCTGCGGAATTGCAATAATTCGATGGTCACATGATTTTATAAAGTCGATGATTGCTTGACGCACCGGCGAGTCTTGAACGTCAGCCTCAATGCGACGCAATGCATTGAAAACCGATGTACCGCATTGATACACGTGTCGATAGGCTTTGGCTATATCATCGATTTGCTCTTCGGTAAAGCCTTCTTTACGCATTACCACGGCATTTATACCATAATATACCGCCGGGTTGTGAGCAATGATTACGTAGGGAGGCACGTTGCTACCCAATCGACAACCACCTTTAATTAGAGCCCAATTACCGATTTTGCAACCTTCGTGAAGCATTGAATTTGACGACATTATTACACATTCACCAATTTCAGTATCACCGGCAATCTTCACACCATTACCAATAACGCATTTACCTTTTACATTACAATCATGTCCGATGTGAGACTCAGCCATAATAAACGAGTCACTTCCAATGCGTGTAGCCCGACCCTCTCTGATACTGCGATTGATAATCACCTGTTCGCGTATCACATTATTGTCTCCGATAATACAATAGGTATCTTCACCTTTCCATCGGAAATTTAGTAGATGACAAAAATTAATTTTTTGTCAGTTATATGATTGATTTTTTAATTAGTTATTACTTGTAAAAGTCCCTGAAAATTAGTAACTTTAAAGAAAAGTTTGACCGCTTTTTCCATGAAAGTTACGACAACTCT
>JAFVPD010000004.1 GCA_017505535.1 Muribaculaceae bacterium
CTTTAGCTTATCTTCGGTAACAATCCCCATATGTTGTAATATTAAGAACGTCTTTATGGGTTGTTTTAAACTGACATCGGTAGTGATAGCCGATTCAGTGACTGAGATAGGTGAAAGGGCCTTCTCTGGTTGCAAGGAATTGTCTTCGGTAACTATCCCCGATTCAGTGACTAAGATAGGAGAAGGAGCCTTCTATGGTTGCGAGAGTTTGACTTCTGTCGTAATCCCCGATTCAGTGACTAAGATAGGAGAAAGAGCCTTCTCAATGTGCAAGAACTTGACTTCGTTGACTATTCCCAATTATGTGACAAAAATAGGGGACTCGGCCTTCTATGGTTGCAAGGAATTGATTTCTGTCGTGATTCCCGATTCTGTGACAAAGATAGGCAAAGGGGCCTTTATAGGTTGTGATAGTTTGCCTTCGGTGACTATTCCCAATTCTGTGACTGAGATAGGCGAATGTGCCTTCTCTAGATGTAATGGCTTGACATCGATCACAATTCCCGATTCAGTGACTAAGATAGAATCTGGAGCCTTCATTGGTTGCAGTAGCTTGACTTCTGTCGTAATCCCCGATTCAGTGACTGAGATAGGCGAAAGGACCTTTGCAGGTTGTTCCGGCTTGAAGTCGGTAATAATCCCCGATTCAGTGACTGAGATAGGCGAAGGGGCCTTCTCTAGATGTAATGGCTTGACATCGATCACAATTCCCGATTCAGTGACAAAGATAGGAAAAAGGGCCTTTGAAGGTTGTTCCGGCTTGACTTCTGTCGTAATTCCTGATTCAGTGACTGAAATAGGAGAATGGGCCTTCTCAGATTGTAGTGGTTTGTCGTCGGTCGTGATTCCCGATTCAGTGACTGGAATAGGAGAATGGGCCTTCTCAGATTGTAGTGGTTTGTCGTCGGTCGTGATTCCCGATTCTGTGATTAAAATAGGACGATGGGCTTTCCATGGGTGTGATAGTTTGACCTTTACGACAAGGTGGAAGATAAAGTTGATTCGAGCGTTCGGTTTCTTAAATTTCTTTAGACGAAGAAAATAGATCTTGACAAAAAGTTGTTAAGGACAAAAACAAGAGCCTTATTCTGGCAGGAGCAAGATTATCTCAATCCTTGTCGAAAATAAGGCTCGGTTTATTCAATAAAAAGTAATGTTGCGTTATTTGCGTTCGATGTCGTGGAGGGATTCCATTTTTTTGTTTTCGAGGAATTCGTTGATTCCGCAGAGGTGTTCGCGCACTCGTTTGTGCCCAAATTCATATACTTTAGTCGCCAATCCGTCAAGGAAGTCGCGGTCGTGGCTCACAAGAATGAGAGTGCCGTCGTAGTCTTGTAGGGCTTGCTTGAGAATGTCTTTTGTTTTGAGGTCAAGGTGATTGGTAGGCTCATCGAGAATGAGTAGGTTGACAGGCTCAAGGAGTAGTTTAAGTATCGCCAATCGTGTGCGTTCACCTCCAGAGAGGACTTTCACTTTTTTGGTGCTCTCTTCTCCACCAAACATGAATGCTCCCAACATGTCTCGAATTTTCAACCTTACGTCGCCTTTGGCTATGTCGTCAATGGTTTGGAAAACTGTGAGGTTTTCATCGAGTAGCGATGCTTGATTTTGGGCAAAGTAGGCGGTTTGGACGTTGTGCCCGAGTGTGAGTGTGCCCTCATGTTCAAGTTCTCCCATGATACATTTCACCATCGTTGATTTTCCTTCGCCATTGCGTCCGACAAATGCTACTTTATCACCACGCTCAATCATGAAGGAAGCATTTTGGAATACAATGTGGTCACCAAAAGCTTTTCCAACGTTGTCAACTTGCACCGGATAGCTTCCGCTGCGAGGTGATGGCGGAAATTTTAGGCGTAGAGCCGAGGTGTCTTCTTCATCAACTTCAATGAGTTCAAGTTTTTCAAGCATTTTCACGCGGCTTTGCACTTGTAGGGTTTTGGAATAGGTGCCTTTAAAGCGCTCAATGAAATCCTTGGTTTCTTGTATCATTTTTTGCTGTTCCTCGTATTGTTTCATTTGCTGTTCGCGACGTTCTTTGCGTAGCTCGAGGTAATGGCTGTAAGAGGCTTTGTAGTCATAGATGCGACCCATTGTTACCTCAATGGTGCGAGTTGTAATGGCATCAACAAAACGACGGTCGTGGCTTATTACGACAACGGCTTTGGCCGATGTTTTGATGAACTCTTCAAGCCACATGATACTTTCAATGTCGAGGTGGTTTGTGGGCTCATCAAGAAGCAGCACGTCGGGATTTTTCAGTAGAAGTTTGGCCAATTCTATGCGCATTCTCCAACCTCCGCTAAACTCTGAGGTGGGCGAGTCGAGTTGGTCGCGCTCAAAACCTAATCCCATCAATGTTTTTTCAACATCTTCTTCAAAGTGGGTCATGTCTATTGCATAGAATTTCTCGCTCAACTCGCTCACGCGCTCAATTAGAGCCATGTAGTCGTCGCTTTCGTAGTCAGTGCGAGTGGCCAATTCATTGTTCATTCGCTCAATTTCGGCTTCGGCCTCCATGAGGTGGGCAAATGCCTGTGAAGCTTCTTCGCGCACGGTGCGTCCGTCCTCGGTCATCAAGTGTTGAGGCAAATAGGCCACTACACAATCTTTTGGCACTGATACTGTGCCACGTGTAGCGCTACGAACTCCGGCAAGTATCTTTAGCAAAGTACTCTTCCCGGCTCCGTTTTTTCCCATAAGGGCAATGCGGTCTTTCTCGTTTATTTGGAACGAAATATCTTTAAATAGTGTTGTGCCGCCAAATTCAACGGTTAATCCATCTACTGAAATCATGTTGTGATGCTATTTAATGTTTGCGATTGGGATTGCGAGGAAACCAGCCTTTTTCGACTCTTTGTTTTTGCTCGAAAATTTCTTTGATGGTCCAAAACGAAGAAAAGGCAAATACTCCGAGCATAGTTGACCACAATACGTTATCGACCCATATCGACAAGCCCACTCCGACGAGTCCTAATACGAGGAACCACCACCAGCAACGCGTGCCAAAATAATATTCACATTTAATGACTACGGGGTGAAATATCCCAATGATTAAAAACGTGCTGATGCCTATCACTAATCCCAATAGATGATAGGTTTCTAAAAATTGCATAATTGTATCCATGATGCAAAGATAGCGTTTTTCACGCTAATTGCCCAATTTAATCCCTCCAACCATGAAAAGGGTGGTAACATGTGGTTGATATCACAAAATGATGCATAGTGTTGTTGATTTATTAAAAATACTGAATAATATGTTCCAAAGTGGTAAATTTTAGTTATATTCGCAAGAATATTTATGCCATAAAGGGAATTAATGAATTCCAATAATGGATAGTACAAATCAAAAGAATTAAACAGAGTGAAAAATGGATAAAGTAACAGTAAAAATAATCAATCGTTCGGGACATGATGTTCCCGCCTATTCAACAGAGTCGTCGGCCGGAATGGACGTTAGAGCATGCTTGCAGGAACCGGTCACTTTGCAACCATTGCAACGCGCATTAATCCCCACCGGATTGCGCATAGCGTTGCCACAGGGCTATGAGTGTCAAATACGTCCACGAAGTGGTCTTGCGCTGAAGCATGGTATATCATTGGTGAATACTCCGGGCACGATTGATGCCGACTATCGCGGAGAGATAGGGGTGATTGTAATAAATCTCTCTAATGAGCCATTCACCATTAACAATGGCGAGCGCATTTGTCAGATGGTAATCACACGTTATTCCCACACGACTTGGGAGGTTGTAGATACGCTTGATGAAACCGAGCGAGGAGAGGGCGGATTTGGCCACACCGGTCGCGGCTAATCCCTGCTCCGGAACGAGTTTCAACGAGCAAAAGGTTAAAATTTATCGGTCTTGAAAATGAAAATCACTCGCACAATATCTCTTGCCGTTTTATTGATCGTAGCGTTTTGTTGTGGCATAGAAATTTCTGCCAAAGCGCCCGAGCAAGGCGTTGATGAATCCAATCGACGTAAAGCGGAGTATATCTACATGGAAGCGCAGCGACATAATGCGCTCGATAAGCAAGATTCCTATTATGGATTGCTCAATCGTGCATATTCGCTCGACACAACCGCCACTGATGTGGGATTTTATCTGGGATATTATAAACTTGCCATGTCAAATGGCGATTCAACATTGTTTCATCGTGGCTACAACATGATGTCTAAACATTTTGAGAAATCGCCCGAAGATTTCTATGCGACCTATCTTTATGGAAATATCAATGAACGCATAGGCAAAAAACGGAAAGCCTTGACGGCATGGGCAAAGCTTGATTCGCTTTACCCCGAAAAGCCGGAGATGGGATTCAAGTATGCCGAGGCATTATGTGCCACAAAAGACTCTTCTCTCACACGCAAAGCGCTCGATATTTATTCGCGCATAGAGGTTGCCGAGGGGAAAAGTGCCACTATTTCCAACCGCAAAGTCAGAGCATATTTCAATCTTAACGATACTGCTGCAATTATCAATGAATTGCATAGCCTCATTGCTTCGTCGCCACGCAGTGCTGAGTATAACGTATTTGCAGCTGATGTTTATTCGATTTTTAATTTACCTGATAGCGCTCTGTATTACTACAACAGAGCGTGTGAGATGGACTCGACCAATGGCTTGGCCTACTATTCACGAGCCAATTTCTATAAGGTGCAAGGAGATAGTATCACCTACGACCGAGAGGTGTTTCACGCCTTGAAAATGGAGAGTCTTGACTTGGAATCGAAGTTGAATCTGTTGACCAATTATATCCGAGCCTTATATGAAGACCCCGACCAGCAACCACGCATTCAAGAACTGTTTGACGTGTTGATGGAGCAACATCCTCATGAGGTGGATATTCA
The DNA here is from genome assembly GCA_017505535.1 of Muribaculaceae bacterium. GTDB lineage: Bacteria > Bacteroidota > Bacteroidia > Bacteroidales > Muribaculaceae > RGIG4079. Next base: position 4,856 of record JAFVPD010000004.1, read on the forward strand.
TGACCTATATTGTTCCTATCTTGTAGCCATCGAGGATTTTGAGGCGGCAGCCGAGCAGGCCGGATATGCTCTTGATATCAATCCCACCGAAGAGTCACGTTGGAGAGCATTGATGAGTCTATATGTCCAAACAAAGAATTATGATAAAGCCGCCGAAGTGGGTACCGATGCCTTGCGATATCACCCCCGAAATGCTATGATAACCTACCTCATAGGGGTTGATTATAATTTGGCCGAAAAGCCCGATAGCTCGCTATATTACCTCAATAAGGCATTGGCGATTACCGACTCTACCGATTTTGAAATGATTTCAAGTGTGTTGTGTAGCATTGGAGACGTGCATTATCAAATGTCGGAGACCGATAGCGCATTTATATATTACGATAAAGCTCTTGCCGTGAATCCCGACAATTTATTGGCACTTAACAACTGCGCCTACTATCTCGCATGCGAAGGGAAGGACTTGGAACGAGCCGAGCGCATGAGTGCCATTACAATCAAAGCCGAACCAGAGAATGATACGTCGCTCGATACCTATGCATGGGTGCTGTTCAAGATGAAACAATATGATCGCGCACAGTACTATATTGAGGAGGCTTTCAAGTATAGCGACGAGCCATCGGCTGAGTTGTATCATCATGCCGGAGATATATATTTCATGACGGGTGATCCCGACAAAGCAGTGGAATATTGGCAACAAGCGCTTGACCTTGAACCCGACAATGAAATGTTGCAACGCAAGGTGAAACATAAAACCTATTTCTACAAATGAGACATTTGAATATACTCCTATTCTCGGTAATAACCATTGCCATTGCAATGTGGTTGACGGGGTGCCACTCGGCACGTCAATCGGCCGTGGCAACGGGCAATGATAGCATAAAGTTATCGTTGGATAGCCGATTTGATTTGCTTGCCGGGTCTTATGCCGATTGGACCGATGTCAATGTCCCCATCAAATTGCGTTTGCAGCAGCCCAAGGAGATGTCAATTTCGGGAAGACTATATATGACTCGAGGCCAAAACGTGATGTTATCGTTACGTTTCTTGGGTATGGAGGTGATGAATCTATATGTGAATAGTGATTCGATTTATGCCACCGACAAGATTCACAAATATTACTTGGCCGAGGATTTGAAAACGCTCGTAGCCGGATTCCCAATGACCATCAATGACGTCCAAGATTTGTTGCTCGGGAGAGTGTTTTTGTTGCAACATGGTACATTATCTCCCAAAATGAAACGACATGTAGAGCTATCCGAGATAAATAGTTATATGGCTATTTCTCCAAAGAAAAGTTTCAATGGAATAGAATATGCTTTCGGTGCCGATGCCGACAACCGCTTGAAAGTTCTCACTGCCACTCGCAATGGTAGCGATGTGTTGCAGTGTGTGTATGACAAATGGGTTGATAGCAATGCCGGACAGGTGGCGTGTTCCAATCAAGTGTCATTGACTTTGGGCGAAACATTCCTTCAGGCGACTCTCGAGAGTGACTACGATGCTGCAAAATGGGACACTCCAAATACCCGCAGTTGGAAAATGCCCAAAGGTTACAAACGTGTATATGGCAAGGCTTTGATTGAGGCTTTTGCATCTAAATAGGTTGATTATGAACATGTGGCGATTGGCATTGATAATGTTTCTCATAGTGAGTAGCTGCCAAAGTGTGGCTGCTCAAGGGCGGAGTGCTGAGAACATTAAACGTGAGCGCCAAGACGCCTCTCGCCAAATAAAAGAGACAACGCTCCGTCTCAATGAAAATGAGCAGCGATTGCAACGTGAACTCAATAGCCTGAATCTTGTGGAGGCTGAAATAGGGGAGCTGAACAAGGTTATAAATCGCCACCAATTGGCTGTTGATAGCATTGATTTAAAAATGCAGCAACTCAATGACTCAATCAATATAATCAACCTTCGCTTGTCGCAAATGCGTGAAAAATATGCCACCGCCGTTAGGAAAATGCAGTCCAATCAAGGGGATATGAGTACGTTGTCGTTTATTTTTTCTTCCGAGACGTTCACTCAGGCCTATCGGCGTATGCGATATTTGCGCCAATTTTCGCAATGGCGCCAAAAGAAATCGCAAGAGATTAAATCGTTGCAGGATAAACTTGCCGAGCGCAAGCAAGCTCTCTCGGTCATGCAATTGTCTAAGCGACAAACTATTGACAAGATGATGACCGGGCGAGACTCGTTAACGGCTAAGTCAAAGACGGTCGAAACGCTTGTCGCCGGGTTGCAAAACCAAGAGAAGGCGTTAAAGAATTTGCTCGAGAAGAAGGAACGAGAGGCTGAGGCTCTTGACCGGGAACTTGAACGCGTGATTGAAGAGCAACGCATTGCCGAGGAGAAACGTCTTGCCGAAGAGAAGCGTAAACAGGAAGAAGCCGAGCGCAAGCGCATTGCCGAAGAACAGCGCCGCAAACGTGAGGCCGATTCGCTTGAGCAGGTACGACTTCGTCAAGAAGCTGAGCAGCAAAACAAAGAGGCTCAGAAGAAAAAAGATGAAGAAAAAGCCCGAGCAGACAAGAAATCGTCGGAAGTGAAACAAACTCCAACGATTATTGCGCCTCCCCAACGTGACAAAGAAACAAAGAAAACCAAGTTGCCGAGCGACAAGGAGCTGACATTGGCCTTTGCATCAATGCGCAGTCGCCTCCCGATGCCGGTGGCGTCTCGCTATTCGGTTGTGCGACAATTTGGTGTCCATCAACACCCTCATCTCGAGCATGTTAAGGTGCGCAACTCGGGAATTGACTTTGAAGTGGCCGCAAATGCCTCTGTGAGAGCGGTCTATGATGGTGTCGTATCGGCAATATTCCGCCAGCCGGGATATAACAATATAGTGATGATACGCCATGGAAGTTATATCACTATATACACCAATTTGGTGAATATTGTGGTGCGCAAGGGCGATATTGTAAAAGCTCAACAACAGTTGGGCGAAGTGTATGCCGACCCGGCCGACAATAATCGCTCGATATTGCATTTTGAGATACGACGTGAAACCGAGAAACTAAACCCGGCCGAGTGGCTAAACCTAAAATAATTCAGTAAAATTGTATTCACGATGAACGCAAACCCACGAAACGGACGATTGTCGGCCATGGTGCTCAAAGCCATGAGTGTATTTGGCGGTGTGCAAGTCGTGAATATCATGTGCTCGATAGTGCGCACAAAGTTGGTTGCCTTATTGATGGGCCCTATTGGGATTGGCCTGTTTGGCCTTTATAATTCGGCAATTGAAATGCTCAGTTCGCTCCTTCAATTGGGATTGCGTAATAGTGCTGTCAGAGATGTTGCTGCAACCACCGATCAATCGCGAGTAAAAATCATTGTGGAGGTTGTGCGACGTTGGTCGTGGTTGTTGGGGATTTTTGCGGCTGTAGTCACTTTGGCATTGTCGCCACAGTTGAGTCAATGGACTTTTGGCGATAGTAATCACACGTGTGGGTTTATGGCCTTGGCTATTGTGATGATGCTATCGGCAATTTCCAATGGCGAATTGGCCATCATGCAAGGACTAAAACAGTTGAAACGACTGGCCAAAGCTTCATTGTGGGGCGTTGTTGGAGGTCTTGCTGTTTCTGTTCCGTTGTTTTATTATTGGGGTATTGACAGTATCGTGCCGGCGCTCATCGCCTATGCCGTAATCACTACCATTGCGGTCTATGTCAATCGCTCGCGCCCCGAGAAACTCCCCTGTACGTTATCGTTGAAAGAAACATTCACGATGGGGCGAGGATTCATCGTGTTGGGAATCTACATGACAATATCGGCATTTGCCGCCATGTTGGCTTCATATATATTCATGGTATATCTCAATCATGAGGCCGATGTCACCACAGTGGGGCATTATCAGGCGGGTTATACGCTTGTCAACCGATACGTGGGACTCATCTTTACGGCCATTGCAATGGAATATTATCCACGTCTGTCACAGACCATTGCCCATCGTGGTCGATGCTCAACGATGGTCTCTCACGAAATAAAAATCACGCTATGGGTACTTGTTGCGGTGATTGCCGTTTTCATCTCGGCCAAAGATTTAATAATAACACTGCTCTATGCTGCCGAATTTAAAACAATTGCGCCATTCATCACGTGGGCAATCGTTGGCATGGTGTTTCGTGCCGTTTCGTGGTGCATGGCATTCGTGATATTGGCTCGTGGCGATGGCAAGTTGTATCTCATTACCGAAACCTCAAGCGCCATTATCGGGTTGGCCCTCAATATTGTAGCCTTTGAATTATGGGGACTTGATGGACTGGGATTTGCCTATATACTATGGTATGTTATTTACACCATAATCGTAGCTTCGGTTTATCGCTATCGCTACCACATGAGGCTTGGGAAAGGCATCGTTAGACTCATTATATTTGCTACCGTCACAAGTGTGTCGGCTGCCTTGCTTTCGACCTTTGTGGGTTGGTGGGGAGCGTCAATAGTAGCCGTCGTAGCCGTCTTCTTCTCGGCGCGACGCCTCATTTTGCATAGTCGATAATTACCAACCGCCCGAAGCACCGCCGCCACCGGTCATTCCGCCACCGAAACTGCCACCGGAGAATCCTCCTCCGCCGCCCAATCCGCTACCTCCACCGCCAACAACAACGACGGGCACCTCTTTGGGGATTGTATAGGTTTTTTGTGTCAATTTTTGGCAATTACCACATCGATATTCTTTCACCCCACACCCTTCGCGTTTCACCGTGGCGTGGGTAATGATGCGATTGCTCACGAGCGAACAGGCTCTTGCTCCGCAAACAGGACACTCGGTGTATGTCGATGACTCTTTTACATAGGGCAATATGTCGGTTTCGCCACATTTGTCACACAACCACACGTCATAGTCAACCGAGTCAATACGTTCCTCATAGTCCTGAGCTGCTGTGAGGTATCTATTGTCTTCATCTTCAGAGAGACGTTTCATTTTGCTTGCGCAATTAGGACATTTTCGTGAAGCTGTGCGCAGATAGCGTTTGTTTAATAGCATGGGAATGTACACGATAAGTGGTAATCCGAGCCCAATAAATACGCATATCAGTGCTGCCAAGTTGAATTTGTTCAGAGCCATATATTTCTCATGACGGCTTTTGTTGCGCGATTTTGAAATAGCTGTAATCCACATTCCCAAGAGTAGAAGAGTGGTGAAAAAGCCGGCTATCATCAAATAGGAGGTAAAATAATCATTGGTAGAGGTTTGTGCGTCGCTCTTATTCTCCGACATGAGCTCTGCTGCGGCTGTGGGGTCGGTGATGATTTGTTCGAGTCGTGACAATGCCTCGATGGTTCCGGCGTCATAGTCGCCTTGTTTAAAGTGGGGCGCCATGTTTTCTCGGATAATGCGTCCGGCAATCACATCGGGGATAACTCCCTCAATGCCATATCCTGTGCGTATCGCAGCCTTGCGCATATCCTTGACAATCAGCACTAACAATCCGTTGTCGTTGTCGCTTTTGCCTATTCCCCATTTAGTGAATAGGTCGGTGGCAAAACTGTCAATGTCGCTCCCGTCGATGTTGTTTACCACAACTGCAACTGCCTCGGCCGATGAGGTGCGCCATATATTCGACAGAATGGAATCGGCTTGGGTTTGGGCTTGAGGGCTTAATATCCCATCGGGGTTGGACACGTAGCGAGTGCGATTTTCGACATGCACATTAGGAATTTGGTCAACTGTATAGGCTTGAGCCAGCAAAGAGGCCACAGCCATTATCAATGTAAATAATATTCGTTGCATTCTGTTATGTTGTTGTTCGTTGGTGTGATTTTATACTGCAGGCAGACTCATTCCATTCAATTTGCGGTAGAGGTCGAGCGCATATACGTCAGTCATTCCTGAAACGTGGTCGATGACGGCCTGTATTTTGCCAAATAGTGTTGGGGCATTTACATCATACTGCTGAGGAACTTTCGATAGCAATAGATGAGAGTAGTTGAGTTGAGGATAGCGCACGGCATGAATGAGCTTTTCCATAAGGAACGTAATGATGCGGTTACCGGCAAGCTCAATATCAACCACTTCGCTGGCACGATAGATTTTCTCCCAAGAGAGGTCGTTACAGCGACTATAGCCTTCGCGCTGCAGAGCCGGAATGTGGTCGAGCAGAGAGCCTTCAAAACGTCCGCAGAGGATTTCTTCTTCGTGTGCAATAAATGCGAGTGCGCATTGGTGGACCAATGTGCCAATAACGCTTGAACGCAAGTAGGATACCTTTTCGTTGGGGTCGGCCACGTTTTCCATCACTTCATGCATGTGGGCTTTGCGTTCATCATCAAAGAATGAGGTTAACAGAGATATAACCTCGGTGGTTGTGAGTATCTTCAATTTGTGGGCATCTTCAATGTCCATCACTTCGTAGCAAATGTCGTCGGCGGCCTCAACCAAGTAAACCAATGGGTGGCGCATATATCTCACTTCGCCATTGGGCCCGGGTTGGGAGATGAGCCCCACCTCTTGTGCCACCTTGATAAATGACTCTTTCTCAGAGGTGAAAAACCCAAATTTGTTGGCTTTTACGGCAAGAGATGATTCGTAGGGATACTTGACAATGGAAGCCAACGTTGAGTAGGTCATAGCAAAGCCTCCGGGCCGGCGTCCTTTAAATTGATGAGTGAGCAATCGGAATGCGTTGGCGTTTCCCTCAAATTGGGTTAAATCATTCCATTGTTCGGCTGTTAGTTCGCTTTTGAGGTCTTTGCCGGCGCCTTCAGAGAAGAAGGTCGAGATGGCTTTTTCGCCTGAATGGCCAAATGGGGGATTTCCGAGGTCGTGGGCAAGACATGCCGCTGCAACGATTTCGTCGATGGCGTCGAGTTTGTTCACCCATGGTTGGGTGGCATATTTGTCGCGTAGTCCCATGCTCACCTCATTGGCAAGCGAACGGCCTACGCATGCCACTTCCATGCTATGGGTCAATCGATTGTGCACAAAGACGCTCCCCGGCAAGGGAAATACTTGCGTCTTGTTTTGTAATCGGCGAAAAGGTGATGAAAACACCAATCGGTCGTAGTCGCGTTGAAAATCACTGCGAAAACCTCGTTTGGGATTGTGGTAGTCTTCAAGTCCAAAACGTTTGTCGCAGATGAGTCTATCCCATTGCATCATATTTGTTGTGTTGCTCATTAGTTACGGTGTTATCGCTCAAGTCGTAATATATATAGGGAATTTCTATAAATTCCACGAATTAGTTAAACAATAGTTGTCGAGAACTCTCTTTTGTGCGCTTTGTGTTTTTATTTGGTGTCTTTTTGCCTTTGTCTCAATCGCATAGCTCGCTATGCTCATTCGACAAAAATCAAAAATCCACTCAAATAAAATTTCACAAATCATCACAAAGCAATTTATAGAAGTTCCCTATAGATGTGTGAGTGTCACGGCAGGTTGTCGGCCGATGTCACTTTTTGTGAATACAAAGATAGTCAACTATCATGAGATTTTGGCAAGATTAATCACTTTTGATGAAGTTTTGGGCATATTTGGCTGAAAAAATACCGAATTTTAGGTATATATAATTTGTTTGTATCGTAGTAATTTTGCACACAGATAATTATACGAATTTAGACTATTGTTTTATAAGGAACAGCCGAGGGTGAGTCAAGATGTGAATTTAGGCTCATCCTCTTCCGTTTTTTATAGACCTAAAGACATGCTTTTATCTTGGACAGAAGAACATAAAGACATATTTTTTTCAGAGCCATTAAAAACCTGGTCTTATGTCGGAAAATCTGCGTAAAGATAAACAAAAAGAGCCGCACCACAAGGTACGGCTCTATATTGTCAAGTTATCTTAGAAATTATTTTACAACAACTTCTTTAGCAACTTTGTTACCACGTTTAACGATGTAAAGACCGTTAGCTGGGTTAGCAACTTCTACACCTTGGAGGTTGTAGTAAACAGGAGCAACTGTTTCAACAGCTTCGATATCTTCAACACCTGAAGACTTTTGGAGAGTGATAGTTTTAACTTCACCGCTGAGGTCAACTGTTACGTCGTATGTGCCATTTTCAGCATAAGTGATGTTAGTTCCGGCATACAACCACAATTTAGTTGGAGTGTTGATTTGAACTACTGCATCACCGTCAGCGCACATAGCTTTTTCGTTGAATTCGTCCCAAGTACCTTTGTTTTCAGAGATTTTGAAAGCTTTTTCGGGGTTAGTGAATTCTACACCTGAGAGTGAGTAAACACCTGCAGTTTCAGTAGCAGGGATTTCAGTTGGGTTAGCGGGATCCCATACGTTGTTGTGACCTACCATGTAAAGAGGAGCAACGGGTTCTTCAGTAGCAACTGTGAATGTATAGAGAGCAACTTGAACACCTGCACAGAATTGGTAGATAGCTACGTTTTCATCGTCGATTGGACGAGCGCAGAATGATGCCCATTGTCCACTTGTTGGAGTTGAGTTGTCAAAAGTAGCTACGATTTCGCCAGTAGCTACATTAGAAACTGAAAGAGAAAGTGAACGTGCACTATTTTTTGAATCTTTGCAAGTTTGTACTAAGTATTGAGTATCACCAAGAGTGAAAATGTCAAAACCTTCAGCACCACCGCTGGCATTTGTTACTGCGAGAGCCACTTGTTCTGTTCCATCTTCGTTCCAACCATAGATTGTACCTGCACTGCGTTGACGTTGATAGAATGTAGTTGAAGGGTCAACTGCTGCTTCAATGTCTTCAACTGATGTACAAGTAGATTGTACTAAGTGAGAAGTACCAAGAGCTTCAACAAGAGTTGGAGAAGCCATAGCATCATCTTGAGCACCATTAACAACTTTTACAACAGCAACAGCGTTAGCGCCGCTAACGGGGAGGTACATATAACCACCTTCGTCGCTCATCACGTTACCAATTGTGCGACCGATTTGGTCAAGACGACCTGCAGCAATGTCATCAGGTAAAGTGATAGGCAAGAAAACTGGGTCAGAACCATCAGCAGGAACAATAATCCATTCTACAGAAGATGGAGCATTGGGGAAGTTAGTGTTAACGATGATGTTACCTGCGTCGTCGGTAGTGATACCGATGCCAAGACCATCAAGTTTTTTAACGTCGGTCCAAGTAGTGTCAAAAATTGAATCTTTGCCTTCTTCAGCAATAGTGTCAATTTTTTCAATTACTTTTGACATTGTGTAGAGTTCTTCGGTGTTTTCGAAGATTTCAGTAAGGTCTTTCAATACTGATTGACCGTCTTTTGTCCATTTGATGAGGCTGTGACCAGTTTTGTCAGGAATGATTACTGATTCTTCCCAACCTGTACATGAACGAGCTGACCCATTGGCGTGAACACCTGTAGTGTGTGCCCATTCTTGAGTCAATGTTTGTGCAGAAGCACCAAGACCGATGAGAGCAGCAACTCCAAGGGCCATAACTTTGCGTAAATTTAATTTCATAAAATTTAAATTTAGGGTTAAAAAATAAATGAATTATATCTTTAAACCGCAAATTTCGGTAATTGTGAGCATTTAACCAAATATTTTGTTATTTATATGTCGTGATATTTGCACTCTTTAACAATAGGACCGTTTTGATGGTGGTAACAGGTTGACTGTTGAAGTGAATTTTCGCTAAAAAGTTTTTTATCTCAAATAAAATCGCTACCTTTGCAACATAGATAACATTTTGATAATCAAAAGGGGTCTCACCTTTCACGGCTGGGATTCTTATTTTTTTTTACGTTTAAATAAAAACAATTGAACCATGGCAATCACCTACATGACCAAGGACGGTTATAAAAAGAAAATGGAAGAAATCGCTTATCTTGAAAATGTTAAGCGACCGGAAATATCTCGCGCCATTGCTGAGGCTCGTGACAAGGGCGACCTCTCGGAAAATGCTGAATATGACGCAGCCAAAGAAGCTCAAGGTATGCTTGAAATGAAAATAGCGATGCTCAAAGACCTTGTGGCTAATGCACGCATCATTGATGAAAGCAAACTTAACACCGAGGAGGTGCAAATAATGAATCGCGTTGAGATTAAAAATCTCGCTAACGGAATGGTGGTGGAATACACTATCGTTGCCGATAGTGAAGCTAACCTCAAGGAGAAAAAAATCGCCTCAAGCACTCCCATTGCTCAAGGTTTGTTGGGCCACAAGGTGGGCGATGTTGTTGAGGTGAAAGTTCCTGCGGGATTGATGAAATTTGAGATTGTAAAGATTTCAATCTAATAAGTAAAAACTGATAGCTCTATGGCAACAATTTTCTCTCGCATTGTAGCCGGTGAAATACCCTCCTACAAAGTTGCCGAGGACGAAAACAACTATGCGTTCCTCGACATTAATCCGGTAGCTCCGGGTCACACTCTTGTTATTCCCAAGAAGGAAGTAGATTACATTTTTGATCTCAGTGATGAGGACTATGCTTCGTTGCAAATGTTTGCAAAGCGTGTGGCTGAGGCCATGAAACGCGCTATGCCTTGTAGCCGCATAGGAGTGACAGTGATGGGTATGGAGGTCCCTCACACTCACATTCACTTGATTCCTATCAATGCTGAGACCGATATGAATTTCTTTGGCGACAAAGCCAATGTCTCGGCCGAGGAGATGACTCGCATTGCGCAAGCTATTGCTGCTGAGATGCAACAACACTCTGAGCTCTATTAAGAGCATTAATTTCTCGAAAATAAATAAGAAAAGCCTGAAGCATCACTGCTTTAGGCTTTTTTTGCTTTGTCACTTTTTTGTGGGGGGAGACGTGCGAAGCACTGGACGCGAAGCGTATAAATAACCGCGTGGTTGAGGGCATAGCCCGAAACCTCCGGATAGCGAGCACAACCCCACCTACACCGGAGTCTGCAAAGACGTGAATTAACCAATCTTTGGGAAAAAAGGCTCATCGGGAGATACGCACATGGGTAGAAAAAATAATCCGCTCGGAGGAATTCCGGGCGGATTATTGTTGTGGTGTGAGAGTATGTCTCACACGCTATGAGTGTGGATTAGAATTATTTCTTAACCACGGGGTAGGTTGCAACACCTTGGTCGGTTGTTACTTTGAGAATGTAGAGACCGTCGGGGAGGTTAGCAACATTGATTGCTTTTGCCACACCGGCAATGGTTTCTTGAGTTTCATTGTAAACAACAGCGCCATTTTCGCCATAGATGCAGAAGTTGGCACCTTGGCAGTTGAAGTCGCATGTTACATAGAGAGTCTCAACAACTGGGTTGGGGTAAATTCCAACTTGAGCGTTGATAGAGATGTTCTCGATGCCTGAAACGGCAGTCACGTCAACCATGATGATTGCGTCGGCGGTAGCACCATTGGGGTCGGTAGCAGTCACGGCAAGCATTGTAGAGCCTTGAGTGTTACCATAGATGATGATGTTGTTGCCCGATGCAAATACTGAGATGAGCTCTTCGTCGAGAATCATCCAAGAGTAGGTCAACTCATCGCCGTCGGGATCAGAGAATAGGCTTGCAACGTTAAGTACATTTGATGAAGTACCTTCTTCGATTTCAATAGCCATAGCTTCTTGAGCGACGGGGGCACGGTTGGTGTGTGCTACTGTGTAGCGAACCACTTTTTGTGATTCGTGGGCTGCGCTATCAGTAGCAGTCACTGTGATAGAGTATTCACCTGCCGATTCATATTGAGGCATGATACCAATAACGACTTTTACATCTCCTTCAACATCTTTGATGCTGGCGCCGTTGTGTGCGTCAACTTCGATAGTGGCAGTAGTGTCGGTCATTGCTTTGACAGTTTGAATGCTTGACATGTTGCCAGAGTCGTAGATGTTGATTGTGAAGTCGTCGTTTTCGGGTTCGTTGATTGTTACTTCAACGAGTGTTGTAGTAGCTTCCTTAGCCAAGATGTTTTCAGTGGGCACTGTGATTACAGGCGCTGCATTCTTGTCGAGGGTGATGGGGAAGTTGAGTACAGGGTTGTAGAGGTCGTTGCTCTTGACTACGAGAACAGCTTTGTTGCCTTTATCGAGTGGAGCTTCGGCCGCATTGAATTCAAATTTCACGTTGAGTGATTCGCCGGGTTGAAGTTCGCCAACCTTTTCAGAGTCGGGGTTGAGCATTTTCACCCAAGGAGCACCGGGAACGGTTTCGAGACATGACATGATGTAACCAAGCGAGCCATATTGGTTCTTGAACATTGAAGCGATATCAAACCAGCCGTAGCCTTCAACATATCCCATGTAGCGATTGTTTACTACCGATTCTTGCTTAACCGATAGGTAGGCAGGCCACTCAATGCCAACAGGATAAGTAACTCTAACGTAGAATTCTTGACCGGGGTTCATGTAAACAGCGCGATCGAGAGGAATAACTACAAATTTAGCACCGTCCATGTCGTCGATGTGGAATGTTCCTTTGCCGAGAACGTCGCCATTTTCGTAGTCGGCACCGTTAACGATCTCAACAGTGTAATCAACGTTATTCACTTTTGTTCCGTCCTCGCAAGTGAGTGTTGTTGCGATATAAACGTGTGAAATGTTGAATCCATCTTCAGGAGCCACATAGTGGGTTGCAGAGATGTATTGACCAAATGCGTCGCCGGTTCCATAGGTGTAAGAGGGCGATGTTGAGATAGATGGGTAGTACATCACGCGGTTGTAGTCAAAGTTGATAGGTGCATCGTAGGCATTGAGGCTGTCAGATGAAACTTCAAATGCTTGCACGCTTTCTTTGAGGTTGAGACGCAATGCTGCTTCAGCTTCGGCACTCAAAGTAACAGGAGCCATCATTGGAGCAATGCCGGGGTTGCTGCCCTCGTCCACGATAATTTCTTCGCCCTTACCTGTTGGGTCGAGGCGTAGTTCATAAGTGAGCTTGTATTGGCCTGCGTTGGTAATAGTTACAGAGTCGATGCCCACAAAATCGCTTTCGGCATTTTCGATGCGCAATTCGGGTTTGTCGGCCATGAGGTATGGCGCATTTGTCACGATGAAGCGCACGAGAATGTTGGCTGTGTCAGCTTCATTGTATGCAACCTTCAAAGGCACGTCGTAGGTTCCGGGAGTGCTTTCGATGGTGTATTGCATGATAGGAATTGAGATTTCAAGGCCATCTTTACCAACTTCAACAGGGGTGCTATCGTAGTATTGTGACCACATATAGTTGCCGGTAGGCTCGCCTGTCATCCAATCCAATTCAGGTCCATAGAACCATGTTTGAGCAGGTTGAGAGTAGTATTCGTCATACCAAGAATCGTAGATTGAGAATACACCTTCATTGATGATGTTGTTGATCGTGAATGAAGCTGTACCTTTGTTTTCGATCTTGAAGTATGCTTCGTAGAAAGCTCCCATTTGAGTGATTGGGCCTTTGTACTCGTCTTTGGCTGTTCCCATAACGTTTTCGATGATGATTGTGTCGGGGAACACCGGTTGAGCCTCACCTGTGATGTTGAGGGTAAGTGGCATTTCAATCTTTTCGCTACCTGGAACGTTGGTGTTGACAACGATGTTGCTGTTGTAGTTTCCGGCCATCTTGTCGGTGAGCACTTCGATGTCAATCACTTTGTCTTGACCGGCTGCGATGGTTGATTCAACAACGGGATAGAATTGAACGGCTTTGTCAAATACTACGTAACGTTCTGGCAAACGAATACCTTCGCTACCGCCTTCGTTTGAAATACCTGCAAGACCAAATATTCCGTAGATGATAGCATAGTCGCCAAATCCTTTGTATTGGAATTTGAATGACCCATCTTTCTTCATGATGAGCTGATAGCAAACGCCCATGTTCATAGAGTTGCCATATTCCATCCATGAAACCACGATTTCATCTTCGGTCATATAGTGATATGTACCTGCAGTCTTGCTGGTGTCCATTGTGTGGAGACCCCAATAAGGTGCGATGATGTTGGTGTAGATAGTGCCTGCAGGGAATTCTGCCGGTGGCTCGGGCCAAATTTTTTGGTCTTCGCGTTCAGTGAATGAAACGAAACCGGTGTTGTAGATGTACATTTTGCTGTACTTCTTGCCATAGAATGGGAATTCAAATGGCAATTCAACGGCTACATAATCGTGGGTATTGTAGTAAGAGAATGTGTTTTGTTCTCCTAATCCGGTAGTTTCAATGTCAATCCAATCAAACGCTACGTCGCTATCGTCGGCCGAAGAAGCAAAGGTATAAGAAACCTTGGCATTTTCATCGTTTTCAACGAAAGAGATGTAGGCAGGGTTGGGAGTGATTGAGTAAACGAGAGATTCGTTACCGTTGTTGGCAATGGTCAATGGCTTAATGATTGGAGTGCCTGAAGCAACAGTAGTGTCGATCGCTGTATAACTCAATTGGATTTCAGGACAGCCGATAACCTCACCAGCAATGTTGGCAGTGAGTGTGCCGGCATTTGTTACAATGGTCATGACGTCGGCAACAACCCCTTCGTTTTCAGTGGGGAGTGTAACAACAACGTCTTTAGACATGCCCGGAGCAATCATTGCCGGAGCAATGTTGGCAAATTTAACGGCATTGTTGGCCAATGCGATAGATTCAACCGCGAGCGAGTCTTTACCATTGTTTTTAATGGTTACGGGGAGTTGAGCTACTGAAGTGCGGAATACTTTACCGAAGTTGATGTCCTTTTGGTTGAGAGCCGCCATCGGAGCGAGTGATTCACCTGTGATTGTAGCATCAAAGTGAATATATGAAGTTCCGGATTTGGGGTCGTTGCTCATTACCACGATGTTGTTGAATGTTTCACCTGCAACCATGTTTTCATTGGCTTGCAATGTGGCAGTGAGAGTAACGCTTTCGCCAGGGTTAACGATACCAAATGCAGGAGTAATGTTTGTTACAAAGTTGGCTTTGGGAGCCATGAATTTCACCGATGATTGGTGGGTGAATTGTGTGTAAATGTCGCCTGCAGGGTCATCGTTATTTCCCCAATAGTCGGCAATGTCGGCCGATGTTACCACAACGGGATCCTCTCCGGCTTGGTCTTTAAGACCGCAGAATAGGGTAGAACCGTCTTGGAATAGGCTTTGTGACATTGGGTCGTAGTTGTCGTAGAAGATTTCAATGTCACCATTTGCCGAAAGCATAATGCGGAATGAGATGGGGGCATATTCTTGGTCGTAAACAAGAGCCAAAACGTTAGAGAAGTTTACTACAAATTTGCCATCTTGTTTTGCATACTCAATTTTTGAGTTGGCGTTAAGTGCAAGTTGGTAACCATAGGCCGAGATGTAGGGAACATCGGTGAGGCGTTCTGAACTTTCGGTCAATGGGGGGTAGTAACTGAGTTCTCCGAGTTTAAGAGCCAATCCGCCATAGCTTGAAATGTAGATTTGCTCATATTCTTTACCATAGAATGGGAATGCAAATCCCAAGTCGATGGCTCCTGAGAGATAGGTGTTGTCGTTAAACAACGAAGTGATGTCGGTGCCTCCGATGAGTGTAGGATTACCGTCGTAGGCAAAGTCGGTGGCTCCGTTGAGGTTGGTCAATACTGTGTAGCCAAATTTGTGAGCGGCTTTGCCTTGGCTTTCAAGCTGTTGATCAGAGAATTTGGGCAATACATATTCGAGAGGGTAGTTACCTTCGTTTTTGATTGTAAATTCTTTGGTGATAGCTTCAGCTGCAATGTCAAGAGTGTCACATGCGATTGTGTCGGGGTCGATAACAATCTTGGCCGGGTCGGTGGCGGTACCGGTAACGGTTACATTAAACACTGTAGTGTTGTCGGAGTGTTTGAATGAAATGGTTCCGGTGTGGCTTCCTGCTGCTTGTGGGGTGAATGAAACGTCAAATTTTTGAGCCGAACGAGCGGGGAAACCACCGCTGATATATGTTGGCGCTTTGAAGTGTTCGGAGTTGCAAGATATTTTGTTGCCACTCAAAGACCCATAGTATCCAAATGGTCCGTAACCTTCGTTGTAAACTTCAACAGTGAGAGTTTTTGTTTCTCCCACAAGAAGTGAACCGAAGTTGACAACTTTGGCAGGAGTCATTACGGGCAAATTGCCTTTGACGGTCAATGTGACGGGGATAACGGTTGTATTGGCCTCGCTTTCATTGGTTTTGAATCGGAGGTTGAATTTATATGTACCATTAACGAGAGGTTGTCCATCGTTGGCAATTGTTACTGCTTGAGACTCATTGTATTTTACTGTTCCTTCAGATGGGGTCAATGTCATGATTGTGCTCCAATCAGGGTTTTGGCTCATCGCAGTAATAGCCCATACTGCTTTGTTTGAAACCACTTCGTAGGGAGAACCTTTGAGCGCATCGGCAAGTGTTGACCATGTTTTACCCATGTCGTTACTCATGTAGCAGTAAGATGGATAGGTTGAGTTGTCGGTAATTGCAAGACCCAATGGATAGGCTTTTTCTTGTGTGGGGAAGTGTACCACAACCCAGAATGATTCACCGGGAGCAAAGTGGATTTGCTCAGTGAGACGCATAACCATGTCAGAATAGAAGTAGCTTGGGGTTACTTCGGCGAGAAGATTAGCGCTTGAAATACCGTTTCCGTTATAGATTCGAAGTATGGGGGTGTCACCGTTATTGCTCCATACTTTAACCGCTGTGAGGTTGAATCCATCGGGATATTGGCTTGCATCAACATGGAACCATTGAGCCATTGAGTTGGGCAATGATGTGTCGGCTTCACCGATTGATGCGTATGTTTCGTTGTAATATTTCCAGTTGCGAGGGTAGTCGGTTGCTTTGAAATCGGCTGTGCTGTAAACTTCGTTGGCAGCATAGGGCTCAGCGCCGATTTTTCCGCTATAGCCTTTCACCAATCCTGGGGTCACTTTGTCAAGTGAATAAGTTGAAATTGACGATTGAGTTGTTTTCAATGACGCACTCCATTTCAACAAACCTTCATCGAGATTGCTGATGTTGAATGTTGCGCTTGCAGTAGTAGCATTGGCTGCATTGAGTGTCATTGACAAGCTTGACTTGTCAACTTTCATTTTTGGACCGGCATTGGTGGTTGCTGAAATCACAGGCGAGAGTGCCGATGAATTACCCCAACGGTCAACGGCTTTGATGGCAATATAGTAGGTTGTCAATGGTGACAATCCTCCTAATTCGTAGCTGAACAAATCGCCTGATGCTGCAAATTTTGTGTCAACGGCTACACTATTGAATGTAGAGAGGTCGCTTTCTGCAGTAATTTCGCTTGTGCTGTAATAAACGATGTGGTGATTAACACTTCCGTCGTTTGATGCAGGGATTGTCCATTGAAGAGTGATGTTGTCTTGTGCCGGTAATGCGATAATTGAGGCTACGGCTTCGGGAGCTGTGCCTTCGGTGTTCATTTGCAATGCTTTTGCTGCGTCAATGTATCCGGCACCATGGAGCCCTTCTTTGCCTTCGTTGTAGGCATAAAGGTCGTTAACCGAAGTGAGGATTTGTTGACGAATGGTTTCAGCGGGCATTGTAGCGCTACCATATTTAGAGGCAACGAGTGCTGCGATACCTGTTACGTGTGGTGTAGCCATTGAGGTTCCTTCGTTGTAGCCATATTGGTCGTTAGGAAGAGTACTCAATACACCTCCGGCATCGCCATAGTCAAGCAAACCACCGGGAGCAACGATGTCAACCCATGAGCCATAGTTTGAGTATGATGCAATTGTATAGTCACATGTCATTGACCCTACGGCTACGACTGGTTCATAGCATGCAGGGTAGAAGTTGCCATGAGCGCCATCATTACCTGTTGCAAAGAACATCACACCACCGCTCAAGTTGCGTTGTGCTTTGGTGGTAGCAAGGTCGTTTTCGTTCTCGGTTTTTGTTCCGATGAAGTAGTCGATTGCGTCAAGCACGTCTTGTTCATAATATCCATCGGTAGCCCAACCCCATGAACAGTTGGCGATTGAAGCACCGCGGTTGGCTGCATAAACGATTGATGCGGCAAAATCGCCTTCGCCCGAGCCTGAACGTGAGTCAAATACTTGAACTGAGAGGAGGCTTACGCCTGAGTTGGCACTGCCATCACCACCGGCGATACCTGCAACACCTTTGCCGTTGTTGTTAACTGCAGCAACAGTTCCGGCGACGTGTGTACCATGAGCATGGGGATATACGTCCTTTGTGCCTGTACAGAAGTTCCAGCCATATACGTCATCGACATATCCGTTACCATCATCATCGACACCGGCAACACCATTTTGCTCAGCCGTGTTGAGGAGCACGTTGGCAGCAAGGTCTTCGTGGGTATAGTCAATCCCACCGTCGATAATAGCTACGACAATCTCTTTTTTACCGGTTGTGGTTTTCCACGCTTCAAAAAGATTGATGTCGGCACCGGCTTTGCTACCGCCCAATGAACCTGTGTTGTTGTAGTGCCATTGGTTGGGCAAACGAGGGTCATTGAAGGGCATCTCGCTGGGGCGCACGGTAGAAAGTGTGTTGACGGTCTTGAATTGACCGAGACCTTCTTTCAACACCATGGGCACTTTGCAAGTGGCTACTTGCACGCCTGCAGCTTGACCAAAGATGAGCTTTGCTTCAAGAGGGTTGATACTTTCGTCAAACGACACTTCATACCAACGGTCAAGTCCGTAGAGTGCCATTCGACTTTCATTAGCAGGTGCATAGGGGAACACTCTGCGAATGCTGGAAGCTTTGACTTTTTGTGCGGCCACGTCAAGTGTGTGTACTCCTGTTGTGAGCACGCCATTGGCTTTGACGCGAGGTGCAATTCCCACTTCTTTGGCGGCGGCATCTTGCAATTTGATGCGAATCACGCCTTTTGTGGGTGTCAAAGTTTCAGCTTGTGCAAATGCGCTGAATGCCAATACGGCAATCAGCATCAAAAATCTTGAAATGATTTTTTGCATGAGTCTGAAAAATGTTTGATTAATAAATGTTGTTTATTTTGAGTTTTTGATTGAGTCAATTGCTTGAAAAAGGAGCAAAAGATGCAGTCGCAAAATTCGTACAAAGATACGCAAAATATCTGATACATAGGAGATTTTGCTCTAATTTTATTGCGATAAACTGCTAATATTCATTTTGTTGCATATAAATGTCTTTTTTATTTTTGCGAATGGATATTTTATACATTTTTATACAATTTAGGGAAATGTGACACTTTAAGATTTGACAGAATTCCAATCTTATCCTTGTCTTTAATTTTGGAGCAAATCTGATTTATGCTAATTTTGCAGTGTGATATAATTGGTGTATTATGATTAAGTTTAATAGTGATTATATGGAGGGTGCTCACCCTCGCATTTTGCAACGTTTGGCGGAGATAAATTTCGACAAAATCTCGGGCTATGGCCTTGACTGCTATTGTGATATGGCGCGTGAAAAGATTCTTGGTGCTTGTGAGGCTCCCGATGCTCGGGTTAATTTCCTTGTTGGTGGAACACAGACCAATGCAATTGTAATAGATTCAATACTGCGTCATAACGAGGGAGTGGTCTCTCCTGCTACGGGTCACATATGCACTCACGAAGCAGGTGCCATTGAGGCATGTGGGCATAAAGTGCTACCTATGGCATGCAAGGAGGGGAAAATCTCGGCTCAAGCACTTGATAGATACCTGAACGAAGTGACTTCGGAGGAATGTGGAATGGAACACGTGGTGGAGCCACGAATGGTGTATATTTCCAACCCTACGGAGTACGGTACAATCTATAAGTATTCCGAATTGTGTGAGATCCGTGAGGTGTGCAACAAGTATGAATTGATGCTTTATGTAGATGGGGCTCGTCTTGGGTATGCTCTTGCTGCTCCCGACAATGATGTAACGTTGCCCGATTTGGCTCGTTTGTGTGATGTGTTTTATATTGGAGGCACAAAGGTGGGAGCTTTGTTTGGCGAGGCGGTGGTGATTCTCAATAAGGATATAAAAATGTCAAGAGGCTTGATTAAGAATCGGGGCGCTTTGCTCGCCAAGGGGTGGTTGCTTGGGGTGCAGTTTGATACACTGTTTACCGACAATCTTTACGTTGAGATTGCAAAAAACGGGGTGGATCAGGCTATGCGACTACGAAAAGCGATAGAAGAGAAAGGTTATCCGATTTATCTTGAGAGCACTACCAATCAGCAATTTGTGGTGCTTGAAGATTCAAAAGCCGCAGAATTGGCCAAATGCGTGGGATTTAACATAATAGAGAAAACCGATGCTAATCACTCGGTGGTGCGTTTCGTTACAAGCTGGGCAACTACCGATGAACAAGTTGATGCTCTCATAAGTTGTTTGTGATTGCCGGATCGAGGGGCTCGACATCCCAATTAAGTGCTGAGGAGATGGAAGCACGACGACAGGCGGCGATGGAACGCTACGGACTGAAATAAAAACGGCCTCATGAAAACATAAGACCGGTGTTTTGAGGGAAATGAGTGGTTACTTCTTTTCTGTAACTTCTTCTTTTTCGGCTTCGTCAAGCAATTCCTTGAGGAATTCTTTATCTTCTTTGGTTAATTGGCAATTGCTTCGTGTAAAAAAATCCGTAGCCCAATTAATTAATAATCCGAATGGGATTGCTAACAGAATTAAAATTATAAAATCGTTCATCCAAACTGAGTTTTATTATTTAGACACAAATATATAAAAAAAGTCTCAATAACCATTGAATTTGTCTGATTTTAATATTTTTTGAAAAATAGTTGCTATATTTGTGGTGAGGATTCCGTGGTTAAGACCACCGATTCCTCGATTGCGGGGGCTAACCATTGGTTAGCCGTCCGTTTTTATAGAGTAGACTAAGATAAAAGATAACCGTCTGTGTCACTCAACCAAATTTCTGCCATGTTGTAAAGCGATTGAGCCCAAATGAAACCTGTTTGCGTCTTGTCGGAAGGTGGTGGGGGATATAAAAGAAAAGCGCCGATTCATTGAATCGGCGCTTTGTTGAGTTGTCTTACCAGGATTCGAACCTAGACAGGCAGAACCAAAAACTGCAGTGCTACCATTACACCATAAGACAATCCTCTGCCCAAGTCTTCTGACCTAAAGCGATGCAAAGTTACGCAGTATTTTTTTACTGTGCAAATTTTTTGCAAGAAATTTTTTATTTAACAATTAGCAAGAAGTAATTTTTCTTGCCTTTTTGTGCAAGTATATACTTGTTGTTGAGTAAGATATCGGCTGAAACGGGAACGTTTACGTCGGTGATTTTTTCTTTGTTTATTGAAACGCCACCTTGTTGAGCAAGCTTGCGCAATTCGCCTTTTGAGGGGAAAACGGGAGCTTTTTCAGTGAGAAGGTCCACGATTTTTGTGCCGGCTTCAATGTCTTGGCGAGCAATTTCAAATTGAGGTACACCTTCAAACACGGCGAGCAAAGTATCTTCGTCGATTTTGTGAAGTGTTTCAGAGGCTTTGTTGCTGAAGAGAATTTGTGATGCTTCAACAGCAGCTTCGTAGTCTTCGGCTGAGTGTACCATTGTGGTGATTTCTTTTGCAAGACGTTTTTGCAATGGGCGCAATCCGGGGTCTTTGGCTTGCTCGGCAACGAGTTCGTCAATTTCTTCTTTAGAAAGAGCTGTGAATATCTTGATATATTTTTCAGCATCGTCATCGGCAACGTTGAGCCAGAATTGGTAGAACTTGTAGGGAGAAGTGTAACGTGGGTCGAGCCAAACGTTTCCGCTTTCGGTTTTACCAAATTTTGTTCCGTCGGCCTTGGTGATGAGAGGGCAAGTGAGTGCGTAGGCTTCTCCACCGACAGTGCGACGAATCAGTTCGGTACCGGTAGTGATGTTTCCCCATTGGTCTGATCCGCCAAGTTGCAATTTACAGTTTTTCTCTTTGTAGAGAGTGAGGAAGTCATATCCTTGTACCAATTGGTAGGAAAATTCGGTGAATGACATTCCTTGTTGAGACTCACCCGAGAGACGTTTCTTCACTGAGTCTTTGGCCATCATGTAGTTGACGGTGATGTGCTTGCCCACATCGCGAATAAAGTCGAGGAATGAGAAGTTCTTCATCCAGTCGTAGTTGTTTACGAGCTCGGCTGCATTTGGCGCATCGCTGTCAAAGTCAAGGAACTTGGCAAGTTGTTTTTTAATTGCTTCTTGGTTGTGACGCAATGTTTCTTCGTCAAGAAGTTTGCGCTCTTGGCTTTTCATTGAAGGATCGCCAATCATACCGGTAGCACCGCCCACCAAAGCAATGGGTTTGTGTCCGGCACGTTGGAAATGTTTCAACATCATCACTCCCACGAGGTGACCAATGTGTAGTGAATCGGCCGTTGGGTCAATGCCTAAGTAGGCCGTAGTCATTTCTTTATTCAATTGTTCTTCGGCGCCGGGCATCACGGTGTGAATCATTCCGCGCCAGGTAAGTTCTTCTATAAAGTTCATCTTGATGAATTGTTAATCGGTTTTAGCCCACAAAGTTAGTGAAATAATTTTACAATCGATTTAAAAAGCCTCAAAAAAGAGTTTGATGCTGATGTAATCTTAAGGTGCGAAATGGCTCGTAGGACGCTATTGAATATATAGATAAAGGCATATAATAGTATAATAATGTGTAAAAGTGGTGGAAAAACGCAGATTTTTGAAAAATATCGGGTTAGTTAGATTTCTTTTTCCTAATTTTGTCGGCTGAAAATTATAAAATAGGATAGTAATGCTCAAAAATCTCGTAATAGTCGAATCTCCGGCTAAGGCAAAAACGATAGAAAAATTTCTCGGATCCGATTATAAAGTAATGTCAAGCTATGGTCACATACGCGACTTGAAGAAAAAAAGTTTCAGTATTGACATAGACAAAGATTTTGCTCCGATATATGAAATACCCGACGACAAAAAACAACTCGTAGAGCAATTGCGCAAAGCATCAAAAGAGGCACAAATGGTGTGGCTCGCTTCCGATGAGGACCGCGAGGGAGAAGCCATTGCTTGGCACTTGTATGAGGTGTTGAACCTGACTCCCGAAAAGACTCGCCGCATTGTGTTTCACGAAATCACTAAGTCGGCAATTCTCAATGCTATTGAAAATCCGCGTTCAATCGATGTCAATCGTGTTGATGCTCAACAAGCTCGTCGAGTGCTTGACCGCATCGTGGGGTTTGAACTATCTCCGGTTCTATGGAAGAAAATCAAACCATCGTTATCGGCCGGTAGGGTACAATCGGTTGCTGTGCGTCTCATTGTAGAACGTGAAAACGAGATTAAGAATTTCTGTCCCGAGGAATATTTCCGTGTGACAGCACAGTTTAAAGATGCTTCGGGAGTTCAGTTTAAAGCCGAATTGTCAAAACGTCTTGCCGATGAAGCTGCTGCACGCCAATTGCTCACTGATTGCATCGGTGCGACCTATGAGGTGACCGATGTAATGGTTAAGCCTGTCAAGAAATCTCCTGCCCCTCCGTTTACAACTTCGACATTGCAACAAGAGGCCTCTCGCAAACTTGGATTTACTGTGTCGCAGACAATGATGGTGGCACAAAAACTCTATGAAGCGGGACACATCACCTATATGCGTACCGACTCGGTTAATCTCTCTTCATTGGCTATCAATACTATCTCAGCCGAGATTAAGGAGAACATCGGAGAGCAATACTTGAAAGTGCGCCACTATCACACTTCGGCTAAAGGTGCACAAGAAGCCCACGAAGCAATACGTCCTACATATATAAATAAACACACGATTGATGGCACTGCCCAAGAAAAGAAACTATATGCCCTCATTTGGAAACGCACGATTGCGTCGCAAATGAGTGATGCTGTTTTGGAAAAGACCACAATCGACATTGCTCCCTCTACACGCCCCGAGCGTTTCATCGCTACGGGTGAGGTCATCAAGTTTGATGGATTCCTCAAGGTTTACATTGAAGGTCACGACGATGAAAATGTTGATGATGCCGGCGAATCAATACTCCCGGCTTTGGCTCCGCATGCTGTTGTTGACGCAGTTGACATGGTTGCTACACGCCGATACACTCAACAGCCACCACGATACACCGAAGCGTCGCTAGTGAAAAAGATGGAAGAGTTGGGAATAGGACGTCCTTCGACCTATGCGCCTACAATTTCAACTATTCAGCAACGTGAATATGTCGAAAAGGGTGAAAAAACCGGCGAGAAGCGCGAGGTTATTATTCTCACTCTCAAAGGTGGCAAAATATCTTCTCGCACAAAGACCGAGTCGGTGGGAGCTGAAAAAGGTAAATTATTGCCTACCGATATAGGTGTGGTGGTGAATGATTTCCTTACACAATATTTCCCAAATATCCTTGACTATAACTTCACTGCAAGTGTTGAAGAACGTTTTGATGATATTGCCGAAGGTAAAATCGAGTGGAATGCCGAAATTAGAGATTTCTACCACGCGTTCCACCCCGAGATTGAAAAGGCGATGAACATGCGCCTCGAACATAAAGTGGGAGAGCGTATATTAGGCACCGACCCGGCAACCGGAAAGCCTGTTGCTGTGAAGATTGGACGTTTTGGCCCACTTGTGCAGATTGGAGAGGGTGATGGTGATGAAAAGCCTCAATTTGCCTCTTTGTTGAAAGGTCAATCGGTGGGTACAATCACTCTTGAAGAGGCGTTGAAACTATTTGAATTCCCTCGCATCATTGGCGAATTTGAAGGCAAAGAGGTGACTGTGGCAATTGGCCGATTTGGTCCATATATCAAGCACGACAATAAATTTGTGTCAATCCCCAAGGATATAGCTCCGGCAGCAATAACATTGCCCGAAGCCGAGGAACTGATACTATCAAAACGTGATGCAGAAAGCAAAAAGGTGGTCAAAACGTTTGATAACGATGCCGATATGATGATTCTTAATGGTCGTTATGGCATATATATCTGTTACAAGAAGTCAAATTATAAGATTCCTCGTACTGTAAAAGACCCATCGAATCTTTCCTATGACGAGTGTCTTGAAATTGTATCATCTCAAGATGACAAACCCAAAAAGAAAACTACTCGTCGCACAACGAAGACCACTAAAAAATAATAGCTTTTTATCATGGCAAAGAAACTATCTCACAAACCCGGTGCTGACCCACGTCGATATCGTCCCGATGTGATAGAAACCTATATACCACAAGCCGATACAACTTTGTTGCAATTCCTTTTTGAAGCAATGCCTCAGCGCAAACGCACAAATATTAAGGAATTGCTCAAACACAATCAAATTGCGGTGAATGGGACCCCTATAACCCAATTTGATGCTCCGTTGAAGGCCGGTGACACTGTGCAAGCCAATCTCACTCGTGAGTTTTATGTGTTCTATCATCGCCGCATGCAACTGGTGTATGAAGATGATGACATCATCGTGGTGAATAAGGGATATGGACTGTTGTCGATGGGTACCGACAAGGTTAAAGAAGGTACAGCCTACTCAATTGTTCGCGATTATGTGAAATGGCACGACCCTCGCAACAAACTCTTTATCGTACATCGCCTTGACAGGGATACTTCAGGGCTCATGATGTTTGCCAAAAATGAGGAGGCAAAGGTGACAATGCAACACAATTGGAATAACATGGTGTTGAATCGTAAATATCTCGCGGTAGTTGAAGGAAAAGTGGAAGAGCCTGAAGGTGTGGTGCGTAGCTACTTGGCCGAGACTACTCAATATGAGGTGTATTCAACTCAAAATCCCGAAGAGGGCCAATTGGCGGTGACAAGATATCGTGTGCTTAAGTGCAAAAACGGCTACACTTTGCTTGAAGTGGAGCTTGACACCGGCCGAAAGAATCAAATCAGGGTACACATGAAAGATTTGGGACACCCCATTGCAGGAGACAGAAAATATGGCGCAAAATCAAGCCCTATTCATCGACTTGCGTTGCATGCCCAGACGTTGAGATTTGTGCACCCGATTACTCGTAAAGAAATGAATTTTGAAACTCCTGTGCCTGCTGCGTTTGCTTCAATGGTGAAATAAACGTGAAGGGATTATAGAAACCTATATGAAAAACTTTAAATTATTATTTCTCTCCATTATAATGGCGTTGGCATTTGTTGCCTGCGATGAGCCGAAGCAAGTGTCGCTTCTTGATTATGTGCCACAATCGGCCGAAGGGGTGATGTCGTTCAATGCTCAAAAATTCTTTTCTGAGGCCGGGTGCGATGTCATTGGTGATAAAGTGGAGATGAATAGTGCGTTGCGTGCTGTTTACAAGCATTCTCAGTATCATGATGCCTTGCCGTTTGATGTGGACTCTCTGCTTGCGTCGGGCTCGGTAGATACTCGCCAAATTATTGCCTATGAGCATGGTGGGTGTCAATTGTTGTCATTTATCCTTTCCGACAGAACGGCTTTGGATAAACAACTTTTGCGTGACGATCGAAGTTGGACCGTTGAGGGCGACTATGAGACAATTGCGTTGAAAAATCAGGTAGTCATGTTGAGAGAATGTGGCGAAAAATACTTGTGTTGGGTGGGACATGGATATGCCCCATCGTTGATTCAATCAATTGAAGAGGCTGTTCTTGCTCCCATCTCGGCTTGTGAGTGGAAACGTGAATATCTATGCGCCGACCGCATCTTTTCGGGGCTTTTTGACGCGAATTTTTTGGAAAACGCAATGGTTGCTATTGCGTTTGATTCTGAACGTGATTATGCTACCATTGATTTGAAATTCCTTGATTCGGAAGGGAAGCGTGTAGCCTTCATTGATGATCAATTAGCTCCTATTAATGCCGAGTTTATTCAATATCTCTATCCCCACGACAATATAGCTTTTGCGGTGGGAATTCCCGACTCAGTAGATTGGGATTCTTTTGTTGAAGAATTTTTGCCACGTATGAACAATAATGTCAAGATGGCGATAGCAATGGCGATGCCCTATCTATACGATGTCTCAGGTACGTTAGCCGTGGCTGTTGGCCCGGCTGCCGGAGCTCAATCCATTTTGAACGTGGGAGACGATACATGGGATTTTGTAGTGCAACTGCCATTTAAAGAGAATCGTGCAACTGAGATTTATCAACAGGTAAAAGCCATCGTAGAATCAAATGGTGGTGAAGAGATTGAAGGTTGCCTGGAATACAAAGTTGACGATGTAATATATTTGCTTGCTTTAGATGGCAATAATCTCATATTCTCCAATCGTGAAATAATGAAACGAGGTGATGCATCGATCGCTCCTGATGTTTTTGACGGGAAACTGATAGCATTTGCCGGAGAAATTGGTTATGCAAGTGAATTAAGCAAAGCGTTGGAATTGCCATTTGGGGTGAGTGTTTCGGCTTGGTGTGAAGAGAAAAACATTCATGCCCGAGCACGTCTATATAAGTCGGGAAACTCCTTCTTGAATGCAACGTTGAATGAACTTGTGCAACGCAAGCAATGGAAAGAATAAATAACATATCGTTAAAGGGCCTTTTACCTCGAGTCTTTGCTCAAAATCAAGACGCGGGTAGAAATCGAGCCTCAGACGTGTGGCTTGGGAACGTTACGTTTGAACGGGGACAACGTTATATGATAACTGCCGAGTCGGGCTCGGGAAAGTCATCGCTATGCAGCTATTTGTATGGACACCGCAATGACTATGAGGGTGTTGTGTCGTTTGATGACTCCGATATTTCAGCATTCGACTCCAATCATTGGAGTAAACTGCGACGTGAACACATCTCTTTATTGCCTCAAGAGATGCGACTTTTCCCGGAACTTACTGTGATGGAGAATATTGAACTTAAAAATTCACTCACCAATTATAAATCTACTCAAGAAATTGAGACAATGCTTGCCCGTCTTGAAATCGAGGATAAAAAATCGGAATTGGTGGGATTGCTCTCAATCGGTCAGCAACAAAGAGTGGCAATTGTCAGAGCATTGTGCCAACCGATGGATTATTTGCTCCTTGACGAACCTGTGAGTCATCTTGATGAACGTGCCAATAGGTTGGTGGCTTCACTCGTTGAGGAAGAAATCACAAAGCAGCAATCGGCATTAATAGTCACCTCGGTGGGAAATCCGCTACTAATTAAGGCTCAGGCCATGAAATTATAGGGAACTTCTATAAATTGCTTTGCGATGATGTGTGGAATTTTATTTGAGGGTATTTCCCTATAATTATAATAACGGCAGCTATGGCATTCAGAGTGAATAAAATTGTTTGGCAGTTGCTCCGACGCAACATTTCTCAATCGCAAATGATTGGATATGCTGTGGCCAATTTGGTGGGGCTTATAATCGTATTGACTGCGATTCAATTCTATCAAGATGTAAAGTCAATGCAGGGTAATGACGATGCATTTATCTCGGCAAGGTATATTGTGATATCTAAACGTGTGCAAGGACTCGGCTCATTGCTCGGCCCGAGAGCTGAATTTTCTCAAGAAGAAGTCTCAGAGATTGCTGCACAACCGTGGGCTGAAGAGGTGGGAACGTTTACGGCTTCGGCTTTCAGTGTCTATGCGTCGGTAGAGTTGGCCTCTAAGTATATGTCAACAGCGTTGTTTTTTGAATCTATCCCCGACGAATTCTTTGATGTGAAACCATCGGATTGGACCTTTGACCCAGCCGGCAGTACCATGATTCCGATTATCATTCCCAAAGATTATCTCGCGTTATATAATTTTGGATTTGCCGCATCAAAGGGACTGCCACAAATTAGCGAGGAAATGGTGCAAATGATTCCCATAAACATCAGAATAGGGGATAACTTTCGCCATCAAGCGTTTACGGGACGCATAGTGGGATTCTCTTCGCGATTGAACACAATTGCCGTTCCCGAGTTGTTCATGCAGTGGGCAAATGCGCAATATGCCACTACTCCCATTGCCATGCCATCTCGCTTGATTGTCAAAGCCCATGATCCCGGCGACAAAGCGATGATTGATTATATTGAAAACCACGAATATGAAATAGCCGGCAATGCATTAAATAGTGGGAAAATAATGGCGATGTTATCGTTGGTAACTGTGATTGTGGTTGTCGTGGGTATCGTAATAAGTCTGTTGGCATTCTTTATACTCCTGTTGAGCATACATCTGCTCTTGCAGAAAAACCGTGAAAAACTGCGCAATCTCATGCTGCTTGGATATACCTCAGCCGAAGTTGCTCGTTACTACCACCTTCTTGTTGCATCGATTAATGCGACCGTGCTCATTGTGGCATTGATTGTGGTGTCGGTGGTGAGACTTTGGTGGCTGAATATATTGCAAACAATCGGCGAGCCTCAGGGCGGAATGTCCCTGACAATCATGCTGTCAATCCTCGCAATGATTCTCATAACAACATTTAATCTCAACTCAATTTCTCGACACACAAGAGACACTCTATCGAAGAAGTGACAAAGCAGAATAGAAAAAAACATATAAAAACTTGGTAAGGGAATAAACTTGCCAAGTTTTTTATTAACTTTGTATTTACGTTTTGTTATGCGAAAAATAAACGCATTGACCTATGTCTAATCTCTAAAATAGAATGCCATGCAGCAAGTAAAACCTAAAAAAGCTCTTGGACAGCATTTCCTCACCGACTTGAGTGTCGCTCAGCGCATTGCCGCTACTCTTGACGAGTATCGTGGCGTCCCGATTGTGGAAGTTGGGCCCGGAATGGGTGTCCTCACCAAATTTTTGCTTGATGCCGGACACGATTTGAAAGTCGTGGAGATTGACAATGAGAGTGTGGATTATTTGAACGTAAATTTTCCGCAACTTGAGGGCCGCATTCTTGCCGAAGATTTCTTGAAGATGGACCTGGTTGCGAGTGTGAACGGTAGCGAGCGTTTTTGTGTAATAGGAAACTATCCCTACAATATATCATCTCAGATTTTTTTCAAAGTTCTAGACTATAAAGACCAAGTGGTGTGCTGTTCGGGTATGTTGCAAAAAGAGGTGGCTGAGCGATTGGCCGCTGCTCCTGGAACAAAAACACGTGGTATATTGAGCGTGTTGCTACAAGCATGGTATGATGTCGAATACTTGTTTACGGTGAGCGAACATGTGTTTAATCCACCTCCAAAGGTGAAATCGGGTGTGGTGAAACTCACTCGCAACGATGTAAAAGACCTTAACTGCGATGAACGATTGTTTAAGACGGTTGTTAAGACATCGTTTGGTCAACGTCGCAAGACTTTGCGCAACTCATTGCGGTCGCTATTACCTGCCGGAGTGACATTCCCCGAATTGCCAATATTTGCATTGCGCCCCGAACAATTGAGTGTGGCGCAATTTATCGAGTTAACAAATCTCATGTCGGAACTTCGTAACCAGACTGCTCAGAAATGAAAGAATATACTCCCGAATATCTATCTTTAATTAAAGATATAATTGCTCAACGTGACGATGAGGCCGCTCGTCGAGAGTTGCAAGAGTTGCACCCGGCCGATATTGCTGAGTTATATGAAGACCTTGATGAGAAAGAAGCCGAGTATTTATATAACTTGCTCGATGATGAGCAAGCGGCCGATGTGCTCATTGAGCTTGATGAGGACGACCGTAAGGAAATCCTTAGCGAAATGCCGGCTGAGGATATCGCTAAGCAGATTGACCACCTTGACACCGACGATGCCGCCGATATTCTCCAAGAGCTTGATGAAGAGGATCGTGATGAGATCTTGGCCCATATTGATGACGTAGAACAGGCCGGTGACATCATTGACTTGTTGAAGTATGATGAGGACACTGCCGGGGGTCTCATGGGTACTGAGATGATTGTAGTGAATGAGAACTGGAGCATGCCCGAGTGTGTGAAGCAAATGAGGGTACAAGCCGAGGATATGGACGAGATTTACAACGTGTATGTCGTTGATAATGACAATAAACTCAAAGGTGTGTTCCCGTTGAAAAAGATGATTACACACCCCTCGGTGTCAAAAATAAAACACGTGATGCAATGTGACCCTGTATCGGTCAAAACCGATACTAAAATTGAAGAAATAGCTCTTGATTTTGAAAAATATAATCTTGTGGCAATGCCGGTCGTTGATTCAATTGGACGATTAGTGGGTCGCATAACTGTCGATGACGTCATGGACCAAGTGCGTGAGGCGCAAGAACGTGACTACCAATTGGCGTCAGGTCTTTCTACCGATGTGGAAACCGATGATACCGTGTTTCAACAGACTCGAGCTCGTTTACCTTGGCTGTTGATAGGTATTCTTGGCGGTATTGGTAGCGCATGGATATTGGGTCATTTTGAGGCCGGATTGGCTGTGAATCCCACTATTGCATTGTTTATTCCGCTCATTGCCGGAATGGGAGGTAATGTCGGGGTGCAGTCGTCGGCTATCATTGTACAAGGCCTTGCAAATGGGTCTCTCGATGTGAAAAGCTCTGCAAAGCAATTGTTTAAAGAACTTGGTGTAGGGCTCATCAATGCAAGTATAATTTCGTTGTTGGTGTTCGTTTACAATATGATAACCATCGGCGCCGGCGACGTTACCACAATAGCGGTATCGGTGTCTCTATTCTCGGTTGTTATATTTGCTTCGGTGTTTGGTGCGCTTGTCCCATTGACTCTTGAACGCATAAAGATTGACCCGGCGCTTGCAACAGGGCCGTTTATCACGATTACAAACGACATTATAGGAATTCTCATATATAGCCTCATTACATCTTACCTCATGAATCTCTTGGGGGTAGTTTAACGCATTGAAAAAAATAACTAAACGACAATGAAACAATATCTCGACCTCCTTAGCCACATAATGGAGAATGGCGTGCAGAAAAGCGACCGCACCGGAACCGGAACTCGTAGCGTGTTTGGATATCAAATGCGTTTCAATTTGGCCGAAGGATTCCCGGTGATGACAACAAAAAAATTACACCTTAAGTCAATTATTCATGAACTGTTGTGGTTCCTTAAAGGTGACACAAACGTGAAATATCTGCAAGATAATGGTGTGCGCATTTGGAATGAATGGGCCGACGAAAATGGCGATTTAGGCCACATTTATGGCTATCAATGGCGTAGCTGGCCCGATTATAATGGTGGACACATTGACCAAATAAAGGAGGTAATTGATACAATAAAGAACAACCCCGATTCTCGTCGCATAATTGTGAGTGCATGGAATGTAGCCGATTTAAATAATATGAATCTACCTCCATGTCATGCTTTCTTCCAATTTTATGTAGCCGATGGTCGATTGAGCCTACAGTTATATCAACGTAGTGCCGATTGTTTCTTGGGCGTGCCGTTTAACATCGCATCGTATGCTTTATTGCTTTTGATGGTTGCACAAGTGACAGGTCTTGAGGCCGGCGACTTTGTTCACACTTTGGGCGATGCCCACATTTATAATGATCATTTCGAGCAAGTTAAACTGCAATTGAGCCGTGAGCCTCGCTCATTGCCTCGCATGGTTGTGAATCCCGATGTGAAAGACATCTTCGATTTTAAATTTGAGGACTTCCAGCTCGTTGATTACGACCCGCACCCACACATTAAAGCAACCGTATCGGTATAAATATGGCAAATATATCAATCATAGTAGCAGTTACTAAAAACATGGCCATTGGTCGTGGCGGTGATTTATTGTTTCACATCAGTGAGGACCTTCGCCGGTTCAAAGCATTGACCATGGGACACCCTATAATTATGGGTCGCAAGACGTTTGAATCTTTCCCTAATGGTGCATTGCCCGGCCGTAGCAACATAGTGATAACCCGACAAGTCGATTATGTTGCGAACGGAGCTGAAACGGTTGGCTCGTTGCAACAAGCAATTGATGCCGTCGAGCAATGTGACGAGGCATTTGTGATAGGTGGAGGCGAAATATACACCCAGGCATTGCCTCACGCATCAAAATTGTACCTCACAATTATTGATGCAGATGTAGCTGATGCCGATACATTCTTCCCTCAAATCGACCCTGCGCAGTGGGAAAAGATTGAGGAGAGTGAAGTTAAACAGGACCCTCGCTCGGGTGCAACATACCGCTTCATTTGTTTATCTCGCAAATAACAAGTAACTTTGTGAGACATTTCAAGCCCCGATAGTTCAACGGATAGAATAGAAGTTTCCTAAACTTTTGATAGCAGTTCGATTCTGCTTCGGGGTACTTTATTAAAGATTAAGAGATGGGAAAATATTAGCGGGCTGTATCTGGTACAGCCCGCTAATATTTTATCGTTGTAGGAACGATGATTGTTACTTAATAATTTGCATATTGATGAATATTTCATCGATTGCTACTTTGTTGTCGGCTTCAAATGCTACGCGATAGTATTTATTGCCATTGCATTTAAATGTGATGCAATCAATCCAAGAGTCATGCTGATCGTTGGGAAAATCAGGGACATCTTTGGTAGCGATGAGTGTGTAGCTTTTCCCGTCGTTGGAAGTGTATAAATAAACTTTGTAGGGAAATTCTATCCCTTTTTTCTTGCACTGCAAGAATCGCAATGTGATATCGTTTACATTGTCAATCGCAGGAAGGTCGATAGTGTTGTGCCCGGCTGAATACGTCACCCAATTTTTATCATTAGGGTTTTCGTCGCCCATGAGCCCATCAAACAATGCATTGTCGTTTATAGTGCAACTATTCAATGCTTTGTTGGTAAACATCGCATTCAGTGTGGGCCATCGTCCTTCATAGGCACGCCATGACTCATAATCACAAGCGGCATCTTGTGCAACATGAGGTTGAGCGATTGTGTAGGGAGTGGTATTTGAGTCCCATAAACCATATACCATAAATGAGATTATGCGTTGTGCGCCTCCTTGTGTTGCTGCTGCAAGTTGTGAAACAATGCGAGGCATAGCTGCCGGAATTAATGCCGATTGGCGGCTGTTTAATCCTTTTTCCCAAGTGAACAATTCACAATTGGCCCACATTTCAATATTGGTTTTATCGTGAATGGCTCTCATTTTCTTCCAATTTTCTTTTAGACGTGGCATTGGAAATTCTTCTCTGACACATCCCACCTCATCTTGATAGGCAATGATGTCAACCTTAAGTTTTTCAATCTGTTGACCAAATCGTGGATCATCAAATTTTGAGCAGAAAAACCCATAGGGCGATATCATGGTTTTCTTGCCCGGAGTGAGTTTGTGGGCATTATCAACAAGCGAATTTACGGCTTTAACTGCGGCATCGGAGAGAATTGGGCCCAGACAATCTTCTACCGGAAGATACCAGCCGTAGAATGATTCACGATTGCCATACAATTGAGCCAATTCGGCCATGATATCTTTTTGACGTTGAAGAATATGGGGTATCTTTAAATTGTCGTCTTGATCTTTGGCCCAACCAATGCTCATGAAAACTTTCATTCCCAATTTGTCGGCCTGGTCCATAATTGCGCATACCGGGCTTTTGCGATTGGCATCATAGCCCCATGGCATCAATTTGGAGGGATAATCGGCTTTACCCTCATTGGCGGTTGCCATGAAGATGAGATATTCGATGCCCATGTCATGCATTTCTTGCACCTTCGCTTGCCAAAAATCGGGGTCGGTATTGTCCATATATTGTGGGTTGGTGTACTTGTTGCGCACGTCTTGATAGAACAAGTTAACCCAACTGCCTGTTATTGGCAATATATCTTGAGCAAATGAAGAAATTGCATTTGCCACAATAAATGCAGCAAATGCGATAGTTCTGATGTACCTATTCATACACATTATTTTACTGTAATTTCGTCAACAAAAACAAATGCAGGGGCTCCGGCAAATGCATGCCATGAGGGGAGTGCTTTGTGGCTTTTGATGATGACATTTAAATAACGAGTTGATTTTGGCGCAAATTTAATCTCGTGGTGAGGAGTGGCAAATTCCATCTCTTTCACTACTTCGGGGTACTCTTCCGATGCGATTAATGAATACTCTTTGCCATCATTTGAGCCATAGATTTCAACACCTGCAGCGTCAACAACTCCATCGCATTGGAACACGCAGCAATTAAATCCTAATTCCGAAATTGATTGTTCGCTTCCGAGATCTATAACAACATCGCAATTGTTGCCTACGAAACCAATCCATCGACCGGTGCGATAATTTGTTGTTCCGCCCATTATACCATCTACAAGAGTTTGAGCGCCATTGAATGCATATCCGATAGCCGGAACGGTATTAAATGTTGCTTTGGTAAATGAGGCGATATTGGTGTTTATCGTATCGCAAATAGTGCGACTCTTCACGCCATTGCTAAACGATGCAGCCTTGATGATAACATCGCTGTCAATTGTAAACGGTCCACTATATAAAGTAGAGTTTTCATCGGGCTCGTTGCCATCGGTGGTATAGCGTATTTCACGATTTTTCAATGTAGAGAAAGTCACTTCGAGTGCCTTCTTTTCAGTGTTGGGTGTGTATGTGGCATTTACGTCGCAGAGATGTTTGGCATAGTTGTAGCCATATTTATCATATATTGCAAACATTGCAGGGATACGCTCTTTAAACGACTCATAGTCTTTGTGCTCGGGCTCGGTCCATTGCACTTCACACAAGGCGGCAAGACGTGGAAGTTCCATATATTGAACATGACTGAACGTTTTGATGTATTCAGTCCAGAGGTTACATTGAGCACCAATGACAAGTTTGGCTTGCTCTTCGTCCAACTCACTTGGAACGGGCTCAAATGAATATACTTTTTCAACGGGGGTGTATCCACCAATTGCAAAAGGCTCAAATTGAACATCTTTTGATTGATAGAAGTCAAAATAGCAATGAGTATTGGGCGATAACACCACTTTATTGCCACGTTTGGCGCCTTCAATTGCTCCGGCAATACCTTGCCATGAGAGCACAATTGCATCGGAGGGGATATCGGCTTGCAATATCTCGTCCCAACCCATCATCATGCGGCCGCGTGCTGAGATCACCTTGTATATATAGTTTGTTACATATCCTTGCAAACGATCAAATTCATTGAAACGACCTTTTGCAACGATACCTTCAGCTTTTATGCGTGCTTGGCATTTGGGGCATTCTTGCCAACGAGTTTTAGGACACTCGTCACCTCCGGCGTTGATATATTTTGAGGGGAAGATATCCATGATTTCATTAAACACATCGGCCAAGAATGTCATGGTTGAGTCATTGCCGGCGCATAGCACCTCGGGAGTGACACCCCATTCGGTCCAAACATCATATGGACCACCGGTACATCCAAGGTGAGGATAGGCGGCAAGTGCTGAACGCATGTGACCGGGCATATCAATTTCGGGGATTACATTGATATATCTCTCAGCGGCATATTCAATAATCTCTTTGGCTTGTTCTTGAGTGTAATATCCGCTCACAGGAACTCCGTCCCATTTACCGGGATTGCGTCCGATTACTGTTTCGGTGCGCTTAGAGCCTATTTCAATCAATTTGGGGTATTTCTTGATTTCAATGCGCCAACCTTGGTCATCGTTAAGATGCCAATGGAAGTTGTTGACGTTGTGGAGAGCAAGCATATCAATGAAGGTTTTCACCTCATCAATAGTGTAGAAATGACGGCACACGTCAAAGTGTGCGCCACGATATTCAAATCGGGGATAGTCATATATTTCTGCTATTGGCATCTCAACGGCATCAACAGCAGTAGTTGGCAATGACTTTCTCACTGTTTGCAATGCTCTGAACACTGCTGCGGGAGTCGCTCCGGTAATAACAACGCTGTCGGGATATACTTGCAGTTTATAGGCTTCGGGATTTTCATCGTTAAGACCTACTTGTAGCTTAATCACCTTATCTCCGCCGTCACTTAGCTCTATTCCGGTCATTTCTTGAATGTATTGAGCAAGGAAACGAGCGTTGCGAGTCATATCCTCATCGCCGTTGTGAACGATTGAAACATTCTTGTCAAGAATGAAATGGGCTGTGGCTGTGCTATCAACAGTAATGTTATTGGGTTGTGGTATTACATTGAAATCGGCTTTACCCATGTTTGATGTACATGAGCAGAGGGCCACACACGCCATTGGAACTAAATATTTAAATAGGGATTTCATTATTTATAGGTATTGAAAAAGTTATTGATTCAGATTTATGTGCGCCACAAGAATTTGATTTTGGTAAAGAACATTGTTACCAAAACTGCAATCGATGTGATGATTACTCCTTGAAGGAAGCCCAACCATGGTGATGTGCCAAACACTGAAAAATAGTCCCACACTCCACACAGGAATAAAATTGGGAAGATGAGCAGATTGTCAGCTACATAGGCCACCATTGGATTTTGTCCCGACATGACGAGAAATGCTGTACCTTTATGACAACGGAAGAAATCACAAATAACGCTGAAAAATATCAGAGTCATAAATGACAATCCCGACGTTGTGAATAGATAGGAGAATGTCACAGGGTCCTTTTTTATGCCTCCTTCATAAGGCTCGATTGCCAACCCCATGATTATCATGAATGCTCCGATGATAAACAATTTTCTCCACAATGAGCCATACCCGGTCAAGTGTCTTAGCATCAACCAGCCGCCTAAAAGCAATGCTACATTCAATATTATATTTAGTCCCATATATCTCATATAGAGACAATATAAATTGACAATTACAATTGCAAGAGCAATAAATAGCGTTGTCCATGCTTGAGCGTTGCTTGGGGCTGATTCATCTTCGGCAACTTTGTTTTTGCGTTCCGATAACCATTTGACAAGGACTTCACCTGCAAACGCTCCGGGAATCACTATAAACAGATATTTCAAATACAGTGGATTGTAGAACCATGTGACAGGTGTGTAACTCATGAATTTGCTTGCCCACGAATCGGGAACTGTTGCCGAAATCATTACCATGAAAAGAATCATTAAAATTGCTATGCGCAATTTTGGACGGTTATAGGTAAAGATGTACAGCAACGATGCAAATACCGCCATATTGGCAAGAATGAGGATAATGATATTACTTGTGTGCAAGTCAAATGTATATCCATTGGGATAATCAATCAGCAAAATTGCACCATAACCGATTGCCATTGCTGTCAGTTGTATCACCCATCGTAGCCAATTGGGCATCTCACATGGTATTCTCATGTAAATGGGGAATAACAATAAGAAGCAAAATATTGCAAGCCACCATGATGTTACGTCGCCACCAGTCATGTAGGGGTAGAAGTGCTGTATCAAGATTGCAAAATAGGTGAGAAGCACTCCTCGCCATAATGCCGAAAGTGACATTTTTAATTTGCTCACACCTTTACTTAACTTTTTGCCAATGGAAAAAGGGAAAGCCGCGCCCATGGCGAAAAGAAAAGATGGGAATACCAAATCGACCCATGTCAATCCCGGTACATCGGGATTGAATGCATGAGTGGGAGGTGGTGTTTGGGCATGATACATCCAACCGGGTAGTATTCCCGCAACGATTGTTGCGCTCAACACCATTGTGATGATAGCATATCCACGCAATGCATCTATTGACAGCGCTCTATCATTCATAAGTTACCCCCTTTTTTCATTCCTTCTTCAACTTCTTTCCAAAGGTTCTTTGTGATGATGTGAACAATGTCAAACACCATCAATCCATCAGAATCTTTAATGTTTTGGGCTATTGTGCGAGAGAGGTCTTGGCGGTTGTTGTAAAATTGATCGACTAAGATACCTCCCATGAAATCGTTGTTGCCAAGGATTTCACGAAGTTTTTGACAAGAGCCTTCTACGCAGTACCATGTGCCACTCTGAGCTTGACTATCGGTTTCGTTCCACACGGTTGTGTTGTTTTTGCGATAATCTTCAAGCGTAATGTCGGTGTAATAGTTGCCGGTTGCATAAATATCAATCAACTCGGCATACCCGTAGTTTTTATAATTAGGAGTAGCCCATTCAAAGTCTTTGCTGGGATCATATTCTTTGCTGGCAAAGTTTACGCCAACCTCATAGTATGACGGATACCATGCGCCGGTATAGGTACAAAAATCAACATTGGGATTGGCTGCTTTCACCTCTTTGCGCGCACGAGCCATGAATTCGGTGATATTTTTTGTTCGCCATTCGGCCCAAAGCTTAGCCAATTCACCATAGACGGGTTTATAGCGTTCGCCATCTTTTTCCCATGAAAGAATATCGCCGGGGAAATTTTTTACTTTTTGGCCGATGTATTCTTCAAATTTTTTGCGGCTCAATTGAGAGAAATCGGTATTAATACCATCGTAACGCACACGGTCCAACATCAAACCATCTACAT
Organism: Muribaculaceae bacterium; assembly: GCA_017505535.1. GTDB lineage: Bacteria > Bacteroidota > Bacteroidia > Bacteroidales > Muribaculaceae > RGIG4079. Next base: position 43,772 of record JAFVPD010000004.1, read on the forward strand.
TGGGATATTTGGTGACAATTTCTTTCATGACGCTGATGATATATTTTTGATAATCCTCGTTGATGGGATTTACCATTGCGCCATATTTATGTGGACCTTTCAACTTTGTGATTGGAATAATACCCTTAACGGGGTCGTAGTAGGTTGAAGCCCATTCGGGGTGACCTTCATATACAAGTCCGCGTTCTTTGTGATTGTTACCTGCGCAGAACACATTCATTGAGGCCAAGATTTCAAGCCCGAGTTTGTGTCCTTGTTCGATAAAGTAGCCCAAATAGTCAAATCCGGGGTGATTTTCTCCTTCCCATTCCTTGTGAATAGGAGAGATTTTACTGTCATAAAGTACCTCACCTGTGATGGGACGCAAACACACAACGGCATGGGTAAATCCGAGTGATTTTATCTTTGAGAGATAATAGTCGATTGTGTCGGTGTTGCTGAAACGACGGAAATTGGCTTCGGCATCAAACCACATCAACGCTGGTTTTTGTGTTGCGGCAGTCTTGTGCTCTATTTTCATTTTAAATGGAGCGGCTGGAATGCCGACATTATTGAACAATGAACTTTCATAGTAATTGTGGTAGCCATATCTCACTTCTACGGGATAGGGCACTTTTTCGCTCCACACTTTTACGACATTGCTGCTGTTGAGTATCTGTGCTTTAGCGGGATATACTTTACCTTTAAAGTCCACGAGCTCAAATCCTTGAAGTTGCTTATTTTCAGGTGTCAAACCTTTTTCTCCGCCTTTGAATCTGATCCAGTAGGTGCCATCTTCATTTTTCTCGCAACTCATAGCGATTGGAGCCTCGCTCATGATGCCCTTGCTACCATATACATTATTGAGGGCCAAATAGGCAAATCGTTTTCCTACAGGTAATTTCTTGGGGAAATGAATAAATAGGCTGTCTCCAAGATCTCCTGTTGTTACCATTCCGGTGTTGCTGACTTCGGCAAGCATATCGTTTTGTACTTGGCGGAAATCGGCCCACAAGGTTTTTTCGCAACCCATATCTTTCCATGGTGCTAATTGGGCATAATAGAATGGAAGACTATCATTGTTAAACAATTTGCGCCAATCATTGACCATGGCAGGGAATAATTTGCTATATAGCTTGGCATCGGGTGTGTTAGCCTCTCCTTGATACCATAGCACTCCGGCAATTGGGAAACCTTTCCATGGATTAACCATCGCATTCCACAACAATGTGGGAGTGCCTTGAAGCCAACCAAAATCTTTTTCTGTTCCGTTTATGTTTGGAAGTTTGATATCGGGGAATTGGTTTGAGAATGTCTCGCGAGGCATCCAAGCTTGTATCGTTGACATGCTCCACGCACATTGAATGATTCCGACAGGTACATCTAATGACTTTTCGAGTTGTTCGGCAAAGACATATCCAACTGCACTGAATTCTGAAACAACGTCAGATGTAGGCAATTCCCATTTTGCATTTGGGATATCATTGAGTGGAGTTGTTGACCACGCATTTTCTTGGCGGAAAAGGCGTATGTTGCGTTGGCTGTTGGCTTCGGCAATCATTTCTTGCGAGCCATCAACTGGCTGACCTGTAAATCCTCGCAATGGCATCTCCATGTTGGATTGACCTGAACACAGCCACACTTCTCCTATATAGATATTCTTTAGTGTTTTGACATCTCCATCTGAAACAACAATGTCAAACGGACCACCATAGGCAGGTGTCAAAACATCAGTGGCCCAATTTCCGTTTTCATCAGACTTTGTGCTTACTTTTTTATTGTTCCAACTTGTCTCAACTGTAACTTTTGCGTTTGGTTTTGCTGTGCCACGAAATGTTACAGCCGAATTTTGCTGCAATACCATATTGTCATTAAAAAATGACGGCATAGTAATTTCAGCTTCAGAGGCTATTGCTGAAATTAAAAATAATGATGCTAAAGCTGTTCTTATTCTCATAATTATTCTTTTGTCGGGTTTATATCTTGCGTGTAAATGTTTCCAAAGCGGTCAGTTACCTTTACTTGTAGTTTTGCATTTGGATTCTTTGGAGTGGCACGGAACATGTGGTCGTTCTTGGTTGGATAAATCCAATCATATTTTACTTTACTACGATCGCTACATAAAATCTTTGTGTATTGGTCATATCCGCTGAACTTAGTCATATCGGCTGTTTTTTTGCCATCTTCAAATAATTCAACTTTCCATTTTGAATCATAATTCCACACATTAACAACTACATCAGTGGGGAAATCATCATCTTGGCCAACGCCATAGACGCGCATTTGATAGTTGCGGTCATATTCAGCGCCCTTGTAGTACCATTCAACCTGGTTTTGATCAACTTCATACACTGCATATCCTCGTGGAGTGCCATCTAAACATTCCGGGATTTGCCACCATGTGCCACAAGCCGAGGCTGTGTTGTGTTCCATGATCTTGTCACCGAATTCCATGTTGAGGTTATAGTGCATGTGTCCGGTGATAATATGAGTCTCGTGTGATTTAAACAATTGGTGCAATGCTCGAGCATTCACTGTTTGGTCGGCGATAGAGAAATAGTCATATTTAAATTGTTGTGTCTCATTGGTTAATTGAGATGGAATGTGCATGACAATAAATATGAGATTATCCTTCGGAACGAGTGCTAAATCTTGCTCAAGCCAAGCAAAAGTTTTTTCATCGACATATCCCATGTAGAAATAGTCGCGTCCTATAAAAAAGTTGTTATTCAAGACAATATAATGAGCCTTTCCCTTATTAAATGAGTAAACGGTGGGACCAAAATATTTCTCAAAAGTGTGATATGATGTCTCGTGTGAGCGTCCATAATAGTCCATGTCATGATTCCCTATTGCGCGATACATGGGGATTTCCAAGTTTGAAACTGCGTCAATATAATTGGGGTATAGAAAGGGGCTATCGCCTACAATATCGCCACAATCAAGTCCAAAAACATCGCCATTAATGGCGTCGATTGTTTTGCGGCAGTCCTCAACAACTGTTTTATATTGTTTGATGTCGGCAGTTGAGGTTACCTGCACATCTGAGTGAACAACAAATGTGTGTTTGTCGTCGTTGTGTTTATTTTTTGTCAACTTGAAGTCGTAAGTTGTTTTATCTCCCTCCAAAAGTTGATAAAATTGGGGTATTGTTTTGTCTTTAACCGATACTACATAGCCCGCCGGGGTTGTAATATATACAAAACGTGAGTCAACCGGTGTGCTGATTGAGTAAAAACCATTTTCGTCGGTTGTAACAATGTGTTGGCCATCGGTTACAGCTACATTGGCAATGGGATTTTCTCCATCGCTGACTGTACCGCTAATTACGCGTGTATCAAGACCTTGCGCCCATACACTGAGTGTTGTTGTTGATAACAATGTAGCAAGCACGAAGCTTGCTACATTGGATTTTAGTACTTTCATTAATTAAATCTTCTATTTTAGAGTATTTAAATATTTGTCGATACCTGTTTTACATGCGTTCCAATAGTTGTAGTCACGCACATGCACCATGTCAAAGAGGAAATAGCCATCAGATGAGTTGATGCAAGCATCAACAGTCTTTGTCACTGCTGCTCCTTGTCCGCCGTTTTCATAACCGCTTGAGTTACCCACATCGGGGCCACCGGCAAATTTCACGTCGCCACAAAGTTTGGCTTTGGCCAATTGGCAGAATCCTTGACAAGTCCATTCTGATGTGCCATAGATGTTGTCAACTCCGGCATAAGCTCCGAGCAACATAAAATCTAAGTGGTCGGCATATCCATATTTTTCCCACTCAGTGCTTGCCCAAGAATAGTATTTTGAGGCTCCGTATTTAGGACTTGCCCAATTCACTCCTTCTTGATAATAGGTTGAATACCACGCACCTACATAGGTTCCAAATTGAATATTGCTATTTACCGATTTAACGGCTTCGCGCGCTTTTACTATGAAATCATGTATCACCTTAGCTCTGAAAGCCCACCATTGTTTTTGGTATTTGCTTTCGATGCATTTGGGGAAATCTGAAATTGAATATCCAAGATAACTTTCAAATTTAGATTTTGATACATCTGAAAAGTCAGAGTATTGGTCATTATATCGACAACGATCCAAGAATATACCATCTATATCATATTTGGCAAGGTCTTTGAGCATTGAGCACAAGAATTCTTGCACTTCATCATTGGCCGGATTGAAAAACTTGGTAGCGTAGCTATCGTTGTTTGAATCCATTGCATTAACAAGCGTCCCGTTAAGATAAAGTGTTGTCACCCAATCTTTCTTTGAACTATCGCGGAACACCATACCCTGACTGCCTAATCCATAGGGGTGCACGCAACCTCCGGTAAAGGTGTTGATTGCTGCATGAACTCTCAAGCCGAGCTCGTGTCCTGCGTCGATAAATGCTTGTAGATAATCCCATGACTCAGTGCGCACGTGGTAGTGATAGCCACCTTTCCATGTGGGGAGTTTGGTAGCTTGTTCAACCACTGAGGTGTTAAATAATACATCGCCAATTGAGTTTCTCACGTCAACAACGACGTCGGTAAATCCGGCATCGAATGCTTTTTTCAAGTCGCGTGCAATGTTTTCTTTGCTATTGGCAAATTCAACAAAGTTGGCCGATGCATCAATCCAAATATAACGTGGTTTTGCTGTCACCACTTCAGGCTCTTCGGGCGTTTCCGGATCGGTGGGTGTTTCCGGTTCCGGTTGTTCAGTTCCGGGTTTCTTCCACCATTCATCGGGATCGTCTGATGAGCATGCTGTAGTTAGGGCTACTATGGTAAGTAGCGCAAAACACATACTTATAATCTTAAATCGTTTCATTATTAATTCAGAAAGTTATTATTTAAATGCTGCGCAACTTCCAACATTGCGTTGTTTGCCGTCGCTTGGTTTGATAATTTCATTACCATTAACAAGCATAACAGTTGAACCACCACCATCAAGGTTGATTGATTCTGTGCAACCAAGTTGATTCATTACGTTAGCAATATTGTCAAGTGTCAAACCACTAACACCTTCAATACCATCTCCTGCGCATGCAAAGAGTACGATACGTTCAGTTGTTGGGTTGTAACCAATTGCGGTGCGAGGACGATTAGAATCTACGCTGACACTCAAGAACTCATTTTGCCATGAGTTGATAATTTGACCACCTTTAGTGAGCACTGGACCACCTCCGATAGCTGTTTGAGCTGTATATTCTTTACCGCCTTCGGGATATGAAGCGCTTGGAACTACGCCGTTTTCAAGTGGCATAGAAGTGGGATAAGAATAAGACACGCCTGACAACAATGTATATACCCAGCTTACGTCAATACTTCCATCTTTAAGGATTGAGAATGTACCACGTGGAGTATAGTAATATGTTTCAGTCCAGTCGGGAGAATCAACTTGAACATTAGGACAAATCAATTCACCTTCGCGCAAGATAAGACTCAATGAATTGAGGTAGAAAAATCCGCCATTAACCAATACGGGAGCCAATGATGCTTCATATTGAGTTGAAGGTGTGTATAGATTTTCTGCATCACCAAGCACTTCAAGTGTAACTTGTGCTTTATCTGCTACTGCGATGTAGGCATAAGCATTTTTTTCGCAAAGTGTAGCAGGTGATTTGTACATTTGGATATAATCGGGAATGTTTCCGTATTGTTCTTCCAATGTCAATGTTTCATTGGTCCAGCCTAATGCAACGATGTCGGGATTGGCTTCGGTAATTTCTGGCTCTTCAGGAGTTTCGCCTCCTTCTTCACCTTCGCCTTCTTTTTCACTCCAGTCCCACCATTGGATGTTATCGTCACCCTCGCTATCACATGATGTTGTAGTCAAAGAAAGAGCTAAACATGCTGCCGGAATAAATAATAGTCTGTTAAGTTTCATGTTTCTAATTTTTTTAAGAATAATCCCGTCCCTATTCTAAAAGAACGGGATTATTATAAAATTTGAGTTAATTAGTCTTTGATACAGTCTGCTACATACGCACCAAATACTTGTGAGTTGTGGTCGTAGTAGTAAATGTAAAGTTTGAATCCGTCGGCACTTGGTGCAATTACCACGTCACCTGATGCAACAGAGTAAGAACCTGTTTGATACCATGTGATTGCTTGATTTGTGAGTTCAAGACATGCAAGGTCTGTTACATTTGTACCGGTGAATTTGCTACGGTCGTTTACATTGTAGAGATACAATTGTGGACCCATACCCCATGCTGGGAAGTGGCTGACAACGAACAATGCCATGTAGTTAACATTGTTGAAGCGTTTAGAGTCAAGACAGTTAGGATTCAATCCCCAGCCTGTCATGTCAGAGCCTACTGATGCATATACCGAGCCATCGGCATTTACCCATGCAAGTTGTGAGTATGAAGGATAGTAAGACAAGAAGCAACCTGCATTAAGATCAGTTGCTGATGCTGCTACTACTGTTGCTGTATTTACAGGAGCAGAACCCCATGCCATACCAGGAATTGCCTTAGCTTCAACTCCTACAACTTGACCACCTTGTACTGCAAGAACTGTAACTTCGTTACATGAAGATACACCGTCAATACCTTCATTAGTGAACATGATGACTGCTTCGGTATCAATGTTACCGATAACTTTCATCTTAGCTCCTAATGGGAAGCTTGATGGATTAGTGAATGAGTAGTACAATGTTGGAGCTTCTGTAGCTGACTTAGTGCGATAGATATTAACAGTTTCTTTACCAAGAGCTTTATTAACGATGAGCAAGTTTTCAGCTTCGTCGTTTGTTACACTACCTGCAACAGCTGAGCCAAGGTTGATTTCGCCCATCTTAACACCTGTAAGACCATTTACATAGATTGGTGTGCTACCATCACCCAAGCAGATTACTACCTTGCCTTGCAATGCAGCCAATGAAGGACCTACCATTTGGTCAAATGCAGGTAATCCGAGGTTAGATACAGGATCCATGTTAAACAATTGTTCAACGCTTTCTTTAACGAAGCCCGATTCGATCTTTTCAGGAACTTCTTTAAGCACTACATAGTCGGCAAATGTTACACCGTCATGAGCTGTTACTCTAAGAGTTAGAGGCTCGTTGTAGTCGAGTGCTTCAACTGAAGGATCGGGTGAGATTGTTGCGTGAGCCGATACTTCATATGTAGCCAATACTGCGCTGAGGTCATCAGCTGAAATCAACGACACTTTCTTTTGTGCTTTGTCGATGATACCGCTGATTGCAGGGTCGTTGATTGCAAATGACATGAGTTCACAAGCATTTGATTTAACACGTTCACCGGTAATGATGATGTTCTTTTTGTTTCCGGCTGCATCGGTGTAAACAAACTTGTTTTCTTGTGTCAAGTCAAGGATAGTCAATGCGGGTTCAATGAAACAGTTGGGTGCCAAAGCGGCTTGTACGCGCACTTTTGTCATGTATTCAGTTGTTTCATCGTCAGATGTGATGGGGAAGAAATAAGGAACTGGGATAACCAAGCGATCGGGCATTTCTTCTCCGATTTCCAAGCGAGCCATTTCTTGGTCAACAAATGGACCTGATGTGAAAATGGCTGTCAAACTGGTAAGACCTTGACGGTCTGCTGTGGGTGCTACATATTGAGGATCTTCACATGAAGAAGTAGCAACCATCATAACCAGCGCCAAAAGATATAATATATTCTTTTTCATAAAAAACTAATTTAGATATTAATTCCAAATTGAAATTTGGGTAACGGCCTTGTTGTTATCCAATTCGCTTTCGGGTATAGGACAGCTATACATTTTTTCGGGGAAGTTACGATCTTGGTCGTCAACCGATACATAGTAGTAAGTGAACGAACCGTTAGCGTTTTGTTCAATCTTAAGTCCATGGGCACGAATGCCTGTGAATGCTGTGTGAGCAAGACCCCAACGACGCATATCCCAATAGTAGTGACCTTCGTATGCAAGTTCTACTTTACGTTCTTGACGTATAGCGTTCAAGATGTTTTCACCTGATACTGTCAAAGCAGGAAGACCCACTGCAGGACGAGTGCGCACATCATTTACTTTATTCAATGCTTCGCCTGTTTCTTTGAGCATATAGCATGCTTCAGCATAGTTAAGAAGAACTTCGGCATAGCGAATGAATGTATAAGGTTTAGTGCCTCTTGAGCCATTTGCAAAGAGGTTGTTTTCGTCAACGAGTTTGCGGAGATAGTAACCTGTTGTGGTTTTACCATCACAGAGGTCGCCTTTCATCCATTCCATCCAACCGTCGGCACCACCTACGAATGCTTCAATTGTACGATCTTTCCATGCTGATCCATTGTAAAGAATTGTGTGGTGGAAACGAGGTTCAAGGTCGGCATAAGGAGGTGTATCGTTTGTTCCTCCTTCATTGTGCCATCTTGTCCAATCGGCAAAACCACCGGTTGCAAGCTCAAATGATTCAACCATTTCTTGAGTAGGACAGCCATAGCCACCGCTGATTGGGTTGCCATATGCAGCTTTGTCACCACCTGGTGAATAGTATGCATCAAAGTCGTGAGTTTGTGCTGTGAGGTCAAAACAGATTTGGAAGATAGCGCCTTCACCACCATTGGTAAATGGAGTTTCAAGGTCGGCTGGCATTGAATAGCCTTGTTTCATCACTTCTTCGGCAGCAGCCTTTGCATCGGCCCAACGTTCAGCATAGAGCATCACGCGTGAGAGAAGAGCATAAGCAGCGCCTGATGTCAAACGACCATTAGGAGCTACGTTTACAGGAAGATTTTCTCCTGCAAATGTCAAGTCTTCATAAATGAGTTGATATGCATCTGCAACAGGTGAAGTAGGAGTGTCCTTTTTGTATTCTTCCATGTTGTCGGTGTAAATAATCAATTCGGGGTAGCGTTTTGCCAATACCGAATAGTACAACGCGCGGAAGAAACGGAATTCTGCTTCAATAACTGTTTTGTCTGCTTCATCAAAAGTACCATACTTTTTAAGGTTTGAGATACTTTGATTTACAGTTGAGATGTAACCATACATTGTGTTCCATGCTCCAAGATATGTGTCAACATATCCATTGGTCAATGTTGAAACGCCACCATAAGCCATTTCGCTGGGGATACGGTTAAGTGATGTATAGTTATAACCACCATATTTGAAAAGGTCGGTCAATGCTTCTGACAAGCCGATTGAGCAGTCTCTTGAGCAACCATTTCCTGTACCATAAACACCAATCAACTTGATGTCTTCATACATATAGTTGGCTTGCAACTGAGCATATTCATATTTGCTCCAGATCACTTTATCTGATGCTGAATCGGTGGGGGTGGTATCAAGATAATCGTCACACGACACCAACGGCATTGCAGCAGCAAGCGTTAAAAGTAATATGTTTAATTTTGTTTTCATTGGTCTAATGTGTTAGAAAGTTAATGTCAAACCACCCATAATGGTGCGTTGTTGTGGATAGTAACCATTGTTAACTTCAGGTGACTCAGGGTCAAATCCGCTGGGTAGATCATCAAGTGTGAAGAGGTTGTTTCCTTCAACATAGATGCGAAGTTTTTCAATTCCGGCTTTGCTCATCCATTTTTTTGGGAATGTATAACCGATTTGAGCTGATTTGAGACGTACATAGTCACCTTTACGGAACCAGAATGTAGAAGCAAGACCATTGTCGCTACCATGTCCGGTGTTGCCGGTTGTCAAACGTGGCATTGTTCCGTCGGGGTTGTCAAGATTCCATGCATTTGTAACAAGGAACAAGGGTGAGTTACCACCTTCTTTGAATGTTTGAGTCCAAATAGTATTGTCATCATAACCATTATAGTAAGTACCGGTCATTGATACGTCAAATTTGGCACCTCCTGTGAATTGTGCATTGATGTCAAAACCATTCCAGTCTGCTGCAAGGTTAAGACCGAATGTGATTTCTGGACGAAGACCATCACCGATGCGACCACGGTCGTCCCAGTCGATCTTACCATCACCATTGCGGTCAACATACTTGATGTCTCCTACATTGGGACGTGTTCCAAACCATGCTGAATTGTCGATTTCTTCTTCTGAACGATAAAGACCGTCAGCTACCCAACCATAAGTTGCATTCAAGCTTGTGCCTGTAACTTTTTGCCATTCGGGAATGTTTGCTGCGTCGGGATATTTGATCCAACGGTTTTCAGCCCATGACATGTTAGCTGCAATTGAATAGTTGAATGGTTTGCCTGCTACATTAAATCTGTGACGGTGTGTAATCAAGATGTCGATACCACGAGCATCTGTTGCGCCCAAGTTGGCGTATGATGGGTGGTAGCTACCCATTGATGGTGGATAATCCGATCCGAGTGATTGAAGGATATCATATGTATAGTTATAGAATCCGTCAAATTCGATACCAAGTTTTCCTCCCCACATTGTTGCATCAAAACCCCAGTTCCATGAACGTGTTTTGGTCCATGTTAAGTTAGGATTAGCAATGTATTTGAGGTAGAGTGAGTTAACTGTTGTGTTGTCCAAGAACATCTTGTTGCCAAATGCGTATGTACTCAAGAATGCGTAAGCTGCTGAACCTGAGTCATCACCGATGAGACCAACTGATGCACGGAGTTTCAAGTCGTCCAACCATGTACGAGCTGATTCCATGAAGTCTTCTTGTGTGATGCGCCATGCAATAGATCCTGAGGGGAAGAATGCCCAACGTTTGTCTGAAACGTTACCTGAGAATTTATATGAACCGTCATAACGTCCACTGAATTCTACAAAGTATTTAGAATCGTAGTTATAGCTTGCACGGAACACATAACCCATCATGCGTGATTTGTTGCTCCAACCTCCGATGTTATCCATTGTACCCATTCCGAGTTCGGGAAGTTCAGGGAAGTCAAGGTCTTTAGCATATGCTGAGTGAGCATTTGATTTGTTCTCACGAGTTTCAAGCAATGCCAATGCCGATACATTGTGTACTTTGTTGAATGTGTTGTCGTAGTTCAATTGGAATTGACCAAGAAGTTGTTGTGAGTAGGTTGAGCCTTCACCAACTTTTACCGATGTTCCTTTTTCGCCTTGAACAACTGTAAATGTTCCTAACTCTTTGTTATATTGATTTACTTTGAATGGAACGTCAAGGTTTTTGTTGCGTGAGTTGGCATAGTCATATGCACCTGTTACTTTAGCAGAAAGACCTTTTACCCAGGGTACATCAAATTGCAAAGAGATGTTTGAACGCAAGTCGAGTGAATTGGTTTTCTTGTAACCCGATTCATAAATAGCGGCAAGTGGGCTATTGGGTACTGAAAGGTTGTTTGAACATATACCGGTGTAAATGTCATCTACCTTAGAAGCAAGATAGGGGTGCATTGCAATTGTTTGTTTTGCAATTGACATGTAGCCGGCTTCTGTTTCACCATTGTCGGCACCACCTGAGTTATAACCTGGTTGTGAACGATCGGTAACAAATCCTGAAGCACCCATTTGCAATGTCCAGTGTTTAGCAATCTTTGATTCTAAGTTGAAACGCATTGAGTAGCGGTTGTAATCAAAGTTGTCGATGTTACCTTCTTGACCCAAGTAACCGATTGATGCATAGTAGTTGTGAGTGTCTGTACCACCTTGCATTGAAAGAGTGTGCTTGGTTGTTACACCTGTTCCAAATACTTCGCCGATGTAGTCAAAGTTGTCATAACCATCAGTAGGATCTCCGTTGGCTACCAAATTAAACATTTCGGCAGTGTACTTAGGTTGGTATTGTGAACGATCGGTGATTTGTCCACGTGCCATTTGGTCCATCATGTCGGCCATGTTGTAGTAGTTCATGAATTGAAGACCGTCCATGAATTTGGGGAAGTTGGCATTCATTGATACACCCACTGAACCGTCATAAGTGATGCGGGGTTTACCTTCAGCACCTTTCTTAGTGGTAACGATGATAACACCACCGGCAGCATTAAGACCGTAAACGGCTGTTGCTGCAGCGTCTTTCAACACTGAAAGGCTTGCGATGTCGTTAGGATCGATTTCGTCAATTGAACGGGGTACTCCATCTACAATGTAAGTAACGGCTTTGTTTGAACCACGTATTCTCAACGAAGCTTGGTCAACACCGGGTTCACCTGATGTTTGGATTGAAGAAATACCGGCAACTTTACCACCGAGCATCTGAGTGAGCTGAGTAGATGGCGCTGCCAACAATTCGTCACCTTTAATTGCCGATACTGCACCGGTGATTGATGATTTCTTTTGTTTACCATAACCCACAACAACCACCTCGTCGAGGTTTTCTGCATTTTGTTGCATGGTTACATCAATAACCGATTGGTTACCAACTTTTACTGCGACAGGATTCATGCCGACATAAGAGAAGTTGATTGTTTGGCCTTCGCGTGCATTGATGCTGTATTTACCATCAAGGTCGGTGCTTACACCTGTTGATGTACCTTGTACAGTAACGCTAACGCCAATCAATGGCTCTCCCAATTCGTCGGTTACTACACCCGAAATCGCTTTTTGTGCAAAACCTATTGCAGGAATTGCAACCATGAGCAACATGGCAACGAGCATGCGTCGCAATGTGCTTGTTGATTTAGAGTTAGACTCCATAATAATTGAGATTAATTGTTAATAAATAAATGAATATTAAATTATAGTGTTTCTAAAATTTGCCAGCATTGATATAATCCGCGTGGAACGTGGAAACAGCCTTTCCATTTACCTCCTTTGAGGTTAAGCAATACCTCGCCTTGACGGTTGAGGTAGCCAAACCATTCGGGGTGTTCTTGGTCCTTAAAGTGTTCCCATGTGTAGTTGTGTACACGTTCAAACCATTCAAGACAACGTGGATCTTTGGTCAATTGGTAACCTTTGATCATTGAAATGAGGGTCTCAATGTGTACCCACCATAGTTTTTGATCCCATTCAAGCTCTTGTGTGGGGTGTCCTTTTAAGTCCATGAAGTAGAAGATTCCACCATGTTCTTTGTCCCAACCATATTCGGCCATGCGTATTGCTGTGTCTTTGGCTTTTTCAATCAAGTCGGGGCGATTTAGACGTTTGCCGAGGTCCATGATAAACCACATCGCTTCGATTGCGTGACCCGGATTCATGTGACGTCCGTCCATGCAGTCAACCAATGAACCATCTTCGGCTACATTTTCAACTACCAATCCGCCGAGCTCGGGACGCAAGAATACGTCCATCACCTCATGAATGCACACGTCAATTGTCTTTTTCATGAATTCTTCGTCCAATAGTGGCTCGATTTCAAGCGCAAGATTGCAAAGAATCATGGGAAGTGCAAAGTTTTTCAATGAACGTGTACCGGGGTGAATTTTGTTCCATTTACCTTTGGGGTTATCAACTTTTGACAATACAATGTCAAATGTTTTTTTGGCGATTTCGGCATATTCTTTGTTGCCGGTTGCAATGCTCAATTGTCCAAATGCCATTGTGGCAAAGGTATATGAGAAGATGTTGTAGGGATCTACAAGTGGTTTTCCCTCGCGAGTGAGCGAGAAATACCAATTGTAGTTGCCATCATGCCCATATTTCTTGAGAAATTCGCCACCTTGGATAGCTGCATCTAACCATTCTTGGCGTTTCTCTACTTTATTATAGAGCATTGAGAACATCCACACCTCACGACCTTGCAACCAAATGAATTTATCGGTGTCAAAGACATTGCCTTCTCGGTCAAGGCAGGTAAAATAACCACCAAACTCCTTGTCTTGAGATTTTTCAAGCCAGAAAGGGAGCACCGAGTCAAGTAGCTCGGTTTTGTACTGTTCTGCTAACTTTTTAAAGTCCATATATTTTTACTGTTTTGGATTATTTTTTTGTCCAATATTTTTCTATCTCTTCAAGCGATTTTCCGGTTGTTTCGGGTACTGCTTTCCACATGATGAGCATGTAGGGAACGCAACATACGGCAAACAATAGGAATGTGCCTTGTGGGGTGATGTTGGTCAACAACCATGGGGTAAGCTGGCCAATAAGGAATGTGCCAATCCACAATGCAAAACTTGCAATTGACATTGCAACGGCACGCACCTTGATGGGATACATCTCGCTGAGAATAACCCAAACTACTGCACAGATTGAACCGGCGCAACAAACAATGTACAACACAAAGAACACGAGCAGATAATAGCTTGAGATGTTTAATGCTTCGCCCCAAATGAAGTAGGCCGCAATCAAGAGTAATGAAATGATCATACCCGAAACTCCGTAGTAAATGAGTTTCTTGCGACCGATCTTGTCAATTATGAACATTGCCAATATGGTGGTTATCATGTTGGCAAGACCCACAATCACTTGATAGAACAATGCATCGTCACTTGCCAATCCGGCGCCTTTGAAAATCTCAGGGCCATAGTACAATACGGCATTTACACCCATGAATTGTCCTAAAATAGCGATAGCCATACCTATGATCAAGGCTTTGAAAATGCCGGGTTGGAACAACATTTTTATTTCTGATTTCTCTGAACCTGAGGGCTTGCTCACTTCTTGGGTGGCTGCTATTTGTGCTCCTACGTCTTCTTTTGAACAATAGATGCGTCCGAAGATGTTTTCGGCACGAGAAACGCGACCTTTGGTAATCAACCAACGTGGGCTTTCAGGTATGCAAAGCACGATTATCAAGAAGAACATTGATGGAATAACTCCCATGCCCAACATTCCACGCCAATATTCGGTGATGAAGATTTTGTCAAAGAAGTTGCCAAGTGCTTCTCCTTCTTGTGCCAAACTCAACAATTGGTCATTAATAATATAAGCCGCAACAACACCTATCGTTACTGCAAGTTGATAGAGCGACACCAACAAGCCTCGATGTTGTGGCACTGATATTTCTGAGATATAAAGCGGACACACTATTGATGCCAATCCGATACCCATTCCGCCCACGATGCGATAAAGCACAAGCTCAATGAATGAGTTGCTGATTGCGCAACCAATCATTGAAACAGTGAACAACACTGCCGATAATATCATGGTTTTCTTGCGACCGATATTGTCGCCAAGTGCGCCACCAAAAATTACTCCAATGATTGCACCAAGCAATGCGCTTGATACAAACCAACCTTTCATTCCATCATTGAGGTTGAATTGTGCCGATACTTCTGAGATTGTACCTGAAATAACAGCTTCGTCATAGCCAAATAGGAATCCTCCCCATGCAGCTACAAACGAGAGAAATAATAAATACCCAAAATGAACTTTTTGTTTCATGTGATTGTCTATTTAATTTCGAAATATTCTTTGTAACGATCATACAAGTGTCCGGCTTGCAAATAGGCCGATTGGGGTGACATGAAGTGGCTGAATTCAAATGTGATTGCCTTGTCATATCCGGCACGTTTTGCTGCCTCGAGTTTCAAACGCAATTTGTCAAATTTGATGGGGAAGAATTTGATGGGCATGTCGCGGTCAAATGACTCGGCATTGGTCCAACATTGCATGCCATATTTGTCGGCAAGACGTTTGTTCACTTCAAAGAATGCGTCAAGTTCATCATAGTCGATTTGTCCATCTTGGAATGCACATGCATCTACCACGTCATGAATTCCGTCAAAGATTTCGCCCCATTCGCGTTCGTGCTCTTGAACCGATACGGCTTGTTCTTTGGTCAACGCTGACCCCGATGCCATTACGGCTTTCTTGCCATCAATCCATGGTGAAATGAATGTGGGAAGACCTCCTGACACATCTTTACATTGTTTGCCCATTGCGTGGAATGCCTCAATAGCGCCTTTGGTTTGACGGCTGATTTCGCCACTGATGTACCAACCTTGGAAGCTTTTGTGCTTGCTTCCGTAGTTTTGCCACACTTCATCAATGACATATTTGTTATCTTCGATTTCCCATGATAGGTCGCCGGTGTCCCAATAACGACCTGAGTCATAAAGTCCGAAGAAGAATTTCATGTTATACTTGTCGGCAAGTGTCAAGAACATTTCAAGCAAATCTTGCGAGGGCTTATAACATCCTTTCTTTAATAAATAAGGTGAGTTATAGGTGATAAATTTACGATAGCCCGAGCGTATCATGATAACTGTATCGATGCCTATGGCTTTCATGTGTTGGAAATCTTGATCCCACTCTTTCATGCCCCAGTTTTGGTGGGGGATATCGTGTGAGATTTCATCAAGAAATGTTCCTGTGATTTTAAGACCTTCATTTTTAGGAACGAGCCAGTTGGCTTCATCGGCTGCAACTGCGATGCGTGCTTTTTCTTCATCGCTGGTGTCGCAACTGTTCAACAACGTTTGAGCTACAATTGCCGATGCTCCTACTGCGGCAATGTCTTTGAAAAATTTTCTACGGGTACTCATGGTGTATTATTCTTTATTAATGAATTGGCCGTGTAATGACACGTCTTGATATTCAAATGGATTCAAAATCTTGTCAATTAATAAGGCAAATTCACCTCTTGTTATATTCTGTAAATTGTTTTCGATGGTGATGTTATACTCTTTGAAAATGTTGTTGGCAAGGGATTTGACATCGGTAGTGTTGTCAATGCCATGAGTTGAGATTATGTTTTCAATTAGGCCGATGGCATCATTGACGGTTAGTGCAATGGTGTCGTTGGGTAATTGATAGGTCATTTTCGGGTAGTTTTCTTTCAACCCGTCAAGCTCGGTTGATAATAATAGTGTATCGGCTCTTAACCACGTTTGATTGGCCCACCCCACGTTGCGACCTTCGCCCTTAAGAATTCCGGCAGCTCCGATACGCTGATAGGCTTTAAAGCGGTTGTCGTCCTTAGCTACATCAAGATATGGTAGCAGATAACCTCCGGCATCAAGTATGGCTTTTTGAACTTCTCTCACACTCACTTGTGACGGAGAGATGTTTCCTTTTGATGCAAGTGCTGCAACTGTTCCGGCGGCGGTGCCTATTTGTAGCACTACCGGTTGCAATCGGGTTGTGCCGTTTACGATATTTGATACCGAGATGGATTTTTCGGCAACAATCATGTTGTCAACGTCTGTCGGGATCAATGTCCCAAGTGGTAATCCAAATGATGGTACGGGGTGGAAATAGAGACGGGGAAGCTCTTCTTCTCCGGTGTATCGTGCGTGATGGTGGTCAACCGGATAGTCGCCCACAGCTATGCTTGTGCGATACAGTGCTTCTTCTTGGTCATAGGGTGCGGTGATGTGATTGAGGGTGAATCTTACCTCTCCTTTTATGCGTCGGCTTTCACGATGATAGGGTATGAAAGGCAACTTGTCGGCTGTGGGAAATTCATCGTCGGCAAGTCCCAATGTGTTGAAACCCAATTCGGTTTGTAGAAAATAAAGAAATCCGAGCGTGAAGTTTTTGGCTTCTTTCAATGCTTCTTCTCTCTCTTCGGCCGACATTTCAATGATGTTCAAATAGTAGTCGTTACCCTCAATGGGCCAGTTTATCATATACTTATTTCCGGGCAATTTGCCATAGGTTATCATCATCTCGGGACTCCACATGCGATCGGGCTCCGATGGATTGGTGCACAATTCGTTGATTGCTGAACATGCATATTTTAAGGGGTCATATCCTTCAGGCTTTTCGATTGTTACGTCTTTGCCATAGTCTTTGAGCACAGCTACATAGGTTAGGTCCTGAATGATTCCGTTGGCCTCTTCGGGTGCAATGTCCTCTTTGGTCACCTCGCGACTTTCCATGCCTATGTCATATTTCACTCCGGTCAATTTTGCAATGTCCCCCAATTCGGTTGCATCAATTATCAGCGATGCTGTGATTTCATGGATATTGCCTTTGTCGTCCGATACTTGCGCCACCCATTTGCCTTCGTTGTTTTTGCATAGGCTTTGCAATCGGGTGTTTAAGTGTAGTTGGAGGTTTTCTTCTTTGGCGATGATGTCTCGGAATATTTTGTTTCCTACCGATGGCTCAAATTGTACATAGCTCACCCAGCCTGTTTGAAGGGCTGTGTCTGAACCATAATGGCTTATTAACGAATCTCTAAATTCGCCCCACATTCCGGCTGGAAGGTCGTTGTTCCCGTCTATCGCACTCACTCCGGCTGAGGTGAGCATTCCTCCTACCCATGGAGTTTCTTCGATGATTATGGCCTTTGCTCCCATGCGTGCAGCTTGCACACCTGAGGAAACCCCACTCGCTCCGCCCCCAAAAATGAGTATATTGGTACTCTCCTTAGTTTGGCAAGATGTTATGTTGCAGAGTAAAATTGCGACAAAAATAAAGTTGATAATTAGATTCAAAGCATTATTTGTTCGTAAACGGACCATTTTTGCACATTTGTGTTAATTTACATGTTATTTTGTTCATACAAAATTACATATATTTCCTAAAATTGCGAAATTTAATCGTGCTTATTTCGTGTTTTAACGAAAAAAATTGTCAAAATGCAAAATGAGATAATTGATGAAAAAAAGATGCTCAACTATACAAAAATGAATTATTAAAAACAGCGGCACTCTATACTACTATACAATTTAGTTACAAAAGGAAATAAATTTGTTTAAATATGTAAATTGTGTTTGTGGGTGTAAATGGCCTTCGATCGTGTGAATAGAAACAGCAATCTTAGCTTTTAAAGGCTTTTAGACTGATTGGCTCTCTCTCTAAACGCCAAAAATCACAGGTGAATATGTGAATATATGTTGCGATGCTCTTGAAAATACGAAAGAAATGTTAAATATGCACTCTTCGGTGATAGATTTATTTCTGATTATTTTTTGCGTTATTTAGAAAGTATGTATATTTGTGCGTGTGTTTTTCATAGTATTAGATTAAGATAAAGGTTTAAAGGAGATGAGGTGTCGTGAGACACCTCATTTTTTTATTTCTGTTTCTGTTTATAATTTGAAATTGAGTTTGTATATTTGTAAAATTAAAAATTGACCATGAATATTGAAATCGAAGATATAATA
This sequence comes from Muribaculaceae bacterium, assembly GCA_017505535.1. Classification (GTDB taxonomy): domain Bacteria; phylum Bacteroidota; class Bacteroidia; order Bacteroidales; family Muribaculaceae; genus RGIG4079. Next base: position 62,580 of record JAFVPD010000004.1, read on the forward strand.
AAAAATGTAGCTCCGCAATTACAAGTGGTGGCAATCGAGGCCGATGTCATCAATTGTGATACTCCCGATGATTTTTGGACTGAATTGACTCAAGAGGCTCTCCGCATTGCCCAACTGTATGATTTGTCGCAAATCAACAAGCGCCCGGGCATAGCTGCCACACGTGCGGCCTATAAAGCTCTTGGCAAGGAGCCCAATCGATATCGTCCATCAAGCGAGGCATTGTGCCGACGTGCGGTGAAAGGAATGGAGCTATATCGCATCAATGCATTGGTTGATATTATCAATCTCATTTCAATGCGCAGCGGATACTCGATAGGGGGATTTGATGCCGATTGTATTCAAGGCGATTTGTTGCGATTGGGTGCCGGTCGCACCGGTGAGGTGTTTAATGCGATAGGTCGCGGACAATTAAATATTGAGGGCCTGCCGTTATATCGTGACGCAGTGGGAGGTATAGGAACTCCCACGAGCGACGAAGAACGCACCAAACTTTCCATCGCTACTCGCCGACTATTGATGTGTATCAATATATATCAAGAAGAAATGCCCGTTGGTGATGTTGTCAATCTCTCGCGTAATTTGTTGGAGCGATATTGCCAAGCAACTAATATAACCGTAAAATATGTAAGGCCATGAAGATATTAAAGATGTATGAGTCCAATATCAATGACCGATATATGGACGAAGCGGTGAAAACATTGCGTGATGGAGGAATCATTATATATCCTACCGACACGCTCTATGCGCTTGGGTGTGATGCTCTCAATAATGGTGCCATTGAGCGCATTTGTCGCATAAAAAACATAAATCCTCAAAAAACTCCGCTTTCAATTATTTGTTGTGGCATAGCTCAAGCCGCTGAATATGCGCGCGTGGATAATAAGATATTTAAAATATTACGTACATATTTGCCCGGGGCATTTACGTTTATATTACAGGCGTCACATTCGCTCCCAAAAGTGTTTAAAGGCCGAAAGACTGTAGGTGTGCGCATTCCCGACAATGCTATCGCTCGTGGACTGGCTGAACGGTTGGGCAATCCCATTCTCACCACTTCTATTGAGTGGCCCGAAGATTTACCCGAGGAGGGTTGCGAGCTCGAATCGATTGCTTTGCGATATGATGGTTTGGCTGAGCTGATTATTGATGGCGGAACGGGTGAGTTGATTCCCTCGACGGTGGTCGATTGCACCAATAGTGACTCGCCCGAGGTGGTGAGAGAGGGTAAAGGTTTTTTGGAATGATTTAAAATGTGCTGAAAGATGATATTGAAACGTGTATCGGCCAATGAATATAGTCAATTGCTCGGCGATTGTGCTCCTATATATAATAATGTGAAATTTGTGGAACTCAATGCCGCAAAATGCGACGAGGTGCACTATTTGTCAATCTGTGACACAAAACCTCGGCTTGGGATTGTCTTGGGCGTTAATCATAGCGAAAAAATCATGTGCAGCCCCTTTTCGGCTCCTTTTGGAGGGTTTGTTTACAAGGTGGAACCTTCAATCGAAGTTGTGGAAAAAGCTCTCGAAGCATTGGTTGATTATGTTGGGCAATATACTTTGCGCCTCACTTTGCCTCCCGATATATATGGCTACACTTCGTTTAATGCCAAAGTGGTAAATTCTCTCATGCGAATGGGGCATGTTCCCTCGTGGGTTGATTTAAACTACCACTACGACTTGTCTCGGGTTGAGCATTACGAGTCGTTCTTGTCACGCAATGCGCGCAAAAATCTAAACAATTCTCTCAAGCACGATTTTGTATTTGAAAAACTCAGCTCTGACGATTCGGCCCACATTGCAAGGGCCTATGCCGTGATAAAAGCCAATAGGGAGAGTCACAACTATGCTTTGCGCATGTCGTTGAACGATGTAGTGGAAACGGCGCAGATTCTACCGGCCGATTTCTTTGTCCTTTCATTGAATGGCGAAGATGTTGCTGCGGCACAAGTTTTTCATATTTCCGAAGGCATTGCCCAAGTCATCTATTGGGGCGATTGTCCGGGATATAGTGCTTTGCGTCCGATGAATTTCCTCGCCTATAAATTGTGTGATCACTACCATAAAAACGGGGTGAAAACGCTTGACATAGGTCCGTCAACACAACAAGGTGTTCCCAATTACGGACTATGCGAGTTTAAAGAAAATCTCGGCTGTGAGGTTTCTCTGAAATATATTTTTGAAATCAAGGCTTAGTTGTCAAGGTCGAACAGCCTTTGGAGTGCTTTCGGTAGGCGGCGGCAAGACGGGTGTGGTAGCCATGTTGGGCATATTTGGGCCCGTTGTATCTCTTTGCAAATGCACGCCAGTTTTTCGCGCGCAGGTATTTGACTAAGTCGGTGTTTGTGATGAAATTGGCAAACAACTTAAGTTGAGAGCGCTCGGAATAGCACATCTCTTTTACAAAATGCTGAATGTTTTGTGCTCCGCAAAGTTTCCAATTAAATCCTCCAATTTGAAACATTCCCCAAAACGTACTTTCAAATGCGGTGATACTATCAATCTCGCACGCAACCGATAGCCGTTGGTGCTCAAGTACTTGATTGAATCCGCGTTTATATAAAATATCTTGCTGTGATGTGCGGGCTTTTAAATTTATGCCTTTGCGAGCGCAGAATCGAGCGAAAATTTTTGCATCAAAGTCGATGATGGGGTTGCGGGGCCGATTGAATCCGGTGTGTAATCGGCCGGTTTCGATATCGACTATTGCTTTGATGGCTGCCACCTCAACTTTGAGCTCTTGTGCAACTTCTTGATAGTCTTCCTCGGTGAGATGCACTATTTTAGTGGTGTCGGCTTCATCGAGAAATCTTTGGGGAATAGTAGGCTTGCGAAAATATTCAACAGGAGGGAAAGTGGTCGAATCGTTATCAATAAAAGCAAATTCTTCCATCGCCATCATGCTCGGTGACAGCGATAGAAGAATCAGTATGCAGGTGAGCCTTATCAACCTGAAGTGGTGTTATGTTACTTCTTTAATTCGGCTACTTTGGCAAGTGTGAGCGTGAGCTGACCCCAGAAACGTTCCACTGCAGGAATGTGCATTCTTTCTGTGGGTGAGTGTACGCCTTGCAATGTCGGACCAAATGACACCATGTCCAAATGAGGATATTTCTGAAGGAAAAGGCCACATTCAAGACCGGCATGGATTGCCTTGATTGCAGGTGTGATGCCGTAGAGTTCTTTGTAGGCATCGCGTGCTATCTCCATGATTGTTGAGTTCATGTTGGGTGCCCAACCGGGATATCCATCGCCATGAGTCACTTTTGCTCCGGCTTGAGCAAATACGGTTTCCACTTGATGTGCAATGTCCCATTTGCGTGAATCTACCGAGCTGCGTTGGCTTGTTGTTACGAGTATTTCGTTATTGGGCAACATCTTGATAGCTGCAAGGTTGGTTGAAGTTTCTACAAGACCTTCAAGCTCAAAGCTCATTGAAATCACGCCATGAGGTGCGCAATATAGAGCATTGATGAGGTTGGTTGCTGTTGCTTTGTCGATACATTGAGCAGGTGCATCGGCGCTTTCAACATCAACGGTGATTTCGGGATCGGTGATTTTGTATTCGTTTTCTACCACTGCGCTATATTCGTTCATTGCGATGCGAACATCTTCTTTGGCGGCTGCTGGCACGCCGATTATAGCCGACGCTGCACGTGGAATGGCATTGCGCAAGTTTCCTCCTTCGATTTCTGAGATCACTACGTCATGTTTCTTTGCGAGATTCCAAATGAATCGAGCGAGAAGCTTGTTGGCATTGGCACGTCCCAAGTGTATGTCGCAACCTGAGTGTCCACCCTTACCGTTTGCCACCGATACTTTAAAGTAATGGTATCCGGCAGGAGCTGCTTCTACTTCATATTTAAATGTGCAAGTTGTGTCAACACCTCCGGCACACCCAACAAAAATCTCAGCGTCATCTTCCGAGTCAAGGTTGAGCAAGATTGAGCCTGAAATCATGCCTTCGCCGAGATTGTTGGCTCCGGTGAGTCCGGTCTCTTCATCAACGGTGAAGAGTGCTTCGAGCGGACCATGAACCAATGTGTCATCAACCAAAGCGGCCAATGCTCCGGCCATACCTATTCCGTTGTCGGCGCCAAGGGTAGTACCATCGGCATGAACCCATTCTCCGTCAATGATGGTTGTGATGGGGTTGTTGTCAAAGTCAAATGTCTTGTCGTTTGACTCACACACCATGTCCATGTGGGCTTGCAATATAATGCCGGGTGCATTTTCTTTTCCGGCTGTGGCGGGTTTGCTCATCACCACATTTCCTATTTCATCGGTCTTGACGGCGAGATTGTGCTTGTGGGCAAAATCTACAAGATATTCGCGTATTTTTTCCTCCTTCTTAGAGGGACGGGGCACCTTTGTAATTTCGTCGAAAATCGACCAAACGAGTGCAGGCTTTAAATCTTTAATTGTCATAATATTGATATGTTTTAAGTTATTATATCGATTGTAAAAAATCTTTCGTTATGGAAAATGATGTTAAAAACATCAATATTCGCTCACTAAGTTACAAAATAAAATTTATATATGCTCAAAAATTTAGACTTGTTTCATATATTTGCACTGCAATTAGCATTTAAGGAATGAAAATCGTATTGTTTTCGGTGATATTAGTAGCATTAGCTGTGCTGTTGCTCGGTGTCAAAGTCTTTTTTGTGAAAGGTGGAAAATTCCCATCTTCTCACATTCACGACAACAAAGCTCTTCGAGATAAAAACCTTGATTGCGCTCATAAAATTGAGAATAACTAAAACCAATACATTATACTTTTTAAACGTAGCAATAATGAAGAAAATTGCAATCCTTGCCAAAACTTTACTCGTGTGTATGGCAATCACTATCGCTTCGTGCGGTGGAAATCAATCAAACAATGCTGCAACGGTAGCTAATAACGATTCTACTGCAGTGTCATCGACTATAAACATTCGTTACATCGATAGTGACTCGGTGACTGCTAACTATAATCTGGCTAAAGATTTTCGTGAAGCTTCTTTGCGCACTATGAGCAAGCTCGAAAGCGCTCAACGCTCTAAACGTGCCGAACTTGAAAAATTTGCTGCACAAATTCAGCAAAAAGGCCAAACAAACGGTTATCTTTCTCAAGAAAGTTATAATGCCGACATGGAAAAACTTGCTAAGATGCAACAAGATGCCGAAGCCTATCTCGCAACTCTTGAACGCAATGCTCAGCAAGAAATGATGCAACAACAATTGCAACTAAACGATTCTATCGAGTCGTTCATCAAAGACTACAATGCAACTCGTGGTTATGACGCAATTTTGTTTAAAAATGCAGGCGTATTCTTTAATCCCGATCTTGACATCACAGGCGAGGTAATCGAAGGTCTCAACGCTCGATACAACCGCGTAGAAAAATAATAGACCGTTCATTGTAATTAAAAAATAACCCAAATAGGGCAAGCCGACGTTTCGTCATGGCTTGCCCTATTTACTTGTTGTTGAAAATAAAAGCTTGTATTTATGAGCTTTAGCCCTGATGAGACGCACCTCTCCTAGGGTAGGAGAGGTGTCGCAAAGCGACGGAGAGGTACGAACATCGAGACGTGCGAAGCACTGGACGCGAAGCGTATAGAATAACCGCGTGGTTGAGGGCATAGCCCGAAACTTCCGGATAGCGAGCACAACCCCACCTACACCGGAGTCTGCAAAGACGTGAATTAACCAATCTTAGGGAAATTTGGCTCATCGCTCGTGCTCCGCCGGCCCCCTCGTTGAATAACTACTGAGCACGGCTCGCACAATGCTATCCGCCGAATTTTGACAATTTTTCAACGAAAAAGTGTCAATTTGGGAAAATTTTTAGTCCTCATGGCGCCAAATCGTTGACGTGGCGCTAAATTTATAACATATTGATAGCTAATATCTCAATAATATTGCGTATCTTTGCATGATTTTTTAGAACGTATAAGAAATTAATAAATATATTTATGTTGAATCCAATTAAGAAAACCATCGAGCTAAGTGACGGACGTGTCATTACAATCGAAACTGGCAAACTTGCCAAGCAAGCCGATGGAGCGGTAGAACTTCGCATGGGCAACACTATGTTGCTTGCGACAGTTGTTTCGGCCAAAGAGGCCGGTGAGGGTGTTGACTTTATGCCCCTCCAAGTAGAGTACAAAGAGAAATTCTCGTCAAATGGTCGATTCCCCGGAGGTTTCCTCAAACGTGAAGGTCGTGCCTCTGATTACGAAATTCTCACAGCGCGCCTTGTTGACCGCGTGTTGCGTCCTCTATTCCCCGATAATTACCATGCCGACACTTTTGTAAACATCACAATGTATTCATCTGACGGCGTTGATATGCCCGATGCGCTTGCCGGTCTTGCTGCATCAGCTGCTATCGCTGTTTCTGATATACCTTTCAACGGACCTATCTCTGAAGTGAGAGTGGCTCGTGTTGATGGGCAGTTTGTTATCAACCCTACTTTTGCTCAACTGGAGAAAGCCGATATGGAACTCATGGTGGGTGCTACCTATGATAACATCATGATGGTGGAAGGTGAAATGGACGAAGTTTCTGAAACCGACCTCCTCAATGCCCTTAAAGCAGCTCACGATGCTATTAAGGAACAATGTAAAGCTCAGCTCGAACTTGCCGAAGCTGTTGGCGCTACTGTTAAACGCGAGTACTGCCACGAAGTAAACGATGAAGACTTGCGCAAAGATGTTCGCGAAAAATGCTACGACAAAGCCTATGCTATTGCTAAGGCCGGTTGTGCCGACAAGCATTGGCGTCAAGATAGCTTTGATGCTATTTGCAAAGAATACATCGAAGCTCTTCCCGAAGAGGAACAAGAAGAAAAAACTCCTCTTGTTAAACGCTACTATCACGACGTTGAAAAAGAAGCTGTTCGTCGTTGCATTCTCGACGAAGGCATTCGTCTCGATGGTCGCAAAACAACCGACATTCGCCCCATTTGGTGTGAAGTTGACTACATTCCCGGACCTCACGGATCGGCTGTGTTCACTCGTGGTGAAACTCAATCGTTGTCAACTGTGACTCTCGGCACTAAACTCGATGAAAAAATTCTTGATGAGGTGCTCACTCAAGGTCGCGAACGTTTCCTTTTGCACTACAACTTCCCCCCATTCTCTACCGGCGAAGCTAAACCGGTGCGTGGTGTAGGCCGTCGTGAAATCGGTCACGGTAATCTTGCTCATCGTGCGCTAAAACGCATGTTGCCCGATGATTTCCCCTACGTTTGCCGCATTGTGTCTGATATCCTTGAGTCAAACGGATCTTCTTCTATGGCAACTGTATGTGCCGGAACTCTTGCATTGCTCGATGCCGGTGTGAAAATGAAAAAGCCCGTGAGCGGTATTGCTATGGGTCTCATCACCGACACTGAAAGCGACAAATATGCAGTGCTCTCTGATATCCTCGGCGACGAAGACCACCTTGGTGACATGGACTTCAAAGTAACAGGTACTGTTGACGGTATCACTGCTACTCAAATGGATATCAAGTGCGATGGTCTCTCTTATGAAATTCTTGAAAAAGCTCTTCTTCAAGCTCGTGACGGACGTCTTCACATTCTTGGAAAAATCAACGAGACTATTCCTGCTCCACGCGAAGACTACAAACCTCACGTGCCTCGCATCGTAACGTTGACTATTCCTAAAGAACTCATCGGTGCTGTGATTGGCCCTGGTGGTAAAATCATTCAAGGCATTCAAGAAGCCAGCGGTGCAACTGTTTCAATTGATGAAATCGACGATCACGGATACATTGAAGTTGCCGCTGCAAACAAAGATGCTATCGACAAAGCAATGGAGCTAATTAATGCTATCGTTGAACTTCCCGAGGAAGGAAAAGTTTACACTGGTACAGTGCGCTCAATCCTTGACTTCGGTGCTTTTGTTGAGTTTATGCCCAACCGCGATGGTTTGCTCCACATCTCAGAAATAAGCTGGGACCGCATCGAAAATATGGAAGCATCGGGAATCAAAGAAGGTGACGCTCTTGAGGTTAAACTCATCGAAATCGACAAGAAAACAGGTAAATATCGCTTGTCAATGCGTGCTCTTCAACCAAAACCCGAAGGTTATGTAGAACGTGAACGTGCTCCTCGTGCCGATCGTGGACCTCGTCGCGACAACAATGGCGGAAATCGTGGAAACAATCGTGGTGACCGTGGACCTCGCAAAGACAATCGCGGACCACGTCGCAACGACAACAACGAATAATCATCTGATTAATCTATAACATTTAAGCGAGCCGACCTCATTGAGAGTCGGCTCGCTTTTATCTTAGAATGGGAGTCTTGGTTCAGTCGCTTTTTAGTGTGGATAACATCACTAATGTATAATCACAACCTTGTAACAAATCGTGCGAAGCACGGGACGCGAAGTGTATATAATAACCGCGTGGTTGAGGGCATAGCCCGAAACCTCCGGATAGCGAGCACAACCCCACCTACACCGGCGTCTGCAAAGACGCGAATTAAACGCTCAATGGGAAATAATCACCCTTAAAGTCCTTACCTCCTTACCCGCCACTCTAAAAATCGGTTATTGACATTTAGAGATGAGAAACGATGAGCCGTTGTAGGTGAAAGTGATGATGTCGATAGCATATAGGCGTATGATGATATCTTCGGCCATTGCCATCGAAATGTGTGCCCGTTGGGCATATTGCTCAATCGTGAGCGATTTCTCCTCGTCGAGATAACGCATCAATGCCGTTTCGGCCTCGGAGAGGGTTATGATTTGCGCATTGTGTGATTGCTTGCGTTGCCAAGCCTTTACCATGAGCGATGGTGCAAGTATGTTTTCATCGTTCACTCGGTAGAATGCTTTCCAAGTGCCGTCGGGCTCTTGGCATTTAACCGGGCGACGTTGGGCCTTGTCGATTTCGGCTCTCACAACCACTGCTCCTCCCTCGGTGGAAAAGGCTGTGATTTTCACCTCTTGCGGTGGTCGGCAATACATTTGGGCAGCTTGCTCAATCACAAAAATATCCTCCTCATTGCGTACTCCGGCAATGTTCCCATTATCTTTAACGCCAATGAGAAGACGCCCGCCGTCATTATTGGCAAATGCCGAAATGCTGCGTGCTATTTTGCGAGCATCGGAGATTGCAAATTTGAAATCTTGATGTTCGTGTTCGCCCTCCTCAATGAGACGTTGTATGTAGAACTTGCCACGTATCGCTTTGAGGTCTTTCATTTTGCTTAATCGGGATAATTGAGATTCTCTGCTGTCAAATTGTTTAACACCTCGTTGAGATAGATTGATGCTTGGCGTTTAGCTTCGTTGAGGTCCATATAGGAATAATTCCCGCAGTCGCGAGGTGTGGCTCCGGGCACCTCTCCTTCAAACCCGGCTATAAACTCAAATGTCTCCTGCATGAGTGGGGCAATATCGGCCGAGGTGTAGTCGCCACTCACAAGAAGATAATTGCCGGTGCAACACCCCATCGGGCCCCAATATACGATATGCTTGCTCCATGTGGGGTGATTGCGAAGGTAGGTTGCGGCAAGATGCTCCATTGCGTGCAATGCCTCAGGCGACAATGCCGGTTGGCGATTGGGCTCGGTCATGCGTATGTCAAACGTGGTAATCACATCGCCATTGGGTGTTGTGTCTTTGCGTGAGACATAAATTCCACGTAGCAATGTGAGGTGGTTTATAGTGAAACTCGCAATTTTTTTCATAGTCGGGATTAAATGTTTGATAGAATGTTGGATAGTGCTTCAAAGGTGTGACGTGGGGCATCGTCCCAGAAGTTTTCATATTGAGCAATGTTGTCATCTCCTCCGGGGGTGTCGCTAATCACACGGGCGCAGAAAAATGGCACATTCTTCAAATAGCACACTTGTGCAATTGAGGCCGATTCCATATCTACGGCCAACACTTCGGGAAATAGGCTCTTGATGCGTGCCACCTCTTCGGCTTTGGAGATAAATATATCGCCCGAGCAGATGAGCCCATGCTTGATTTTGTCATTGTTATTGAGGCAGGGGAGTGCCGAAATTTCGGGAACAGAGTGGAAATAGCGTGGGCAACCGGCGGCATCGCCCCATTCTGTTCCAGGACCACACCACACGTCGTGATAGGCGATACTATCGGCAACTACCAAGTCGAGAATTCCGGCGGCTGAACCTGCGCCTCCGGCTACTCCGGTGTTGATGAGCAGGTCGGGGTGAAAGTTTTCGATTAGTGTGAGCGTGCCTATTGCTGCATTCACCTTTCCTATGCCACATTGCATGGCTGTAACGTCGTGTCGGCCCATTTTCCCCCGGTGAAATGTGATATCATTGAGGGTGATTGTCGAGAGGTTTTCTATTAATGGAAGCAAGAGTTTCAACTCTTTTCCCATTGCTACGATTATTCCTATTTTCATTGTGGATTGGTTTTTTTCAAGATTCAACGTGTAAAGATACAAAGATTAAAGGATAAAACAGCTCTTAATGGTCTTAAATAATGTATCGATAGTCACGATTTTGGCTGTAATTAATCGTAAAAGGAATGAAAGACAACACCTTAGTGTTTTATGATCCGCAAATCAGTAGGTGCTGGAGTGTAAGTCAAATTATAGAAATATCGCAAGGAGGCAAAGTTACATCTATGAGAGTAGATAGGCTTTTAATGAATAATGATTTCGTTAAAGATTTATTGAGAATGATTTAATTTCGCTATAACGATTCTGCGTTTCTCAAGAGAATCTTCCACAATTTCTACCTTGCCATTTTTAATATAGGCGAAGAATGGCAAGCCTGTATGACCACCCTGAGCAGCAGAACAAATCGTGCGAAGCACTGGACGCGAAGCGTATAAATAACCGCGTGGTTGAGGGCATCGCCCGAAACCTCCGGATAGCGAGCACAACCCCACCTACAACGGAGTCTGCAAAGACGTGAATTAACCAATCTTTGGGAAATAAGGCTCGTCGGGCGATACACCCATTTCAATTAACCATTGTCGGTATTCTTCAATAAATGAAACCTTTTTATAATGATGCCCTAATTTTTCTCGTCTTTACAGACTTCGAGAGTGGTAGGATTGGCTTTCCGGGGGTATCGCTACGCTCTACCCTCGGTTATTTTTTTCGCTTCGCGTCCCGTGCTTCGCACGTCTCCCACACAAAATAACTACTGAGCCGAAAAAAGCCCTCGGGGAGAGGGCTTTGTGGTGTGTTGATTAGATCAAGGATATTTTTATAAGTATGTCGAGCTGTTTCGTTATTTTTTGATAGGGGTTATTTTAATAGCGCCTTTTGTGCTTATATCTAAATTAGCGGTGCTGTCTATTGGCTCAAAAATAAATTCATTGTAGTTCAAATTCTCCACGTTGACGCTTTTAATATTGTATGATGTGGGTTCATACGCTTTTATAGTGCGTATAAATGAATTTCCTGAGCAACTCCATTCGCCAAAGCAATTCACTGAATCAAATGTGAGTGTTCCTATTGTAGAATTTTCCAATGTGAGGGACGTTCTATATTCATTAGGTATTCTCATGCTTTGTATGTCACAATTATTTAATTTCGCAATTTCTGTTGTGAGCAAAAGATTGTCACAATCTAAATCGTTAATCTCAAAATTGGAAAATACCTCGTTGGTAATACTTTTCACCTTGCCGGGAATTGTGATTGTAACAGGTGCCGATTGGGCATCTACGTTAATAGCATAGAAATTATCATTACCAAAGTTGATGGCTACTTCAAGGCGGTTATTTACTACGTTGACGCTCATGTAGTGTTCCCAATCGTCTCTATAGCTGATTTGAGGCTCTGTGAGACGTGAATCGACTATCACCGAACATGAACCCTTAAGGTTGTAATATGTATTGGAACTCATGTTGTCTATAATCGCAAGTTCATCAAATGGCGCAAGCTGCGTGGTTTTGCGATTGCCTGATATCTCAATGTCTATGCCTGACGACATAGGCTTGTCGTTGTCGTCATTGGGTGAATGGGTTGATGCGATATACCCCAATGTGGCAAATATCATTATCATGCCACTTGCTATCATTGCGATCATTATTTTTGTGGTTTTCTTCATCGTTAGTGTTTTTTCTGGTTGTTACAATAGATTTGATACATAGCGGTAATTTCTGATACAGAAATGCCGAGCGAATGTGCTTGACGAAAGAATTGTTGGCTCTCCTCTTCCATAAATGAATTACGGCGCGATTGAAGTATCTTGGCGCGTGCTTCGCTATCGACAAAGTAGCCGATGCCTCGCTTGTTGTAGATGATTTCAAGCGATTGCAAGGTGTCAAACGTGCGCATAACGGTGTTGGCATTCACCTCCAATTCGGCGGCATATTCTCTAACCGATGGTATTCTTGCGTCAGGTGCCAGTTTGCCGGCAATTATCTCGTCGCATATGTGATCGGCAATTTGCTGATATATAGGTTTGTTTTCCTTGAAATTCATAACAGGTTACATGCGTTGAATGATTTCTGATTCTTTAAAACGATAGTAGGCAAGCACCCAGTTGAAAATGGTGCCGATGTAGAGGAATCCCGTTAGTAGCCACAATAATAAGTTGCTGTTGGGGTGGGCATCGCTGAAGTCAAATAGTTGAATCAATATAGATGTCAACAATTGGTATGTGATTGATATAGCCCATATTGCGCCAAATGTCTTGATGAATGAATTCTTCGGCCAAACGGCGCTGCCAAGGCCAAATAGTGATTGATTGAATAGGAATGCACCGATAAATATTGTAAATGCCCACAACCAATCTTTGCTGGTAAAATCAATGTCTAAATCGGCTATGATTGCAGAAGGGGTGATTAGGTGAACATTCGGACTGTCGGGGTAGATGCTTTGTAATACAATGTAGCGAGAAAATTCGGCTATGGCACACGATACAAAGTATAACACGAAAAAGCCAAGTACAAAAATAGTGAATCGTGCAATGAATTTTTCGGCATTGCTGGCAGGAAGCATGAGCGTTGATAGGCGTTTTGTTTTGCTCGTCATGTTCTCAAACAAAAATGAGGCACTGAACGCGCTAACAAAAAATGCCCCGATAATAAATATTACAAGCATTGGCTGCAAAGCAGGGTCGCGAGATTCAACAAGGTTGAGAATTTCCCACTCTTTGTTATATACGTTGGAATGTAGGATTCCCATGATTTGGCTCAAAATTACCATTGACCCTATCAGCAACAATGCTCGCAGTAACAAGGTTTTGCGATTTTCAACAAATTCCTTCTTTATGATGGTGGCCAAGCGGCCAAAATTTAGTTCCATTATAACTGATTATTTTTGAGTGTTAAACAATCGGTTGATTATCTCGGGGTGCTCTGTCGCAAGGCCAAACAATGTCTCAAGATTGATTTCACTGTCAATCGCATCTTCATTGGGTAGAATAATGCTGTGTCCTTCAATCGATGATTGTGCAAACAATGCCTTAGACGCAAGCTCTGAATCTATGGTGTTGACAAAACGTAGCTTGTCGGTGATGCTCAGGGTGTCGGCATTGAGTAGTACATTGTTGTCATTTATGATGACTATGTGGTCGAGCAATCGATCGATGTCTCTCACCTGGTGGGTCGAGATTATGATGCAACGGTTATCGTTCATGCCCGATGCGATGAATTTGCGGAATTGGCTTTTCCCCGGAATGTCAAGACCATTGGTGGGCTCGTCCATGAGCAGGAGTGACACGTTGGTGGCAAGAGCAAAGCACATGAACACTTTCTTTTTCTGTCCCATTGACAATTGTCCCAAATTTACATCGCTATCCATCTCAAACGTAGTTAAATAACGATTCATGTCATCAAGACTGAACTTGGGATAAAACACGGAGTTGTTTTTGATGTAGTCCATAAGGTGCACTTTGGGCAAATCAAACTCCTCGGGCACGATAAACATGTCATTGAGAGTCTGAGGGAGTCGCTGACGTGTGTCGATTCCGTGATAAAGGACTTTCCCGCTGTTGGGATTGAGTAATCCGGCAATGAGATAGAGCAATGTCGATTTTCCGGCTCCATTCTTGCCGAGCAAGCCACAAACTTTGCCTTCTCCCATGTTTAGGGAGAAGTTTTCGAGTACAGGTTTCTTTTTGCGGCTGTAACTGAATGTGATGTTTTCAATGTTTACCATAATTGTTTAGGTGTATTAGTATATTAGTACACCGCAAAGGTAAGCATCATTTTTTAATCTGCAAAATAAATTTCACAAAAAATTTGCAAAAAGTGAAATTTGGCCCTATGCCGTCGCTTCAGAAATGAGGTAGTAATGTGTTATGAATGTGTGCTCAATTGTTACATTAAAGCATAAAATAGCAAATCAATTGGCCTTATTTGCTGTAATTATAACAAAAAAGATTAATAAGCTCAATTTTATGAAATCTTGATTTCTGAAAAAAGTTTTTTGGTAGTAACTTTGTGTTTTGAAAAATGTTTATACAGAAAATCAAAAAAGGTAAATAAGATATGTTAAAGAAAATGAATGTAAAAGTGTTTAAGGTGGCAGGGTTATTCCTTGCAAGTGCGACAATGCTCGCTATCACTTCATGTGGAGGTCAACAACAGCAACAACAAGCTGCTGCTCCACAAATTGCAACAATGAAAGTTGCCTATGGCTCGTCAAATCTTGACCGTTCATATCCTGCGACAATCAAAGGTCGCACCGATATTGCAATACGTCCGCAGGTGACAGGTTTTATCACAAAAGTGCATGTTGATGAAGGTCAAAAAGTATCAAAGGGGCAAGTGCTATTTACTCTTGACCAAGTGCAATATAATGCTGCTGTTGAATCGGCAGCTGCCGCAGTAAAGGTGGCTGAAGCGGCTGTATCGACAGCACAACTCACTGCCGACAACAAGAAGATGTTGTATGGTAAAAACATCATCAGCGAATATGAATGGCAAATGGCCGAAAATGCACTCGCTCAAGCTAAGGCTCAACTCGCTCAAGCACAAGCAGGTCTCACCAATGCCAAGAAGAATTTTGCCTACACCGTGGTAACATCTCCAAGCAATGGTGTTGTGGGTTCAATCCCCAATCGTGAAGGGTCGCTTGCTTCTCCATCGGCAGCTGCATTGACAACTGTCAGCGACAATGCTGAGGTATATGCCTACTTTTCATTGAACGAAAAGGATATTCTTGCACTCACCGACAATGGCGCAGTGTCGCTTGAAAAACGCATCAAGGAAATGCCACAAGTGAGACTTCAACTTGCCGACGGTACAATTTACCCCGAAGCCGGTAAAGTTACAACTATTTCAGGCGTGATTGATAATGCTACCGGAGCAGCCAACGTGCGTGCATTGTTCCCTAACGTGAATGGAATGTTGAGAAGCGGAAGCACCGGAAAAGTGCTCATTCCAAACGTTGCCGATAGTGTTATAATTATCCCACAAAAAGCTACGTTTGAAATTCAAGACCGTCGATATGTGTATGTCGTAAATGACTCAAACAAAACAGTTTCTACCCATGTGAAAGTTATGGAAGTGAACGACGGAAAGAATTTTGTGGTACAATCGGGTCTAAACGATGGCGATCGCATTGTGATCGAAGGCGTAGGAACATCTGTGAAAAACGGTATGGTGATTACCCCCAAAGAAACTACAGCCCAATAATCGTTACAAGTTTCTCTCTCCAATAAACATTGTATAACCAATTTATAGTAAACAATGAAATTAGATAACTTTATAAAACGTCCGGTGCTTTCGACGGTAATCTCTATTTTTATAGTACTGTTGGGTATAATAGGATTGTTTACGTTGCCTATTACCCAATATCCCGACTTAGCACCGCCAACAATTTCTGTTTCAACAACCTATACCGGAGCAAATGCTCAAGCGGTGCAAAATTCAGTGATTGCGCCGTTGGAAGAGCAAATAAATGGTGCTCAAAACATGACCTATATGACCTCTACTGCAACAAATACAGGTAGTGCCACCATTACAGTGTATTTTGAGCAAGGTTACGATATAGACATGGCGGCAATTGATGTTCAAAACCGCGTGGCTAAAGCACAAGGATTTTTGCCCTCGGAGGTAACAAAGGTCGGCGTCATCACCCAAAAACGTATGACATCAATGTTGATGGCTGTGGCATTGTATGATGAGGACGGAAATTACGATACCGAGTTTGTGGAAAACTATATGAGTATCAACATTATTCCCGAAATCAAGCGTATCTCAGGTATTGGTGACGCAATGGTTTTGGGTGCCGATTATTCAATGCGCATATGGTTGAAACCTGATGTGATGGCTCAATATGGCTTGATTCCTACTGATATAGCTTCGATTCTGGCCGAGCAAAACTTGGAAGCCGCTCCCGGTCAATTTGGTGAAAGTGGCGATCAAAGCTTCCAATATATCATGAAGTATCGTGGACGTCTTGTTACTCCTGAAGAATTTGAAAATATTGTAATTAAAGCAAGTCCCAATGGCGATGTTCTATACTTGAAAGATGTAGCCGATATTGAATTGGGACGTGTGACATATGGATTCCAAAATAAGGTGAATGGAAAGGTTGCCGTATCGGCAATGTTGTTCCAAACACCGGGCTCAAATGCAACAGAAATCATTAACAATGTATTGGAGTATTTGAAAAAGGCTGAGAAAGAATTGCCCGAAGGTTTGGCTATCAGCGTGCCAATGAATACCAATGAGTTCCTTGATGCATCAATCCACGAAGTGTTGAAGACTCTTTTGGAAGCATTTATTTTGGTGTTTGTTGTAGTGTATTTGTTCTTGCAAGACATGCGCTCAACCCTCATTCCATCAATTGCGATACCGGTGGCATTGATTGGTACATTCTTTGCCATGAAATTGATCGGATTCTCTATCAACTTGATTACTTTGTCGGCATTGGTGCTGGCGATTGCGATTGTGGTCGATGACGCGATAGTCGTCGTCGAGGCGGTGCATGCCAAGTTGGACGTAGGTTATAAGTCGGCACGCAAGGCGTCAATTGACGCGATGGGCGAAATTGGTAGCGCCATCATCTCAATTACGCTTGTAATGATGCTCGTGTTTATCCCAGTGTCATTTATGCCGGGCACATCGGGTGTGTTCTATCGTCAATTTGGTTTGACAATGGCCATAGCAATTGCCTTCTCGGCTGTAAATGCGTTGACATTGTCACCTGCGTTGTGTGCTGTTTTGTTGAAACCTCACACCGAACATGGCGATAAGAAAACAACCTTCGTGCAACGTTTCCACATGGGCTTTAATGCTGCCTATGACAAGTTGCTTGATAAATATAAAGGCTATATCAAATTTTTCATCAAGGCAAAGACTCTCGTTGTAGGCTTGGTGATTGGAGCAATTGTTCTATTGGTGTGGCTCATGGGCTCTACACCAACAGCACTTGTGCCCGATGAAGATACCGGAACAATCTTCTGTGTAATAGATATGCCCCCGGCAACATCACAAGAGCGCACCGGACAATTGTTGGATCAAGTTGATGAAATCATTTCTCGCATTCCGGCAGTAGATACACGTGTGCTCATTAATGGTTATAGCTTCGTAGCCGGTCAAGGTGCCACTTACGGAACATTTCTTATCAAATTGAAAAATTGGGAAGAACGTTCCGACGAGGAATATTCAACAAAGATTATTCAACAACTTTATGCAATGGTTAATCAAGAGGTGAAAGATGGTCGTGTGATGTTCTTTGCTCCTCCAATGATTCCGGGATATTCAGTGACCAATGGTTTCAGCCTTCAATTGCTTGACAAAACCGGTGGTGACATTAACAAGTTCTTCGAGATAACCCAAGAATTTTTGGCAAAATTGAATCAGCAACCTGAAATACAGATGGCTTATACGACATTTAACCCGTCGTTCCCGCAATACTTAGTTGACGTTGATGTTGCTAAGTGTAAGCAAGCAGGAGTGAGTCCTTCTACTGTATTGTCAACGTTGCAAGGCTATTACGGAGGTATGTATGTGTCAAACTTCAACCGATTTGGTAAACTCTATCGTGTAATGATGCAGGCATTGCCTGAGACACGCGTGTCGCCTGAAACTTTAAACAAGATTAAAGTGCGCAGTGGAAGCGAAATGGCTCCTATAACTTCGTTTGTCAAGTTGACCAAGGTATATGGCCCTGACTTGCTCAATCGTTTTAATATGTACCAAACAATTTCGGTTAATGGTACCCCCAACGAAGGCTATTCTTCGGGTGATGCTATTGCCGCTATTGAGCGAGTGGCCGCCGAAACATTGCCTCAAGGTTTTGGCTTTGAATATTCGGGTATGACTCGCGAAGAAAAGAGTTCATCGGGAAGTGCAACAGCCATAATCTTCGGATTGTGTATCTTGTTTGTATATTTGTTGTTGAGTGCACAGTATGAAAGTTATATCTTGCCGTTGGCTGTAATCCTTTCAGTGCCATTTGGATTGATGGGAACATTTATATTTGCAAATATGTTTGATGTCACAAACAACATTTACTTGCAGATTGCGCTCATTATGCTCATCGGTCTATTGGCCAAGAATGCAATTTTGATTGTAGAGTTTGCCGTAGAGCGTCGTCGCACAGGTATGAGCATTGTAAATGCCGCTGTAGCCGGAGCTGCTGCACGTTTGCGTCCGATTTTGATGACATCATTGGCAATGATTGTCGGCTTGCTCCCATTGATGTTGGCCTCAGGTGCTGGTGCTAATGGTTACAATGCATTGGGTACAGGTTCGGTAGGCGGTATGTTAATTGGTATGATATTCCAAATTCTTGTTGTGCCAACACTCTTCGTGATATTCCAGGCAATCCAAGAAAAGATCACACCAATTGAGTGGAAAGATACCGACAATAAGGAACTTGAATCGGAAATCGAACAATACTCTCGCAAATAATAATTTAGAAACAATAATAATATTGTCATGACAATTAAAAAGATATACAGCATGGCCATTGTGGGAATATCGGTAACGATGCTCTCAAGCTGTCACATATACAATAAATTTGACATGCCCAAGGACAATGCGCTTGCTCAAGAATATGTACAAGCTCGTGATGCCGAGCTTGATACCACAACGTTTGGAAATCTCAAGTGGCAAAAGGTGTTTACCGATCCGGTATTGGCCGATTTGATTAATCAGGCCCTTGAAAACAATGTCAACTTGCAGAATGCCAAGCTCAATGTTGACATCGCACATGCTCAATTGAAGGGAGCAAAATTAAGTTATCTCCCTTCAGTGGCACTTGCGCCCAATGGTGCGTATGCTTCCTATGCCGGTTCTGATTTTGTGGGAACCTATCAGTTGCCTATGGCTGTGAGCTGGGAAATTGATATATTTGGCAAACTATTGAACACTAAGCGGGGCGCAAAAGCCGCAGTGTTGCAAAGTGAAGCTTATCAACAAGCTGTGCGCTCGCAAGTTATTGCCGGTGTAGCTAATTGCTACTATGCAATAGCCACATTGCAACAACAACTCGACTTGAGCCGTCAGACTGCCGAAAATTGGCGCCAAAGTGTCGAGGTGATGAAAAACCTCAAACTTGCCGGTCGCACCAACGAGGCGGCAGTTGTTCAAAGCACTGCAAACTATTATAGCATCTTGGCATCAATCACCGACCTTGAGGTGGCTCTTGATGCTGCAAATAATACAATGTCGTTGTTGCTAAATGTGATGCCACAAAAATGGAATATCCCGGCCTCGGCAATGTCAAATATTCCAGCTCCCGAAATCATCAGAAACGGAGTGCCCATGATTGAATTGGCGGCACGTCCTGATATCAGAGCGGCCGAGCAAAGTGTGGCGGTAGCATATTATGCCACCAAACAAGCACGAGCAGCATTCTATCCCGGCCTCACAATCTCGGCCAATGGCGGTTTCACAAATATGCTTGGCTCGATAATCACCAACCCCGGCGATTTCTTTGTGCAACTTGCCGGCTCATTGACAGCGCCATTGTTTGCTCGTGGTGCCAACATCGCACGATTGGAGGCTACGCGTGCTCAACAAAAGCAAGCGATGAATAATTTTGAACAAGCTCTATTGAGTGCAAGTGCCGAGGTGAGTGATGCAATGTTGGTATATGGTAAAAGTGCCGAGAAAGCCGATTTGCTCGCTTTGCAAGTAGAAAACCTTACAAAGTCGGTTGAATATACCCAAGAGTTGCTCTCATTGGGCACCGCAACCTATCTTGAAGTGTTGAATGCTCAAACAAGCCTTCTTTCGGCTCAGATGTCGCAACTCTCATGCCAGCAGTCAAAGGCTCAAGCAGTGATAAACCTCTATCAATCACTTGGCGGAGGTCGTTAATAAGAAAATTATTTACCTAAAAAGATATAACCATGATTAGTCCTTTAGCTTACGTTGATGCGTCGGCAAAGATCGGCCAAAACGTTAAAATACACCCATTTGCCTATATCGATGCAAATGTCGAAATCGGCGATGGCTGTGAGATAATGCCTTATGTGAGCATCATACATGGTACTCGCATGGGAAAAAACAACAAGGTGTTCCAAGGCTCTATAATTGGGGCCGACCCTTAAGTACATGACAAAAATTTGAACACATCGAATTTCGGCTTGTAGAGCGGTCTTAGAAGAACGTTTGCGATTTCTTCCAGACCATACTTGATTAGTGATTTGGCTCTCTTGCCGTGTTTCAATATTCTGATAGCTTTTA
>JAFVPD010000005.1 GCA_017505535.1 Muribaculaceae bacterium
AAATGCGTCGTT
Organism: Muribaculaceae bacterium; assembly: GCA_017505535.1. Classification (GTDB taxonomy): domain Bacteria; phylum Bacteroidota; class Bacteroidia; order Bacteroidales; family Muribaculaceae; genus RGIG4079. The sequence goes on from JAFVPD010000005.1 coordinate 13, forward strand.
AGCACAGTGGAAAAGAATTTTTGTGCGGTCGGGAGAAAGAGAAGTCCAGCTATATTGAGGATCCCAATCGCCATATTGACCGGCAAGAGGATCAATAACCGAGCGAACACCATTGGTGTAAACCACGATCTTAAGATCTTCTTCTGTAACAAGAATATTATTCATTGTACGGACAGGAGTGATTGCTTCACCAACTTGAGAAGCAACAGCTTTACCACTAATAGCAACAGTAGCCAAGCCATTAGAGAAACTCATTTGATTAGTGTGATCGATGTCTTTAGCAACCAAAGTCAACGCCTTTGATTCAACATCAAGCTTGTAGATGCATTGAGAGAATGCATTGCGGTTCATGTTACGAGTGAGGATTGTTTTTCCGTCTTCGCTGATTACAGGATAATAACCTGCGCCATCCATGTCGGTGAGTTTGGTGTAAACACCTTTTTTCACATCTACCAATCCGAGGCCATCATAACCTTCAGAAGTTACCAACAAAGTGTTTCCGTCGGGCATAAAGCGTGGGTGATACACTGCATTAGCCCCTGTCTTTACTTGTTGAAGTTCAACAACTTCAAACTGCTGAGCGTGTGAAACAAATGCCACACCTACAGCTAAACAAAGTAACAGTTTTTTCATGTCTTTAAAGTTATTAGTATAAATTGTTAAGTAAATTGTTATTTTCAAGGCAATTTATGTATTTTGCAAAAGTATAAATTTTTATCCAAACAAATTTATAAACTTTTTAATTTACCCATTTTTTAACAAAGATTAAACCGAATACCCAATCTACCTTCCCCCAATATAACACAGACTATTACTCACTCATTTTTATAACATATTTCCTATTTATACACCATTTTATTCAAAATATTGCTTATATTTGCGACATTACAAAAACCTAAAAATTACACTACCTACCATGAGACAAATTCTTAGCGCACTTATTATCATTTCTACCGGTATTTTAACTTGGGCCCAACCTTTATTGGTGGGACATCGTGGCAGCTATTGGGGTGTTGAAAACACCGCCGAAGCATTCATTAATGGAGCAAAAAAAGGTTATCAACTATTGGAATGCGACGTGAAAGTGGCCGGCGACGGAACGTTGGTGCTTTCCCACGACGACACGACCAATCGTCTCGGAGGGTCTCTCACCATCGCATCGGCAACATTGACTCAACTAAAAGCCGAGAGCTACACACAAACTCGCGGTGGCGTAACCTATACGGCTTCAATATGTACGTTGGCCGAGTATCTTGATATCTGTGCCGAATATAACGTGATTCCGGTCATTGAATTGAAATGGGCAACAGGCATAAATTCCAATGACTGCTCGGGAATTCCGGCTCTAATAACAGCAATCGAGGCTAAAGGATTTCGCAACAATTGTGTCATTCTCACGTCAATGAAACCTTGTCTTGAGTACATACGCAAAAAATATCCCGACATAACATTGCAATTTCTCACCGGCCAATATTGGGCCAATCATTTTGATTGGTGCGTCGAACATGGCATCGACGTTGACATTGAAGCAGGCTATTTTGACAAAGAAACTGTGACTAAGTATCACGACGCCGGGCTGAAAGTGAATATGTGGACAGCCAACACCAATGCGACATATAAAACCTACGGGAACTATGGGTGCGATTTCATCACCACCGATTATCTCGACCCGGCTTCTCTTCCCGAACTTGATGCAAATGTGCTTTTCCCTCCAAACACTACCGACTATCCAAATGTATCGGGCATCATTCACGGATTTTATAATCCTGAGACCATCACATCAACCGAAGCGCTCTCCACCTCCGAATCGGTTGTTGCAGAGAGGGCGCTATTGCGCAACGGGAAATGGTATGTTCTTGAAAACAATTCAGCATCGGGCGAATACTCCAAAATCAATGTTTATGATGCTCAAAGCGGAGAACTCTTGCGAAGTCTTGACATGACAGGTGTTTCGGGAGGCACTACCCTCATCAGCGATATTGCATTTACTGCCGACGGAGTCTTGCTTGGGTGCAACCTTGCCACCGTCCCATACTCAGGCGAGGGCGACTCATGGAAAATATATCAATGGACATCTGACGAGGATTCTCCTAAATTATTTGCAGAAATCACTACTGCCGAACATCTTGGCAATTGGAATAGCGCCATAGCCGGCGATGCAATGGCCGTAAGCGGACGACTTAACGACCTGAAGGTTTATGTAAACACCTATTCGGCTACGGCTGAGACTCGCACATTCCGCATCGTGGGCATGCAATTCACCAAAGGAGTGCGTCAATCGGCTGTTTATGCGCTCAACAACGACTCATATACCGAAACCGCGTGGGGACGCAACCCATCAATAATCGTCTCGCCCTCGTCACGCGACAATCTCATCATTGACAGCAATTTAACCGGCGCACGAGAATACACCTTCAATTGGAGCGAATCGCGCACAGCCATGACCGAATATGCAATTCTACCCGACAGCATAATAGCATCGGCATCATCGGCCATATCATTTCTACGATACAGCAACAAAGTTTATGCCCATGTTGCGAATCTCGCCGAGGGCAAATTGAGTAGCGCCATGTATGATGCGACTAAGTCATTGAGCGAATTAAATGCAGTGTCAACTCCACTTCTCAAAGATGCCTCAATGGAGCTCGCACCCTACTATGCAACAGGCATTGAACTTGCCAACGGACACATTAATTTATATACCTATATCCATGATCGAGGATTCTCAATGCACTCGGCAAAAGTTGTGGGCGATACCATCGCTCCCGACGAGAATGCCCAATTTGCATTGGATACAATATGGCAAAACAGTACTGCAACAGCCAATGCACCCCAACACATCGATGGTACAAATGCCCAACAAGGAGGAGCAGCCAATGGTCTTTTCTATGTGAACGATTGCGTTGACAAGAAAATTTACATCTTTGATAAAACCGGTTGTCTCGGAGGCATTGACGGTGGCGCAGGTTGGGGTTGTGCACTTGATGACGCAGGAAACATCATAGTCAGAAACGACAAAAACACCACCCAGGAGCACTCGTTTATCATATATGCGGCAGGCACCACCATCGACAACGTACCCACACCCATCTCAATTGATGTCACAGTGCCATTGGAAGGTCAAACCAACTTCATATCGGCCTCGGGCGATGTGTTGGGAACCGGTGGACACATCTACATGTATCCCAATGGCCAAACAGCCATTAACATCGTGACTCTCGCCGATGGCAAGGTCATCAAGACAACCGCCTCGGAGGAAATTTCCATGAAGGGCACAACTGCAGGATATGTTATTCCTCTATACAACAACACTGAAAACTGGTTGTATCAAATACGTACAACAGGATTTTACACCTATAATGGAGGGCAGAACGACGTGTTTCTCACCGGTCGCTCATCGACATCAGTACCCGGTCGCAATAGCACCGTAGGCGGAGAATACTTCACCCTTGCCGGTCACGAAATATTCATTCACAATAGTGGAGCCAATTATAAAGGCGGATTCACTATTCGCAACCTCACTCGCGATGAAGTGATCACATCAGTATCTCCGATTGGCACACTCGGCTATGAAACAGGAGGTAACTATTCCGTTGCCAATTGGATTTTTGCCGAGCCAATCGATGCCAATAGTTGCTACATTTACCAATATTGCCCGGCAAACGGCATGGCTGTATATCGGCTCTATAATATCAATGCGACAGGCGTTGACAAGATTGCCGACAACACCCCGATGCAAATAAATATATACCCCAACCCCACCTATGACAAAGCTACAATATCATCAAACGATGAATTGGGACAAATATTGGTATATAACATCTCAGGAGCACAAACCATTGCACCCATCGAAGTCATCGACAGCCACAAAGCAACTATCGACCTATCGCATCTGCCTTCAGGCATTTATATTATCAAGTCCAACAACAACCCCGCGATAAAATTAATAAAGAAATAGAGCAAACTCTTTTACAATTCCGAAAAAAGCGCTACCTTTGCCCCCGCAAACTGCGCGGGGTGTAGCACAGTTGGCAGCGCGCCACGTTCGGGACGTGGAGGTCGGAAGTTCGAGTCTTCTCACCCCGACAAGAAATAGGCTGAGTCGTAATCACATGTTACGTCGCAGCCTATTTCGTTTTTAGCACCCACAGCCTTACACCAAGAGCTCTTACGGCTCAGTCGTTATTTTGTGTGGGAGACGTGCGAAGCACGTGCTTCGCACGATTTTACAAATATGTGTAGCTTTTGCTTCACTCCGCCCTCGGTTATTGCCTCGGACAGGTCGCAACCAGCTAAAGGTTCATACACTACGATCCACCATACCTCGTACGAAAAAAAAAAGCGTGAGCGAGATTTATACTCTCGCCCACGCCTGATTTGTCAATGAAGCTATATTTGCTTATTCAGTATAGAATTTGAGAGTATTATTCTCTATTTCTTTTCCATTGAGAAGAATTTGGTTGAAACGGTAGCTAACTGCTTCAGCACCAAATTGACGATTAAATGTAGCTGCGCTTTCTTCGTAGCTATATGGACGACTTTGGTCATCTACACTTATCACTTCATAGGCAATCACTGAATTGTTGGCTTTCAAAGGACCTACGAGTTTACCTTGTTGAGCCACAACTGCGTTACCCATGATGGCAGCTTCGTCGATACCGATACCTGGAACGAAACGTTGTCCAAATGTTACATCGGCAGTATCAACAGCAACTTCCATTACTGCAGCGTAGTCGTTTACGTTTTGTCCTTTGCCCTCATATTGAGCCAAAAGGTCAGCAGCTTTTTTGTCGTTGCGAGCTTTCATTGTGTATTTAGTTTGAACGTCAATGTCGCGAGCAGGAACGAAGTCTTCATAGATGTCGTTAACTGCTACAGCCACAATTGTTCCTTTGCAATCAAAAGCAGGAGAAACTTCACCCTTGTCAGCTTCCATAGCCCATTTCACAGCAGCGCGAGATGAGATGATGTTACCAAGTTGAGCAGAAGAAGGAGTCACTTTGGTTTTGAGCAATTGATAACCTGCAGCTTGAGCATTCATGCTATTGAACGCAGTATCGGTGCTGTGAGCAGCGAGGAATGCATGCAAATCGTTGTTGAGCTTATTAAGAGTGTTTTGAGATGCTTCAAAAGAATACTTAGCAGTTGCAATTTCGTAAACTGTAACAGGAGCTTTGCGCTCGTTAACGCGGTAGATTACAGCCATGTTTTGAGTGCTGTCGCCTACGAAATATTTACCGGTTGCAGCCTCAAGAAGTTTTGCTTTGATGGGGCTTGTTTCACCAACGAGAGAGAACCAAGTATCTTTTTGAGAAGCTTGTACGCCGGCAGTCTTAGCGACTTCGTCAAAGTCAGCACCAGAGTTGAGCACAGCCATCAAAGAGTCGCATTTAGCAGCATCGGCTTGGTAGGCAATCATGTCAACGTTGACTGAGTCAACTTCAGAATTGCGACCGAGCAATTTAGCGATAGTGTATTCATTATTGAGGAATGAAACGATTGCTACGCTATCAATAGCAGCTTCAGTTGCAAAGTTTTTAAGTTGATTGTTTGTGATTTTTGAAGCAGGAAGATTCACTGTTTCTGTTACATATTTCACATTGTTTGCAACAGCATCAAGACCGGGAGTCGTTCTAAGAGCTGCGATTGTTTGTTCAACTTCTTGTTGAGCAGCAAGACGGTCGTCGGTTGAAGGCTCAATAGCTACAGAAATATAACTTACGAGACGAGTTTCTTCGGGCAATTTGTATAGACCTTTTTCTTCATTCCACAATGCGTTGATTTCGCTTTGTGAAACAGGATATTTATCATCTTCAACAGAAGACAAGTCTTTCTTAGCATAAACGATCTTCACAGTCGAAGCGTTTTCATCATAGATAGCCTTAGCATCAAGTTTGTTTGCAGTGATTGCGCCGGCAATGAGGTTGCCAAGTTTTTGTGAACGCAACATATTGTCAACTTGTTCTTCTTGAGCCATCCACATGCTTTGAAGTTGAGCAGCTTGTTCGCCTTGGATACCATATTTAGATGGGTTGAAAGCAAGGTCGTGAAGTTGAGCGGCTGATTGAAGACCAAATTGTTGTGCGATTTGGTTCATTTGAGGAAGAGCATTTTCGCCAAGCATAGCTGCGCTCAATTCATCATCGGTCACAGTAATACCGAGGCGCTCAATTTCTTCATTAAACACTGTCTCATTAATCATTTGAGCGAGAGCTTGTTGCTGAACGATTGCATAGTCTTCTTGTTTGTAACCTTGTTGTTCAGCTTGTTGACTGAGTTGTTGAGCTCGGTCTTGGAAATCCATGATATTGATTTCTTTACCATCAACTTCGGCGATTGTAGTGCGGTTGCCAAAGATTGTAGTACTTGAGTTGATAAAGTCACCGATGATAAAAGCGAATAGCGCTACACCGATAACAACAATCAGTAATCCTGATTTACTCCTGATTTTCTCTAATGTTGCCATTTATGTTTTTAGTTTTTTTGTATTTATATTCATTTTTAAAATGCTATTGCGCATTCTGTTATGCACAAAATTATGCAATAAGCGCACAAAGATACATCTTTTTCGCCATCAAACAAAATACTTTTTCAATATTTCAAAAAAGTTTAGTTTTTCAGAAATACGCATCTCGCACCCTAAACGTCTAATTATGTGACAATTATACTGCAAATTCGTTTTTTATACGTTCAACATAGTCAAGTTCTTCCCATGAGAACAATTTTACTGTGAGCACCTTTTCGCTCTCATAGCGTGATGTAAACACCTTTGTCACGACTTGCGGTTTGCGTCCCATGTGGCCATACGATGCTGTTTCTTGATAAATGGGGGTGCGCAATTTGAGTCGGTCCTCAATTGCATGAGGAGTCATCTTGAAGATTTTTCCTACCTTTTGAGAAATTTCAGCATCAGAAAGATCCACTTTGGCAGTTCCATAGGTGTTCACATACAAACTCACCGGTTCAGCAACGCCAATTGCATAGGCAACCTGAACGAGCACCTCATCGGCAACTCCGGCAGCTACAAGATTCTTAGCGATGTGGCGGCAGGCATAAGCAGCCGAGCGGTCAACCTTTGAGGGGTCTTTACCCGAGAACGCGCCACCGCCATGAGCTCCACGGCCGCCATAGGTGTCAACGATAATCTTACGGCCGGTGAGACCTGTATCTCCATGCGGACCGCCAATCACAAATTTTCCTGTGGGGTTCACATGTATTGTATATATATCGTCAAACAATGCTTGAATGTGAGCCGGTTGTGACGCTTTGACACGAGGAATGAGCGTTTCAATCACATCTCGACGTATGATGTCAAGCATTTCGCTATCGGCCTGTTCTTGAGATTTTCCCTCACAAGGAGCAATAAAATCATCGTGTTGAGTAGAGATCACGATAGTGTGGATTCTCACCGGGCGATTATCGCAATCATATTCAATTGTAACCTGGCTTTTAGAGTCGGGGCGCAAATAGCTGACCTCCTGTCCTACGGCATTGGTATAAGTCATACCCGACAAGTTGCGACGTATTTCCGACAATTCTTTCAACAATGCGTGGCTAAGGTCAAGAGGCAGAGGCATATAGTTTTCGGTTTCATTGCAAGCATATCCAAACATCATTCCTTGGTCGCCTGCACCTTGAGCCTCTTCTGTTTCACGATCTACGCCACGATTTATGTCGGCACTCTGTTCGTGTAATGCCGAGAATACTCCACAAGCCTCAGCATCAAACTTATATTCGCTCTTATTATAACCGATGCTGTTTATCACGCGTCGCGTAACGTCCATCAAATCGATATATGCTTCACTTTTCACCTCTCCGGCAACGACAACTTGTCCCGTTGTCACCAAAGTTTCACATGCGACTTTTGAGTGAGGGTCATGCGCAAGAAATTCATCGAGAATGGCATCAGAAATTTGGTCGGCCACTTTATCGGGGTGACCTTCTGAAACCGATTCAGATGTAAACAAATAATTCTTCTCGTTTAGTAGATACTTTGTTTCGCTCATAGTTATGATGTTTTACATATTTTTATATAACAAAATTTGCCCGAGGAATGAGCCGCGAGCAATTCAACTAAAGCCATAAAAACATTTGGGGAATGTATGTGCGGTTTTAGCATTTTTTTTGAGTGGTTGCAAGCAGCCAAATTTTTCCACTAAGCAGTTTATTCTGAGTGCAAAGTTACGACTATTTTTCATAATAGCATAATATATAATGTTATTATTTCCCAAATAAATTATTACCTTTGTGCAATCATACTAAAAATACAAACCTTCAAACATAACCACATGACTAAATTTTTCACTTCAATCATTGCGATTGCAATCCCATTCCTATCAATGGCTTCTACGCAATGGACTTTACAGGGTAATACCTACACTGTTGACACGATAGCTCATGCCAAAATAGGTCCGGGAACGACCTATACAGCCGTTCACGCATCGGGCAATTATAACTTGAACATATTCTATTCAATAACCGACCTTTCTTGCCCCAATGTCGAGTTGCGTGCCGTAATGGCCAACGATAAAATTGCATCGGTGGCAACGGTTTCAAATATGGCAAAAGCCCACAATGCCGAAGGGGCTTTACACTTTGCCGGCGTAAATGCCGACTTCTTTTCAGGCACGTCACCGATAGGCACAACCGTGGCTAACTCTGAGATATATTATGCCTCAAACAATGGTTGGACACATTGGGCATTTGACGAATCAAGAAAGTCGCATTTGGGCAGCATGGCAATCGGTGGCACCGTAACCAATGCCTCAGGCAGTGCATCACACGCCCTTTCAGGCGTCAACCGCTATCGCGATGTCAACAACCTCATCATTTTCACTCCAAAAATGGGAGCCACAACAGGTTCAAATTCCTATGGTAGCGAAATTTTGATTACCCCTGTTGATGGCAACTTAGCATTAGGCAAATCGGTCAAAATGAAAGTTTCCGGTAAAGCAAGTACCGCCGGCTCGATGGCCATTCCCGCAGGAAGCTATGTGCTATCGGGACACGGCACAGGTAAAACCTTTGTGGAATCACTCACCGAAGGTGAAGAAATCACCGTAAATGCCACTCTCACACTCAACAACACCTCTATCGCTGCCACTCAAGTATTGGGAGGCCAACCAATGATTCTTTCAGGAGGAGTTGTTCTCAACACCGAAACGGCGTTTGACCATTTGACTGCGCTCAACCCTCGCACCGCTGTAGGCCACAATGCCGATGGTTCAAAAGTAGTAATGCTTGTCGTTGATGGTCGCAATGGAACCGTCTCACAAGGTTGCGTATCTAAAGTTCTTGCCGACATCATGCGCGAAGTTGGTTGTACCGAAGCAATGAACTACGATGGTGGAGGCTCTTCTACTTTCTATATTGACGCATTAGGTGTTGTAAACCGTCCCAGCGAAAACGCGGCTCAACGCACCGTTACCAACGGAATGTATGCTGTGGCAACATCTCCCACCGACAATGAAATTGCATCAATCGCATTTGCCGACTATAAGATGAACCTGCCACGATATGGCTACTACACTCCGGTCATATATGGTTACAACAAATATGGTGTACTTGTTGACGCCAATCTACAAGGATACACCCTTTCTTGCTCAAGCGCTCTTGGAGAGATTGCCAATGGAGGGACTTCACTATTTGCCAACGGCACCGGTTATCATGCTCTAACTGCCACTTATGGCTCGGCAACGGCTTCTATCCCCGTCACCATTGGCTCAAGCGCACCTTCGTTCACCCTCAGCAGCGTCATGGTCGATTCATTCTCGGACTATACCGTTGAGGTTTTTGCCGACGTAAATGGCACTGCAATGCCCCTCGATAACAAAGCCCTCACTTGGGCAAGCGGCGATGAATCAATTGCCACAGTAGATGCTTCGGGCAAAATTCATGGCGTAAAAAATGGCACAACAATCGTTTACGGAAAGGTTGAAGATTTTGCCGACACGATCTCTGTGATCGTTGAAATCCCCGAGACTCGCTACAAAGCCATCGACCCAAATCTTGATGCCGCAACATGGACTCTCGCCAAAAGCGGTGTTGCAAGCGATTCAATTCTCGCATTAACACCCTGCGGAGCCGATGGTTTGGCATTTGATTTCTCTCTGTCTTCGGCTCGCTCTCACTACATTGGCGCTGAAAAGACCATTCAATTCTGGAGCATTCCCGATTCACTGCAAATAAAAATCAATCCCGGAGCGCTCACAGTGAGCCAAATCTCCGTTAAACTCTCAACAGCGCTCAACTCTCGTGCTTCATGGAAAGCTACCGACGTAACACTCACCAACTCGACTATCAACACCGTGAATCTTGACATTCGCGACCTCATTGGTGAAACTTCTCAAGGAGCATTCCCCGTAATCTTCAGTGGCATCAGACTTTACATGACAGGCGAAACAGGTGTGGCCCAACGCATTGAAATACCTCAATTGAGCACTGTTTACACCAACATAAAGGCCGACGACTCCGGCATTGAAACAATCGTGGCCGACAACAATAGTCCCGCTTTGATACTTGCGCCAAACCCCGTAAGCGCCGGACAAACAGTGAGCATGAACATTCCCGACGATGCAACATTCGCTGTCTATGCAATCAATGGTACTATGGCATTGCAAGGAGTGGGCAACAACTTCTCGACCGAGAGACTCAGCAAAGGAATGTATGTGGTCATGATTAAGACCTCAACACACTCTTGCGCCGCTCGACTCATCGTCAAGTAGGCACTACAACATTACAATCTGAAACTTCAAGATGGAACGTCGGGCACGAAGCTATAACGTGCTCGACGATTTCACTTTGTATATTTTCGTATTCGACCCATTGTGTTGTCTTGGCATAACAATATACCTGCAATGGCGTGCCATAGGCATCACCCGGCATGAGTCGCACTATTATCGTTTGGGAGCTATCAACCATCGGGTGAGTGCGCAAATATTCGCACAAATATCGGCGCAATAACGACAAATTGGTTTCGCCCGTGGCAACATTGCCCGCCACCCCCACTCTACGAAGCATTTCAGCTCCACGCCGAGCCGTTACCGCCTTGATTGAACTATTATCGATCAACACCGCACGAGCAATCAATCTCACCCCGGAATCGCTCATTCCACGCCAATTCTGGAACGAAGTGGAAACAAGTGTATAGGGCGGAAGTGTCACAATTGTATTATCCCAATTGCGTATTTTCACCGCCGAGAGGGTAACATCGGTCACAATTCCGTTGGCTATGGTTGAGGGAACGATAACCCAATCGCCCACTCTGAGCATGTCGTTTTGTGCAATCTGAATTCCTGCCACAAAACCTTGAATACTGTCCTTAAAAATGAGCATAAGAGCGGCAGCAAATGCGCCTAATCCGGTGAGTAAAACCGCCGGAGATTTACCCATCAACACCGACGCCGACACAATTACAACAATCAACCACACCACGCCTCGCACCACATTCAGCACCCCTCGCAAGGGCAGATTACGAGTGTTCTGTTTGCGATCATATTGTGTCCACAAAAAGCCGAAAACAGCACAAAGCGCTACCCCAATCGTGATTAATAAATATACGATTGCAATGCGTTTTATCGCTTCGAGCGCCACATCATCACTCTCAAAAGCAAAAGGAATTAGCGACAAAAACAATAGCGGAGGTACAATGTGACTGCTTCGTGTTATAACCTTCTGCTCGACCAACTGCCGCCCCACTTCAAATCGGGTGATTAATCGGGTGTGACGAGCCAGCAGAACTATCCCCCACCTCAATATCCAACCGACAAAGAATGCCACCACTATGATAATCGTTGTATAGACGACCTCTTCTGCAGCCGACCCCTGTGAGAATCCCATTGCTTCAAGCAGGCCATCAATCCACGTAAGCAACCACATGGCTAATTGGTGGGAAGGTATCATCAAATGCTCCATATCGCTCGTTTAGGTGTGTTTTACCATTAAACACTCATTGAGAGCCTATTGTTTGCATTATTCCGATGCTATTACCGAAAAATAATCCGTATATTTGTATTCGCAATTTTGCGACTCTATAAAATCATTTATATGTGGATTTTTAACACAGTCGAATTTTATGTCATCGCCACTTTGGTGGCAGCCATGTTGATTGCTTTTGCGGCTAAACCGGCGTCCAAAGGTGAAGCACGCCAATATCTTTTAGCCGGAGACCTTTCGGCCGAAGATGAGAACGCATCTCCGGCAATATCACTGCATGCTCTTGATAATGGCACAGTTGTTTTGCGACGCACGGGGCTGTCGTCGATGACTTCGTCATCGGCAGTGAGCCTTGCCATTACCGTTATAGGGTGGGACATTTCTATCGAAGAGCGACTCAGCGAGGGGTATTCTCTTGACTCGCCCATTGATACAGCCACATTCTATCTTGACTTTATTGCTCCGGAGCGTTATCACATTCGCTACAACTCCTCCTCAACCGGACTTTTTGCTGCAACGCAATTCAACAATAGGCCCGGATATAAAGTCACCCGGGCTCTATCTCAATAATTTATTTTCGGGGGCGGCCTCCAACTACGATTCCTATCATGAGGCCGGCGTTGTTATAGCCACGTCGCGTGAGCTGGCAATAAGCACCTACTCTCAAATGGTGGAACAATTCAACGCCCAGCCGAGGCATTATCGACATTGTCGTACCGCTTGAGAGCACATGGCGATCGCCCACTACATCATTCACGCCCACGCCAAGACATAATCCGGCATAAGGATTCACCTTGAGGCCCTGGCCGAAGTTATAATTTCCTTCAATACCGAAACTGCCGGTGCGGTTGTTTTGGTAATAATCTCCATCTCCGCTATAACGTTTAAAGTCGCGACGTGCACTATTCAGTGCCACATAAACGCCACAATCGACCGGAATTTCACTGAAATTATAACGTAAGCTCATTCCCACCGAGGCTCCGGTCTTGCTATCTCCTCTATGGTAACCACCCAATGGCACTCCAAGACCTCCCCACATCTCAAATTCAAACTTTGAAACCGTTTGCCACTCTTGAGCTTGCAAAGGCATCATTATCATAGCATATAGAGCAATAATTACCAATATTTTAACTCTACTCATATTATTCTGCTTAACGATGTTTTTTATTGTCATTTACTTTCATGGGCAAATATAACATATTCATTCTATTTTCGCAAAAATCGTGACATTTAGGCTAAAAAAACGATATCATTGCTCTTTATCTCCCAAAATTCATTGTACCTTTGCATCGCTATAGCTTCTATTTATTATATTTGTACGAAACTTCTGTTTTACTACTCCTATGAATATTACTTGCGAAAAAAGATTTCAAAACCTGCTATATCGTGCGACTGACAACGGTGAAATAAGCGTAATCACTATAGATGACAAGGATTCGCAATGGACACCTATTTTCAGGCACAACAACCTTTGGCCCGTTATCGACATCAGACCCACCAATGTCGATGTTGTTTTTGATGTTGAGACGCCCAAAGGAGTTAAGACCTATTATCTTGATATTATGGACAAATGCCAATCACATGAGCCGGCACGATTGGGACATGTGATTGAGATTGATAGCTTCAATCGAGGAACGCTATTGCAAAAATTTGCCGAAAGCAACATCGTCATGCTTGATGGTGCGATGGGCACAATGATACAAAAATACAATCTCTCAGAAAAACTGTTCAAAGGGGAACGTTTTGCTCATTGGACTGAACCGCTCAAAGGGTGCAACGACCTACTGACTCTCACCAAACCTGAAATCATAAACGACATTCACCTTCAATATCTTCGCGCCGGGTCTCACATCATCGAGACCAACACATTCAATGCCAACGCAATATCCCTGGCCGAGTTTAAAGAGCGCAAAGGCGATTGTAACAATCTGAGCCGACATGCAGTCGAAATAAACATTAGAGCGGCAAGAATCGCAAGACAAGCTACAAAATGGTATTATAGCGAAGTGCGCAGTTGTGGTTCAAGATGGGTGGCCGGTAGCGTAGGGCCGACAAGCAAATCACTATCGATGGCCTCAAGCATTGATGCCAATGGCGACTCTATTACATGGCAACAACTCGTTGAGGCCTACATCGTTCAAATGTCGGCCTTGATTGCCGGAGGTGTTGACCTGTTATTAATCGAAACCGTCTTTGACGGGCTGAATGCCAAAGCCGCATTGTATGCCGCTCAACAAGCCATGCAACGCACACGTGTCAACCTCCCAATCATGCTATCTGTCACACTCACTGAGTCGGGAAGGACCCTCTCAGGCCAAACTCTTGAAGCGTTTATAGCCTCAGTGAGCCACGTTCCATTGTTTTCAATCGGGCTTAACTGCGGATTTGGCGCCGATGGCATGATTCCTCACATCGAAGCACTACAAAACGTGCCGATGGCGGTGAGTGTGTACCCCAACGCCGGACTTCCCAACGAAATGGGCGAATATGACGAAACTCCCGGTATGATGTACTCCAAAATCAAGCCTTTAATCAAAAATCGCAAGGTTAACATTATCGGGGGCTGCTGCGGAACAACACCCGCTCACATAAACTTAATTGCCGGTACGGCCTTGTCCCATCCTCCACGTGTTGTCCCCCACCAAGAGCCACGCCTCACATTGGCCGGTCTTGAAGCTATGACAATCACCGATGATTCGCTATTTGTCAACGTTGGAGAACGATGTAACGTGGCCGGCAGCCGTAAATTCTTGCGACTCATCAAAGAAGGGAACTATACCGAGGCGATTGAAATTGCTCGCACTCAAGTGCAAAATGGTGCGCAAGTCATTGATATTAACATGGACGATGCCATGCTCGATGCTCCGCAACAAATGGCAACGTTCATCGACCGAATAGGACAAGAGCCCGACATTGCACGTGTTCCATTGATGATTGATTCATCAAATTGGGACGCAATAGTCGTAGGACTTCAACATGCTCAAGGTCGTCCCATCGTGAACTCAATCAGCCTCAAAGAGGGAGAGGCTCGATTCATTGAGAAAGCGCAATTCATCAAAAGCATGGGGGCTGCAGTGGTGGTAATGGCATTTGATGAAGAGGGCCAGGCCGATTCGTTTGAGCGCAAGATACAAGTCTGCAAGCGAGCCTATGATATTCTGACTCAAAGGGTAGGATTTGATGGGTGTGACATCATCTTCGACCCTAATGTTTTGGCCGTTGCAACCGGTATAGAAGCCCACAACAACTACGGCATCGACTTCATTCGTGCCGTAAAATGGATAAAAGACAATCTTCGCGGAGCGAAAGTGAGTGGTGGCATCAGCAATTTATCATTCTCTTTCCGTGGTAACAACTATGTGAGGGAAGCAATGCACGCCCTATTCCTTTTCCATGCCATTGCCGAGGGAATGGACATGGGAATTGTTAATGCGGCAACGTTGATGTCGGTCGATGACATTTCCCCACGTCTGAGGACTGCGATTGACGATGTGTTACTCAATCGCAATAGCGAAGCGACAAACAATCTGGTGAACATTGCCGAAGAAATCAAAGCCTCGGCCGAGTCGCAAGCGGCATCTCCCGAAAAAGCCACCGACAAGGAGGAGAATCTATCTGTTGCTGAGCGCATTGCCACAAGAATCATGCGAGGGAATGCCGATGGCATCGAGCCGTTGCTCGACCAAGCACAAACGACATTGGGATCGGCATTTGCAATCATCGACGGTCCTCTCATGGAGGGTATAAATCGCGTGGGAGAATTGTTTGGCTTGGGCAAAATGTTCCTCCCGCAAGTCGTAAAAAGCGCACGAGCAATGAAACAGGCCGTTGCCTATCTTACTCCTGCCATTGAGGCCGAAAAACGCTCAAGCGGATCGACTTCGGCCGGGAAAATTGTGATTGCGACGGTAAAAGGTGATGTTCACGACATAGGCAAAAATATCGTTAGTGTCATCATGAATTGCAACGGATATGAAATGATCGATTTGGGTGTAATGGTTCCTGCCGAAGAAATCATCAACAAAGCCATTGAGGTCAATGCCGATTTCATCGCGTTGAGCGGACTCATCACCCCATCGCTCGACGAAATGTGTAACGTTGCCAAGCTCATGCAAATGCGCAACCTGTCCATTCCGCTCCTCATTGGAGGCGCAACCACTTCGGAGCTACACACGGCCGTAAAAATTGCGCCATGTTACGATGGCGAAGTTATCTATGCCCGCGATGCCGCAATGTTGCCGGGGATTGTCCAAAAACTATTAAACGAAACTACTCGCACCGATTTCTTGGCCGAGCATCATCGTCAACAACAAAATTTGCGCGACAACTACAATAATTCCAAGCCGAAACTATCTATCGAACAGGCTCGAGAAAAACGATTTATCGACACCGAAAATGTCCCCATTCCGGTTCCCAAACATGAAGGAATTACCGACATCTCGATTTCGGTTGCCGAGGCTCGCAAGTTCATCAATTGGAGAGCATTCATGTCGGCATGGAAACTTGACGCATCATTTGCGTCAATAGCATCGGCAGGAGAATGTGATCATTGCAAAGTGCAATGGCTCGCTTCTATCCCCCAGGAAAATCGCGAAAAAGCGTTGGAAGCCATCAAACTATGGGACGATGCATCTCGCGTGCTTGATCAGTTGCAAAACGAGATTTCATTGACTGCAAGAGTTGCAATATTACCTGCCGCAAGCAAAAATGAGACAATCATTTACAGTCACAACAATAATCGATTTGAGATTGAAGTGCCACGCCAACAGCAACTCACTGAGGGGCAAGCAAATTGTCTCTCGTTGGCCGATTTCATTAAACCGATTGATGCAACCGGAGCTTTGTGCGACTGGATTGGACTATTTGCAGTAACCGCCGGAGTAAAGCTCCAAAAAATGATTGAAGATTTTAAATCAACCGGTGATGACTACAACGCAATTCTATACCACACAATTGCCGACCGACTTGCCGAAGCAGCTACTGAAATCATGCATCAACGGGTAAAAACTGACCTTTGGGGATTTA
Source organism: Muribaculaceae bacterium (assembly GCA_017505535.1). Taxonomy (GTDB): domain Bacteria; phylum Bacteroidota; class Bacteroidia; order Bacteroidales; family Muribaculaceae; genus RGIG4079. Next base: position 16,972 of record JAFVPD010000005.1, read on the forward strand.
ACTCCGAAGGCATCAGACCGGCTATCGGATACCCATCGTTGCCCAACCAGAAACTCGTATTTGTTGCTGACGAAGTGTTAAATTATGGTCAATTGGGAATTAAACTCACCGAGAATGGCGCAATGTGGCCCACCGCCACCACATCGGGCTTTATATTCCACCACCCCAAAGCCAGGTACTTTTCAATCTGTTAGCGTTTGTTAATATCACAGATTTTTACATAACAGTATCAAATATTTGTCTACACATAATTGTTAATCCGAATTTGCAAGTACATTAAACTTCATGTTGTTTTGTAACTTTGATTAAATTTAACCAACTACAATTTTATTACTTATAATTTAATCAATAATCAGCATGAAAAAATTATTTGTATCAGCTCTATTGCTCGGTGCAAGCGTTTTCGGTTATGCTCAACTATTGAATGTCGCTTCTGTTGAGAAAGTGGCACTCCCCGAAGGCGTTTCTGTAAACCAAGCTACAATGAGCCCTGATGGCAGCTACGTTG